>JAZRYX010000001.1:0-8089 GCA_045600945.1 Lachnospiraceae bacterium
AATAAGACAGATAGCCGAGGAAGTGTATGTAAATCCCAGCTACCTTTCTGCATTATTTCACAAAGAAACAGGAAAAACCATAAGTGAATGGATACAGCGAAAAAGAGTAGAGGAAGCTTCTCATCTCGTATTAAACGGTAATGAGGACTTCTCTGAAATAGCGACGTTCTATCATTTCTGTTCGCAAAGCTATTTCGTGCAGTGTTTTAAGAAATTCATGGGTGTCTCTCCCGGAGAATACAGGAACAGAAAAAGCAAGGAGGCAGTATGACAGATCAATTAAAATGGTGGCAGAAAACTCTCGTATATGAAGTATATCCTAAAACATTCTGTGACAGCAACGGTGACGGTATCGGTGATATACGCGGAATCATAAGTAAGCTTGACTATCTAAAAGATTTAGGTGTCGGTGCAATATGGCTTGCACCTGTATATGCCTCACCGATGCGGGATAACGGATACGATGTGTCCGATTATTATAATGTCAATCCGATATTCGGAACCATGGATGATATGGATGAGCTTATTAACAAGGCTTATGAGAGAAATATCCGTATCGTCATGGATCTGGTCTTTAATCATACGTCTGATCAGTGTGAATGGTTTCAGGAATCAAGTAAGGACAAAGTCAATGATAAAAGCAACTGGTATATATGGCGTGATCCCAATGAAAACGGACAGGCACCGAATAACTGGAGAGGTATTTTCGGTGGCTCTGTATGGGAATACTGCGAGAACAGAAACCAATACTATATGCATACATTCGACAAGACCCAGCCTGACCTCAATTGGGAAAATCCGGAAGTCAGGAAAGAGCTTTACAAAGTATCAAATTACTGGCTGAACAAAGGCATAGGCGGATTCAGAATCGATGCCATAACATATATCAAAAAACCCGCGGATTATAAAAGTTCCCCTCCCGACGGCAGTGATGGTATGAGTTCAGTTCACGAAGCTATCGCCAACACTCCGGGAATACTGGATTTCCTGCATGAATTTAAGTCAAATGTTGCCGACGGCAAAGATATTTTTACTGTCGGTGAAGCAAACGGGGTTCCCTCAGATGAACTCAACCAGTGGGTAGGGAAAAGCGGTGTCTTCGATATGATTTTTCGTTTTGATCTGGTAAACATACAGTTTTCCGATCAGGAAATCTGGTATCTTACCAGGGATTTCTCTTTAAATGATATTAAAACCATCATCAGCAAAGAACAGATTATGACATCCGGCGACGGATGGTGTCCGGTATTTTTTGAGAATCACGACCAGCCAAGATCGATAAATCATTTTTTCTTAAATGATGATGATGCCGTTAAAAAAGCAAAAGTACTCGGGACCGTGTTACTTACTATGCGAGGCACACCTTTTGTTTATCAGGGTGAGGAACTTGGCATGTGCAATGCTGCATTTAAAAGCATCGATGACTTTAACGATATCTCAACTATAAACCAGTATTATTATGCTCTGGATAATAATATTTCCAAAGAAGATGCGCTCAAATGTGTCTGCCGTTTAAGCCGTGATAATGCAAGAACTCCCGTCCAATGGGATATGTGTAATGATGATAACACAGTACTTGCATGGTACAGAAACATGGTTGATATCCGCAAAAAACATCCTGTACTGTGCTATGGTGACTACGAAGAATTATTGAATGAAAGTGAAAGCATTTTTGCTTACAGAAGAAGCGATGATACGTCATCTGCTGTTATTATTACTAATTTTTCAAAAAAGGCAACAAAATACCCCGCTGAGATACTGAACGGATATGATGAGATAATCTCAACATCCGGTATCCAAAGCGGAGTACTTAATCCTTATGAATGCATTATCGCATTTTCAAATAATAATTCAACAATGGTTTAATACGGGTCAGGCTGAATCTTATTTTGTGATTTCAATCATAATTTCGCTTGTTCTCTTTATGAACTCAGGTATTCTGTCCGGAGCCAGCTGATTATTGCTTACAAGTGCCATATCATAAAGCTGTTTTGCAACTTTTTCAGTCATTGCGCTCTTCTTGTGATCAAGCAGATACTGTACCAGCGGATGCTTTGCATTAAGTACAAGCGTCTGCTCTGTCATACCCATATCGCCCATGTTCATGCCCATCATTCCGTACTGCTTCATCATCTCCTGCATACGCAGTGACTCTTCTGATGTGGTAATCATAGAAGCTGTCTCAGCATCCTTGAGTTCTTTTATCTCGACTTTGAGTTTGTCATTGCCGATATACTTTTTAACCTTGTCACCGAGTTTATCGAATTTCTTCTTATCATCATCGCCGAGTTCTTCCGAATCAATTTCAGTATCGATACGTACGAAGCTTACATTATCTTTTGTCATCTCGATTTTCTGAATGTACGGCATATCGATGTTGTGAGTCAGAAGAACTGCTGTCTTATCTTCGTCTTTGAATCTGTTCATGAACTGAGACTGTTCGCGCTCGTCGCTGACATAGTATATTTTTGTCTTTTCTTTTTTCTCTTCGGAAGTGTCACCGGCATCATCATTTACAACTTCGGCCTCGACAGCATTTCCCTTATCATCTGTTGCGGTCGTTTTCTCATCCTCGGGAACGAGGTCTTTGAATGTGAGGTACCTGCCGTTTAAGTCTTTGTAGAGAATGTAGTCGAACATCTTCTCGCCGAACTTCTCGTCTTTTAAGTATCCGTACTTGATGAACGGAGAGATATCGTCCCAGCATTTCTCGTAATTCTCGCGGTCTGTCTTGCACATGCCGACGAGTTTGTCTGCGACTTTCTTGTTGATGTAGTCCTGGATCTTCTTGACAAATCCATCGTTCTGAAGTGCGGAACGTGATACGTTGAGCGGAAGATCCGGGCAATCGATAACGCCTTTAAGAAGCATAAGGAATTCGGGGATAACTTCCTTGATGTTGTCGGCGATAAATACCTGGTTGTTATAAAGTTTGATCTTTCCTTCGAGTGTCTCGTACTCGAGATTTACTTTCGGGAAGTAGAGGATGCCTTTTAAGTTGAACGGGTAATCCATGTTCAGATGTATCCAGAAAAGCGGCTCTCTGTAATCATGGAATACTTTGCGGTAGAACTCTTTGTACTCTTCTTCTTTGCACTCGCTCGGGGTCTTGGTCCACAGCGGGTGGATGTCGTTTACGGGCTTTGGCTCTGCCGGTTTGGATTCCTCGTCTTCTTTGGTATCGGCTTTTTTGTCGGATGCTTTGGCGGCCTCTGCGGCTTTCTTGGCGGCTTCGTCAGCATTTACAAGATAAATCTCCTCGGGCATGAATGAACAATATTTCTCGAGAACTTCTCTTACACGATACTCGTTGCAATATTCGTAGCAATTGTCGTTGAGGAAAAGTGTGATCGTTGTTCCATGCTCTGTGCGGTCGGATGAGCTCATCTCGAACTCGCCGCTGCCGTCGGATACCCAGTGTACGGCTTCGCTGCCTTCCTTATAAGAAAGTGTGTCGATGGTAACTTTTTCCGCTACCATAAATGCCGAGTAGAAACCGAGTCCGAAATGACCGATGATCTGGTCGTCGTTAGCTTTGTCCTTGTACTTCTCGATGAAGTCCTTGGCGCCTGAGAATGCGACCTGATTGATGTACTCTTCGACTTCGTCTGCGGTCATACCGATTCCGTTATCGGTGAAGGAAAGAGTTTTCTTATTCGGGCTGATTTCAACCGTGATTTTGTATTTTTCGTCATCCGGTGCGTTGTACTCGCCGATAAGGGAGAGTTTGCGCAGTTTTGTGATGGCGTCGGTCGCGTTGGAGATCATCTCACGCACAAAAATGTCCTGGTCGCTGTAGAGCCATTTTTTGATGATTGGGAACAGATTCTCACTGTTTATTGAAAGATTACCTTTTTTGTTTGTCATTGTAATCGCCTCCTTTATTGCAAGTAAGAATATCTACTGACATATCCAAACTTATTCTATATACAGTATAACACAAAAATTAGCACTCGCAAGCTTTGAGTGCTAATTTTACAAATATTTCACAATTTCCGGCTCGCCGGGTGCGTCCCGGAACGATGTTTTTTACTGCAGGACGCATCTTTGGAGACGGTCAGACGAAATTAAGCTTCCCGGGTGCGGCCGGTAAGATTATTTCTTGCCGTAGGACGCATCTCTGGAGACGGTCAGACGAAATTAAGCTTCCTGGGTGCGTCCCACAAGGTTATTTCTCGCCACAGGACGCACGATGGTAACGGTTTTGGCCCGCCGAATGCGTCCCGGAACGATGTTTCTGGCTGTAGGACGCATCTTTCTCTCTGCCTGCTCAATCATGAGTATATCTTCTCAGGATGACGGCTTTCGCAGGCTTGCAGAACCATAGCCAATAAAATACACCTCGAAAAGTTGTGTTTATATTTCTCATGTTATGGCCAAAAAGATCCTCTGAATCATTGATCATATTGCTTGAATGAAAATCTTCGTGTATGGTAAAATATTGTACGAGGGGAAGTTTCTCAATGTAAAAACAAATCAATAAACCGGGGTTAAAACTGCTCTTTGTATGCCGACACTAGGAGGATATATGAATAGAAAAGCATACGAAGAATTGGAGTTTACGGACGATTTTATGTTCGCGAACATCCTGTACAGCAACACCGAACTATGTAGGAAGTTAGTTGAATTACTCCTCAACAGAAAAGTCACACGGATAAATACGATAGATTATCAGAAGATCATTGATATCCGATATGATTCAAAAGGAATAAGGCTTGATGTCGTAGTTGAAGATGCAGAGCATAATACATATGATCTGGAGATGCAGATAGCTACTGTGGAATCTCTTCCGAAGCGAGTCAGATATTATCACAGCATGATGGCACTGGACCAGATACAGAAAAGTGAGGATTACGAGAAGCTGAATCCGACATATGTCATCTTTATCTGTAAGAACGGAATCAGAGAAGGATTTGAGAAAGCAATATACACATTTCAGAGCCTGTGCAAAGAAGATTCAACAATTGAACTTGGCGATGAGATGTACACCATCTTAATTAACGGAAAGTCTGAGGATCCGGACATACCTGAAGAAATGAAGAGCTTCCTAAGGTATATACGTACCGGAAAAGATGACGGAACAAGTGGCTTAGTAAGAGAGATAGAAACCGATGTCAAAGAGGCACGCACACATGAAAGGTGGAGGGCGCAGTATATGACACAGCAGATGAGAGATATGGAAAACAGAAAACTTGGGCGAGAAGAAGGTCTTATCGAGGGTAAGAAAGCTGGAATCATAGAGGGCAAGAAAGCCGGAGTTCAAGAAACTATCAGTATGCTTGTAAAAGTAAAGGCAAAAGAAGTTCCCATAGAAGAAGCTGCCAAGAGACTTAATATCTCCGCAGAAGAAATCCAGAACATGCTGACTTAATTAAGCTTAATTCAAAAATGAAAGGGGCTGTCGCACTATAACCTTAGTGCACAGCCTCTTATATTTATGTTTAATCGTAACACTATACTGCTATGCTCATATTTTGAATAAGTGATAGTTTTTGAAAGACGCCTTTCCTATTTTGACACTCCGGGGACGGTCAGATGAAATTAAAGCTCACGATTCACTCCAGAAGGCTTCGACAGCAGCCCTGACATTATCAAGATTCACGGTGCGGCAGTCGCTCCACTCCTTCGGAAACAACACCCGATAGTCCGAATAATTGAATCTCTCATCCAAAAGCAATATGATGCCACGGTCTGTCTCCTTGCGGATGACACGTCCCGCTGCCTGCATGACTTTATTCATTCCCGGGAAGCGATAAGCATAGGCAAAACCATCCTTGCCGTCCTCATCAAAATACTTCTTTGCTATCTCCGATTCTGTATTAATCATCGGAAGCCCTGTTCCGACAATGATGGTTCCGATCAGTTTCTCATCTGTAAGGTCTATTCCCTCGGAAAAGATACCACCCATAACACAAAGTCCGAGCAGAGATCTGTCTCTCTCCCGACCGAACTCCTCAAGAAACTCCTCTCGTTCTTTCTCAGACATACGCTGATTCTGAACAAGGATATCGCTCTCGTTATCATCCACATATTCCCTGACATGCTCCATAAACTCATACGAGGGGAAGAATGCAATATAATTACCTTTTCTCGCCGACACAGCCTGCTTAATGTACTCTGCGATTTTCTGATACTCCGCAGCGTTACGCCTTGTATATTTACTGCTGACATCACGCGCCGTCGCAAGCAGCCTCTGATTCTGAGTAAATGAAGTCTCCGCATAAATTGCATAGTCATCCTTGTCGCCGGTGATAAGCTCTTTGTAATACGGCATCGGCAGCAGCGTCGCACTGAAAAATACCGCGCTCCGGGCCGAGGCAAGACATGCCTGAATATTATCGCTCGGATTGACACACAAAAGCTTCACACAGAAACTCCCGTCATACTGTATCTTTCCGTAAATCTTATATCCGCGGAACATCTCGACATATATATCATTGAATTTCTTAACCTTGAAGAAAAACTCCAGCACCTCTTCTCGCGTGTCGAAAAACTTCTGCTTCTCAAGAAGTTTTGAAAGCTCCAGCTGCAGACGATTCATCGACTTTGCCAGATCCGCAAGCTCGGGATATATTACATAACTCTCGTCACACTCCCGCTTAAGCTCCAGCATTTTCTTATTAGTTGAAGTAAGAGCCGAAGTCAAAGTCCTGCTCATGCCTTTGACCATGCGGGCGCACTCAAGCACGTCCTCCTTGACGATTGTCGCCGAATACATCTCGCATGCACGCGATGCCAGATTATGCGCCTCATCAACCAGGAATATATATTCATCCTGAAGCTCAGCCTCGAAAAATCTTCTCAGTCTGACCCTCGGGTCAAATGCATAATTATAATCACCGATGACCGCGTCGCACCAGTTGCTCACATCCAGTGAGAACTCATACGGACACACCTTATGCTTTTCGGCATAATCAAAAATCAATTCGCGTGTAATTATATTTTCATGGATAATGATATCGAACACGGCATCGTTGACCCTGTCAAAATGTCCTTCCGCATACGGGCAGGCATCCGGATTGCAAATAAAATCTCCGTTCGCGCATGCCTTCTCTTTCGCTGTGATATGCACGGCCTTAATATCCAGACCGTTTTCCGCAAGCAGGGTAAATGTTCCCGTTGCCACACTCGCCGTCACTGTCTTTGCTGTGAGATAAAAAATCTTTGATGCAAGACCCTCTCCCACCGCTTTAAGCGAAGGATACATAACACTTAATGTCTTGCCGACACCCGTCGGCGCATTGATGAAAAGATTTCTCCCTCGCGAAATCGCACGATACACATCAACCGCAAGTTCCTTCTGCCCCGGGCGATACTCATACGGAAACTCAAGTGCTGCTATCGACTCATTGCGCCGCTTCTCATGCTCTGCATCCATCCGCGCCCATACCATATATTTCTGCGTCAGCTCATCGATCCACTCACGAAGTTCATTTACCTTATATGTAAATCTGAAACGCTTTATCCCCTCTGTGTCGATGTCACAATAAGTCATCTGCACACCGATTTTTTCAAGTCCTGTTTCCGGTCCGTAAATTGCCGCGTAGCATTTGGCCTGCGCAAGATGTACCGGCTTCGGATCATTCAAAAAATCAAGATTGGCATAGAGGGATTTTATTTCGTCAATGATGACGACACGCTGCCCGTCCTCTTCCTTTTCCCAGATTCCGTCAGCCCGACCCTCGATGGTAAGCGCCATGTCCTCATATTCCCGCGTTTCCTTTAACGTCACTTCGGCATGATAACCTACGGGCATGGACTTCTGAATCTTTTTGTGTATTCTAAGTCCCTCCTGCATGGCATCAGGATCACCGCTTACCTCTTTTCTGTTGTCTATATCTCCGCTGCGTAAGATGAACTCAACCAGATTACGCACGGAAACTGTCACATGTTTCATATGATAATCATAACATATTCAAACATATATGTGTCTTCCATCGGCAATCAGGATGAAGTAAAGGAATTGTCAGTTATAGAAAAACAGAATGGTCCCAAAGATATGATCTCAAAATTAATGTTAAGACATTCTACATCCTTAACTGAATTATAGCAAGACTTAAAGCAGACTTATCTGTTCCCGTATGGCAAG
>JAZRYX010000002.1:0-9312 GCA_045600945.1 Lachnospiraceae bacterium
CTTGGAGAGAATTGTGTTGGCATCCATATTGAAGCAAAGCTGGCAGATACGAATGCAGATACATATAAGCGTTTATTAAAAGATGGGCTAATTAAGGATATTCCGGTTGAATTATATCATGTAACATATACATATTTTAGTGGTGCTGTTGTTGCGTACCGTTATGCTCCGTTCAGTAGTATTTTGATTGATACAACTAGAAAAGACTACTCTAGTCTTGTAGACCGAATCGTAGCGGATAGTATTACTGAAAACCTTTCGGACAAGGAAGTCACTGACCTTGCTTCAGCGTATAGATACAGTCGAAATCAATTCAGAGAGAATGAAGTTGTTCAACGGTTGAATAAATCAGTTAGAGGCCAAGTTGTTATACCAGGGCGAGATGTATCTATCGATTTGAAGGAAGAAACTGTAGATGATTGGAAGCGTCAGATGTCTATCATTATCGGAGATACACCATTTGAGAGTATTGGTTTTGGAACACAGAATTCTATTAAAATCGAACTTGCTATGAAGAATGTGGCTAAGCAAGCCAGTATTGTGTTAGTGGAAGAACCCGAAAACAATCTGTCTTATACCAATATGACGATGCTTGTAAGGCATATTATTGAGTCTGTAGGTAAACAAGTTTTTATTACTACACATAGTAGCTACATTGCAAATAAGCTTAGTTTAGATAATGTTATCTTAATTAACAATGGTGAAGTATCATCATATTCAAAATTGAAAACTGACACAAAAAAGTATTTTGTAAAGTTGCCAGGGTATGATACCTTACGCTTTGTCTTGGCTGAAAAAGTAATATTGGTTGAAGGACCGACGGATGACTTGATTATTCAACGAGCATATAAAGATAAATATGGCCATCTGCCAATAGAAGATGGAATTGACATAATTGTCGTTGATTCATTAGCTTTTAAACGTTATTGCGATATCGCAATCTTAATGAATAAAGCCGTAGTAGTGGTAACCGACAATGATGGGAATATAAAACAAAATATTGAAGTTAAGTACAGGGGTTATATCGACAATCCATTATTGTCTTTTGTTTATGAAAAAGATGAGGGTAAGAAAACTATTGAGCCAAGTGTCTTAGCGGTAAATTGTGAAAACGGTGAACCTTCTCAAGTTTTTAAGGAAGTCATATCAACAAATGGCTCTATGAAGGAAAAAACTATGAAGAAGTATTGCAATTTATGACAAATAATAAGGTTGAATGGGCGTTCAGAGTTTTTGAAGCAGAAAAAACTATTAATTATCCAGAGTACATAAGACATGTTATCGAAAAATATAGTTAAGATATCGGCTGCCGGGGCGGGAAAAACATGGGATATTTGCCATGATGCATTGGCAGTAACGGAGGCAGGAGATAAAAAAGTTCTCATTACTACTTACACTAATAGAGGTGCTAACTCTATACGAAACGAAATCCGAAAGCAAAATCAAGGTGTGCTCTCGCCACAGGTACATGTCAAAACATGGTATGAATTCTTAATGTCGGATTTGATAAAGCCATACCAATCCAGTTTGGAAGGAGTCTCAATTAACGAAATAAAAACTTTTGATTTTTCAGAGATGTATGGAAAAGTCAATTATGAAAAACAAGGAACGAAGAGTCGATATTTGACGGATCACTCACTGGTAAGAGTAAACGAGGCTAGTAATGTGAATTCTTCCGGAAGGTTACACTAAGTCTTAAAAGTTGACATTAAACCAACGAAAGATGGCTCAAAATAAGGAAATCATTCTTAACTTCCGATATATTTAACCCTCATGCGGATAGTCCTCACATCAAAGTAGAGAAAAGTGGCCTGAAATAAGGCTAATATCGTAGTTCTTCTTGCATTTCAACTCACATTGTGGCATAATTATTAAGGATTAAATAACCCTCAATAACGGAGGCCGCAAATGTATCTGAACTGCAGAATTGAGATCCCAAACGGTGGAGAAAAGATCTCGATAAAGACGATCAACGGAACACCCTATGTCTACTATGAACATGGCCGTGTGTACCTTAAAGATAAGAAATACAACACCCCGAAAAGGACCTGTATAGGAAAGCGTGATCCGGAGCATCCGGAGTTCATGTATCCGAATGAAAAGTTTTTGAAGTTCTTTCCGAGGGACCTGCTTCCGGTCGAGCGGAAAGGAGTGCAGCGAAGCGGATGTCTTCATATCGGGGCCTACCTGGTGATCCGGAAGATCATCTCCGATTATCAGCTGGACGTGATGCTGGCAAAGATCATCGGAAAGGATGCGGGGCTGTTCCTGGACCTGGCGGCGTATTCCATCATAACAGAGGACAACGCAGGCCAGTACTATCCGGACTATGCGTATAACCATGCGCTTATGACGGAGGACATGAGGATCTGCAGTGACTCGAAAGTGTCAGACTTTCTGCAGAAGGTGACAGCTGAGCAGCGGATCCGTTTTCTGAATGAATGGAATGCTGTACGTGATCACAGAGAGAAGATTTATATCTCATATGACTCCACCAGCAAGGTGAGTCAGGCGGGAGATATAGATCTGGTGGAAGTAGGCCATGCCAAGGAAGGCGTGGAGACGGATATCTTCAATTACGCCATAGCCTATGACCGGAACAATCGTGAGCCGCTGTTTTATGAGACCTATCCCGGGAGCATCGTGGATATCTCGCAGCTGCAGTATACGCTGAGGAAAGCGAAAGGCTATGGATACGAACATGTGGGGTTCATCCTTGACAGAGGCTACTTCTGCAAGGAAAACATCCGCTTCATGGATGAGAACGGTTACGATTTCGTGATCATGTCCAGAGGAATGAAGAGCTTCGTCAGAGAAGTGGTATCAGGTGTAAGAGGGACCTTTGAGAATGACCGCAGGAAAAGTATCCGGGCGTACAAAGTCAGCGGAACGACAGTGAAGGGGCGTCTTTACGCCACAGATACGGAAGAGCGCTGGTTCCACATCTATTACGATGACGGAAAAAAGGCATACGAAAGAGAAAAACTCGAAGAAAAGATAGACCGGATGGGAAAGAAGCTGAAGGAGTGCATGGGAGAGCCCATCCATCCCCGCGGAGACTACCTGAAGTACTTCGATCTGATCTACTGGCATGAAGGACAGGAAGATGAGAAGTTCATGGCAGGAAGGGAGCGTTCAGACGTCATCAGCCGTGAGATCGAGCTTTGCGGATACTTTGTGATCATAACGAGCGCAAAGATGACGGCTGAGGACGCACTGAACCTTTATAAGAGCCGTGACGGATCAGAAAAGACTTTCCGCAGCGACAAGAGCTATCTAGGAGCACGAAGTGAACGAGTTTATTCCAATGAATCCATCGACACAAAGATCTTTGTGGGGTTTGTAGCAACGATCATCCGGAGCCGTATGTATGCGCTTCTCAAAGAAGAGACAGCGAGGATGGAGAAGAAGCAGAACTTCATGAGTGTACCAGCGGCGATCGGAGAGCTTGAGAAGATCGAGATGCTCAGGGGTGCGGATGGAGAATACATCCTGGATCACGCGGTTACGGCAACGCAGAAGGCAATCCTTAAAGCGTTCGATATGACGGCAGACAGTGTTCAGAAGCAAGCGAGAGAGATAAGCTCCGACCTCAGGCGCACAGACCTTGAGGCATTAGAGAAAAAGCATTGAAAGAAGAAGGAGCGGAATAAGCCATGGCAAGAAGAACGATCACACTGGATGAGAAGATCAGCAGGGCTGAAGCAGCTGTTATAGCAGCGAAAGAGAAGTATGATGCGGCGCTTGACGAGATGGAGAAGCTGGTTGCAAAACGCAAACAGATGGACGATAAGAGGCTGCTTGAGGCTTACCATGCAGGCGACAAGACCGCTGATGAAATCATCGCATTTATCCAGAACCAGACATGAAATCTGGCTAAGGGTTAAAAAACGCAGGAAGTTAAGAATCATCGCTTGCAAAGCCCGTGAGGATGTGGTAAATTTAGTGTAACGGTTACACTAAACAGGAGGAGCCTGATGTACTACGATCTCACGGTAAAAATCCCGGATGTTCCGGGCAAGATCATCCGGAAAAAGAAGGGAAATGTCACCTACATCCTTTTCGAATACGGGCGGATCTATAAGTCTGACAAACAGTACTGCATCCCGAAACGAGCCATCATCGGAAAGCTGGCAGGGAGCGATCCGGACCTGATGCACCCGAACGAGCAGTTCGAGGTCTATTTTCCCGGCAATACTCTGCCGGAGGAACTTCCGGAAGCTTACCGCAGCAGCTGTCTCCGGATCGGTTCCCATATCGTCATCCGGAAAGTCCTCGAGGAGTACGGTCTTCCTGGGCTTCTCGAAAAACAGTTCGGAGAAAAACATAAGCTCGCCATGGATCTGATCGCTTACCTCATCATCAGCGAGGAGAACGTGGGACAGCACTACCCTGACTTTGCCTACGACCATCCGCTCTTTTCGGAAGGGATGCGGATCTACAGCGATTCCACGGTCAGCCGGTTCCTTTCCTCCATAAGTCTCCCACAGATGCAGGGATTCCTGAAGGACTGGAACAGAAAACGGGATAAGAAGCAGCTGATCTACCTGTCCTATGACTCGACCAACAAGAACTGCGAGGCCGGTGATATCGATCTCGTTGAGTATGGAAAACCCAAGGATGATCTCGGGTATCCGATCTTCAATGTATCCGTTGCCTACGACAGTACCAACCGTGTGCCTCTATTCTATGAGGAGTACCCGGGTTCCATCACGGATGTTTCCCAGCTTCCTTATGTGGTGGACAAGGTGAAGGACTACGGATATGAAAACGTCGGTTTCATCCTTGACAGAGGGTACTTCAGCAAGGACAACATCATCTACATGGACAAAAACGGCTGCGCCTTCCTCATCATGATCAAAGGACGCCGATCCCTTGTTTCCTCCCTTGTCTCCTCAGTACGCGGGACCTTCGAGACGGACAGGAAGTGTTCGATACGTTCCTATAAGGTATACGGTACCACCGTGAAGGCTCCTCTGTATGAGGATGACACCAGAGAACGGTATATCCACATCTACTTCAATCCCGGAAAATGCAGTTCCGAGAGGGAGTCCCTTGAAGAACGGATCGAAAAGCTCCGGAAGCACATCGAGAGCCGTGAAGGTAAGATCGCCGCCCTCGGAAGGCCCTATACTGACTATTTCGATATTCACTACAGCCGGAAAGGAGAACTCCTTTACGCAGCCGAGCGTTCCGATGTGGTACAGGCGGAGCTTGAACGCTGCGGATACTTCTGTATCGTATCCTCAGAAGAAATGACTGCTTCGGAAGCACTCATCCGCTATAAGGGAAGGGATGTGTCGGAAAAGCTCTTCCAGGCAGACAAGACCTTTATCGGCTCAAAGAGCATGCGCTCCCATTCTGAAGAGAATCTGTCCGCAAGGATCTTTATCGAGTTCATAGCTCTGATCGTAAGAAACCGCATCTATAACCTCCTGAAAGAGACCATGCTCCGTATGGAGGCAAGGCCGAACTACATGACGGTGCCGGCAGCCTTACGGGAACTCGAGAAGATCGAGATCGTAAAGGGAGCAAAGGGCACCTACCGGATGCCGTATGCGGTAACAAAGAAGCAGAAGGTCATCCTGAGCTCGTTCGGACTGGACGCCGACAGCGTAAGGTCATCCGCTAAGGAGATGAGCGATCTCCTTGCAAAGAGCGAAGGCACAAATGACAGCCGGGAACAGGAGGAAGATGATGGCACGTACTAAGACAGCTACTTCGATTGATGCAGAGATCCAGAAAGTCCAGAATGAACTTGACAAGGTACAAACGAAATATGACAAACTGGCGGACAAGCTCCTGAAACTGAAAAAGCAGAAACAGGAACTGGAAGTCAGAGCAATCATCGATGCTTTCCACGAAAGCGGGAAGAGCCTCGATGAACTGATGACCTTCCTCGGGAAATGACCCACGGGGAAGATTGTTCAGGCGTTTAGTGTAACTGACGTGCAGAATTCACAATACATCAAAATGATAGAGGAATACGGGCGGATCTGCTATTCGAATTGGGTAGCACTTAAACACCGAAATACTAATAGGATAAAGTAGACCGGAAAATAGGAGGATGCGTTAAGATGTATTTATCAGAAATAAAGATTAAAAATTTCCGGTGTTTTGATGCATCAGGAACTACGATTAAGTTTAAAAAAGGTTTAAACATCTTGGTTGGTGAAAATGATTCTGGTAAATCTGCAGTTATTGATGCAATAAGAATTGCTTTAGGAGCCACCGATCAAAGTTGGTATAGATTTGAGCAGAGTGATTTTCATAAAGAAGATATCGCTTCTGAAATAGAAATCATATGCAAATTTAAAGACTTAACACAGAATGAACGAGCTGCTTTTTTAGAATGTTTAACATTTGATCACGATAATTATTCTTTATTCATACATTATACATTTAAGTATTTGTTGAATTATTCGACTCCAAGACTCTCATCGACTATTTCCTCTGGAATGGAAGGAGATGGTCCAGCACCATCATCTGTAGCTAAAGAGTTAATTAAAACAACGTATCTAAGACCACTTCGTGATGCTTATCTTAACATGCAATCGGGTCATGGCTCAAGATTGTCACAAGTATTATATAGTGTGAAAGATTTGAATGAAGGTCAGCATGAATATGTAGACGGTGCTGATATTAGACAATTGTCAATTACCGGAATTGCAGAACTAAGCAACAAATTGTTAGCAGAGCATCCTAAGTTAAAAGATGTCAATAAAGCCATTGGAGATACTTTATCCTCTAGAATGTTGCTTGTAGGGGATAAAGTAACAACTACAATTGAGGTTTCGGGAAGAGATACTTCAGAATCACGAAAGCTTATCGCGCTTTTGGAAAAGTTAGATTTAACAGCAAAAACTTCATATGAAGCTGGAAAAGTAGGTCTTGGTACAAGTAATATTTTAAGTATGGCTTGTGAATTGTTATTGAACAAGGCTTCAGAATCATCTTTTTTACTGATTGAAGAACCTGAAGCACATGTTCATGCACAGCGTCAACTTAGATTAATTCAGTCATTAGAAGATGAAGCTTCATCTGGAAATCACCAAATCATTATAACGACACACTCACCGGTTTTAGCTTCAGTAGTAAAACTGGAAAATATATCAATTATTAAGGGTGCGAAGGCATATTCTCTAGATACGTTAGAAACACTACTGGAGGATGATGATTATTACTTTCTTGAGAAGTACCTTGATGCAACAAAAGCGAATTTGTTTTTTGCCAAGTCCGTTGTTATTGTGGAAGGTCCATCGGAAGAATTATTGCTTCCAACAATAGCAAAACTATTAGGCAAAGATCTTACTGCGCATGGTGTTTCAATAGTTAATGCTCGTGGAGTTGGATTAAAACGATTTGCCGGCATTTTCAAAAGGAAAAATGAAACGGAGTTATTAGATATTCCAGTTGCATGTATTACAGATAGAGATGTGATGCCAGACTGTGGCCCCAGAATATGTATTGATGAGAAATATGTGGCTATATCTGACTATCCGAAACGCAGAAATTGGAGAACGGAATCAGAAATATCAGATCCGGCCCAGCTAATTAAGGATAAATGCGATAAAGTAGACGGACAAAATGTTAAAACATTTGTTTCAGATCACTGGACGTTAGAATATGATTTGGCGTATGCAGGACTATTTGATGAAATGCTTCTTGCAATCGTAAGAAGTATGTATGTTCCTGCCCATTGGGATGCAAAGATAGAAGAGAAAAAGAATGAGCTTTCAAAATATGTAACAAAAGAAGAAAAGTGTTCTTTTTTATATGGACATTTTACCAGCATTTCAAAACCCGAAGTTGCACAGCAATTGGCCAAGATTATTGAGGAAAAATACCAGAGTAATCAAGTCGAACTGAGAAATAAACTTCCTCGATATATACTGGCTGCCTTGGATCATGTGGTTAAGGATGGTGATTAGGATGCTTAGTCTTTCGATAACTGATGATGACCTTGACCGCGTGGAAAGCGTTATGGATGGTATTCGTTTTGACGATAATAGACGAGCAATCATTAAGCGATTGGATTCTTTTGATGTTCAAGCGTTTCCCGGAACTGGGAAAACTACTGTAATTATTGGAAAACTTGTGGCTTTACTTGATAAGTGGGAAAGTAGTACTTCGGGAATTTGTGTCATTTCACATACTAATGTTGCAAAGGAAGAAATTGAGCATCGGCTGAGTAAGGATTCAAAAGGAAAATCGCTTCGTAAATATCCGCATTTTGTTGGAACTTTGAATTCTTTTTTTGATACTTATGTAGCAATTCCATGGTTAAGGTCTCATGGATATCCGGTTGTGACTGTGGATTCGGATATAACGTTAAAACAAAGATACGCTTCTTTGAATTACTATGCTAAAGCTTATTTAGCGAGAAATAGGCTAGACGAGAACATATGTGAGGCAGCAGACTTTCCCCTAAAGTTAAAAGATGTTAAATGTGGTCAGACTGCAAACACGTATAAGGAAGTTAAGCGAGTAATAGAACTGTCATTTTCAAAAGGCTTTTTCACTTACGATGAAATGCTGTATATCGCAAGGTATGCATTAAAAGAGAATCCGGCATTAGTTAAATCCATTCAGGATAGATTCCCTATTGTAATGGTAGATGAGGCTCAAGATACAAGTGATTTGCAGTGGGAATTATTAGAAACCGTTTTCCCGAAAAATGGACAATCGGTTATTCAATTATTCGGTGATGTTAATCAAGCAATTTATCACTCGTATATGAATTTGAGTACGAGTACGAGATACCCTCAGAACCCAGTATTAACAATTCCAGATAGCAAACGATTTGGAGAGTCAATCTCTACATTATCAAACAGGCTGTCCGTTACCAGAGAATCAATGGAAGGAAAATCTGACATATTTAAGCGTCTTCAAGATAAGAATGCGGTGTTTCTTTTCGATAAAAGGGAAATAGACAAGGTCATACCTTCTTTTTCTTCTTATGTTCTTGAATGCTTTACTGATGAGGAATTAGAGAAATACAAGCATGATGGTGTGCATGTCGTGGGTATGGTTCATAATAAAGAAGCAGTTGCCGCTTACGAAACACATTTTCCGGTTTCAATAACGGATTACTGGAATTATTATCAGCCGCATTTATCAGGGGCAAATAATAAACCAGATGCGCTAATTGATTATTTCATTATAGCCAATAAGGAAGAAGAGTTTACGGATAAGGTTGAGGTTATTCTTCAGGGGATAAGGCGCTTATTAAATAGATATCTTTCTGACGGGGTGCAGCAACATGTATCGGCTATAAATGCTCTATTACAACACATTCCATTAGAAGATACG
>JAZRYX010000003.1:0-18073 GCA_045600945.1 Lachnospiraceae bacterium
GTCATAATTATTTACCCATACAGAATCTAGCAAATATCTCATTAATAATATCTTCACCGTCCGTTTCACCTGTTATTGTCCCAAGTGACTCATATGCATCTGTAAGATCAACAGAAATAAGATCTTCCGTCTGACCAAGAGCAATTCCTTCACGAACAAGTTTAACTGAATTCAGCGCGGCTTTTAAAGCCTGAAGATGGCGAACTCCGGTAACATATATTTCATCATTTAAATTGATCTCACCATTGAAAAATTTATCTTTGATGATGCTTTCCAGTTCCTTAAGTCCCTGCCCGTTCTTTGCGGAAAAACCAACAAACGGATACTTAAGGACCAATTCATCCGTGACCGGTTTCCAGTCTGTACGATCCTGTTTATTGATAAGAACGATAATGTTCTTTCCTTCAACAAGTTTCAGAATCTCTTTATCCTCAGAAGAAAAATCTTCAGATCCATCAAGAATAAGAAGTATAAGATCTGCTTCCTCCGCCGCCTTCTTTGCACGGTCAACGCCAATCTGTTCAACCATGTTATCACTCTCCCGAAGACCTGCCGTATCGGTAAGATTAAGTCTGATTCCACCCAGGGAAATGTGCTCGGTAAGCGTATCTCTTGTTGTTCCGGCAATGTCTGTAACAATAGCTCTGTCTCTTCCGGAAAGAAGATTAAGAACAGAAGATTTTCCTGCATTCGGTCTTCCGATAATCGCAGTATCAATTCCGTTTTTAATAATGATCCCGGCATCGGAATTTTTGATAAGGCGCTCCAGTCGTGAACTGATTTGAGCAGCTTTTATCTCCAGTTCTTTTCCGTAGTCATCAAGTGAATAATGCTCAGGATCATCCAATGCAGCTTCAATAAATGCTATCTCATGAAGAAGGATTCTTCTGATGTCATTTATCTCTGAAGAAAGTTTTCCCTTAAGCTGACTGACTCCGGCTTTAAGCGAATTCTGAGTCTCTGCATCAATAATATCGGCCACGGCTTCTGCTTGTGAAAGATCCAACTTTCCATTAAGAAATGCTCTCTTTGTAAACTCGCCCGGTTCCGCCGGATATGCTCCTGCCTCTATGCAAAGAGAAAGAATCCTCTGCATAACCAGAACACCGCCATGACACTGGATCTCGACAACATTTTCACCGGTATATGAATTAGGTGCTTTCATGACCATGCATAAAACCTGATCTACCGGTTCCTCATTATCATAAACGTAACCGAAATTAATTGTGTGAGAATCTGCTTCACACAAAGACTTTTTTCCTCTGAAAATCCTGTCAGCAATCAAAATCGCTTCTTCGCCGGAAATCCGGACTATTCCTATTCCTCCCGGTGCAAGTGCAGTCGCAACTGCGGCAATGGTATCATTTGTTCTCATAATTTTTCTTAAAAAAGAAAAGAAGGCCCCTGTATACCGGATAAGTATACGCAGCCTTCTTTCACCAAGCTGTGATTATTTAGTTATCTGTGACGGCGGCCTGTCTTCTTTAGTATTACCACTACATGACGATAGGGCTCCTCACCTTCACTGACTGTTGTTACATACGGATCATTCTGTAATGCCGAATGAATGATTCTTCTCTCATATGGATTCATCGGTTCAAGGTCAACCGCTCTCTTGGTTCGTGAAACCTTATGCGCGATATTGTGAGCAAGTTCTTCAAGTTTCGCCTGACGACGCTCTCTGTAATTTTCCGTGTCAAGCTTAACTCTTATGTATCCTTCATGATGCTTATTAACTACCAGGCTTGCCAGATACTGGAGAGAATCAAGTGTCTGACCCCTCTTTCCGATGAGCACTCCCATGTCTTCTCCCGAAAGGACTACATCCAGTTCGTTTTCATCATGATTGAAACTTGTTTCCATCTCAACCGGCATATCCATTACCCTGAAAGTATCCGTAAGGAATGTTACCGCTTTTGCTATAAGCTCTTTTGCTTCTTCTTCGCTGACCAGATTTAACTCTCTTTCAGGTTTCTGAAATCCCACTTCCGGAACTTCAATATCGAAATCTTCGACAACCGTCTTTTTGATAGTCGGAGCAACTTCTGTCATTACGATGGGTTTAACCGGTATAGCAGATTCCGTGTTCTCTTTCTTATCTTCTTCAACTTCTTTCGGCTGATTTTTTTCTTCAGCCCCTCTCTGCAATTTTTCCCTGAGCTGTTCATCTGTCAGCGCGATGGCTTTGATAACCCATGGCTTTCCGCCGATCACTCCAAGAAGCCCTTCTTTTCCCTCTTCAATAACTTTAATATCCAGATGATCACTTGATGTCTTTAGTTCCTGTATGGCCTCTGCAATGGCATCATCATAAGTTTTAGCCGTAACTGTAATACTTTGCATTATTCTTTCTCCTTGCTGTTTGCATCGGCTGAATCCGGAGCCGGTGTATTATTCTTTTTCTTTCCGTGACGTTTCTCGTACTCTCTCTGGTCGTACATAGCAACCATATTTGCCTTGGCCGCAAGAGATCCTTCCTTTGCATGGAAGTTGTAGTATTTTGTAGAATCTATAACCTGTTTGTCGGATTTCTCTTTCTTTGCTGCTTCCTGTGCTTCCTGATATTCTCTGATACGTTCTTCTCTTTCAGCCTCTGCCAATGCTTTCTTATCTATAGTCTTTGGCGGAAGGCCTTTTTTAGCACGTTTCTTATTTGTCTTTTCAAGGTTCTCGGCTACAAGCTTATCAACATCAATATCCTTATATCCCATGTTGATGAATATCTGAATGATAGTACGAACTACAGCACTTGCAATCCAGTAAATTCCGATACCTGCAGGAAGAGTGAAACAGAAGAACACCGACATAATCGGCATCATAATGTTCATGGTCTTCATCGAAGATGCTGCAGGATTACTGTCGTCATCCGGTGTTGCCGGATTCTGTGTCATGAACTTTGTACTTGCCCATTGAGTAAGACCGGCAAGAATAGGAATAAGCCATGCCCAGCTCGGTTGAAATCCCTGCCACGGTGATGTTGCAAGGTTGATTCCGAGAAAACTGTTAAGACCTGCCAATGTTATTGACGTTTTTTCGATAAGTTCTGTCAAAGACGGGAATATATCACCAAGTGTTACCCATTGTGATGGCGTAAGTTTATAAAGAAGGTCGATTACGTTATCAAGTACATTGTAATCGATGTTCTTTGCCATCTTTGCTGCAGAAGCAAGATCCGTAAATCCTGCGTATGAAACAAAACCCGTGATTTTTGAGACTTCCGTAGCAAGCGGTGTAAGAAGTTCCTTGACCTGAGGAACGTAACCCGGTATATGGTATATAACCTGATACAAAGCAAAAAGAATAGGCATCTGAATAAGAAGCTGAACGCAACCGCCTGTCATGCTGGTTCCGTACTTCTCATAGACAGCCTGTGTCTCTGCCTGCATTCTTGCAGCACTCTGCTGATCGGTTTTACCTTTGTATTTTTTCTGAATCGCCTGAATCTCCGGCTGCATTACACTCATAAGCTTTGATGATTTCTGCTGTTTGATTGTAAGCGGGAGCATAAGAAGATTTACGATAATCGTAAAAAGTATGATGCAGACACCGATATTTGCACTTCCGAAAATCGAATTACAGAAAGTGAAAAGAACGGCCATGATTTTTCCCAAAACCCATGCAACCCATCCGATGATAGGTGTTGTGGACTGGGTCAAAAGAATAGTAGTTAACAATCTCTTGTCCTCCAAATATTAATAATCAGAAATCACGGAACAGGATCATATCCTCCCTCATGGAAAGGATTACAGCGCAATATCCTCTTAAATCCCATCCAACCTCCTTTTAATACCCCGTATTTCTCTATTGCCTCCAAAGTATATTGAGAACATGAAGGAGTATAGATACAGGGCGCCCTTAAAATGAAAGGTGACATGTATTTCTGATAAAATCTTATTAATGCAACAAAAATAATCTTCATATTATAATGCCCATCCGACTGCACAGATTCATATATGCGCAGGACATTTCATTATATCCGTACGCAGCAGCGGGCTGCCTTGCTATGACCACGATGTCATAACCGGGCTTCACTTCGTTACGATGAAGCCTATAGCATTCTCTGACTATTCTCACTATGCGATGTCTGACTACTGAATTGCCGACTTTCCTGGATACAGATATTCCTATTCTGCCGGATCCGTTCTCTTCATCTCTTTTTAAGACATACATAATGAGAGAGTCGTTGGCACATGACTTCCCCGACCTGTATATTTTCCTAAAGTCTTCATTTTTTTTGATAGAAGGGAATCTGTTCATGCTAAAAAGACCGGGGTTTTATATTCCCCGGCTATAATTTATGCTGATAACTTAGCTCTACCCTTTGCACGTCTAGCAGCCAATACTTTTCTTCCGCCCGGTGTGCTCATTCTTGCTCTAAAGCCATGAACCTTGCTTCTCTGTCTGTTCTTTGGCTGAAATGTCATTTTCATGATGTTTTTCCTCCCTTTATATCGAACGGAATAATCCGCCATTCTTAAACAAGCTTTACCATTATATAGAAATACCCTCATTTAGTCAAGCCGATTTTTAGATGTCCACTTATCCACTTTATGTGTATAACTTGTGGATAAAGTCTTACACATTTTCTACACATCTCCTTTCCAAATTATCAACATATTATCCACATATTATTTTATACTTATCCACTTCAATATATAGTGAACATGCCTGTTTTGTTGATAAAATAAGGTTTTTTTGATATAATAAGTGTGTATTATTGTCAGAAAAAATATTTCTGGCGTTGTTTTTGACGGGGTAATTATCATGATAGATAAGATAAAACAAAATTGGGCTTCAATTCAGTCTTATATAAAAGATGAATTTGAGATTTCCGATGTATCCTATGAAACATGGATATCTCCTTTGGTTCCCGTAAAGACTCACCATGATTCCGAAAAAAATCTGGTGCTTGATATCCTGATTCCACAGAATGAGAACTCTTTTAAAAAATATGTTGAAAAAAAATATTCTCAGATACTAAGGGTTTCTATCTCTGAAATTACCGGTATAGATTGTCATATAAATATACTTAATAATACTAATCTTACTGAACTTAAAGAAAAGAAATCTACATTGATTAACAACGAAAAAAAGAAAGTTGATAATTATTCGTTGTTGATGGCAAATCTTAATCCTAAATATACTTTTGATTCTTTTGTTGTCGGTAACAGTAATAACTTTGCCCATGCAGCATCTCTCGCTGTTGCTGAATCACCTGGTGAGTCATCTTATAATCCTCTTTTCTTATATGGAGGAGTAGGTTTAGGTAAAACTCATCTTATGCAAGCTATAGCTCATTTTATACTTGAAAAAGATCCGACAAAAAAGGTCTTATACGTTACAAGCGAAAATTTTACAAATGAGATAGTTGATGCTATTCATAAGAAAACAACTCAGGAATTCCGTGAAAAATACAGATATAATGATGTACTTCTTATTGATGATATTCAATTTATTATAGGAAAACAAAGTACTCAGGAAGAATTTTTTAATACCTTTAATGATATGTATCAAAACAAAAAACAAATAGTAATATCATCAGACAGACCACCGAAAGATTTTGAAAACCTTGAAGAAAGAATAAAATCAAGATTTTCATGGGGTCTTCAGGCAGATATTCAATCTCCGGATTATGAAACAAGACTTGCTATCTTAAGAAAGAAAGAGGAAACCGACGGAATAAGTATTGATAATGAAGTAATTAAATATATAGCAGAGGTAATAGATACCAACATAAGAGAACTCGAAGGTGCTCTTAATAAAATAAGAATGATGGCAAAACTAGAAAATAAAAAAATTGATGTTGATTTTGCCAAAGAAGTACTTAAAGATACTCTATCTCCAAATTCAAAGAAGATTATTACTCCAGAATATGTTCTTGATGTTGTAAGCGATCATTTTTCTACTGATAAACTAGATATAGTATCTTCAAAAAGGACAAAAGAACTTGTTTATCCACGACAGATATCAATGTACCTGATGAAGAAATTAACAAATTGTTCACTTGAATATATAGGAAATATTCTCGGAGGAAAAGATCATTCCACAATTTTACACGGAATTAATAAAATAAACTCTGAAATAAATTCAAATGATGATTTAAAACATGATTTATCAATATTGGAAAAGAAACTTTCTACACATTAGAAACATATAAAAGCATGATTATCAACATTATTTAAGTATAAAAAATCCTTATTTATAAAGGTTTTTAAGGAATTTCAACATATAAACATATACTAATCCTAATAATTCTAAAATATATTATATATTTATTGTTTTTAAAGAAAGGAGCCCTTTATGAAACTTATATTTAAAAAAGAAAATATTATGAATGCAATAAACATAGTTTCAAGAGCAATTCCTACCAGAACTACTAATCCTATTCTTGAATGTATATTATTTGATGCATCATCTGAAATAAAACTTGTAGCCAATGATATGGACCTTGGAATAGAAACAACAGTAGAAGGGGAAATAAAAGAAAAAGGAAAAATAGCATTAGATGCAAAACTTATAAATGAAATTATAAGAAAAGCTGATTCGAATGATAGCTATATAGAAATTGAAAGTGATTCATCCTATTTAACAACAATAAAAGCTGATAATTCATTATTTAAAATTCAGGGAAGAGATGGTGAAGAATTTCCTTATCTTCCATACATTGAGAAAAATAATTATATAAGTATATCTCAATTCACATTAAAAGAAGTTGTAAGACAAACCATCTTTTCGGCAGCAGTAAATGATAATAATAAAATGATGGGTGGGGAGTTTATAGAAGTTAAATCAGATAAGGTAAGATTTACAACTCTTGACGGACACAGAATATCAATAAGAAACATTAATATGAAAGAATATTACGGAGATGAAAAAGCAATTGTTCCTGTAAGAAGTTTAAATGAAATAAGTAAAATAGTTTCAGGAGATAATGAAAAAGAACTATTAATATACTTCAGTAAAAATCATTTATTATTTGAATTTGATAATACAAAAGTTGTATGTGGAATAATCAACGGAGAATACTTCAAGATTGATCACATGCTTTCAAAAGATTGTGAAACAAAAATAGTTGTAAATAAAAATGAATTAATAAGCTATATAGACAGATCTATGATTTTTATCAGAGAGAATGATCATAAACCTATCATATTGAATATTAATGAATCAAATTTGAATATAAGTATAAAATCTTCCTTTGGAACAATGGATGGAGACATATTATGTCATAAAGAGGGTAAAAATATAAAGATTGCATTTAATCCTAAATTTTTAATAGATGCTCTTCGTGCTATAGATGATGAAGAAGTTAATTTATATTTCACCAATGCAAAAGCTCCATGTTTTATAAGAGATGATGAGGAAAAATATATTTATCTGATATTACCGGTTAATTTTGTTGATTAAAATTGTTTATTGAATCTTTAGAATTAAATAACTACAGAAATTATAAAGACTTAAATATATCTTTTGATAAAAAAACAAATCTTCTTTACGGAGATAATGCACAGGGTAAAACAAACATCCTTGAATCAATATATGTATGTGCGACAACAAAATCACACAGAGGGTCGAAGGATAAAGAACTTATTAATTTCAATAATGATGAATCACATATAAGGGTAAAATATGTAAAAAACAATTTACCGTATGTGATTGATATGCATCTCAAAAAAAATCACACCAAAGGTATAGCTGTAAATGGAGTGGTTATTAAAAAGGCAAGTGAACTTTTCGGAAAAATTAATGTTGTATGTTTTTCACCTGAAGACTTAAATATCATAAAAGAAGGGCCGGCTGAAAGAAGAAAGTTCGTTGATATGGAACTTTGTCAACTTAACCATATATATGTGAGTTCACTTATCAACTATAATAAAGTCCTTATCCAAAAAAACAGTGTATTAAAGGAAGCATATAAAACAAGAGAAATAAACGATATCCTTGATATTTATGATGAACAATTAAAAAAATACGGAAGAGAAGTATTTGAAATTCGCGAGAAATATATAAACGAACTTAATCCCATTATTAAAAATATACATTTTAATATGTCAGATGGAAAAGAAATTCTTAAGCTTGTATATGAAAAATGTGAGATAAAGGATAACAGAAATGATGAAATAAGAGCAAAAACCACATTAAGCGGTCCTCACAGAGACGATATATCTTTTTTTCTGAATGACGTAGATTTAAGAAAATTCGGATCGCAGGGACAACAAAGAACAGCCGCACTTTCATTGAAACTGGCTGAAATAGAGATGGTAAAAAATAACATTAACGATTATCCGATATTACTTCTTGATGATGTATTAAGTGAACTCGATACAGGAAGACAAAACAAACTTCTCAGTGAAATAGATAATATTCAAACAATTATCACATGTACCGGTATCGAGGAGTTTATAAATAGAAATTTTGACATTGCTAAAAAAATGTTTGTAAAAAATGCAAAAGTTACATTGGTGGAGGCTACGTAATGAGCGAATATAATGCCGAACAAATACAGATACTTGAAGGTCTTGAAGCTGTTAGAAGACGTCCCGGTATGTATATAGGAACAACTTCTTTGAGAGGACTTCATCATCTGGTTTATGAGATAGTAGATAACTCGGTTGACGAATCTCTTGCCGGATTTTGTAATGAAATAAAAGTAACGATCAATCCTGATAATTCCATCACCGTAAATGATAACGGCCGTGGAATTCCTGTTGATATACAGAAGAAAGCCGGGAAGCCTGCTGTCGAAGTAGTGTTTACGGTACTTCATGCCGGCGGAAAATTCGGTGGTGGGGGATATAAAGTATCAGGAGGTCTTCACGGAGTAGGTGCATCTGTAGTTAATGCACTCTCGGAGTGGCTGATAGTTAAAGTATTTAAAGACGGTAAAATATACCAGATGAAATTTGAAAGAGGAAAGACCGTTGAAGAAATTCATGTAATCGGGACATGTGATGAGGATCTGCATGGAACGGAAGTTCAATTTCTTCCGGACAAGGAAATTTTTGAAGAAACTATTTATGATTTCGGAACTTTGAGAACCCGTCTTCGTGAGACGGCATTCCTTACAAAGGGTCTTCGCATCGAACTGGTAGATAAAAGAGTAGATCCTGAGCGCAGCGAGTCGTTTTGCTACGAAGGAGGAATAAAGGAATTTGTCGGATATCTTAACAAGGGTACAACACCTCTCTACGATGATGTTATATATTGTGAGGGTGAAAAAAACAAAGTACTTGTTGAGGTAGCATTTCAACATAATGACGGGTATAACGAGGGAATATATTCTTTTGTAAACAATATAAATACTCCTGAAGGAGGCATGCATTTAACCGGTTTTAAAAATGCTCTTACAAAAACCATAAATGATTATGCAAGGAAAAATAAATTTCTCAAAGAAAACGAAGAAGGTCTTTCCGGAGAAGATATCAGAGAGGGTATTACTGCAATAATAAGCGTAAAGGTTGAAGAACCTCAGTTTGAAGGACAGACAAAACAGAAACTCGGAAATTCGGAAGCACAGACTGCGGTCAACGCAATTATGTCGGAACAGCTGACATATTATCTTGAACAAAATCCGAAAGTTGCAAAAATAATATGTGAGAAATCAGTTCAATCTCAGAGAGCAAGAAATGCCGCACGTCATGCAAGAGACTTAACCAGACGCAAGTCTGCGTTGGAGACAAGTAAACTTCCCGGCAAACTTCAGGATTGCACAGAGAGAGATCCTTCCAAGTGTGAGATTTTTATCGTCGAGGGAGACTCTGCTTTAGGTCCGGCAAAAAACTGCAGAGATGTTAAATATCAGGCTGTTATGCCGATAAGAGGAAAGATTCTTAACGTAGAAAAAGCGCGTGTTGATAAGATATATGCCAATGAAGAGATTCAAGGGATGATCACTGCGTTCGGAACAGGTATTCATGACGATTTTGATATATCAAAACTTCGTTATAACAAAATCATCATCATGAGCGATGCTGATGTTGACGGAGCACATATCGCTACACTTATGCTCACATTCATCTATCGTTTTATGCCGGATCTTATAAAAGAAGGACATGTATTCCTGGCGCAGCCACCGCTATATTATGTAAGAAAGAACGGAAAACTTTTCTATGCATACAGCGACGAAGAAAGAGACCGACTTCTTGAAGAAGTAGGAAAGAATGCAGATGTTCAAAGATTCAAAGGTTTGGGTGAAATGGAAGACCAGGAGCTGTCGGAAACAACCATGGATCCGGAAACAAGAACTCTTCTTCGTGTAAATATGGATGAGGATGCAAAGTCGGAACTTGATCTTACATTTACGACTCTGATGGGAGATCAGGTTGAACCGAGAAGAGTATTTATCGAAGAGAACGCAAAATATGTTACAAACCTTGATGTATAAAGGATAAAAATATGGAACCTAATACATATGACAAAATAAAAGATGTAGATTTGCGAAGCACGATGGAAAGCAATTATATCGATTATGCCATGAGTGTAATCGTTGCAAGAGCTCTTCCCGACGTTAGAGACGGTCTGAAACCTGTACAGAGAAGGATACTGTACGCAGCCATGAAAATGGGTGCTACCGCAGATAAGAAAACAAAAAAATGTGCAACCATAGTCGGAGAGACGATGGGTCATTATCACCCACACGGTGATTCTTCCATATACGGAGCACTGGTATACATGGGGCAGCCATGGTCTTTAAGATACCCGCTTATAGAGAAACAGGGCAATTTCGGTTCGGAAGACGGAGATTCCCCGGCCGCATCACGTTATACGGAAGGTAAGCTGTCAAAACTCGCCATGGAGATGATGGAAGGCATAGGAAAGGACACAGTTGATTTTGTTCCCAATTTCTCTAACGAGCAGGGATACGATGAGCCGTCCATACTTCCGTCACAGATTCCGAATATTCTCGTAAACGGAACAACGGGTATAGCAGTCGGTATGGCTACAAATATGCCACCGCACAACTTAAGAGAAATAATTTCCGCCGCAGTACTGATGATAGATAACAGAATCACAGAAGACAGAGAGACGGATCTTTCGGAAATAATGCAGATTGTAAATGGGCCAGATTTCCCGACAGGTGCCATGATACTCGGAACTCGTGGAATTACGGATGCATATAAGACTGGTCGCGGAAAGATCAAGATGCGCGCCATCTGTGAGATAGATGAACTTCCAAACGGAAAGCATACCATCACAGTTAAGGAACTTCCGTATTTGGTTTATCGTTCAAATGTAATCAAGAACATCGCAGATCTGGTTAATGATAAACGTATCGAAGGCATCTCTGATGTAAAGGATATTTTCGGAAAAGGATCCGAAAACAAGATACTTATCGAACTCAAGAGGGATGCCAATCCTCAGGTAGTGCTCAATCAGCTTTACAAGCATACGCAGCTGCAGAGTACATTCGGTGTAAATAATCTCTGTATCGTCAGAGGAGAGCCGAAGACACTTAATTTAAAACAGATACTTGAAGAGTATCTGAAGCATCAGGAAAATGTTATCACGCGCCGCACGAGATACGATCTTAAAAAGGCACAGGATCGTGCACATATCCTGGAAGGATTCTTAAAGGCAATCGATAACATTGACGAAGTCATCACCATTATAAGAAAATCTGAAGATACTGAATCGGCAAAGGCAAATCTTATTGCAAGATTCGGATTTTCAGATGTTCAGGCTCAGGCCATAGTAGATATGCGTCTTAAGGCACTCACAGGGCTTGAGAGACGAAAAGTCGAAGAAGAATACACAAATCTTCAGATCAGGATCAAAGAGCTTACGGCTATTCTTGAAGACAGGAAACTTCTTTTGGGAGTAATTCGAAAAGAGATTCAGGAGATAGCAGATAAGTACGGAGACGGCAGAAAAACAAGAATCGAAATAGACGATTCCGAGCTCGAGGATGAAGATCTAATTTCCGACGATGATGTAATAATCACCATGACGAATAAGGGATATATAAAGAGGATGAGCCCGGATAATTTCAAGGCGCAAAACAGAGGCGGTAAAGGCATTCGGGGTATGGCTACAATAGAAGATGATTTCATTTCGGATATCATTACGACCACGGCTCATCACTATATAAATTTCTTTACCAATCAGGGAAGAGTATACAGACTGCGTACATTCCAGATTCCCGAGGCATCAAGAACAGCCAGGGGCATAGCGATTGTCAATCTCCTTCCGCTTCAGCCGGGAGAAAGAGTAACAGCAATGGTACCGGTCAATGAGTACGGAGATGACGGATATCTGTTCATGGCTACAAAGCTCGGTGTAGTTAAAAAGGTTGAGATAGCGAAGATGCAGAACGTACGTAAGTCGGGACTTATCGCAATCGGTCTTCGAGAAGGTGATGAACTTATTGATGTTAAATCGACAGACGGAAATCAGGATGTCATCATGGTTTCGAAAAAAGGTCAGGCCATCATGTTCAACGAGACTGAAGTCAGAGATATGGGAAGAGGAGCAAGCGGAGTAAGAGGAATGAAACTCCACGCCGGAGATGAAGTTGTAGGAATGCAGCTTTGCATACAGGGCGAGTACCTGCTCGTTGTTTCGGAACTTGGTATGGGTAAGAGAACCAGACTTGAAGAATTTGCCGGACAAAAGAGAGGCGGATTAGGTCTGAGATGCTATAAAGTAACGGAAAAGACGGGAAATCTTATCGGAGCAAAACTTATCAACGAGGACAGAGACATACTTCTTATGACCAACGAAGGCGTTCTGATCAGAATAAATGTTAATGATATTTCGGTAATCGGCAGGAACACATCCGGTGTTAAACTGATGAATATAGATCGGGAATCCAACGTCAGAGTAGCGGGCTTCACAAAGATGACTTTGAGTAAAAATGATGATTCTACAGAGCAGGAAGAGGAGACGGCATACGACGAATCATCAACAGAAGATATAACAGAGTAAAGTCTGAAAAAAAACAGGAGGCAAAAAATGTATTATCTGGGTATTGATTTGGGAACATCATCAACCAAGTTTCTGTTAGTGGACGAGAATGGAAGCATCATCAAAGAACTGACAAAAGAATATGAACTAATCTTTCCTCATCCGGGGTGGAGCGAGCAGCTCCCGAGTGACTGGTGGAAAGCCTGCACGGAAGGAATACCGGAGCTTCTCAAAGGAGTTGATGCTTCACAGATAGCAGGAATCGGCTGCGGTGGACAGATGCACGGACTGGTTGCACTGGACGAGAAGGATAATGTTATCCGCCCCGCAATTCTATGGAACGACGGACGTACGTTTGAAGAAGTTGATTATCTTAACCACGAGATAGGAAAAGAAAAATTAAGCGAATATACGGCAAACATCGCTTTTGCCGGATTCACAGCTCCAAAGATCCTTTGGATGAAGACAAACGAGCCTGAGAATTATGCAAAGATAGCTAAAATTATGCTACCGAAGGATTACATCAACTTCATGCTTACAGGAGTACACAGCTGTGATTACTCGGATGCATCAGGCATGCTTCTTCTTGATGTAAAGAACAAGAAATGGTCTAAAGAAATGATGGATATCTGCGGACTTAATGATTCACAGATGCCGAAGCTTTTCGAGAGTTATGAAGTAATAGGAACAGTCAAACCTGAAATCGCCGAGTTGCTCAAAATCCCGCAGGCAAAAGTTGTCGCAGGTGCAGGAGACAATGCCGCGGCAGCAGTCGGAACAGGTACAGTAGGAGCCGGCGGATGCAATCTTTCTGTCGGAACATCGGGAACGCTGTTTATATCATCCGATAAATTCGGAGTTGATCCGTATAATGCACTTCACAGTTTCGATCATGCCGACGGCGGTTATCACCTTATGGCGTGCATGCTTTCAGCAGCATCATGTAATCACTGGTTTGTTAAACAGATTTTAGGCGCTGAAGGATTCACGGAACAGGATGCCATCACAGATGAGATGATGGGGAACAATCATGTGTTCTTCCTGCCATATCTTATGGGAGAGAGAAGTCCTATCAATGATACGGATGCGAGAGGAACATTTACAGGTATAACAATGGACACAAACAGACTCGATATGATTCTTGCCGTATATGAAGGAGTTGCATTTGCGATTCGAGATTCTTTTGAAATTGCAAAAAGTCTCGGTATAGACATCAAGAGATCCAATATCTGCGGAGGAGGAGCAAAGAGTATCCAGTGGAAGAAAGTATTTGCAAATATTCTCGGAATACCGCTTGATATGGTCAAGACAGAACAGGGTCCGGGTTATGGCGCTGCTATACTTGCAATGGTAGGAACAGGCTTATATCCGTCTGTGCAGGCTGCATGCGATGATCTCATTGAGATAGCATCAACAATCGAACCGGATCCGGAAATCACTGCAAGATATAACGAAGCATATAAGAAGTACAAAGAGATTTATCCGGCACTTAAACCGGTATTCAAGAAGATTAAATGAGAGATATACTATTAAAAGATAGTCAAAAGATTATTTCGGCCGCACTTGGTGACTCAATGCCAGGTGCAGCCGTTAAATCTGCATTGCAAAAAATCAAGTTCGGCAAGGGCAAGCTTGTTGTAGTAGCAGCGGGAAAGGCCGCATGGGAAATGGCAAAAGCGGCAGCTGACGAATTGGGCGACAGAATTGACGACGGAATAGTTATTACGAAATATGATCACTCTCATGGCTCAATTAATCCACTTATGATTTGTGAGGCGGGGCATCCTGTTCCCGATGAGAATTCTTATAAAGCGACGGCAAAAGCACTTGAAAAGGTCGGGAGTCTTTCCGAAAAAGATTCAGTTCTGTTTCTTCTTTCCGGAGGAGGTTCTGCATTATTTGAGAAACCTCTGATACCGGATGAGGAGATGGCAGATATTACAAAACAGCTTTTGGCATCCGGTGCGGACATCGTTGAAATGAACACTATACGAAAAAGACTATCTGCCGTAAAAGGAGGTCGCTTCGCAATCGCGTGCAGGCCGGCTCATGTTTATACGGTTGTTTTGTCGGATATTATCGGTGATCCGCTGGATATGATTGCATCCGGACCGGCATATCCGGATACATCAACCTGCAGTCAGGCAAAGCAGATAGCAGAAAAGTACAATTTGTGTATTTCGGAAAAAGCACATAAACTTCTCGAAGAAGAAACTCCGAAAAGTCTTGATAATGTTACGACATATGTTACAGGGAGTGTTAAAAATCTTTGCGCTTCTGCCGAAAGAGTATGTCGTGAGCTCGGATATGAACCGGTATTCTTAACAGCATCTTTGTCATGTGAGGCTAAAGAAGCAGGAGCGTTTCTCGGATCGATAGCAGCAGATCATCAGGAAGAGAAATCGATAGCATTCATTGCAGGAGGAGAGACGGTTGTACATCTCACCGGCAAAGGAAAAGGAGGACGCAATCAGGAAATTGCACTCGCTGCAGCTCCGTTTATTTCGGGATGCAAAGATACATGTGTATTCAGTTTCGGATCTGACGGAACAGACGGACCGACAGATGCAGCAGGAGGAATAGTTACGGAAGAAACAGCCGTGATGCTTGAGAAAAAAGGAATAGATATTTCCGAAGTTCTTAAAAACAATGATGCGTACAACGCACTTAAGGAGGCTGATGGTCTTATAATGACCGGTCCGACCGGAACAAATGTAAATGATCTTTCTGTAGTGCTGATAAAAAGATAAAAAAGAGGTCGAGCGAATCGTTCGACCTCTTTTTAAATGTAACAGTTTTATGCTACTTCCTGTTCTTTTTTCAGAATCTTCTGCAGCCAATCTTTTCCATCCGTAAATCTTTCAACGATGTAACATACTACATAGTCGCCGGATGCGTTGATCATAGTTGCAGGCGGATCAACGAGATTACCGATTGCTACGAGGATAGGGAAAGCAAGCTCCATGTGTGTCGGGAAGAAGATCGAGCACATAATATACTCACCGATGTATCCGCCACCCGGAACACCACTCATTCCTACTGACGAAAGAACAGCTACAAGGACAACCGGGATGAGATTATCCCACGTAAGAGACTGTCCGAACACTCCGAATACAAATGCTATCTTGAGAACACATGAGAAGCAAGAACCATCCATATGCATTGTTGCACCGAGAGGAAGGACCATATCAGAAACATCTTTGTTGATTCCGGTATCTTCTGCCGCAGCCATATTTGTAGGAATGGTGGCAACAGATGAGCATGTACCAAGTGAAACAACAGCAGGTTTTGCGATATGTTTAAACATTACCCGGGGAGCGCCCTTTCCACCGCCGATGAAAGCCATAATAGGGAATGCCGTAAAGATATATATGAAACAGAGCGGATAATAAAGAAGAAGAGCTCTTCCGTATGCCGCGGTAATCTGAGGACCATATGATGCAACGAGATCTGCAAAGATTGCAAAGAAAGCAATCGGTGCATAATATGTAACGATGTTAACAAATTTAAGCATTACGTTTGTAAGGTCTGCGAGAAATTTGCCACACAGGGTTTCTCTTCCGCCGTTAAGGTTAACGGCAAAACCGAAAAGAACAGAGAATACGATAAGTGGAAGCATGGCTTTTCTTGAGAGAAGGCCTACGAAATCACTTGTCGTAAAGAAGTTAACAATCATATCTGAGAAAGTTGCATATTCGCCGACTTCTGCAGCTTCGATAGCTTCCCACGGAGTTAAAACAGGTGGGAAAACCTGAACAAGAAAGAACATAATAATTGCAGCGATAGCACCGGTTACAACGAATGTTATAATCGTAGTTGCAAGAATCTTTCCCGCTCTTTTACGGCTCTGCATATTTGCAATAGAACCGGCGATTGAAGCGAACACTAGCGGAACAACAATACAGAACATTAAGTTGATGAAGACAGTTCCGAGTGGCTTGAGAACGGTTGCATTCGGCCAAAGCCATCCGACGATACAACCAAGAATCATGGCTGAAATCATGATAATCAGAAACTTGTAATTTTTTACAATGGATTTTCTATCCATAAACACCTCCGTTTTTAATCAATGTCAATTGCAAACAAACCACCGGCACCGCCGGAATATATAAACAGGACATTATCGTCCGGTTTAAACTTACCTTCACGAGCCATTCTCAAAAGAGCACCGAAAGCTTTTCCTGTATAAACAGGGTCGAGAAAAAGCCCTTCGTTGTGAGCCATTATTTTAATAGCTTCATTTCCTTCCTCCGAAGGAATTGCATATCCGGGACCGACTGCATCAACGTGGTATACTTCATCGTCCTTTATCTCAATATCTGCTTCAAGAAATCCGCATGCTTCACGCATGATCTCAGGTGTAATCTGCTCAAAAGGATCAGAATCTACTTTTGCACCAATCACGGTTGTATCCGGCATGAAAAGCCTTGCGCCAAGAGCAAGTCCGGCGTGTGTTCCGCCGCTTCCCTCGGGACAGATAATGTAATCAAATTTCTGCCCTTGCTTTGAGATTTCATTTATACATTCGACATATCCCAGAGATCCGAGGCCGTTTGATCCACCGCAAGGGATCTTATAATATTTTTTGCCGGAAGCTTTTCCTACACGATCCATTTCTTCGTAAATGGGATCATAAGTAGGAACATCCATGAATCTAACATCGGTATCCATCAGAGCTTCGAGAAGAAGATTTCCCTTGTTTCCCATGACGCCGCGTTTTTTCAGGATAAGTATCGGCTCCATTCCGAGTCTTCGACAACAAGCGGCGGTAAGCATGGCGTGATTAGATTGAGCCTGACCTGTTGTGAAAACAATCTCTGCTCCCTGATCTCTTGCATCGGCAAGAAGAAATTCAAGCTTTCTTACTTTGTTTCCTCCCAGACCGATACCGGTCAGATCATCTCGCTTGATCCATACATTAGTCTTACAGAGTTTGCTGATATTCTCAAGTTTATGAACAGGAGTCGGTAAAGTGCCGAGTTTTATCCTTTTGAAAGAATCAAGACTTCTCAAGATAAAAATTCCTTTCCTACTACAATATATTTATGGTTAATAACCCTTACAGCCAGTAAGGAATTATCCATCTTGTTGCTTAGCTGTATAATGATGGAGCAATCGGTATGTCGGCTTCCTTTCCTGGACTTAACGTCCGTTTTATAGACTGATAACC
>JAZRYX010000004.1:0-15281 GCA_045600945.1 Lachnospiraceae bacterium
CCCATAGCTGTATACCACGCATAGCCCAACTCACGTTTGGCCGGCTCAGATTGCCTTAAATATTCTTCGAAAGGATCTCTTTTCACATCACTCATCTGATTCACCGCCTTTCGCATCCTTGATTCGATAATAATCTTCCATATCAAGTGTCAGTTTTATCTGAGCATCCGGTTTTCGGTTGCACACACGACTCAAAAGGCAAACTGATTCAACATGCACCGTATGCGGGAACATATCTACCGGCTGTATCTTTTGCACCTTGTATCCCGAACTTTCAAACATCTCCAGATCGCGCGCCAAAGTATCCGGCCCGCAGGAAACATAAACCACTTTTTCCGGTCCCAGTTTTGCCACGCTCTTAATAAACTTTTCGGTACTGCCTGTTCGCGGCGGATCCATGAATACCACATCGATATGCTCATCGCACTTTGAGATCCATTTCGTAGCGTCATCACAGAAAAACTTTATATTGCTTATCCCGTTTTCTTTTGCATTGATCTTCGCATCGCGCACCGCATCGCTGTTAAGTTCCACACCTATCACTCTGCCGGCCTTTGATGCCGCGCAGATACCTATTGTACCTATCCCGCAATATGCATCCAGCACTGTTTCCTTCCCGGTCAGTTCTGCATATTCGATTGCTGTCCTGTATATCACTTCTGTCTGCACAGAATTGACCTGATAAAACGACTTTGGTGAGATCCTGAATACATTACCGCAAAGTTCGTCTTTAATAAATCCGGGGCCGTATATCGGCTTCTCGAATTCTCCGAGCACCATACTGGTCTGCTGAGTATTTACATTGAGTACTATTGTCGTTATCTCCGGATGCTCGTCCCTCAATGCTTTGATAAAATTATTCTTTCCGGGAAGTATCTGTGATCCGAGAACCAGTACAACCATAATCTCCCCGGTTTTATATCCTCTGCGTACAAGCACGTGCCTTAAAAGTCCATATCCCGTATCTTCGTCATATGTCTTTATCTTAAATGACTTACATAGTTTTCGTATCGTCGCAATTATTTCCTGACTTTTCTTATCTTCAATCAGGCACTCGTCAACATTTACAACCTTATGTGAATTTTCCTGATAGACCCCGCTTATGGTCCCGAGTTTCTTATCATAATCGAAAACATGATGAACCTTATTTCTGTAGTAATACTGATCCGCCATTCCTATAATAGGGTAAATGCTGCCAAACCCGCCAAGCAGTTTCTCCAGCATTGCCTGCTTTTCTTCAAGCTGCCTGTCATAAGGCATATTGATATAACTGCAGCCTCCGCACTTTTTCAACAGGTCACACTTCTTTTTCTTAACCGAGTATCCGAAAGTCCCGACTTTATCTCCGGTCTTCAGATAATCTCCGTGTGAATATGCTATAAGACCTGCAGCATTCAGATTGAATCTGCCGCCCTTATCAAAATATTTTTCATCGGCATCCACGGAAACAACTTCAGCTATGAACATATCATGTGAACCGAGCTTTTTAATCTCAACGACCTTGCACTCTATACTTACCGGGCTCTCTTTGACTAAAGGTGCCTTTACAACATACGCCTTTTCCGGCGTAAGTCCCGTCAGTTTCCATTTATCGACATCACGTCCGGACTTAACTCCGCACATATCCGTAGCTTTTATGATTGCTTCATTGGTCAGATTGAGTACAAACTCTCCTGACTCTTTGATCATAGCGTACGAATGCCTTTCAGGCCGCACGCTTATGTAAAGCATAGCCGGATCAGAACATATCGTCCCCGTCCATGCGACTGTAATAAGATTGATATTACCAGCTTTATCTGCACAGCTGACAAGAGCCGCAGGAAGCGGATAAACCATATTTCCGGGTTTCATATTGATTTTACTCATGTTTATTTCCTCAAGTTTCTCTCTTATTGCCTGCTTGTTATCATTTGAATATAGCCGGTATATTTGATATAATCTCACTGATTATCAGTAAGGTCATTTTGATATAAAGAGGTCTATTATGTTATCTGTTGGCATACTCAGCACAGCTTCTATCGTTCCGCGTTTCATCGCGGCAGTTCGTGAAACCGATTGCGTACAAATTGAAGCAATCTCATCACGAAAGATCGAGTCTGCCCGAAACTTTGCAGACAAATACTCCATACCCAAGGCATACGGAAGTCATGACGATCTTCTTGCCGATCCGGCTGTCGATGCCGTTTATGTGGCAATGATCAGCAGCGAACATGCCTACTGGGCCCGTAAAGCCCTCGAAGCAGGCAAACATGTCCTCTGCGAAAAACCCATGGCACTTGATCCCGATGATGTAAAAGACATCTTTGCGCTTGCAAAGAAAAAAAATCTTTTCGTCATGGAAATGCAGAAAGCTGTCTTTCTGCCTGTTATGTCTGAGATCAAGAACATAATCAGAAACAATGTTCTCGGAAAGATTACTATGGCTTCTTTCTCCAGCAGTTTCTCAACCGGGTACAACAACTGGTTCATGGATCTGAGCAAAGGCGGCGGTCCCTGGTATTCCAATGCCGGATATACCGTTGCTCTTCTTCAATATCTTTTTGACTGTAAAGTTTCCGACGTCAGCGGGCTATGCACAAAAAGTGAGCTTACTGCCGAAAATCAGTTTGAAACTTCGATGTCCCTTGAGAACGGTCTGCTTGCTTCATGCAGAAACAGTACTGCTGTCTCTCTTCCGAACGAAGCCATACTCTACGGTGAAAAAGGCCGTATAGAGATACCAAACTTCTGGAAAGCAAAAAGTGCAGAACTTATCATAAACGGAAATGATCCCGTAACACTTAATTATCCCTGTAATCACGAACTTGTTTATGAGGTTCTCCACGTAGCCGAATGCATAGAGAACGGTCTTATCGAAAGTCCTGTTATGACCGAAGACATGAGCGTAAGTACAGCCGGGATACTTTATAAGATGTCCCGTTTCTGGCAGGATTCAGGCTTTATCGGTTGATACCTTAACACACTTGTCGCCGACATAATAAAGACTGATTTCAAATCCGCTCTCTCCGTCAAGGAGTTTCCGAAGGAAGACTTTATCGCCTTCCCATAGGTTTAAGTCGAATATTTTGTTTTTATCTATCCAGACAAGTTCACCTTCGCTGCATGCTGTCATGTCGCCGGTGAACTTGTTTGATGTATACAGATACATATCTTCCGCTTCTGCATTATCCGGAATGAAATGAATGAGCCCACGGTAATCATATGAATCCAGGGTAAGTCCCGTTTCTTCATATACTTCACGCAGCAGGCATTCGTCGGCATTTTCATGCTTCTCGAATTTTCCGCCTATTCCTATCCATTTACCGCCGTTGATATCATTCTTTTTCTTATTACGGTATAGCATCAGATACTTACCGTCTTTTTCAAGATAGCAAAGAGTAGTTTTTATCATATCATTCATATACTGCTTTCAGAGAGTCATAACTCACTAACGACTCAAAAGGCAGATTGTTTCAATGTGCTTCGTATATGGAAACATATCGCATCCCGCTGCCTTCTCAACTCTGTATCCGGCAGTTTTGAAGTATTCCATATCACGCACAAAGCTCTCCGGCTTACATGCAACATAAACTATCTTTTCAATTCCGTATGCTGCAATCTTCGGCAGCATCTTAGGATGAAGTCCGTCTCTCGGCGGATCCAGTATAATCATGTCAGGTTTTTTCTCAAGCCCGTCAATCACATCCAGTACATCGCCTGCGATAAACTCGCAATTATCAAGTTCGTTCTCTTTCGCATTTTCCTTTGCGGCCTCAACCGCTTCCGGTACTATCTCGACTCCGTAGACCTTATCGGCAACCGGTGCGACAAACTGTGCTATCGTTCCGGTTCCGGAGTACAGGTCATAAACCGTCTTGCCCGTTGTGTCTCCGACATATTCGCGTACCTTTGTGTACAGACCCTCTGCGCCTTTGGAATTAGTCTGGAAAAAGCTGAACGGTGTCACCTTGAATGACAGTCCCAGACAATTCTCGATAATATGATTCTGTCCGTATAAAACTCTCGTTCCTTCATCGATCACTGCGTCCGCAAGAGAGTTGTTTCTCGTATGAAGTATACCGGCTACCTGACCTCCGAGCTCAAGCTTAAGGAGCATATCCTTCCACTGATCAAGCAGTTCTTTTTCAGTCAATGCACTGCTTCCCGCTGCCATGTCAGCAGTTACAAGATCAACCAGTATATCTCCCGTCGCAAAACTCCTCCTTAGGAGAAGATGTCTTAAATATCCTTCATGATTTCTTTTATGAACATAAGGGATGTTGAAAAGTCTGAAAAACATAACCGTTGCTTTTACGATGCTGTTATAATCCTCATCGACAATGCGGCATTCATCACATGTCAGCACAGAATAAAAGCTTTTCTTTTTGTGCATTCCGAGAGTCAGAGGTCCATCCTTTACATCATCTCCGAATGAATACTCCATCTTGTTTTTATATCTTTCATGCAGAGGACTTTCGAGCACACCTTCCCATTTTGTATCTTTATCAAATGAGGGTTCAAGCATCGTGACCAGCTTTTTTTCTTTTTCTGCAAGCTGCTCTCCATAAGTCATTCCGCCATATGTACATCCGCCGCAAATATTGTTAAGTTTACACCACTCCATCCAACATTCTCCATTTACACTTTTTCTAATTTTGCAAATGCCGCAAACAGATGTCTCGTTCCGAAATCTCCGAAATCAACAGTTACCTCAAAGTCTCTTTCGCCTTCTTCTATCGCGATGACAGTACCAACACCAAACTTAGTATGAGCAACTGTATCACCCACACAATAATCCAAGTGATCTGCCTTTGTGACAGCCGCCGCTTTTTTGTACGTTGCGGGGGTTGTCCGGCTGAATCCTCCGAACTTGTTTCCTGCTGCAGACTGCTGCTTTTTTGACGGTTTTGACTGTGATAATCCTCTTTCATAATCTAAATCTCCGTAATCATCGTTATATAATGTGCCCGAACTGTAATTTCTCTCAAGCAGGTGTTTCTCCAGATATTCATCAGGAATCTCATCAATGAATCTGGATGCCTTGCTCCAGATAGTCTCACCATTGACCATCCTGGACCTTGCAAATGTCATCGTGAGCAGATCTTTTGCTCTGGTTATCCCGACATAACATATCCTTCGTTCTTCTTCCAGCTCCGATCTGTCATCGGAATTAATGCTCATGCTGCTCGGAAAAAGACCTTCCTCCATTCCCGTCATATATACATGAGGAAACTCGAGTCCTTTTGCTCCATGCAATGTCATAAGAGTAACTCTGCTTACCGATTCATCGAAACTGTCCACATCGGCAACCAGTGCAACATCTGAAAGAAACTCCGAAAGCATGTGTTCACCATATTCTTCTTCATGCTCGTTTTCAAATGCCGCTGCCTTACTCTTTAATTCCTCAATATTCTCTATCCTTGTTTGTGACTCGATCTCACCTTCCTGCTCCAGTTCCTCTCTGTATCCCGTATCATTAAGGATACTATCAATCAAGTCGGTTATCTTCATACCCAGCCTTACTTTTTCTTTATAGTCCTCTATGATCTTTATGAAATCATCGACTTTGGCATTTCTGATTTTTCCGCATGCATCGTAAAATGATGTATTGTTGCTTACAGCATATGCTTCTATCTTCCCGATTGTAGTCGCACCCACTCCGCGTTTCGGAACATTGATTATTCTCTTACAAGCCAGATCATCAAGTCCGTTATTTATGGTTTTCAGATATGCCAGCACATCTTTGATTTCTTTTCTCTGGTAAAAATTAACTCCGCCTACGATAAGATAAGGCACTCCCAGTCTTACGCATCTTTCTTCAAGAAGACGTGACTGTGCGTTTGTCCTGTAAAGGACCGCATAATCAGCATAGTTTCCGTTTCCGCACAGACTGTATATATCTCTGATTACCGCATCTGCTTCATCGACTGCATTATCAAACTGATACAGTCTGACTTTGTGTCCGTCCTCGCGGCTTGTCCACAGATGTTTGTCTTTACGCCCTCTGTTGTGCGCGATAACCGAATTTGCAGCCTCAAGTATATTTCCGGTTGATCTGTAATTCTGCTCAAGCTTAATAACCTTTGCCCCTTTAAATGCCTGCTCGAAGCTTAAGATGTTCTCAATATTCGCTCCGCGGAATTTATATATCGACTGGTCATCATCACCGACTACGCATATGTTGTTGTATTTTCCTGCAAGAAGCTGTGCAAATCTGAACTGTGCATTGTTGGTGTCCTGATACTCATCAATCATTATGTATCTGAATCTCTCCTGATACTTTTCGAGTATGTCAGCATTTTCCTCAAAGAGCTGAACAGTCTTTACCAGAAGATCATCAAAATCAAGAGCATTGTTTTTCTTTAATGTGCGCTGATACTCTTTATATATCTTTGCGATCTGCTCGTCCCTGTAATCCGTGGTCTGCGCCTCAAATTCCTCGGGGGTCATAAGCTCATCCTTTGCAGAACTTATCACGCGCATTGCATTTTTTTCCTTGATCATGTGCGTATCAATATCCAGCGTCTTCATGATGTTCTTAATCAGTGTCTTCTGATCATCCGCATCATAGATTGAAAAATCAGATGTGTATCCCAGGCGATCTATATATCTTCTGAGTATGCGAACACAGGTTGAATGAAAAGTCGCAACCCAAACCTCACCGGCTTTGTCTCCGACTATCCTGTCAACTCTCTCACGCATCTCATCAGCCGCTTTATTTGTAAATGTAATCGCCAGAATCTGCCACGGCTCAACACCGCATTCACTTATCAGATAAGCGATCCGGTTTGTCAGCACTCTGGTCTTTCCGCTTCCTGCCCCCGCAAGAATAAGCAACGGACCGTCTTTATGAAGGACGGCTTCCTGCTGCATATCATTAAGTTTCTGTTGCAAATCAGTTATTCTCCTGTTTCAGTCTTCTTATAACCAGTTCGTATCCGTCATTACCATACTTTAGACTGCGGTTTACACGGCTTACTGTTGCCGTGGATGCGCCTGTATTTCTGGCGATATCCTGGTACTTCATTCCTCCGTTTAAAAGCTTCGCAACCTCAAGTCTCTGAGCCATGCTCAGGATCTCACTGATGGTACACAGGTCCTCGAAAAAGTCATAACACTCATCGCGTGTCTTTAACTTAAGAACCGCATCAAACAGACCGTCAACTTCCCTTGTTTTTAACTTGTCGTTCATACACCGACTCCTTTCGGATACATTTTCTCTATCTAAAATTTTATCACTTTAGTGTCCTAAAGTCTAATGTATTTCTCTCATTTTCCCATTAAAAAAGGTAATGCTGCCATAGGCTACACTACCTTTATTATTAATTACCGAAACCTGCAATTTCATCGATCGGAGATGTCCTGACTACTTCTTCGCAGTAGATTACCGGTCCCTCTCCGCCGTATTCCCGATTATCTTCAACATGCACGGTACCCATTATCTTGACCCAGTCTTTATTGGCAAATGCGCTTGCTCCCTTGTACCTGCATATCAGGCCCAGAAATTTCATGTCTGCCGCGCAGCATGTCATGACCATACGTCCCGGCACAAAAGATTCAAGTCCCAGTTCGGGCGGCATAAGCAGCTGCCCTGTGTACTTAACTTTCTTTCCTTCATAACGTTTGGGTCTGTCCATTATATCAACATAGAATATTCCGAAATCTTCAGGTTTGACATCTATGAAGTCCTCATTGATATCGTAAGGAAGCTCAATATTGAAGTCTCCTCTTATCTCTCCGTTTTTCCCCTCGAAGATTATTTCCGCACCCTGAGCCATGGCTTTCAGCTGAAGATAATAGTTCCCGAGTTTTTCCTCCGGGATATCATCGGCACGGTTACACATAACCAGTTCGGTGTATTTGAGCATCTGTCCCAAAAGCGGTTTCATGTTCTTGAGATAAATATCAAATGTTGATGTATCGATAACCGTGATCTGCTGATTCAAAAACCATCCGTCCGGAAGTCTGAACTGATCCGGCATCCAGACACCGTTCCATTCAATAATAACTCTGTCCGGGTTATACGCAGCCTCCATCGCCTTAAGTTTCTCCGGCGAGATTTCGGAATAATCACTTACTGTTATCTTTACGGTATGTGTCCTTTCCAGCAATTCCTCCGGATACTCCTCTTCACCCTCTTCACAAAGAATCAGAAACGTCCTACCATCTTCCTGAAAATATTCCTGATTAAGCGTAAATGCCAAAAACTTTGTTTTGCCCGCTTCAAGAAACCCGTTGATTATATAAACAGGTATATCGTCTTCATTAATCGGCATCAGTTAAATGCCTCCTCTAATTTATCTTCTTCAAGTGACGGTCCGATCACGCAAACTTTTCCTGTCAGGTCCGGTTCGCCGGTTCGGATCTGTGTCTCGCCGGGAACAACATCAAAATAAAGCCACTCTGTCTTTGAATCAGACGACGGAATCATGCCCTTTGCTCTTATGACATTGCCGAGTTTATCCGTATCTGCCAGAACGTGAAGTATCTCCTCAAGCGTTGCTTTATCCATGGCTTTGACGTTTTCTCTGCCCCAACTCTCAAATATCTCATCAGCGTGATGGTGCCCGTGTTCATGATGGTGATGGCACTCGCACTCCGGGTCATCGCACTCACCGTCAGGATGATGGTGATGCTCGTGATGATGTTCATCCTCATGGTGATGCTCATGTTCATGGTGATGGTGTTCGTGGTGATGGTGTTCTTCCTTGAGTTCCGCAAGCATCTCTGTTTTAAGGTCTACCGGACTTTCAAGTATCTCCATCAGTTTCTCCGGTGATAGTATGCTGAGTGGTGTAGTAATAATCGTTGCTGTCGGATTTATCTCTTTGATAATTTCAATTGCCTCATTGATCGCTGCCTCATCCGCAATATCCGTTCTGCTGAGAATGATAGTTGATGCGAATTGAATCTGATTATTGAAAAACTCTCCGAAGTTCTTGTGGTAGAGTTTGCATTTTCTCGCATCTACAACAGTCACTGCGGAATTATTCTCAACACTCAATTCATTCTCAACACCGCTGATGGCTTTAAGCACATCACTTAACTTGCCTACACCGCTTGGTTCTATTATGATTCTGTCCGGGCTGTAGTTTAAAAGTATCTCCTTCAGACTCTTTGCAAAGTCTCCGACCAGCGAGCAACATATGCATCCCTGATTCATTTCTTTGATTTCTACACCTGCATCTTTAAGGAAGCCCCCGTCAACGGCTATCTCACCGAATTCATTTTCAATCAGAACAACCTTTTCTCCCTTAATAACATCTGCAAGCAGTTTCTTTATGAATGTCGTCTTACCTGCTCCGAGAAAACCCGAAACAACATCAACCTTTGTTTTTATCATGGTACTATTACTCCTGCGACTTTTACTCTGACCTCATTTACTTCAAGACCTGTCATGCTTTCAATAATAGTTTTGACTCTTTCCTGAACTTTAAGGCTGACCTCCGGTATGTTTTTCTCATACTGAATGTTGATGCTGACATCTACCGAAACTTTTCCGTCCTCAACATAAACCTTAACCCCTTTGCTCAGACTCTTAACACCGAACTTGCTGACAAGTTCATTGGTTATGTTTCCGGCCATGGAAGCAACTCCTTCAACCTCCGTAGCTGCTATACCTGCGATAGCTGCAAGCGCATCGTCAGAAATCTGAACACTGCCACATTCTTTTCGTTCTGATAAGAATAAAGCATCTTTTCCGTTTGTCTCTGCCATATCACACCTCTATATCATCTTTTATTTTTCCGTACATGCCGTCCTTAATACCCGGGACCAGCATAATATCTTCTATTTTTTCAAACTTACCGTGTGTGTTTCTATATTCAATGATATCCCCGGCTCTTGACTTGCCCACTCCGTTAAGTTTCATAAGTTCTGTCTCGTCCGCTGTATTGATATTGATTTTTGCATTCACTGAATCACCCGCCGGGTTCGGATTCTGCGTATCTGTCGTAGTTACCGCCACAGGTACTTCATCATATCCGTCTCTGACTTCCTTTTCAGTAGGCACGTATATCTTCATGCCGTCACATATCATTCCCGCAAGGTTCAAGTAATCTCTGTCTGCATCATCCGAGAATCCGTCTGCCATCTCAATTGCATCTACTATCCTCGCATCGGACCCGACCTCATAAACCCCCGGCGATAAAACCGCTCCGCAGACATAAACATAACATTTTGCTTCGGTTTCAGGCATCCTGTCTGCATCATCAACCCCGGATTCTTCCGGTTCTGGTGCTTCTGATACCGGCTCGGTCATGACTTGTGTGCCTGATTCCTCCATGGTGCACATATCAATTGTGCCTTGTGAATCAAGGTCCATCTGCTTTGTTCTGCTGCAACTGTACAAAATCCCGCACACCAAAGCACAAGCTACGACCAAAATCAGTTTAATTGTTTTTTTCATCTCCCTTTCGGAGACCGTCAGCTAAGAGGTTTTACAAAGTATGTCTCTTTTTTGCCAGACATACATGGCCTGCAAGCACTGCCGTGGTTACAACTCCGACACCACCCGGAACCGGAGTTGCCTTGACATCGATTCCTGCTTCCTCAACAGCTTTCAGCTCGATATCCCCGACAAGATTTCCGTCTTCATCAACATTGGTTCCGACATCAACAAGTATCTGTCCGTCTCTGACATGACCCGTCTTTATCAGTCCGGCGCATCCCGCTGCCGCAACGACTATATCGGCTTCTCTGCACATCTTCGGAAGATCCGCAGTCTTTGTGTGACATATCGTAACCGTCGCATTTTCCTTAAGAAGCAACATCGAAAGCGGCTTGCCTACAACCATACTTCTTCCTACGACTGTCACATTTTTTCCCTGCAGAGATACTCCGTGAGCTTTCAGAATCTCAACAACCGCCTGCGCCGTACATGGAGCATATGCTTCCGATGCCCCGCGCATGATTCCGGCCAGATTGACCGGGCTTATACCATCTACATCCTTGGACGGATCTATATTGAGTATGAGCCACTCTTCGGCCTCTTTAAGATATTTCGGCAGAGGACGCATCACAAGTATGCCGTCTACATCTTTGTCTTCATTTATTCGCTTAAATTCTGCCCTGAAATCTTCCGGTGTGATGTTGCCCGGAAATGCACAGCTTACGACATCGATTCCCATACCGCTCAGTTTCTTTGTCGCGCTTCTTTCATAAGCCATATCTTCGGGGTTTTCCCCGACTCTTACTATGGCAAGTCTCGGCACTGTTCCCGCATCAGGATCGACATATGCCATGACTGATTCTTTTATCATATCTGAAACCGGTTTTCCCTTAAACAGTTCCATCATCAAAGCCCTTTCAATACCTCATCAAAAATCTCATCGCATTTTCTCAAAGCGTTTTCATAAAGGCAGTTTGCCTCACTTTCAATTTCAGCTCTTATCTCCGGATTTTTTATGCATCGGGTATTGATCCTGATATTAAGTATCTCGCCTGAAATTGCCGCTCTTGCATAAGCTGCGGCACATGCGGCATCACTTACTGCCAGTCTGCTGCCGTTTTTTGCCAGAAAATCAAACTCGTCAAGGACGCTATAGACATTTCTCATGATGTCAAGCGGCACGCCGGCAGCATTTGCATAAAGCATATCCATCTCTTCATCTGTTTTCGTCCGGTCTTTATAACTCTTTGCCAGAGGTTCAAAAGCCTCTGCATCTTTATCTGCAAGTGAAAGAAGTACCTGTCTTGCCTCATTCAGCCTCTTTGCCACCCCTTTGATTTCAGGCTCGATACTTTCATACTTCTTTTTCCCCACAGTAAGTGAGCATACCATCTCACCTGCAGCTGCCGCAAGTGCTCCTACAACTCCGCAGACTCCTCCTCCGCCCGGAACAGGTGCGTTACCTGCAAACATATCCAAATACTCTTCAACTGTTAATTTACGTACGTCCATAATTCATCTATATCTCCCGTGAATCTGTAACCATGCATTCCTACCGCCTCGGCACCGTCAACATTTTCCTGTATGTCATCGATAAAAAGGCATTCTTCAGGAAGCAGCCCGTATTTATCGCACACGTAGTTGTATATATTGGCATGCGGTTTTTCCATTTTTATTTCGGATGAAACCACGATCCCGTCAAAATACTCGATACCCGGAACTATATGCACATATTTCCGGACTGTGTCAGGTGCGTTCGTAAGAAGAAAGATCTCTCTTCCCTGTTTCTTGTTTTCTTCTGCAAACTCTGCCATCCCAGGAATAGGTTCAAGCGGTTCAAACCAGTGAAGAATCACCTGATTGGCTATATCATGCAGCCTTTGCGGAAGTCGCTGTGAACAGCGCGTGTATATATCGATCGCGCTTATTTCTCCTGCATCGGCGAAACGCCATTCTTCCGAATGAAAAACTTCATTTAATAATAATTCCCTGTCTTCTTTATCGAACACGCCGACATTATCAAGTATTCTCTCAGGTTTATAGACAATAAGGACATTCCCCATATCGAAAATAATATTTTTTATCATTTGGTTATTTAGAACAGATTTACCGAAAGATCATCTTGTTGTTTGATATTATGCTTCTCGCAGTATCCGGTAAGGATAAGCGTCAAGGCACCGTCTCCGGTAACGTTGCAAGCTGTTCCGAAACTGTCCTGAAGTGCGAAGATTGCAAGTATAAGTGCTGTTCCTTCTGCTCCGAATCCGAGTACAGAAGTTACTATTCCGAGTGAAGCCATAACCGTACCTCCGGGAACTCCGGGAGCACCTACTGCAAATATTCCCAAAAGCACACAGAAAAGTATCATGGTTCCGACCGGCGGAAGTGAGCCTGTGAGCATAACATTGATTGCCATGCAGAAGAATACCTCGGTAAGTACCGATCCGCAAAGATGAATATTTGCAAATAGCGGGATACCGAAATCTACCATGTCGCTTCTTAATACTTTTGACTTATGCGCACATTCAAGTGCAACGGAAAGTGTCGCTGCAGATGACATTGTTCCGACTGCAGTAAGATACGCCGGTCCGTAATGCCTGAATACTTCCTTCGGATCTTTCTTGGAATAGATTCCTGCTATTGCGTACAGAACAGTCATCCAGATGAAATGTCCTACAAGAACAATTATTATGATTCCCAAAAATGCAGGGAGCTGTTTTGCAATCGTTCCGTTGTATCCGAGTCCACAGAATACAAATGCTATATATACCGGAAGGATGGGAATGATGATTTTTGTTACTATGGTAAGAACCATCTTCTGTATCTCATCCAGAAGTTTCATCGTCGTAGTCGATTTAGTCCATGTAGCAGCAAGTCCCAAAAGGAGTGCCAATACAAGTGCCGACATAACCGGCATGATCTGCGGTATCTCCAATCCGAAAATATCAACAGGAAGTCCTGCCTCCTCCGTTGATGAAACAATCGGAAGATGCGGAATGATGGCATATCCGCCAAGCATACTCATAAGTGCTGCGCACAAAGATGAAGCATATGCCAGAACAAGTGCAAGAATCAGAAGTCTTGATGCATTTGATCCGAGTTTTGTAATAGATGGTGCAATAAATCCGATAATAATAAGCGGTACACAGAACATAATGAACTGATTCACCACATTCTTTACGGAAACGATGACCTGCATCACTCCTTCGCTTGCAAGCGCACCGCCGAACCAATAACCGCCAAGAATAAGTCCGACTACTACACCAACAATGATGCCTACCAAAAGTTTGAATGGCAGAGATTTAAAAAAACCACCTTTCATGTTACATATCTCCTTTATGATTAGTCTTGTATCATAATATTTATTATTGTATCATTGGTATCTTTCATGCCTTCGCTAGCCAGCTTTCCGACGTTTTTTATAGTTGCTTCAACGTCTTTTCCGACTATGCCATCTCCGGCATTAAAGTTATTACCATTCAGATACATATAATATCCGTTTATACCTGCCTGAACGGCAGTCGCAATTTTTGCCGCACATGATGCCTTGGCTCCGTCGCAGATTATACCGGAAACCGTCACAAGCGAATTAATAATCGTATGTTTTATTGCATCAAGGTCTGCTCCGAGCAGATACGCGATTCCGCATCCGGCTCCTATGCCCGCGCTTACTGCTCCGCAATATGCCGACAAAGTTCCTATACCTGTCTTCTGATGAATTGCGATGAGATTGCTCAATGCAAGCGCTCTGTACATCTTCTCATCATCAACATTTAATTCTCTTGCATAAGTTATAACAGGAATCGATGCCGTCATTCCCTGATTACCGCTTCCGGAGTTTATGATTACCGGCATCTCGCATCCGTTCATACGCGCATCGGAACCGGCAGCTGCAGCAGCACACGCGCGGATTTTGATATCATCTCCGTAGGTTGCTATCATCGTCTTACCGATATTGGCGCCGTAGTTGTTCCTGAGTCCTTCCTCACTGATAGCCATATTGTATTTGATCTGAGGATCAAGTATAAGCTTCATTTTATCAAGTTCAGAGTTCAATGCAAAATCCCAGATTCTCTCTACACTCAATATGCTCCTGTCAGTAATAGCGTCAGATCCGGACTTATCAAGTGGTTTATCGAGTATGATATCTCCGTCTTTTTCAATATGAACTATATTGGTATGATAGTCAGCTATCCTGACTTTGGCATAATGTCCCTCTGCCTTTACCGTAACTATTATGTCAAACACTCTGCCGTCTTTTGCATACTCTGTCTTTATGGGAATTTCCGCCAGAAACCCCTTTATCAGTTCCTGTTCCTTCGCAGTTACATCTGCAAGAACGTTAAGCATCTTTTCGGCTTTACCGCCGACTATTCCGACTGCTGCTGCAGTATCTATACCTTTCATATGATCGGTATGCGGAACTATGACACTTTTAACATTTTTGATAATGCTGGCACTGGCTTCAACCTCAACTGCATGAGGCATCATACCAAGCACATCTCTCGCTTTAGCTGCGCATAATGCGATAGCTATCGGTTCCGTACAGCCCATTGCCGGGATAAGTTCCTCTCTCAGGATATCCCTGCACTTTGAATATAAGTTAGAACAACCAACCTCCTCCATCTTGTTATCCTCCAAATGCAAAAACAAAACAAAAAGCTCCCTTTTATATAAAAGTAAATGCCGGACAATTACTATTACACCAAAAAACGGCCTTTGTCATCATGTCTTATTACAGACATCAATAACAAGCGGCCGTTTATTCTTTATATTTGTAGTACAGCATACAATGGCATAATCCTTCAAATTCGGGATCTGCAATCTGACCGCGGAACTCCTTACACATGCACTTCGTATCTTCATTACGCTCACGCCTGCACGGACAGTATCCCCCGGTTTGCTTAAGACC
>JAZRYX010000005.1:0-3404 GCA_045600945.1 Lachnospiraceae bacterium
TTCAAACCGAAGGGGAACGTTCCATAAAAAGAAACATCGATCACTACAATCTTCAGGCGATAATTGCTGTCGGATTCAAAGTTAATAACGAACGTGCAGTCAGTTTCCGAAAATGGGCGGGGCAGATTGTAAAAGACTATACCATTCAAGGTTGGACTATGGACGTGGAGCGCCTGAAGAAAGGCCACACATTTACAAACGAGTACTTTGAACGCCAACTTCAAAAAATCCGCGAAATAAGACTTTCCGAACGAGTGTTTTACCAAAAAGTAACGGATTTGTACGCTACTGCGTTTGACTATGATAAGGACGCAGCAACCACCAGACTGTTCTTTAAAATGGTTCAGAATAAAATGCATTATGCAGTTCATAGACATACGGCTGCTGAACTGATAGTTGAAAGAGCAGACTCGAATAAAGAACACATGGGACTTACATCGTGGGAAGCGATGCCTGATGGAAAAATAATCAAGACAGATGTGACGATAGCAAAAAACTATCTGACTGAAGAAGAAATGCGTTATCTGGAAAGAATTGTATCGTTATATCTGGACTATGCGGAATTACAGGCTGAACGTAAGATCCCCATGAGCATGGAAGATTGGGCAAAAAGGTTGGATGGATTTCTGGAGTTTAATGGTAATGATATTCTTACAGGACCAGGGAAAATTTCAGCTGAAGAAGCAAAGCTTCATGCCGAAACAGAATTTGAAAAGTACAGAATTATTCAGGATCGACTTTATGCTTCTGATTTTGATAAATATCTGATTGAGTTGGAAGAAGGACTGAAATCAGACAGATAATCACCATAAGATGTAAACCGTGCATCGGCAAATTCGGATTTGTCGATATGTTCCCACAAATAGAATATGTCAGAAGAAAAGAACTAACCGAAGAATAACTTGAGTAGATTTCCGGAGTAGGGTAAAAAGGAATGCACAATTTAAAAAGTGTTAATTGTATAGTAATAGCGGCATTGGTATTGAGCCTGTGTGGATGTACGGCGTTCTCGAAAAAAGAGGCTGCATCAGTCACTGTTTCAGAAAATCAGAAAACAGCAGATCCTGAATACTATGAAACTCCGGAAGAAGGCCTGCCGGAATCATACAGCGAGGAGTCCTCTGGCGAAAAAGAGGAGCTGGTTTTTGTAAGCCTGTTTTTAGACGGAAGTATAGAAAAGGTTAATGTAATTAATACTGTGTATCCGCAAAATGGATCTTTTTCTGATTATGGGGAATATGCAGATGTAAAGGATTTATCAGGAGCGGATAAGTTTACTTATTCCGACGGAAAGATTTGCGGAGAAAGTAAAGAGAATGCAGCTGTATACATGGGAAGGATGTCTGATCCTGTTCTGCCGTGGACGGTGAGTATAGACTATTTTCTGAACGGACAAAAGGTAAGCCCTTCGGAGTTGGCAAGCAATAACGGGAAACTTCGCATAGAGGTTGCAATCGAAAAAAATAAAAAATGTTCTGAAGAAGAGTATGATGATTACATTATATCGCTGGTTGCTCTTCTGGATAACCGTGTGTTTTCCCGTGTCAGTGCTGAAAATGCACAAGCCTCAGGAATTTCCGATAAGCAGATTATCACAGCGTACTCTGTTCCCGGAGAAGCATTGAAAATGAAATTAACTGCGGATGTACGGAATTTCCATATGCCAAGGATAGAAATAAGTGCCATGAAACCGGATGGATATAATGCACAGATAGATGACAGTAATATCCGGAAGGAAATGGACAGAATTAAAGAGATGAAAGAGGATATTTCTGAGGAAAAAGATGATAGTATATCTGAATTGGATCTTGGGGATATCAATGCAAAGGTCACGGAATTCAGCAATAAGGCAGATGACATGTGTGCAGAGATAGATGCGTTTTCCGACAGCATCTCAAAGGTCAAGGACAATACAAACAAGATTGCAGACGGTATGCAGGACATTGAGAACAGTGCCGCACAGCTTTATAATGCTGCAATACGTTTTGAAGACGGAGCTGCTGAGATTTCAGATTCATTAACAAGATTCGAGGAAACATACGGAGGTTTACTGCCGCCAGAGATTATTACTCAGTTAAAACTGATTTCCGAAGGATCAAAAAAACTTCTTGACAGCGCATCGGAGCTTACCGATAGCAGTATGCAGCTCCTCGATGGAAGTATAGAACTTCATGAAGGTACGACAGAGCTTAGTGACAGTGTGGCAGAAACAGACCCTAAAGAAATCAGCGACAAAGTGCATGAAGCAAAGGATATGTCGCAAGAGTTAAAAGAACAGTCTGATAAGCTTATGCGAGATGTTGATGATATGAAGGCTCGTGTGAACGAGAAGATGGATCAATACGACGAGAAGATTTCAGATGCCAGGGCAAAGATTGATGACATCTCAGACAGTATCGATCGAGAAATAGATAAGATAATGAAAAATGATACACAGGAAGGTGCGATATCATTTGCATCTGCTAAAAACGGAAAAATCGGAAGTGTAGTTTTCATTATGAAAACACATGCAATAGGAGAGTAGGATTTTTGCAGGCCGAAATGAAGATACTGTGGAATAAAACTGTATATGGGTTAATGATAGCTGTATGCCTTACAGTTCTCTTTGCACTGAATGTTTATGCGGCGGACTATATAATCAGTGACTGCTGCTGGGAAGAAACAGACGGAAAAATATATGCAACATGGGAGAAAGCTGAAAGCAAGACACAATATAAGGTGAGACTATATAAAGATGGACGTAAGGTCGGGGACACCGGTACAGTATCTTCATATCGTAAAGACTATACTGAACAATTCTTAAAGAAAGGTCCTGGAAAATATCATTTTGAGGTGTATCCCGCAAAAGGTGGCAAAGAACTGATGATATGCTCTGAAGAACTGGAGATGGATGCCGAATATTATCTCTATTTAAAGCATAATGCCAATGAAGCAGACAGAGCGAAGAAGAACAACCTTGCCGATGATGGAATAACCATACAGAACTGCGCATTGTATCTTCTGGAAAAACCGGGAGATGATGATAGTATCCGGAGAATAGAGCTTACCCGCGGAAGCTATTCTAGCGTTAGAATCGTTGAAATGAGTGATGCCTTTGAAAACTGGCAGCCTGATAAGAAGATTGTGATCACAGCAGAAGTCTATCCGAATGAGGGCTATATCTTTTCCGATAATGTACAGATCAGCTGCAGCAATGCCACAGTATCAGGCCGGCCGGTAAAACTTGAAGGCAATGGAATCAGGGTGACACTGGAATACTATCCATTACTGAAGCACAAAAAACCTGAGAATGTATACATTGATGAAAATGATAAACTGAAATGGGACGGCTCAAGCCATACCGGAAGGTACCGGATACGATTCTATAGTAATGGTGAAATAACAGATGTGAAATACACAAAAAG
>JAZRYX010000006.1:0-70643 GCA_045600945.1 Lachnospiraceae bacterium
TAGACAATGGAAATATCCAAAAATCTATCATGAAGGGGAACATTTCTATGACCAAGAAAAGAAAATTCAGCAGAGAGTTTAAAGAATCAGTACTTAGAGAACATGATGAGACAGGCATATCTTATTGGAAGCTCGGAAAGAAGTATGGGATTGAAGCCGGAATGATTCGGAGATGGCGCAATAACAGGAATGCATTCGGAGCAGAGTCTTTAGAACATCATAACTGTAATCTCTGTAATTACACTGCTGATTACAAAAAGAAAGTAGTTGATTATTGCTTAAGCGAGAACGCTACTTATCAGGCAACTGCATTAAAATTCGGAATACTCGCACCTTCTACTGTCAGTAAATGGGTAAAGCAGTATAATAGCCATATAGAATTAACCTTATCCAGACCGGATGGAAAGGAACGAAATATGGCAAGCAAGATACCAGTAAGAAAAACAAGCTTTGAAGAACGAGTAGAAATAGTAAAGTATTGTATTGAGCACGAGCACAATTATTCAGGCGCGGCAATTCAGTTCAATGTATCTTATGGTCAGGTATATTCATGGGTAAGAAAATATGAACAGAACGGTGTAGATGCACTTACTGACCGAAGAGGCAAACATTGTAGCGAGGAACCTCTCTCAGAAATTGATAAGCTAAGAGCAGAGAACAGGCTGTTGCGAGCCAAAGAAAAGCAGCAGCAAATGGAGATTGACTTCTTAAAAAAAGTCGAGGAAATCGAGAGGAGGTGACGCTGCGAAGGACCAGAAAACAAAGCATATATACAGCAATCAAGGAATTATTCGAGGAAGAGAAAGGATATCCGCTCAGCGGACTCTGCCGGCTTGGTAATGTCAGCAGAGCTGCCTATTATAAATGGCTTAATCATAATGACAGTGAAAATGACGCACTTAATAACAGAATTGCAGATCTGACCGAAATCATACATGCGGAGCATCCTGATATGGGATACCGCAGGATAAGAGACACTCTTGAGCATGATCATAGTATTGATGTAAATGACAAGAGAGTTTTACGTATATGCCGTAAAAAGAAGATACAATCCTACGTCAAACATAGATACAATTGCTGCACTAAGCCGGCTTCAGATCCGGCATATATTGCAGAGAATGTTCTGAACCGGGAATTCAAGTCGGATGTTCCAAATGAGAAATGGGTTACAGATGTCAGTGTATTCAAGTACGGAATCGGAGAGAAAAAGGAAAAGCTATATCTAAGTGCAATACTTGATTTATGTGGTAAACGTCCTGTTTCATTTACGATGAGCAGTTCCAATGATAATGATCTTGTATTTGCAAACTTTGACGATGCCGTTTCAAAGCATCCGGATGCTCACTGTGTTTTTCACAGTGACAGGGGTTACCAGTATACCAGCAAAGCGTTTCATGACCGTCTAATCAAGGCAGGAATGACACAAAGCATGTCCAGGGTTGCTCACTGTATAGACAATGGACCTATGGAAGGATTCTGGGGATTAATGAAGCGTGAAATGTACTATGGGAGAAAATTTAAAACCAAAGAAGAACTGATTAAGGCAATAAACGATTACATGGATTATTACGTGAATAGGCGTGTGCAGCGCAGACTTGGAGTAATGACTCCGGCAGAATACTATCAAATAAAGTTGGCGGCATAAAAAAACTGCCCAAGCGGGCAGAAAAAAGTTTTTGTTTTTTAAATTGTCTACTTGACGGGTAGCACACCATAAATAAAGGAACAGATGATTTTATAAATAAGATATATACTGTAGGAACAATAGAATCAAGAAAACTAGGAATATCTTATGATTACCAGCACCATTTTATACCATCGCAAGAATGCATTAAAGATAAAATAGAACAGTTTCTAAAGGACGGATACGAAGCATTTAATAACGATGTTACAATTGAGGCATAGATGTGAGTAGAAAGAACAAGGTAAAAAACGAAAACGAAAGAAAAGACTATAACAATTTTATTATAAAATCCAACTATTCTCCAGAAACTACAATTCCCACTTATAGTGAGACTCTGCATGGAAGTAATGAGGGATATGATAGTAATAGGACATCCTACGATAACAATAAGGCTCCGGTAAAAACTCCATTCAAAATCAAAATTATGGATTTTATTAAGGAACACTTGGCGGAAATCATTGTTACAGTCATTCTAATTCCTTTGCTAATAGGACTTGTAAAATCATCGATAAGTTCAGCATTGGATATTCGAGAAATTGAAACCAGAATAGAATATATCGAGAAAGAGATTGCAGTTATTCAAGACGATTTGGTTTCAAAAGATACATTAGAATCCGAGTTAAAACTTATTCAAAAGGATATTGAATCACAAAGTTTACTTAATATTGAAGATATTAAACGTAAGATAGAGCATATAGAAAAAGAATTATACAATAATTAGCTATGGTACGTAATATTATCCGTCACATCCGTCATTGCCGTCACACCTCTGGAAGCTGAGATCACTGTTCCTCCTTCCAAAATCTGTGTAAAATCCGTGTAAATGAAAACGGTGTGTCGGAAAACAACGTATTTTCAAAGCATTTCCGCATCGTCGGACTGCTTCAAGTCCGGCCTGCGGCATTTCTGAAGGAGACTATCGTGAGATGGTCTCTTTTGATATAATAGAAATATCGAAATCAAGAAGGCAGAGGCAATATGAATAATAATGAATTAATCTTATTTGAGTCACAGGATAAAACCATAGTGCTTCCGGTACAGATGAAGAATGAGAGCGTTTGGCTTACCCAAGATCAAATGAGTGAGCTTTTTAATACTGCAAGGTCTTCTGTTGCGTATCATATAGGTAATATATTTAAAGAGGGAGAACTTGAAAAGAGTACTTCTGTCGAAATTTTCGACAGAAGTACTGCACAGGCGAGCAGACCGCCTATGTATTACAATCTCGACGTTATTATTTCCGTCGGATATCGTGTAAAGTCGCAGAGAGGCGTTGAGTTCCGTAAGTGGGCAAACAGAGTGCTCAAGGATTATATTATTCACGGATATGCGGTTAATCAGAAGAGACTGTCACAGCTCGGGGACGTCGTCAAGCTACTTAAACGTACGGAGAATTCTCTGGATGCTAAGCAGGTTCTGACTGTTGTTGAGAAATATAGTGAGGCGTTGGATCTTCTGGACGCATATGATCATCAGAACATGACCCGTCCGAAAGGCAATGAGTCAACCTATGTGCTGACTTATGAAGAATGCAGAAGAGTAATAGATAACATGAAATTCGGAAATGAGTCGGAGCTTTTCGGAAACGAAAAAGATGATTCTTTCAAAGGAAGCATAGGAAATATTTATCAGTCTTTTGACGGGCACGAAATATACCCGACAATGGAAGAAAAAGCAGCAAATCTGCTCTATCTTGTAACGAAGAATCATAGTTTCTCGGATGGCAATAAGAGAATTGCAGCAACAATGTTCTTATATTTTCTGGATAAAAATGGCATTTTGTTCATTGACGGAGAAAAGTTGATAGATGATCATACTTTGGTTGCTCTTACGATTATGATTGCAGAGTCAAAGCCGGAAGAAAAGGAAATGATGATCAGTGTTATTATGAATTGTCTGAGATAACAAACAGAGGTATAGCAATATCTACAATGATTAGAAAATAGCTTTCGAGGGAAAGAGGATGAATATAATTAAACTACCACAATTTTTAAATATTGTTGATAAAGAGACAAAAGTGATGTCGCATGAAGAGTTGGAGGAATTTATTCATGAAATTGCCAGAAAGCTTCCGGAAAGACAGCGAAACGCATTTATAGAATTGATTAATCAAGTGCAAAAGGCAACAGATATCGGAAATACCGCACTTCGGACAGATAATGGGGAAGAAATTGTAAAAGAACAGATTTTAAACATTGTTCCACAATTATTAAGGATTAATGAAGGCGAAGTCTGCTTGGATAGTGAATATAACGAGGAATGAGTATTGCTGTATCCTGTTTTTTGAAAAGGATTTTGACAACATGGAGAAGACCAACATGCTGATTGAAAAAAATCTGGGCTGGTCAGCAACCTTTATGAAAGAAGGCATGGCTTTGCTTATGTTGCTTCTGTACCAGGGAGAATCCAATTCGGTCGGTATGAAATCCATGCTATATTGGGCAATTCGTGCATGTGGATTCAGTAAAGAATCCTTGTACTTTGGTACTACCGAGACTAATGATAAAACTGATACAGATATTTTTTGCGAGATTTTTGATAAATGGAAGGATAACGTAACACTATCCAATAGCGAAGTTAAGAAGTGGATGAATAAAATCGAAACATGGATCTGCAGACGTGTATCCGGAATCATGGAAGCAAACAAGAGGAATTACTATCGAGAATGCGCTGAATTTATAGCTGCATTAGGCGAAGTAAAAGAATCAATCGGGGAAAAAGGGGCTAAAGCCAAAATCATGGAGCAGTATAGAACAGAATATTCCCGCAGAAGAGCTTTCCATCAAGAGTTAAGGAACTGCGGAATGAAAATGTAACTGGTGCAATTTGTTTCTTCGGTCCAAGTGTCAATTATCATAACACATAGGACGTGCATGCAACGGATAAGTGATTTTATTATTTCAGTGTCATATAGTCTGTCACATCCGTCATTGTCGTCACATCCGGAAGCTGAGTTCATTGTTTCCTCCTTCCAAAATCCGTGTAAAATCCGTGTAAATGAAAACGGTTCGGCAGAAAATAACGTATTTTCAAAGCATTTCAGTATCGTCGGACTACTTCAAGTCCGGCCTGCGGCATCAGTGGAAATCTCGAAATTCATTGATAAATCAATGGGCTTCGAGGTTTTTTATTGCTCCAATAGTTATGCTGAGAGAAAGGCATTTTGTAGGTAAACATTGTGCTTACAAAAGATAACGAGACCGTAATCAGCACATGAAAAATAGAATTTTTTCTATTGAAAAATGAGGATAAACATATTAGAATGAATACATGATAAAGACTCTCGCGCGCCTACTTACAGTGCGTACCATGCGAGGGTCGCTTCTTTTTATGGAGAGATGAGTATTATGTCTAAGCTACTAAAAAAACATTATTCTTTATCGGATCAAGTCGAGAAACTAAAGAATAGAGGTTTAATAATAGAAAAGATAGATACAATACTATTGGAGATACATCGGCAGGAAACCTTGTAGTTGGCCGCGCAGGAACTACAGAAGACATTATAGATGATATTCTGTTTGTAGTATACACGGAAAGGTTTTCTGATGAGGAAAATGCAGAAAACCCGGATGTTACAAGATTAATATCCGCCAGACAGGCAACGAACTTTGAACGAGGAATATATTATGGTAAATTCAATTAATATGAGTGAACAATTAAAAAAGGAACTTGCTTTTACAAAAAAAGAAAGGGATCAGCTGAAAGCATCACGATCAATGCCGATAACATTTGATAATGACTGTCCTGAAACAACACCGGAAATGGCTCTTAAATTCAGGAGAGTCAATCCTGTCAAGCATGTAGCTGTTAATTGACATTATTGTTTCGGTGGCATATAGCCCGTCACATCCGTCATTGCCGTCACACCCGGAAGCTGAGATCACTGTTCCTCCTTCCAAAATCTGTGTAAAATCCGTGTAAACGAAAACGGTGCGGCAGAAAACAATGTATTTTCAAAGCATTCCCGCATCGTCGGACTGCTTCAAGTCCGACCTGAGGCATTTCAAAGGAGACTATCGCGAGATGGTCTCTTTTGATATAATGGGAACAATAGTACGAAGTGGCAGAGCTGTTTGGCATGGATATAAAAAATACTGGTTAACATATAGAAATAGAAAAAGGAAATGTTGTCATATGGCTAAATTTGATGTAGTAAAAGAATTACGAAGGGTAGCAGATGAAGAGTATGCAGATTTTCAGGCAAAACTCACGCCAACAATAGATCGAGGAATGTTCATTGGTGTGCGTGTTCCTAATGCAAGAAAGCTTGCAAAAGAAATCTACAGGTCTGGCGAGTACGACAGCTTTCTAAAAAAACTTCCACATAAGTATTATGATGAAAATATGCTGCATGGACTGATTCTTTCAGAGTTCAGGGATTATGATGGGTGCATCCGTGAGGTTGACAGGTTTCTACCATATGTAGATAACTGGGCAGTATGCGATATCATGTCGCCAAAGTGCTTTAAGAAAAATAAAGATTCTTTGATTAAGAAGATTTCCGAGTGGACGGCAAGTGATAAAGTATACACCAGCCGTTTCGGAATAGAAATGTTGATGACACATTTTCTTGACGAAGATTTTGATAAGAAATATCTAAAGATTCCAGCGAAGGTTCACTTGGCTGATTATTATTCAAAGATGATGGTAGCTTGGTTTTACGCTACAGCGCTTGCAAAGCAGTGGGATGCAACGATTCCATATATAGAAGCTGGAGAACTTGAGATTTGGACACATAATAAAACCATTCAAAAGGCCAGGGAAAGCTACCGCATCACAGCTGAGCAGAAAGAGTATTTGCAGACTCTTAAGAAGTAAGGCAAATATTGTCAATGACAAGCGCCCATGGTGACACATATAGAATAAAAACCCGAAATATGATACATTATAATATAGTGGAATGGGAAGCAAAGTTGGCTGATACTATGAAAAGAAAAAACAGAATCAGGGTAATTTTAATAACGGCTGCGGCAATAATAGCATTGTTTGTAATTGCCGGTCTTTTTGTTGTCCCTAAAGCAAAAAAGAGATATCTTGGAAAACGGGCAGAAGAAATAGTTGCTCAGATGAGTGTCGACGAAAAAATAGGACAGGTTTTCAGGCGCGTACGGATGTGCTATTCCTGCAGATTTTGAGATACTGTTCGGAGTTAAACATTAATCGTTTAATGTTCAGTTGATATAGGTTTTGCGGCTTGAATTTTGAGGAAAACTAACGAATGAACGAAAAAGACACAACTTTAAAACAAAACGTCAGCTTTTTGCAGAACACATTTAACAAGGCAATCTTTCCGGCAATGCTGTCATTACTCAGTGTAAGTATCAATGTTTTTGTTGACGGAATCCTTGTCAGCAACAAGCTGGGAGCAGATGCATTGGCGGCGGTAAGTATAAGCCTTCCGGTATATCTTTTCTTATGTATCATAGGTTCTTTTTTTGCATCCGGTACTGCAATTAATGCCGCACGTGCAATAGGAGATAACGACCCTGAAAAAAGTCAGATGTACTACAGAACCTGTATCGTTGTTCTGTTTTTTATCTCGATTTTTGTCACAGTGTTAGGTTTGATTTTATGTAACAGTATCACTGATTTCCTGTGTACAGATCAAAATATCAGTAAATACGTCAGTGACTATGTATGGATAACACTGCTTGGTGCGCTTCCGAAGATTATGCTTTATGTACCGTTCTGGTATCTCAGGCTTGACGGAAAGAACAAGGCTGTTGCAGTTATTATGGCTGTTATGGCATTTGGTAATATCATTCTGGACGTTCTCTTTGTTTTCTATCTGAACATGGGTGTATTTGGAGCAGGCCTCGCAAGTGTACTGGCGACTACGGCAGCATTTATTATCGGAATGCTGTGCCTGAAAAGTAAAAAATGTTTCTTCGAATTCAAATTCTATTGCCTAAAGGGCTGGAATGAGTGGAAGGTTATTGCATCGACAGGTATTCCTTCAGCGCTTAACAATCTACTGTCAACACTGCGTTTGCTTATCATAAACTCCGTGCTTTTTTCATACGGAGGAGGTGCAGAGGTAGCTGTATTTTCAGCTGTTAACGGTATAAACGGTTTTGCAGAGTGCATTACTTTGGGTATCCCTCAGGCAGCATCACCGATGCTTGGTGTTTTTAGCGGTGAACAGGATAACGGAAGTATCAAACTGCTGATCGGGATACAGCTTAAAACAGGATTAATATGTGTTGCCATTTTCGCAGCCCTTTGTCTCGGTCTTTCAGTTCCTATTCAGCATATGTACGGTTTGACTATTCCGATGTTTATGCCGCTTTTATGGTTGTCGCTTTCGATTTTACCGGGACTCATATGTATGATCATATCGGGTTATTACAACTCATCAGGCAGAAATATGTGGGCCAATATGATGATATTTTTCAGAGTTTTGCTGATGACATATGTCGGACTGAGACTTGTGACGACAACCGGATTTTCAACGTATTCTTTCCTTCTGATTGCAGAAGTACTGACGCTGGCAGCCTGGTTTATTGCTTCAAAGCTTTATAATCGTAGGCATCCTGAACTTTCCGGATTGCTGCAGATGGATACTTCGCTTGAAGAAAGGGGATCGATACTAAACTTTTCGGTTGGTTCGGAACCGAGCGAAATATGCTCAGCAAGTGAGAAGATATCTTCATTCTGCGAGAACAACGGAATGGACATGAAGACTACTATGAGGGTTCAGCTTGCCATGGAAGAAATCATGACTTTAATCAGTTCCGTAAACGATGAAGAGGTACGTAAAAATCTTAGCTTTGATTTGCGGGCATATCATATAGACGGTCTTACAGGTATTCGTATCAGGTATATGGGAAAGGATTTCAATCCGTTTATCATAGATCCTGAGAACGAGGATTTGTATATGGGTATTATGATGCTTAAGAACATGGTATCACATATGTATATGCGTACATTTGGTGTTAACTCTTTGCAGATAAGTATAAGAAAATCAAAACCGATTCAGATTCAGGAAAAGGTAATTTATTAATGACGCGTAATTTTAAAGAAGAAATTGATCAATTATATGAAGATTTTAATAATGCCGGAACAATTAATGAGAACAATCTCTTTACTATCATTAAAGACAATATAGATACTCCATTAGGACGAAAATACGGGTTTGAGACAATAAACAGTATAGAGGACTATCAGAAGGCAGTTCCCATGTCCACAGCCGGTGATTACCCTGACGGAAATGAGTACACCTACAGTGTAGGATATAATCTTGCAACATCAGGGACATTGGGAAATCGTAAAAGATTTACGGTATCAAATCTTGCAATGGAAAAGTCGGCCGGATACAATTATATAATGCCGTTTTATCTGCTTGATATGACAACGGAAAAGGGACTTAATATCTCGGTTTTTCAGATACTCGATCACGATATGCTGCTTTCAAGTGCTCTGTATGATTACCTGTATAAAAACAATTATTTCAAACTTGAAGATTACTATGACTGTGATTTTCTGTTTTCAGATACAATAGAAAACATCCCGTATATCAAGGCGTACATAGCTCTTGCACATAAGGATATAAGATATTTTGATTCTATATTCCTGTATGATATGCTTATTGTATTTAAGTATATGATCGACAACCATGAGATGCTGCTTGATGATATCAGAAATCGAAGATTCAGCGTCAATCTGTCCGATGCAGAAAAGGAAAAACTTCTCAGGCAGAATTTCACTGAGGAGAGGCTGAATGAAATCGAGAAGATATTCAGCAAAGAGAGTGATGAACCTTTGATAAAAAGACTATTTCCGGATCTTAAGTTTGTTTCGGGAGTAGGCGGCGGAAAATACAAGATTTACGATAGTAAACTCAAAGAACTTATCGGAGATGACACGCCGGTTTTCTACTATATATTTGCACAGACTGAGTGTACGATGGGGGTGCCGCTTAAGATGAATGAACCGTCGTATGCCATGATGCCGGCTACTTGTTTCTATGAGTATCTTGATCTTGATACGGGTAAAGTATATCTTCCGCAGGAGACTGTTATAGGCACGGAATATGAACCGATCGTAACCACATTTTCAGGTCTTTATCGTTATCATACCGGAGATAGGGTTTGTGTTAAGGAAAAGGTCGGGCAGGCTCCTGTAGTCGGGATAAAAGGCAGGATCAACAGTATCATCAATATCGCGGGCGAGAAAGTAGATGATGCAGATATCACGCTTACGATGGATAAAATGAAGGACGTATACAATTTCACGCAGTTTGCGGTAGGTGTAGACAGTACGGTATATCCTAACAGATACATCATTTTTGTCGATGTCGGGAACTGTGATGATAATTTCGCAGAAAGGTTCGATAACCTGCTGATGAGCCTGGCATTTGACTATAAGGATCTCAGGATGCGAGGAGCAATTTCCACGCCGGTTGTCAAAGTTCTTGATGTAGAACGGTTCTACGACATTCAGAAAGGGCAGGTCAAGCCGAAAGTCGTATTAAATGATGAACAGGTCCAAAAGTGGATGAAAGAATGAAAATAGATAGAGGTGATGACGATGAAGAAAAACACACAATCCAAGCTCACTTTAAAACTGATTGCCGGTTTTATTATTCTGGGACTGGCAATTATCACGATTGCCTGTGTCACTGGTTATAATGAGTTTAAAAATGATATCAAACAGCAGTACAATGACGAAGCTTACGGAATCGCTCATTCAGCTGCCGGATTGGTTGACAGTGATATTGCAAAACTGCTCGGTCAGATTGCCAAAGATCGCTCCAACGGAGATTTTGATCAGGCTGTTATTGATGAGATTATAGCGAGCGATGAATATCAGAAAATCAGGGCAGGTTTTTTGAATCTTCGCGAAAATATGGGCGCAAATGATATCTATCTTGTGTACTGCAATCTGGATATTTTGAATGATTATAAGGGAACAAAAGAAGGATGGACTCCGTTTACTTACATATTTGACTGCTATGCAGATGAAAACTTATCTTATGTACTCGGAGATCAGGGCCCGATCAATCCGGATTTCATAGAACCGACAACAGAAATCGTCACTACCGGCAATAGAGTCAATAATTTCTTTGAGTCAAAATCAGACTACGGATACAATACAACGGCACTTATTACAGTTCCTATGGGAGATGAAAATCTGGCTCTTGGTGTTGAGATTCCGATGCTTACCATAGAGTCTTCACTGGCGGCATATTTAAAGAGAACATTGCTTTTTACAATAGGTATCGTAGTACTCGGAATCGCAGCGTATGTTCTCTACCTTCTTAAAAAGGTTGTTGCCCCGATCAACATGATTGCACATGAAGCATCAACATTCGTAGAGAATAAAGATGCAAATACACAGTATTCTGCAGTTCTTGAGACAATCAAGACAGGGGACGAAATTGAAGATCTGTCAAAAGCCGTGCTTAAGATGGAAGACGATATTAATGATTACATCGTCAACCTGACTAAAGTTACAGCTGAGAAGGAACGTATCGGTGCTGAGCTCGATGTTGCAACACATATTCAGGCATCGATGTTGCCGAATATCTTCCCGGCATTCCCTAACAGAGAAGAGTTTGATATATACGCAACTATGAACCCGGCTAAGGAAGTCGGAGGAGACTTCTATGACTTCTTCATGGTTGATGAGACACACCTTGCTATTGTTACTGCTGACGTATCCGGTAAGGGTGTTCCAGCAGCTTTGTTTATGGTAATCGGTAAGACTCTGATTAAAGATCATACATCTGCGAACGTGAATCTTGGTGAAGTGTTTACGACCGTTAACAATCTTCTTTGCGAATCGAACAGTGAAGGATTGTTTATTACTGCATTCGAAGGTGTGCTTGACCTTGTAACAGGTGAGTTCCGATACGTAAATGCCGGACATGAGATACCTTTCATCTGCAGAAAGGGAGAAAAATTCAAACCTTATCCGATACGCGCAGGATTTGTTCTTTCCGGAATGGAAGATATGAAGTACAAGCCGAACGTAATTCAGCTTGAGCCGGGTGATAAGCTTTTCGAGTACACAGATGGTGTTACAGAGGCTACGGATGCTCATAACCAGCTCTTCGGAATGGACAGACTTGAAGCTTCACTGGGCGAGTATTCAGATCTAAGCGTTCATGATCTGCTTCCGGCCGTTAAGCGTGACATTGATAAGTTTGTAGGTAAAGCACCGCAGTTCGATGATATCACAATGATTTGTATCGAGTTCAAGAAGTATTACGAAGGCCCGAAGGAGGAAACGGTATAAGCATCCACCGGGAATAACATTAAAGAGACTATCGCAAGGTAGCCTCTTTTTTGTTATAATGAAGCCAGAGGTGAGTGAATCATGAATAGTGGTGTTACTTTCAGATATGCGCAAAGGGAAGATGTCTCTTTGATACTTAAGTTTATTAAGGGTCTGGCTGAATATGAGAAAATGCTGAACGAAGTCGTGGCTGATGAGAAGCTGCTTGAAGAATGGATATTTGACAGGCAGAAAGCCGAAGTGCTATTTGCGATGGTTGATGGAAAGGAGATAGGATTCGCGCTGTTTTTCCATAATTTCTCAACATTTTTGGGCAGAGCCGGCATTTACCTTGAAGATCTTTTTGTGTTGCCTGAGTACAGGGGAAAAGGATACGGGAAAGCATTGCTTAAGAAGCTTGCATCCATCGCTCTTGAGAGAGAATGCGGCAGACTTGAGTGGTGGTGTCTGGACTGGAACAGACCGAGCATAGATTTTTATCTTTCACTCGGGGCAGAACCGATGTCAGACTGGACTGTATATCGGGTAACAGGCGAGAGACTTAAAAAACTCGGAGAAGAATAATTATTCAGGAGAAAGAATGAATATAGTAGTATACTTGGGAGCCAATGAGAGTAGTGTCCCGGAAATCAGGGATAGAGTATGTGAGCTGGGCCGATGGATAGGTGAGAGCGGAAACGATCTGGTTTATGGCGGGTCAAAGAGCGGGCTTATGGGTTATTTGGCTGAAAGTGTTCTTGATGCCGGAGGCAAGGTGACAGGAGTCGAGCCGGAGATGTTTGTCAACGCAGGATTTGTGTATGACAGAATAGATGAGCTTATCGTTACGAAGAACATGACCGAAAGAAAATCTAAGATGATAGAGCTTGGAGATGCATTCATAGCTTTTCCCGGTGGTACCGGTACTTTGGATGAGATTTCGGAAATTATGTGTATGAAGGTGCTCGACCTGACAGAGGCTCCGTGTATAATATATAACATTAATGGCTTTTATAACGGACTTAAAGATCTGATGGACAGGATGGTTGAGACCGGACTTGCTTCACGGTCCAAACTGGAGAGAACTAAGTTTGCGGAAAATCTTTCTGACATCATCAGAATAATTGAGGGACAATAATACGCATATAAGGTTAAAAAAATTTATATTGTTTTTCTGCCTCGTGGCGGTGCTCGTGTTGACGGGTTTTACAGGCAGGACAGAATCGGAAAGGGAGCAGAAGATATATTCTTATGTTCAGGTTCCTAAAGAGTACTGTGATGATGAACGCTGGACGGGTGATTGGGTTGAGATTGAGTCCGGAGGACAGAAGTTTTTTTATTTCGGATGCGGTATATGCTGCTTTTCAAATGTCTTAAGCACTTTCCACGGGATCCCTCTTAAGCCTGATACCATGTTTGCATGGGCAAGAAAGAACGGGGATTATCATCCGGAGTCCGGCAGAGGAGCACTGAGCTGGAAGCAGTTAAAGAGAATGTATGAGCACTTCGGGTGTGAGACTAAGACCATGCATAAGCCTGAGAACTACGCTGATTTTCAGAAGGATGTTAACGATGCCGACACGACCATGGTACTGGTCTGTAAATATAATGACGATAAGCTATGGTTCTATACATTGGGACATTACGTGAATCTGTGGGAGTATGACCCTGAAGATGACACGGTGTTCGTGACGGATTCAAGCGGGATGTTCAACAGGCAGAGATTGAAGCTTGAGGATATATACAATGCACTTAAAACCGCAAGTGATGCGCAGTATATGTGTATTAACAAAATAGATGATTTTTACAGCTCCTATATGATAGAATGAAGATAAATGAGGAGGCAGACAATGACTGAAGAAAAAAAGAGATTATATGGAATGCTGGGCATGATCCCGGTGATTATCGGATGCATATGGATGATCTTAAAAGCTATCAAGGCTGACAATATATTTGTTATGCTTTCCATCATATCAGGACTTATTACTTTCGCTATTGCTATGGCATATGCAGGCAAAGGATATAAAAAGAACGGGGCCGGTTATTATAAAGCATACATGGTGATGTTCGCAGTAACCTGTGCTCTGGGAATCGTACCTGCATTCACGGGATATGATTTCGGAGTTTTGGCTAAGGTTGTTTCAGTAGTGGCACTTATATGTGCACTGATTCTTGCATTTTGGAAGGATCTCGGAAAGACGAAATCATATGTGGTCGGAATAATTGCAGCTCTGCTTTATCTGATTCTTTTCATAAGCCATATTTTTTCAGGCGGTAATTTCTTTGATACAGCTCAGGCTTCTTTTACCGGACTTCTTATGTCGCTTCTTTCACTCGTGTTTATCAGTGCAAAATATGCGGATAAGGATGCGAGGGGATCTAAATAATAATGAAAAATGACGCGGTAACTGAATACTGCAGAGGATGTTCCGGGCTTGAGGTCCGGGACATCTTTAAGTTTTTGTATCAGTCGTGTTTTGGCTGCGAACATCTTGTATCGGACTCAAAGAAGGTGCTTAAAAAAATAAAAGAGGAAATGCCGGGCGCACAGCTGGATGATCTCCCAGAGATCGAGATGCTTGACGGAGATTTTTGCCGTGTGCATCTGAAAACTTTAAAAGAATCAAATGCTGAGGAGGCTCTGGCACGGTTATTCATTCAATCGGCCGTTAAACAAAATGACGGAGAGGAAAGACTTATGAATGAACTTATAAAGCTTAAACTCTCTGCAAAGGAAGGAAGCATACCTTTTTCGGAGGAAGAGATTGACAGAGCCATTTTGAAGTGGAGAGATGAAGGATTTGGTCCGGTTCATCATTCGGAAACGTTCAGAAAGATGCATCATCCCGCATATCGTGTTATCAGAAAGGAACTACTGGAGAAACTGATTTGAAGAATGCTTCGATAAAAAAATTATGCTTGTCAGCCATGTTTCTGGCCCTTGCCATGGTGCTGCCGTTTCTGACCGGACAGATTCCGGAAATTGGAAGGGCATTAAGTCCCATGCATATACCGGTTATGCTGTGCGGTTATTTCTGCGGACCATGGTATGGGCTTACTGTCGGATTCATAAGTCCGCTGCTCAGGTTTGCGCTTTTCGGTATGCCGCCGATTTTACCGAAGGGTCTTGCAATGTGTTTTGAACTTGCAACATACGGAGTTTCGGTCGGATTATTGTACAGAGCGCTGCCGAAGAAAAAAATCAATGTTTATGTATCGCTTATACTCGCAATGATTCTGGGACGGATTGTCTGGGGTATAGCAAGTGCGATTATCTACGGATTCGGGGGTTCCGAGTTCGGATGGGCAGCATTCATAGCAGGTGGAATAGTGGGTTCTTTCCCCGGAATCATAGTTCAGATAGTATTGATTCCGATTCTTGTGATTGCGCTTGAAAAAAATGTAAATAATGCATGAAATATAAATTGAATATAGAGATTATGACCATGTATGCGGCTTCGATTCTTATATTCCATGGGGTTGGGACGGAATCGATAAGGCTGTTGTTTATCGGTGCAGTGCTGATAGAACTTTCAAAGAAAGATATGGAAATGCATAAGCTGCCTGATGAACTTATACTGGTCGGATGTGCGGTTTCGCTGTTGAGATTGTTTGAGGGGGTCTCGGTTCCGGAACTGGCAGCGGGAATCATCCCGGCGATATGTTTGCTGACTTTGGTGCTTGTTTTTGATATTATCGGTAAAAGAAGTACAATGGGCGGCGGAGATATAAAGGTGGTAGCGATGTTGGGACTCAATTTTGGTCTGTACAAGAATCTTATTATCATTTTACTTGCCGGTATGTTGTTTGTAGCGGTATATCTGTTTAACGACAGAAAAGAGAAAATGCCGTTTGGACCAATGCTTTCTTTGGCATCCTGGATAGCGGCACTTATGTAAGGAAAGGCGATGGGCCTTTCCTTTAATTTAGTGAGTGGGCCTACTTAGCACTAGTAGGTCATTGTGTTTATCGGCAAAATATAGACGAGAAAATTGTTGCAATATATCGTTTATATTTTGCCGATAATGTTGTATAATATTACCGGAAAGGTATTAATATGAAGCTGTTAAAAACAGAAGAAATTGCTGAAAAATGGGGCCTCTCGGAACGCTCAGTAAGAAATTACTGCAACAGCGGACGCATTCCGGGAGCTGTTCTTCATGGAAAAACCTGGCTGATTCCTGAGGATGCCGAAAAACCGGTCAGGAAAACAAGGCATTTCGTACCAGAAAGAAATAACCTGCTGAGAGCTTTAAAACAGGAAAAAGACTCTTCTCTTTCGGGTGGGATTTATCATTGCCTGCAGATAGAAATGACATATAATTCCAATCACATCGAAGGATCGCGTCTGTCACACGATCAGACGAGATACATTTTTGAGACGCATACGATTGGGAAAACAGATAAACCGATATCTACTGATGATATTATCGAAACCTCAAACCATTTCAGGTGCATAGATATAGCTATTGATGCTGCAAAAAGCACTTTGACTGAATCTCTGATAAAACAGTTCCATTTTGTTTTGAAAACAGGAACCTCGGACGCATCAAAAAGTTGGTTTAATGTAGGGGATTATAAGCTTATCGAGAATGAAGTTGGGGGCAAAGAAACCACGCCGCCGCAGGAAGTGACGAAAGAAATCAGGAAATTACTAAAGAACTTCAATAGCAAAAAAGATATTACGTTTGAAGATATAATACAGTTCCATGCGGAATTTGAAGCGATACATCCTTTCCAGGATGGTAACGGTCGCGTCGGAAGGTTGATAATGTTCAAGGAGTGTCTCAAGCATAATATTATTCCGGTAATAATAACAGATGAAATTAAAGAGTTTTATTATCGCGGGTTAAGAGAATGGAATAGCGAGAAAGGATATCTGCTGGATACCTGCCGGACAGGACAGGATATTACCGCAGAGCTTTTGAAACGGTTCGGAATAAGATATCAATAAAGAAGAAGGAGGAAGCCGAATGTACAAGTTATGGAATGAACTTAATGAACTCAAATCACTCAGATGGATTCCGCTGTCTCATCAGATGGATAATACCAGTCCTTACTGGAGCGGAATTCCGGAGGGAGCAGTATCTCTTGGAGATGTGGTTTTTGACTGGGGCAATCCTATGCTCGAGTGCCAGATCCAGACCTTCAAATTCCCGGGACAGTTCGGAACACATATTGACTTTCCGGCACATTTTACAAAAGGCGGAGCCTTTGCGGAAAGCTTTGATGAGAAAAATGCAGCCTTCCCGCTTTGCGTAATAGACATTGCAAAACAGGCTGCGGAGAATCCGACATATTGCGTAACAGTCGATGACATCAAAGCTTATGAGGCAGAGTATGGAGAGATTCCGGAAGGAGCATTCGTAGCGCTCAGGACTGACTGGTATAAGAACTGGCCGGATATGGACAAGATGTCAGGAATAGCTGAAGAAGGAAGCGAGAACTTCCCTGGATGGTCGCTCGAAGCAATCAAATATATTTACGAGGTTCGAAATGCAGCTGCAAACGGACACGAGACTCTTGATACCGACGGATCTGCAGAATGCGCAAAGCATGGTGACCTTGCATGTGAGAGATATGTCCTGAACGCAGGCAAGATTCAGGTAGAGGTGCTCTGTAATCTGGACAAGGTTCCGGCAGCGGGTGCAATCGCATTTGCCGCATGGCCGAACTTCAAGGGAGCTAATGGTCTTCCGTGCCGTATTTGGGCTATATGTGAATAATAAGAGTCTGTTTATGATATAAAGATAACGATTTATAAGGGGCAGTTCATATTGAACAAGGCCCCTTGTTTGTCTAATAGAGGAAACCATTATCATACTTCTCATCATGCGGTCTAAAGAGCCTTTCCGGATGTAGATGGAAGATGATGAATATGGCAACTACAAGAAAGATATGTGCGATGAAGACATTGGTTACGACTCCGATATGTTTAATAAGAAATTTCGACTTGAATCCCCAGTATGCCATCGCACCCGTGCACGCAAGTGCAAGGAGCATTATAGGGATATTTCTGAATGCGCGGCCGATGTTGACTGCAAAATCCTTGAATGATGCATCAAAGTAAACGAATCGTCCGACCATGAGCCCCAGGAAATATACGATATACATGTCGTAATTGTCATTCTGGTAGATGTATTTGATATATCCGAAAATGATGAGCATATACAACATACCGAGAATCTTGATAGAGGATCTTTCGGTGTCCTCAACGTGGTTAAGTCTTACGAATACTCTGTCCAGAAATGTATTCAGTATACAGGACAGGACTATGAGCAAAAGCAGGATAAAGCTTGAATATTTGTTGAAAAAAGTTTTGCCGGGCTCATCCGTATAAAAACGATTGACCAGATAGTAGACTGTCATGAAGAAAAGTATGCTGGTGCCGGAGAAAATAATTTCAAAGAATTTTTGAGTGAGATTCTGGAATCTGTGATAGACGTAGTTCTTTTTCTCATATCCAAAGCGTTTTTCGTAGTCAAGGATGTCCTCAACTTCATCGGCCGCATATTTACTCTTTCCTATATGTGAGAAGAGAAAGAGTATTAAACAGGCTATACCGACACTGGCCAGCGCTATTCCAAAAAACACAGCCGCATCAGGCAGACTGATATAATGTTTGAAATATTCGGCTACGGTCATGGTGAATCCTCCTAATAAACTATACAGATATTATAATATAGATGTATAATATTAAACAGTATTTAGTACATGTTTTGGAGGAGTGTATTATGCGAAAAACCAAAATAGTGGCTACTATCGGCCCGGCATGTGACAATGTGGAGACATTGAAAGAAATGATGAAAGCGGGAATGGATGTTGCAAGGCTGAATTTTTCCCACGGTTCTCATGAATCCCATTTTGCATCTATCGAGAGATTGAAAAGAGTACGGGAAGAATTAAGACTCCCTATTCCGATCATGCTTGATACCAAGGGACCTGAATACAGAATTAAGACATTTAAGGATGGCAAGATAGAACTTAAAGACGGAGACACTTTCGTCTTCACGATGGATGAAGTCGAGGGAGATAAGGAAAGAGTATCCGTAACATATAAGAATCTTGTCAACGAACTTAAAATCGGGGACCGGATACTTGTTAACAACGGGCTGTTAATATTCGAAGTCAAGGAATTAAAGGGAAATGATGTGATCTGCACGACGATTTCAGGAGGAGTACTTTCGGGGCGTAAGAGCATGAATTTCCCGGAACATGTCCTGACAGGACCTTACTTAAGCGAGGATGATAAATCCGATATCCTTTTCGGCATTCAAAATGATATAGATTATGTTGCAGCTTCTTTCGTATCCAATAAGCAGGATGTTCTTGATATCAGAAAGTTCCTTGACGAAAACGGAGGAAAAGAAATTGATATCATAGCCAAAATAGAGAACAGAGCAGGCGTTGATAATATTGATGAGATATGCGAGGTAGCTGACGGAGTCATGGTTGCAAGAGGAGACCTCGGTGTGGAGATTCCTTTCGTAGAGCTTCCGGCTATACAGAAGTATCTTATCACAAAATGCCGTCTTCTCGGAAAGAGAGTTATTACGGCTACCGAGATGCTTGAATCCATGATCCAGAACCCGAGGCCTACAAGAGCAGAGATATCGGATGTTGCCAATGCAGTGTATGACGGGTCATCGGCCATCATGCTTTCAGGAGAATCAGCAAGCGGAAAATATCCGGTTGAATCAGTCCACAATATGGCAGAGATAGCGCTGACCACGGAAGTAAATATTGATTATGCCAAACAGTTCAAAGGAACTGATTTCAAGATTAAGAACAATCTTGATGCGGTCTCTCATGCTGCCTGTGCCATGGCAGTTGATATTAACGCCAAGGGACTTGTTATCAGTTCGGTATCCGGTATTACGGCACGTATGGTATCACGTTTTCGCATACCTGTAGATATCGTAGGTCTGACAACAAATGAAAAAGCATACAGAAAGCTTAATCTAAGCTGGGGAGTATTGCCTGTATTCAGCGAGGAGTATCATTCTGTTGATGTCATGTTGCATTACGCAATAATCAATGCTAAAAACACGCTTGGATTGCAGGACGGCGACAGAATCATACTTACGGGAGGCCCTGCAAACGGTCAGGCGGGGACCACAAACATGATAAAACTCGAAACAATAGGAAAAGCATAAGGAGGAGAAACTATGACAGAGAAAGATTGTATATTCTGTAAACTTGCAAACGGAGAGATACCCGTACCCAAGATTTTCGAAGATGAAGATCTTGCAGTCATTCTTGACGCAGGTCCTGCTGCACAGGGACATGCACTTGTTATTCCGAAATCGCATTGGAAAAACATAGTTTCTGCACCGGAGGATATCAAAGGAAAACTGATTGCTGTGGCTGCGAAAGTCGGAGATGCACAGATGAAAGCTCTCGGAGCAGATGGCTTCAATATCCTTATTAATACAAATGAAGCAGCCGGACAGTCTGTTTTCCATGTTCACGTTCATGTTATTCCGAGATATGACAATGATAATGTACTGAGCCTCTGGACACCGGGAGAAGTAGAGGACGGAGCAGGGCTCATTGAAAAGATAAAAACAGCAATGTCAAACTGATGTAAACAATTAGATTCAGATGGAGGGAAGTTATGATAATCAGATCTGAACTCGCCGAGACTGCGGCGGCATTAAATACTGCTCATATGATGTGCGCTGCTGCACGTACTGCACCAAAAACACGTGGAATAGATAACATCGTAACCATGATTCTTACGGATGATGATTTAAAGAAACTCAGCGATAAGATGATTGAGCTTGCCGACGGAAGAGAGTCTATTGTGAGAGATGCCGGCAATGTCCTTAAGGCCAAGGCAGTGGTCATGATAGGTGTAAAGCGTGAGACATACGGACTCAACTGCGGTTACTGCGGTCATGCAACATGTGAAGAGTGCATCTCCGCTAAATGTGCATGCATTTTTGCAACGACGGATCTCGGTATCGCCATAGGATCGGCAGTTTCAACAGCTTTAGATATGAAGACTGACAACAGAGTAATGTACTCTATCGGCAAAATCTTTCGGGAGATGGAAGAGTCAGGTGATGAGGATGTCATTTGGATGGGCATCCCTCTTGCCGTAAGCGGTAAGAATCCGTTCTTCGACAGAAAAAAAGTTTAAGCAATGGACCTCTTATATACACTTCAGATTATGCGGGAAAGCGTAAGTCCTTTACTTACGCGGTTTTTCATGCTTGTTTCAAATCTGACAATTGTTGTGATTCCGGTCGCAATGATGGTTATGTACTGGTGCGTTGATAAGGATTTCGGCAAGCGTTTGGCTACGGAGTTGTCATACAGTTTCTGGTTCAACGGGATAGCCAAGCTGACCGCCTGTATATATCGTCCGTGGGTCCTGGACTCGAGAATACATGTTTTTGAGGATGCCGCAGGGACAGCGACAGGATACTCATTTCCGAGTGCACATACGATGGTTGCTTCCGTTGGATTCAATAATCTGGCAGTTTATTCCAAAAAGAAGATATGGAAAGTCGTATGTGTACTTACGATAATTTTAATAATGTTCTCCAGGATGTGGCTCGGCTGTCATTCGATCATCGATGTTTTGGCGGGACTGGTAATCGGTATCCTCGTTATGCTGGCAACAAAAGTCCTGGATGAGAAACTAAACGGAAATCGGAATAAATCACTGATTATGCTTGCAATTGCGGTCGTGTTTTCTGTTGTGACGATATTATATATTGAGAACAAACCGTATCCGATGGATTATGATACTGCCGGAAGACTGATCGTTGATCCGGATGAAATGAAACCGGACAGCTACCTGGGAATCGGTTTGCTGCTTGGATGGTCAGTGGGAAATCTTCTTGAAGAGAGATTCATAAGATTTACAACTGATGGCTCTGTGTGGCAGAAAATTATCAGAACTGTTATCGGGGCAGCTCTTTTTATGGGCGTATTCATGGTCAGTAAATATTTATTCCATGGTTTCAACGGATCAATAAGAAGTTTTTTAAGAATGTTCATGTCATGTATGGTCGGTACGGTCGTATATCCGTGGTTTTTTATGAAATGGAGAAATCGAAAGAATGTTAAAGCTTCTGTTTAGCTTAATATACCTTGGACTTCTGGGTATATTGGCATTTCCCTTTGGAAGAGTGCTGGTCGGAAAGAAGTGGGATCCGGAGAAATTTCCTTTTAGGGAATATTCCTGGGAAGAAGGCGGCACAGTTTACGAAAAATGGTTTAATATCAAAAAATGGAAGAATAAAGTTCCGGATGTAAGTAAGGTTGTTCCGAACATAGTTCCGAAAAAAGTCTTGTCGAAACCAACGGTTGATAAGTTGGATGCTATGATTCAGGAGACCTGCGTAGCAGAGATGACACATTATATTTTATGTCCGCTTTCAATTCCGGTGATTTTTATAATGAGTAATTTAGGCGGGATCATTCTTTTCATCGCAGATGTTTTATTCGGAAATCTTCAGTATGTAATTATTCAAAGATATAACAGATTCAGATATATAAGAACAAGGAGAAAAATTGAAAGTATTAATTCTGAGTGCTAATACCGGAACAGGCCATAACTCGGTTGCTCAGGCTGTAGCTGAAAGATTTGAAGAAGCAGGAGACGAGTGTGTAATCAGGGACTGTCTGGAGTTTGTTTCCCCGGCTGTATCAAAAATGATATCAACCGGTCATACCGTCATGTATAAGTATTTTCCGTATTTTAATAAACTGGGATGGAAAATGGTCGTTGATCACAGAGCGTCATTAAACGAAGATAACCCGATACAGAAGATTTTCAGACTCGGTTCAAACAATCTGGCAATATATCTCCTGAACGAAAAATATGATGTAGTAATCTGTACGCATATTTTTGCAGGATGGATGCTGGGATATACGGTTGATATATACAACATAAAAGTACGAACAGGAATAATAGAGACAGATTATTCAGCTTCCCCGGGTTGTGAATATGTGAATGTTGATTATCATTTTCTTCCTACGAAAGAAGTTGCCGAACTGGCAAAGGAACTGGGGATCCCTGAAGAAAAAATCATAATAACGGGAATCCCTGTCAAGAAAACTATATATGATAAGATGCCGATGGAAGAAGCCAAAAGCAGGCTGAATATCAGCAGGGACCGAAACCATATCATTGTTATGTGCGGAAGTATGGGTGGAGGACCTCTTGCCAGAATAACACATCATTTGATTAAGAAAATGGGTAATGAAGTCTATATCACGGTAATATGCGGCTCCAACAAAAATCTGTATCGTGATTTGAAACTGGCATACGGTTTAAGAAAAAATGTCAGAATCACAAAATTTATTAAAGAGATTTCACTCTGGATGGACAGTGCGGATCTCTTTATTACAAAACCCGGCGGAATCAGTACCACAGAAGCTGCAGTTAAAAACTTACCTATGGTTCTTATAAACAGCGTGGGAGGCTGTGAAAACGGAAATCTGGAATATTATGTCAGAAAGGGAGGAGCTCTCTGCGGATCCAATCCTGAAGATGTTGCTTCTATCTGCAGGACTCTGTTAGGTAACAGCAAACAATGTGAGAATATGAGAGAAGCACTGAGAGAAATATCTTCGAAGAATGATACTGAAATAATAGTCAACACATTTAAGGAGGCAAAAGCCGGTGCCGGATAATTTTGATATACAGCAGATTGCCGATAGCGGACAGGTATTCAGATTCAATAAGACAGATGGCAGCCACTATGAGCTTATAGCAAAGGATAGGCGTCTTGTGCTTTCAACAGACGAAGAACCGGATCTTTCAGATAAGTTCTGGTGGCATTATTTTGATATGGATACCGATTACGGAAAATATATAGATTCAGTTCCGGATTCGGACAGATTTTTAAGCGCGGCGGTCAGATATGCCGGAGGAATAAGGATACTTAATCAGGACCCGTGGGAGATGCTCATAAGCTTCATCGTTTCTCAGAGAAAAAGCATCCCGGCGATAAAGACTTCAATCGAGAAGCTTTGTGAAAGATACGGAACCGGGATGGACGGATACTATGCATTTCCTGTACCTGAGCAGCTTGCAAGAGCTGATTTGGACGGACTTAAAAGTTGTTCACTTGGATACAGGGCCGAGTATATCTATGAATGTGCCCGAAAGACTGCAGAGGGAATATACGATCCGGAAGGATGGGGAAAGCTTGATGACAATGACCTAAGGCAGAAACTTATGTCCGTAAAGGGCGTGGGAATAAAGGTGGCCAATTGCACCATGCTTTTCGGATATCACAGAATAGCGGCTTTTCCTGTGGATGTCTGGATCAAAAGGATAGAGGATGAGTACTATGGAGGGACTTTCCCGGTGGAAAAATATCCCGGATTTGCGGGGGTTATGCAGCAGTACATGTTCTATTACGTTCGAAAAACCACCAAAAAGCAAAAGATGCCATAAGGCTATACAAATCAAGGGCTCCCGGAGATAGCAACCTCGGGAGCCCTTGAAAATGCGTGGGGGAATTTCAGAAAAAAACGGGGAAAAACTGGGGAAAACGGGGAACCTATATAATGATTTCTGTGCGCAAAAGTTCCGTCTTCATACGGTCCGGAAGAACGGATGCATAACGCTCCATGGTGATAGCGATATTCGCATGTCCGAGCAGGTCACGAAGCGTATCCATGCTGCCGCCCTGCTCGATAAAGCGGGTGGCAAAAGTATCACGCAGGGCATGAGCCGAAAAATGATCTATATGCTTCCCGTCGGCCTCTATACTATGCAGAACCGCCCTGATTGCTCCGTCGCCCATGTATGGCACGATTTGACGGTCAGTCTGCAAGGAACGGAAAATAGGCATTTTAGGTTTAACATACGCGATGCCGAAATGCTCCGAGATCTTGATTTTCTGGCTTGCAAGGATCTTGCGGGTATTTTCCGACAACGGGAGCTTGCGGGCTCCGTTTTTTGTTTTAGTGGACCCGACAGACCAAGTGGCAGCGGCAGACTTTGTCATGGTTTTATACACACGGATTTCTTGATTATCATAATCTATATCTTTCCAGAGCAGAGCACCGGCCTCACTTATACGCACACCCGTCAAGATCAGGAACGCAAGTAGCTCATAGTACCAATGGCTTCGAGCATACTCGAAGAAAAGAGCCTGCTCCTCAGAAGTGAGAGCACGGACGCTGTCCGGTTCCGGATCGATATACTCTTCAACAGGCTTATCCCGGTGTACTTTTTTTACGGCATCGCAGGGATTAAAAACAATGATTCGATCAGATACGGCATCCCGGAACATAGCCTTCAGAACACCGAGTCGAGTATTGATAGTATTATCGCAGAGATTCGGGAGCATAGAAGCCTTTACACGGTCGATATCGCGGGAATCCACATCGACAAGACGCATGTCACCGATTATCGGCAAGATAGACTTAAAAGAGACCTCGTGAGCATATTTAGTAGAGGCTTTTACATTAGTCCTCCTGCGGATCCATTCTTCATAATACTGGCGGACAGTAACCTTACCCGCCTCGATTTTCACACCGGAAGAAAGCAGCGCAATCTTAGCGCGTGACTTTTCTATACATTCTTTCTCAGTAAGACCTGAGACGCTATAACGTTTCCCATCATAAAAGAATCGGTATTCATATCCCTTACCTTTTTCGCGGAATCCTGGCTTCATAAAACCTCCTTTCATGCTGCAAAAAGGCAGCAGTTATTTATGACCATTCTTAATACGCTCAATCTCGGCAACAATCAGGCGTTCGCACCAGTCGGGGCACTTCCTGCGGTTACATTCCCAGTCCTCGATAGTTCGCTTCGGTATACCCATGATATCGCTCATACTTTGCTGGGTAAGTCCGGCATCAAGTCTCGCTTCTCTTATCGTCATGATTCTTCCTCCAATTTTTGTAGATGGTTCTGCCGATATAACCGGCTGTGACTGCAATAATTGCTATAATAGCTAATTTCATGTTGTTATACGATGAAGAATATATTATAATTTATTTCGGGAAGGGCAGGAGCCTTTCGACTCCCACCCTCGGCTGTTATTTCCAAAGTCTATCGACTATTAGGATTATCAGCCCTGTAAGAACTCCAACGATCAACTGAGCGGCCAACTCTTGAAAGTGAAGGGGTTCTTTTTTCTTGCCCTTTTTCTTCTTCATCGTTTCCTCCTTTCTTAACTCTGAATACATTATATCACGCAATGCGTGATAAGTCAAGAGAAAACGCAAAAGTTTTTATAAATATTTTCAACAAAAAAGACATCCCATATTGAGATGTCTGGAAAATTTATTCTAACGAATCTTGAACACTCTGCACTTTAATATGTGGTGTTCTTATTCCATCAATATGCTCATAGAGGTCGGTTTTGATTGGTGAACGCATAGGATCAAGAATAAAATCTATGCCTTCTCTTCGGGCCTGCTTTGATGCTGGAACAAAATCACTATCTCCGGATATTAGTATAATTTGGTTAACCTGTTTTTTGAATGCGAGAGCGGAAATATCAACTCCGACCATCATGTCAACACCTTTTTGCTCAATATGGAGATCCATATCAGACAATGTAACATTATCCAACGACAGTGAACCGTTCAAAAGCTTTTTGGTTGCATCTTTATTAAATTGATAATAAAGTTGAGAATCATTCACAGAACCAAGCCTTAATGCAAATTTTCTGCGGTGTTTTAATTCCTGAAGAAAATCATTCATCCAATCGTGTTCCGGAGATTTGGCCAGGTTAATTGTAGTCCTTGTAATTGGATCGTGAACATTTTGTTCACTGGGAGGACAATCATAATAAAAGATGCGGTATAAATATCTGTTTTCATAATTGTCCTTCAAATGCTTGTAACAATAATCAACCAATTCATCGGCTCTTTCCTTAGGACTTTTGTCACCAAAAAGGGAACGGGCCCTTTTTCGATAAAATCCACCATCAACAAGAATGGCGGTTCGAATATCATGTTTTAGAATATCATTCATATTTGCTCCTTAACGAAAATACCCATAGCCTCGTCTGCTTCCCTATTGTGGAAGAACTACTACTATGGATACACTCTCATTATCGCAACTTTCGTTGCGAATATAGAATACCACAAATAGTTGAGGTCGTCAATACCACCAAGTACCATCAAGTACCATCAAGTACCAATAAAGACCATTAACTAACAAAGAAATCAGACATCTCAATATTCTATTATCAAAGTACAATGCTGCAAAAAGGCAGCGGAAAATCAAAAAAAAGACTTGGGCTCGCCGCTTCTCCTATATTGAGAGGGTTACTGCCAAGTCACTATTAACTCGCTTCGGTAGTAGATTTCTACCTGCACCCTTAATATAGTCTCAAAAATATTGAATGTCAATGATTCACATCAAATTGTCATAAAAAATTCACAAATAACCTACTACATATAGGCATACTTTCAAAAGCTTTTATGCAGTTTAACCAAAACCGTCCGCAAGGTAAATCACATTGCCTTTTCTTTCATATCTTTTTTATACTTCTCATCCAAAAGAAGAGCATCGATAAAACCGTCAACCTTAGCTTTGTCAATATCGTCGAGTTCAGAATACCCGGCAGGGCAAAGCAGAGTATCTTCTCTTGTTTTGCAAAATTCATTCAACTCGAAATCCGTAGAAGCCAATGCGTTTATATCAACACCAAAAAGATCCGAAAGCTTCCGCAGGACAAGAATTGATGGTTCAGCAACTCCGGTTTCCCATTTTTGTATAGTCGTAAAAGACTTATATCCGAGATAATCCGCAAGAGCATCCTGACTCATTTTGTTTTTTCTTCTCAAATAACGAATATTTTTAGATAAACACATAGAATAATCCTCCTACGATAAGTGAAAAAAGAATAGCACATTACTGAACAATTTTCAAGTAAACACGAAAAAAGATAAAAAAAATTAGAAAAATATTCAAGTTCGGTATTGACACTTGAATATTTTTCAAGTATTATAAGCAGGACAGGAGGTGGATATTATGCAATATTCAGTGAAAGAATTAAGGGCAAGAAAAAACAAAACTCAGGAAGAAGTCGCTTCAGACATCGGAATATCGGTCCAAACATACAATGCATGGGAGAAGGACATAAGCAATGTTGCGGTAAGCAAAGTCACTGCATTAGCTCATTATTTCGGAGTCGAGATAGGCGATATTTTTTTACCATCATACTTGAAATAATTTCAAGTATTAGGGAAGCTTATCTGAGGACAAGAGGAGACGAGGTATGGACATGACAAAAAGATACCTGAAGGCTGCAGAGGCAGCGGAATACATGAACGTCTGCATCAATACCGCGAGAAAGTACGCGGCGGAATGGGGCGCGATGTCAAAAATCGGAAGGATTAACCGATACGACAAAAAGGTCATAGATGCAAAGATGGGAAGAGCAGAGGAGGCGACAGTATGAACGAAACACTTATAGAACTGAGAAGAAGCCGCGGAAGAAAATCCGCAGCAAAGAGAAGAAGTCGGGAAGCATTAGAATGCGCGGGCGTATTCGTACTGAGCTTCTGCATGGTCCTGGCAATACTTATGTTTTTCGCAGCAATATGGCTGACGGACCCGGCATACGGAGCGACACCGGAATATTTATATTCGACTCCGCAACTTCAGATGATCCGAACCATTGAGTTCAGAGAGCTTGAGCAGATTGTCTATCTCGAAAGCAACACAGAAGAACCGGACGGGCAGATGGCGGTGATAGAGGTCGTATTCAATCGGGTAGAAGATCCGGCATTCCCGGAGACGATTCACGGCGTAATATCACAGCCGGGACAGTTCAGCACGTGGAAAATCAGGAACAAAGCCAAAAGCACGCAGGAGCAGACAGATTACATCATATCAGTGATGGATGAAGAAACGAGTGTGATGCAGCCATACATCGACGAAGGCAAGGAAAAGGGCGAAGTGAACGACGACGTATGCTCGAAAGATTACATATACTTCTGCACGCCGGAATCATACAAAAAGACAGGGCACAAATACATGAACAACGCGATCCGCATCGGCGGGCACGTATTTGGAACGAAAAAGGAGACGAAAGAATGAAGTTAGATCCGGTATGGGATAGTCACGCAGAGAGCATGAGCATAGGAATCTATGACGAATATTACAGATTGCACGGAGTATGCACAGTATTACGCGCAGGAAAAGTGGCTGGCTATTACAAAGAAAAAGGGCCGTCATTCAGACGGCCAAAAAACGAAATCAAATCCATAAGTTAGTATATCACTTCTGACTTTTGAACGCAACAGAAAACGCATTCGCTTTGAGTATTTAAGCGGATTTTAGGGCTCGATTAAGCAATTAAAGTTAGGAGCAGATATGTACAGGAGACAAACATACGACATGGGCCGATATAGAGAGGTCCATCACTACTACCCGGGCAATTACGGAGCACCCGGACGACCCAGGGCGCGGAGACGGAATCCGACACCGGAAGAGGTCGAGCAGGCAAACACGAGAAACAGAGCAAGGGCTCTGAGAAGACTGATACTTGCAAACTTCAGTCCGGGGGACTGGCATGTGGTATTGAATTACCGTCCGGAAGTAAGACCGGAGACGCATAAGGAAGCAGAGAAACAGCTAATCGCATTCATCAACGCAATGCGCCGGCAGTACAAAAAAGCAGGAATCCCGTTCAAGTGGATAAAAATGACAGAACGCGGGAAGCGCGGGAAGATCCTGCATCACCACATGATCATCCAGGACATACCGGAAATGAATACGGCAGCAATGGTCAAAAAGCTCTGGAAGTATGGAAACTGCTATTTCACAGATTTATACGAAGACGGAGAGTATGAGAAGCTGGCCGAATACATAGTCAAGAAAGAGACGAAAGACGCAGACGGATGGTGCAATTACTCGGGATCTCGGAACCTTATCCGTCCGGAGCCGAAAACAGAGCGGATGCTCCGGAGAAATTGGCCGGCAGAACCGAAACCACCAAAAGGATGGGAAGTAATAAAAGACAGCATCAGAAACGGAGTGAACCCGATTACCGAATATCCATATCAATATTACCTGTTGAGGAGGAAGGAGGAAAATGGAAGTCACAATATACATCGAAACAGACATAAAGGACCCGAGAAAAGGGCCGGGACGATTCGGATACGTGATTGAGTTCGTGAAGGACGGAAAACCGCTCACACGGGAAGGATTCGGGAAGATGCAGGATGCAACAGAGACAAAGCTGACGCTGACTGCGCTTGCGGAGGCGATAGGAAGACTGACGAAACCCTGCATCATAAAGATACAGACAGAGTGCAGCGCACTGAAGGTCGGAATCAATAAAGGCTGGGTATTTGAATGGCAGCGAGCCGGATGGAAGACAAAGCGCGGATCCGACGTAAAGAACGCGGACCTATGGCAGGCGGTATTCGAGAAGGCTTCGATACACGCCCTAAGCATATCCGATCAGGTGAATGCTTACAAAACATGGCTGGCAGCGGAGATCACAAAGCATGAGTAAGTCAATCATTCCGGGAGGAGAAGACCGCAGGTGCTGGATATGTGACCGGATGGGATACGAGACCACCAGAGGACTGCATAAGCACCATATTATATACGGCAGAGGCCGAAGAGAGTTATCAGAACACTGGGGGCTTCACGTGAAACTTTGCTATATGCACCACGAGGACTCAAAATACGGAGTTCATTCTGCAAATACTCAATGGAATGAGATTTTGAAGCAGACGGCGCAGCGCGAATTCGAGCGACAAAAAGGAAACAGAGAAGATTTTATCAGGATATTCGGAAAATCATATTTATAAAAGCAAAAGGAGACGAAGTATGGAAAACATTCAGATGATCCCGGTCGGACAACTGCATCCGCATCCGGACAACCCGAGGAAAAGCCTCGGAGACCTTACGGAACTGACCGCATCGATTAAGGCAAACGGCATATTCCAGAATTTGACGGTAGTAAAAGAAGGATACGAAAGTTACATAGTCATTATCGGGCACAGGAGGCTGGCGGCGGCCAAGGCAGCGGGACTGACAGAATTGCCGTGTGCAATCGTCGAGATGAGCAAACAGGAACAGTTCAAAACAATGATGGTCGAGAACATGCAGCGAGCAGACCTCACGCCGATAGAACAGGCAGACGGAATGCAGATGATGCTTGATTTAGGATACTCAAAAGAACAGATCAGCGAAGAAACCGGATTCTCACGCACTACGATTACTCACCGACTGAAGATGAGAGAACTGAACCGAAAGAAGCTGCAGGCTGCAGAAGTAAGAGGCGGCACGATTTCCGACTACATCATGCTTGAGAAGATAAAGGACCCCAAGCGAAGGAATGAAGTCCTTGAATATATCGGGACAGTAAACTTCCGGAACGAACTCGAATACGCAATAGATGAAGAGCGCAGGGAAGCAGAAAGAGATAGGATAGTTGAGATAGTTAAGGGCTTTGCAAAAGAAGTCAAAACCCAAAATTCATGGGTTACACCGAAGGGATATACGTGCGAGAAAGGATATTGGCTCAACGATAACAGACAAAAGATTGAAATCCCAAAAGATGGCAAGGACAGAGTATATACAGTATCGGATATGTACGTCAAGGTGTACACCAAAGAAGAGATAACGAAAAAAACGAACGCAGAGGTCGAAAAAGAGAGAATCAAAAAAAACTATGAAGCATGGGTAAAACAGACCAAAAAGCAGCTTGACGAGATATCAGATAGGCACAAGAGGCTCAGAATGGAATTTATCCGGGACTTCTCAGCATTCGGGCCAAACATCAAAAAGATACATGAGTTCGCCGCAATAGTGCTGATCAATCCGGAAAGCCGCTACGGACCAAGTGCCAATAAAGATATAGTCGAGGATTTATGCGGACTTGAGAAGAGAAAAGATAAATATTTTCAGCTCAAATACAAAGACTGCAAGAATTATGCAGGAGAAAATCCGGACAAGGCGATGCTTATAGGCCTCTGCGCCACAGTTGAAGACACCTACAATTTTGAATATTACTACAAAAATTACAAGGCACCGACAGTCCGGATCTGTAACGAATACACAGTATATACAATCGGATTCAATGAAAATCAATACAGAGACGCTTACATGGGTTTCCTGCAGAGTATCGGTTATGAAATGTCACAGGAAGAAAAGAGAATGAATTCCGGAGAACTTATCAGAGACCTGCTCGCAACAGCTCCCGCGACAAGCCTCAAAGAAGAGAAGAAGGGGAAAAGCCATGGAGAAAAGTAATCTGCAGATCGCAGCGGAAATGTTGATCGGAGGGGAAATAGACGTGGCCGAAGCCGTGATAAGAAGCAATGCGGCAGCGGTGGACCACATCATATATCGGGAAAATCAACCGATATTAGGGACATGCCCGGTATGTAAAGGGGTCGTGGGACGCGAAGAACAATGGTGCAGCTGGTGCGGACAAAAGTTAGACTGGCCGAAAGAGTACAGCAGAGAGGAGAAAGAATGTACATCAATCCAATTGCGGTAGGTTTTTTTATCGGATTCATAGTCGGAGCAGCAACAATTGTGACAATTGCCGTGCTTTTATCGAAAAGAGGGAAGAAAGATGATTAAATGCCCGGACTGCGGATACGACACGAGAGTGTATGAATCGAGAAGATCAGAAGATGGAAACACAGCAATCAGAAGACGCGAATGCTTAAAATGCAGGAAGCGATTCAAGACAGCAGAAACGATCACGGAACACCCGAAAGCGACGGAATATATCATAGCAGGCGGGATCCGAATCAAAGCAAGGTATGACAGCTACGGAAAGACGGAAGTCACGAGACAGTTTATGGAGCAGGTAATCATACCGGCATTAGAGAAATGCTTAATAAAAAAGCCATTAGAAACCCCATAAAAACACACGCCGGCAGACACGGAACCAAACCTCCGGAATAATATGTCGCAAACGCTGCCGGCAGAAAGGAGAAAACGATGTTCGAGAAGATACTGGGAAAGATAAACAAAAGCTACAGTGATGGAATCAAAACAGCGAAGGGATTTAGAGGTAATCCGCACGAACCGGAATACTTCGGAGGATCATGGGAGAGAAGAAAGAGACACTTCCGCAGAAAAGCATGGTACAACGGCAGCGGAATAGTGAGCGCAAGCAGCAAAAGGAGGTAAGAGCGATGATAGAAACCAAAGGAGCCTGCAGATTCTGCGGCCAGATAACGATAGTCAAGGTACCAGACGATGCAACAAAGGAAGAAATCGACGAAAAGGCAACGCTGGACTGCAACTGCAGAGAAGCGTGCGCATATCAGAATAGACTGAAATTCGTGGAGAAAGCCGAAGACGCGATAGATACACTTATCGAGAACGAAGACATCAACAAGATCATAAAAGAGCTTGCAAAATACATAGCTGAACACAAGATGGCAACGGTCACGATCACACAGGGCGAGAGAAAATACGCTCTTTCGAGAGGCAAGGAAGGCCCGAAGGTATCGAGCACTTTAACCCACAAAGAGACCATCGAATGAGGTAAACCATGAAAGCAAAGAGATATCTGAACCAGATTAGATGGCTGACCATTGAAATTGAATCCCGGAAAGAAGAACTTCAGCGGATCCGGGAGGAGACCTACGAAATCACATCCGGAAGAGACGGACCGAGAGTGAATACATCCGGACACAGTTCAAAGACTGAAAGAGCGGCGATAAAACTTGTAGAAGCGCAGGAACGGCTGGAGCGGGTAATATTAAAGCGCGAAAAAATCCGCGAGGAGATAGAGGCTGATATATCCGCTCTGCCGGATCCGGCAGAAAGAACGGTGCTTCTGTTAAGATACCGGGAATTGCTGAGCTGGGAAGAATTAGCGGACAGGATACATTACACCGCACGGACGGCGCAGCGGATCCACGGCAGGGCACTGGCAAGCATGGAAACAATACTGCAGAAAAGAGGGAAAGAAAATGTATGAGAAAGTAAATCCAATGCATCCGGACAAGATAGCGGACAGAATAGCAGGAGCCATGGTAGACATGGCATACAGAGATCAGGAGAATCCTAAGGTGGCGATCGAGGTACTGATAGGACACGGCGATTGCCATATCATCACAGAGTCTTCAGTAGACTTTGACTTTGACGAAGTATGGGCAGCGGTTAAGAGGATTTCGGGAGTAGAAGATATCGGACTGTATATGCGGAATGTCGAGCAGGATAGCATCCTCGCCAAAAACCAGGAAGAGGGATTCAGATGCGGAGATAACGGCATATTCAGAGGATGCAGGGTCTCAAAAGAACAGCAAGATCTTACAAACCTTGCCGGATTGATCTACAAAGAAGTACCGAAGGATGGCAAGTACCTGGCAGATGAAACAAAAATAGTAATATGCCAGAGCGGAGACGAGGTAAAAGTTGCGCAGACATTGGAAAAGAACTTAATCTCTACACCGGAATTGTATTTGAATCCGCTCGGACCATGGAAGGGCGGTATAGACACGGATACGGGAGCAACGAACAGAAAGATCGGAAGCGATATGGGCGACGCAGCGACCGGAGGAGGCCTTCACGGGAAAGACCTATCAAAAGCAGACGTGTCAATGAATATCTTTTTGCACATGTTCACGAACGGCAAGAGGACGAGAGACACAATGATGGCTGAAGCATCATGTGCGATTGGAGATAGAAACGTTCAGATCAAAACAATATTTCCGTTGCATGTGGAGGGCATTGAGCTGCCATATTGCGATATCGTCGAAAGCGCACGCAAATACATAGAATCAATCGGAGGCTTCGAAAAGTTCGCAGAGTGGGGATTGATAAGACCGGAGGAGTGATGAACAAAAGACAAAAGAATAAGATTCTGAGAAGGAAGCAAGAAATCGAGCAGATGGTAACCATGGCCGAAACAATGGAAACAGCCACTGGCCTTTTGGTGAAAGCAACAGAAGCCATACAAAAGAACATCAAAGAATGCATAGAAAGCGTGAAAGTCACATTAAACACATTTTTGGAAGAAGTAAGGACAATGCCGGATGAAAGATTTGCAGAGATAATACAGGACGAAAGACTGGATGATGAGCAAAGGGCAATGCTGCGAATTATTAGATCCGGAAAGGAGGCGGGATGGGAAAAATAAAACAATTCGAAACAATAAGCATAGATAAGCTAAAACCATACAAAAAGAACGCCCGAAAACATAGCAAGAGTCAAATTAAACTGATCGCGAAAAGCATAAAAGAATTCGGGTTCATAAGCCCGTGTTTGATAGATCAAGAGGAGAATATAATCGCCGGGCATGGAAGAATTGAAGCGGCAAAGACAATCGGCATGAAAGAAGTGCCATGTCTGAGAATAGAAGACCTGACACCTGACCAGATCAAAGCGTATATTCTGGCAGACAACCGTTTGACAGAGCTGGGAGGGTGGAATTTTGACATAGTAAAAACAGAAATTGAAGAACTAAACATGTCGGCATTTGATATTGAACTGACCGGATTCTTTTCAAACGGCGCAGACTGGTTCGAAGAACATGAAACAGGAGAAGAAGCAGACAACGAAGAATATGCCGAGTTTCTTCAAAAGTTCGAGAAAGAGTTCACAACAGACGACTGTTACACTCCGGAAATAATCTACGAGGCAGTAGCTAACTGGGTGGCACAGGAATATAAACTGAGTCGGGAGAATTTTGTTCGACCGTTCTATCCGGGAGGAGACTATGAACAACAGATATACAAATCGACTGATATTGTGGTGGATAATCCACCGTTCAGTCTGCAGTCAAAAATAGTCAAATTTTATGTTCAAAATGGAATTCGATTCTTTTTGTTCTGCTCAGGCATGACAGGGCTGCAGACAACAAAATACGGCGCACAACTACTGGCGACAGGAAATACGTTAACTTACGAGAATAAAGCAGCAGTTCCGACATCCTTCATCACCAATATGGAACCGGATGACATTGTGATCAGAAGTGCGCCGAGCCTGTGGGCGGCAATAAATGAAGCAGAAAAAGAGAACCGGAAAGGATTCAATAGGGAATTGAACAAAAACGAATACCCGCTTGAAGTCTTAACGGTGGCGATGGCTAATAGATATTCGAGGTACGGCGTTGATTTCCGTGTAAACAGATGCGAGACCATGCTAATAGATGAGCTTGATGCTCAGAAGGAAAACAAAGTGGCAATATACGGGAAAGGGCTGCTAATATCGGAGAAGGCGGCAGCGGAGAAGGCGGCAGCGACAAAATGGGAACTTAGTGAGAGGGAAAAGGAAATAGTACAGAAGTTATCGCCAAAATGTTAATCACAAAACAATGGCGAGTTTAACCCATTGAGGAAAAATCGTCGCACAATGTCGCACCGTAAAGTGTTACATTGATATTGCAAGGTCATCCTTCAAGACTTTGTCTCCGGGACATGAGGGCAGCCGATACAATCGGTCTGTCCTCTTTGGATTTAAGATGGACGATTTCAATTACAACTGCAAAAAATGGAAAGATAAAGCAGCGCACATCATGCACAGAGATAAGTACGTCTGCCAGAACTGCAAACGGTATGGACGGATCACGGCTGCACAGCAGGTGCATCACATAAAGCATGTGGACGAATATCCGGAACTCGCATACAAAGACGACAACCTTATCTCTTTATGTAACAAATGCCATCAGAAGCAGCATCCGGAGAAAACGAAGAAATTAAACAGGAGATACGGGTGGAAGATTTAATCCAGAGAATAAAAGAAGCAAAAGACATGATCATGCGCGGGGACAGCCACGCAATCGACAAGCTCAATGAAGCTGCGGGTATAGCAGACAGCATCAAAGAGGAAATCGAAGCAATCATGACAAATAAAACGATGAGCGCGGGAGAATTCATCGGATTACCGGACGGAAAGATAATAAATTTCAACGGAACCGTCGAAAAATTATTTTTTTATCTCGATGGACAAAAAATGAACCCGCCCTCCTCAATTTGTGACCCTGAAAATAATCGGTAAGTGCGGGTACTGGGGCTTCCAACCGCGCGGGAAAATCCAGAAAAAGGGGAAAATTTAAAAATATTCATTTTATGCGCGCATACGCGTGCATGAAGGGAAAACCCGAAAAAAGGGAGAAAAAAGGTGCTTTTTAAGGATGAAGGCAGAAACGTGGCAAACAAGAATCACAAAAGCGTGCGAAATGGCCGGAACATACCGGTCATACTTTGATGAGCCGATAAAAACGCTGGCAGGCATCCTCGAAAAAAGGGATGAAGCAGAGAAGCAATTCAAGATTACAGGAGGCCAACCGGTGGTCGCGCACACGAACAAGAACGGAAGCACGAACATAGTCAAAAATCCGGTCATGGCAGTCTGGTGCGACTTAAACGCACTGGCCCTCAGCTATTGGCGGGACCTTGGACTGACACCGGCAGGCCTTAAAAAGCTGGATGATAACGCCCTGAAGCAGAAGAAGGGCAATGCACTGGCGGAGGCTTTGCGGGAACTTGCATAGAGATTACAAAAAAATCACAAAAGAATATGTCGAGAGCGTGATATCCGGAAAGAAGCTGGCCGGCAAGGAAATAAAACAGGCCTGCGAGAGATACCAGGAAGACCTGAAAAGGGAAGACCTGACATTCAGCTCCAAAGACGCGGATCTCGTGATCGGCATAATCGAAAAAATAATGGTACACGAACAAGGCGAGGACATGAGCGGCAGACCGCTGATGAACACGCCTTTTATATTGCAACCATGGCAGGTCTTCTGCACATACAACATAGTTGGATTCAAGAAAAAAGGGACGCAGGAACGCAGATACAAAGAGGCGTTCATATTTGTCCCCAGAAAGAACGGCAAGACAAGCTGGGTCGGCGGTCTGGCATGGGGACTGGCCATTTTAGAGAGACGCTCCGGATCGGTGGTTTACATCGTAGCCGGCAGCTTAAAACAGGCATGTCAAAGTTTCGAGTTTATTCTGTTTTCACTTAATGAAAAGGGCATTATAGAGGATTTCAGAATCCGGAACAACAACGCGGAGCATTCGCTATATTATGAGTTCCTCGATGAGGACGGAAACGTATGCGGAACGATAAAGATTGAAGCCTTAGCAGCAAACCCAGATACACAGGACTCGTTCAACTGCAATATTGCAATAGCAGACGAGATACACACATTCAAAAAAGCAGCACAATACAACCGCTTCAAGGAAGCGATGAAGGGATATACGAATAAGCTGATGATCGGAATCACGACAGCAGGCGACAATCCGAACTCCTTCTGTTACAGAAGACTCGAGTACGCACTCAAAGTCATGAACAAGACCGTAACAGACGATGAACTCTTTATCTTCATAGCGAGAGCGGATCAGGACAGCGACGGAAACGTCGATTACACAAATCCGGTGCAGCATGAAAAAGCGAATCCCTCCTACGGATGGACGATACGACCAGCAGACATCATGAACGATGCGCTGCAGGCTCAGAACGACCCTCAGCAAAGGAAAGACTTCCTGAGCCGAAGTCTGAACATTTACACGTCGGCAATGAAGGCGTACTTCGATATCGACGAATTCAGCGCATCAGACGAACAATACGACTGGACACTTGAAGAACTGGCGAGGCTGCCAATCAAGTGGTACGGCGGCGCGGACTTATCAAAGCTCCACGACCTCACGGCAGCGGCACTATACGGAAGTTACAAAGACGTGGATATCGTAATCCCTCACGCATTCTTCCCGGTAGTGGCTGCGCACTTAAAGGCAGAGCAAGACGGAATCCCGCTATTCGGATGGCAGGACGAAGGATGGCTGACAATGTCGAACAACCCGACGGTGAACCAGGCGGACGTGGTCAACTGGTTCATAGAGATGAGAGACCGGGGATTCAAGATTCAGGAAGTCGGCCACGACCGGAAGTTCTGCAGGGAATATTTCACCGCAATGAAAGCGGCCAGATTCAACATAGTGGATCAGCCGCAGTATTACTACTTAAAGAGCGAAGGCTTCCGGCACATAGAAGCCAAAGCCAAAAACAAAAAACTGTATTATATGCATTCCGACGCATATCTGTACTGCGTGGGAAATGTAAGAGCAATAGAGAAAACCGACGACATGATCCAGTACGAGAAGGTCGGCCCGACAGAACGAATCGATATATTCGATGCGTCCGTATTCGCAGCCGTAAGATATCTCGACAATATGGATCGGTCAAAGAAAGCAAAACAATGGTGGGATGAATGAAAAGGAAAACACCGAAAACAAAACAGACAAGGTCCGGATGGCAGGGAATCGCACTCGCAGACCTTAAAAATTTCGATAGTCTCTGCACATCCGGATACGTAAGACTTTCCGACAATCCCGAGGTTCAGGCAGGAGCCGGAATCATAGCGGAACTGATTGGATCAATGACAATCTACCTCATGGGGAACACAGACAACGGAGACATCCGCATCAAGAACGAACTCAGCAGGAAGGTGGATATCAATCCTTACAAGTACGGTACTCGCAAGACGTGGATGGAAACCATAATCATGAATCTATTGATTCACGGCAGCGGAAATTCCGTGGTTATACCGCAGACAGTAAACGGACTTTTGGACGACTTACCCCCGGCAGATCCGGAACAGGTTCAGTTCTTCCCGGACGGGAACGGATATTATATCACATACCGCGGTAAGCGATACGACCCGGAAGAAATCCTGCATTTTATTTTGAATCCGGATCCACACTTCCCATGGCGCGGGAACGGCATCAAGACTCAGCTGTTGCCATTAGCTAATAACCTAAAGCAGGCAGCGGCAACGGAGAAGGGATTCCTTGAATCAAAATGGAAGCCGTCAATCATAATCAAAGTCGATTCCTTGACAGAAGAGTTCAGCTCCAAGACCGGAAGAAAAAAGCTGATGGAAGAATATATCGAGACGAACGAAGCCGGTGAGCCGTGGCTCATCCCGGCGGAGCAGTTCTCGGTGGAGCAGGTGAGACCTTTATCACTTGCGGACCTTGCAATAAAAGACACGATCGAACTTGACAAAAAGACGGTAGCGTCAATCCTCGGAGTTCCGGCATTCGTCCTGGGCGTGGGAACATTCAGCGAAAAAGAATGGAACAACTTCATCCGGACGAAGATCGGCGGTCTGGTTACAGGAATTGCGCAGGAAATGACAAAAAAGCTGATTATAAGTCCGAATTGGTACTGGATGTTTAACGTGGCGAGTTTATACGCATACGACATCCAGACGACAGCTAACGTATTCAGCAATCTATATACACGAGGCATTGTGACCGGTAACGAAGTCAGAGACAGATTGTCGATGAGTCCGAAAGAAGGACTCGACGAACTTGTAATCCTCGAAAACTACATACCGGCAGGAATGATAGGCGATCAGAAGAAACTGATCCAGGAGGGCGAAGATGAGTAAAAAAGAACTGGGATACCAGACAAGGAACTTCGAAAGAAAGTTCGAAGTTCGGACCGAAGGCGAAAAGCTGAAAATAGAAGGATATTTTGCAGTTTTCGGCGATAAATACGAGATGTGGCCGGGAGCAGTCGAAGAGATCGCTCCGGGGGCTTTTGCAACAACAATAAAGAACGACGACATCAGAGCACTGATCAATCATGACACAACGTTGGTTCTGGGACGCAACACGGCAGGAACCCTGGAACTCAGAGAAGACGATCACGGTCTGTGGGGCAGTATCGAAATCAATCCGAAAGATTCCGATGCCATGAACGCACACGCGAGAGTCGAACGCGGTGACATAAGTCAATGCTCAATAGGAATGGATATCCTCGAAGAGATAACCGATTATCCCGAAGACGGAACCGTTCACTGGACGATCAAGTCGGTCAAGTTGTACGAAGTCAGTATATGCACATTCCCGGCATACGAGGAAACATCCGTCGAGGCCAGGAGAGCAGATTACGAAAACATCAAAAAAAGAAAGAACGAAGCATGGAAAGATTCTATGCTCAAAAAGCTGAAAGGAGAGCAGTAATGGCACTTAGAGCACTTATGCTTCGTAAGAAAATAGACGAAGCAAAAAAGAAACTGGAGACCGCAAGAAGCAAAGCCGAAGGATTCCAGACAAGAGAAGCAGAGTTAGAGACAGCAATCACAGAAGCAGAGACAGAAGAAGAAAAGCAGACTGTTGAAGCAGAGATCGATGCATTCGAGAAAGAAAAAGCGGCAAACACCGAAGAGGTAGAGAACCTCGAAAAAGAAGTACAGAACCTTGAAGGCGAGCTTGCAGCAGAAGAAGCAAAGACACAGGCACCGGCAGCACCGGCAGAGCCTGCAGCACCGGCAGCACCGGCAGCAAGAGCAAAGGAGAATAAGACAATGAGCAAAAGAACAAAGTTCTTCGGAATGTCACACGAAGAAAGAAGCGCATTTGTAGAGCGCGATGATGTAAAGGGATTCCTTACAAGAGTAAGAGAGATGATAGGCCAGAAGAGAGCAGTCAACGGCGGAACACTGTTTATCCCGACAGTAGTTCTCGATCTGATTCGTGAAAACATCGATGAGTTTTCAAAGCTTTCAAAGCACGTATTCCTTCGTCCGGTAGCGGGCAAAGCACGTCAGCCGGTATCAGGAGCAATCCCCGAGGGTGTATGGACAGAGATGTGTGCAGCACTTAATGAGCTGCAGATCAACTTCTATGCACGTGAGGTAGACGGATACAAAGTCGGTGGATATGTACCGGTTTGCAATGCATTACTTCATGACAGCGACATCAATCTCGCTCAGGAAGTATTCTATCTGATCGGGGCAGGAATTGGAATCGCACTCGACAAGGCTATCCTTTACGGCAAAGGCGTAAAGATGCCGCTTGGTATCCTTCCGAGACTCGAGCAGACATCAGATCCGCAGGACGACAAGTCTTCCATTCCGTGGGTAGATCTCCACACGACAAACATTTTGTCATACAACACGACAGGAGCATCTCTTTTTGCAGACATCATCACCGGTGCCGGCAATGCAAAGGGAAAATACACAACAGGCGAGAAGTTCTGGGCAATGAATAATAAGACATACACAGCACTCATGGCTGCAGCTCTTACAATCAATGCCGCAGGTGCTGTTGTAAGCGGAATGAATAAAGAGATGCCGGTTATCGGCGGAGCAATCGAGATCCTCGACTTTATGCAGGACAACGTGCTCATCGGTGGCTACGGTAAGGCATATCTCCTCGCAGAGCGCGAGGGCGCAGAGTTCCGTCAGTCGGAGCATGTAATGTTCATACAGGATCACACGGTATTTGTCGGAGAAGGCAGATACGACGGAGCCCCGATCATTGCTGAAGCATTTGTAGCAATCGGCATCGGAAACACAACTCCGGCATCAGCAGGCATCACATTTGCAGGAGACACCGCAAACGATGCGACACTTACAAGTCTTGCGCTCGGAACACTCACTCTGACACCTACATTCGATCCGGCAACTTTCGAGTATGCGACAACTCTCACAGCCAGCTTGACAAAGGCTGCACTTGTAGCAGTTCCTTCACAGGACGGCGCAGATGTGACAATCGAGTACAACGGAAAGAAGTGGATCAACGGTTCAGAGATCACATTTGCAGCAACAGAGAAGGATGCAGTTGTGACTGTAAAGAAGGGCATGTCAACATGCGTTTACACAATCACAATCACACCATACTCTGCATGAGAAAAGGCGGCTTCCTTCGGGGAGCCGCTTAAAAGCATATAAAAGCGAGGTACAAAAATGGCAACCATTAATCAGCTGATCCTTCTTAAACAGGACCTTCAACAGACAACAAATGCGAATGATGCGCTGCTTGAGCACTTATTGGATACTGCGGCAAAGCGAATCACGGAGGAGGGCATCGTTCTGACAGAGGGCAATGTTGAGCACGAAAGTCTGATCATAGAATATGCAGCATACCTCTTCAGGAAAAGAGCCGGGACAGAAACCGGTATGCCGCGGTTCCTAAGGTACTCGCTCAACAATATGCTATTTCACCAGAAGGGGAAGACAACATGACATTTGACGATGGAATATTGAAAGTCTACGAGGTAAGCAACAACGCACAACCGGGAGACATGCCGATTGAAAAGCTTACACTGAAAGCGGAGTATTACTACCACGTTGAACAGATCGGCGTAACAAGGTATTATGCCGCGCTCGAAGCAGATCAGGAGATATCTGCGATAGTAGACATACCCGGATGGGAAGACGTAAAGACAACAGACATAGTACTGCTGGACGGAGAAGATACCTACTCAAAAGTATCATTCGTACAAACGGCAAATGATGAAAACGGACTAAAGATTTTAAGAATCACACTCGAAAAGGTGGAGCAGGAATATGAACTCCCTGGACAGGATTAAAAATGCATTGCTTGCAGTTACTTCTGACGTGTATCACTTCAAAGCACTGAAGAAGACTGACAGATACATAGTATGGGCCGAGGACGGTGCCGGTAATCAGCTGAACGCGAACAACACACGCAGGCAGTCCGTGACGACCGGAAGGATCCATTTATTCTCAAAAACAGAGAATGATAATTACAAAGGGGACATCGAAGATGTTCTTACAGAATCGAAGATATCTTTTATCCTTGATTCCGTATCATACGAAGACGACACGGGATACATCCATCACGTGTGGAACTTTGAGGTGGAAGATGAAAGTTGAGATCACAGGCGCAAATGATTTTAATCTAAAGCTGGCCAAGCTCGGCGAAGACACAACGCCGATCGTCAAAAGAGCCTTATATATGGGAGCCAAGATCATGGCGGACAATATCAAGTCACAGATCCAAGGGCTCTCGACCACGGACAATTGGCGAAACCTTGTAGCTTACAATGCGGGCGGCGAGGCGGCACTCAGCAAAGAGCAAAAAGAAGGCCTGGTATCCGGATTCGGTCTGTCGAAGATGAAGTATGCAAACGGAGAGACGTATCTGGTGATGGGATTCAGCGGATACAACACCGTCAAAACCAAAAGGTGGCCGAACGGACAGCCGAACCTTATGATCGCTGCCGTAGTCGAGCAGGGAACATCATTCTTTCAGGCACAGCCGTTTTATAAAAGAGCAGTACAAGAGTCAAAAGCAAGCGTAAACGATGCGATTCAACAGGAGCTGGATCGCGCCGTTACAGAAATCATGAAGTGAGGTAAACAAAATGGCAATTAAAGGACTTAGTATTCCGGTTTTTGGCAAATATACAAATTCGAGCGGAACAGTAACATATTCCGATGGAATCATCAATCCGCACGCTGTCGAGTACGGCGCAGAAATCGATGCAGGAGAGAGCAATCCTCTTTATGCAGACAATAAGATTCAGGAGGACAGCGACGAAACATTCTCTTCCGGTACATTGACCCTGGGAGTAGATGATCTTGTTCAGGACGTATCAAAGTTCCTTCTTGGACTCAAAGAAGTAACCAGAACCTATGGCACGAGCCTGACCGCTACGGAACTTATATACGACGATGACATGCAGAGTCCGTATCTCGGAGTCGGAATTATAGAAGAGCACCAGATCGATAACGTCAATCAGTATCGCGCAGTAATCTTCAAGAAAGTGAAGTTCAACATTCCTGCAGATGCAGCAACTACGAGAGGCGCAAGTATCGAGTGGCAGACACCGAGCATCACGGCTCAGATCATGAGAAGCGATTCTGTAGTATCCGGCGGAGAGAATCACCCGTGGAAGGGCGAGGCATGGTTTGCATCAGAAGCAGACGCACTTGCATATCTTATATATATGCTTGGCGTCGGCGAACCGGAAACAACTTAAAGAAAAGGGAGGAGACAAAGAATGGGAAGAGAAGCTTTGATAGTTATCGCAGGAAGAACATATCCGATGAGATTCACGATCGGAGCGAGTAAAGCCGTTGCCGATAGATTCGGAGGACTTAAAGAACTTGGAGAATCCATGTTCTCGGGACAGGAGATGCAGGCAATCGACAGCATCATATTTATCACGGAACTTCTGATAAAGCAAGGCTGCGCGTACCGCAACTTGTTTATGAAGAACGAAGTGATTCCGGAAGGAATGCCGGTCGATGAAAGCGGAAATGTAATTCCGATAACGAAAGATGAAATTGAAATCGGGCTGGGAATCGGAGACGACATGCAGAATCTTATGGACAAGATTAATGAAACGATATACGGCCCGAAAGAAAGAAAAGTAGAAGCAGAAGAAACTAAAACAAAAAATCCAGAAGCCACGTGACGGGAGACCCGGACACGTGGCTTGATTTTTGGCGTCTGCAGCTTGGACTCGGCCTCGAGGAATATCTTTTGATGACCCGCGAAGAAATGGATGATCTTATAGCATGCTATCAGATCGCGCACGGCATAGCGAAGCCGGTTCGAAGAAAAAAGAAAACTGAAAGCGAACGGGAATACATCCCGGATTATAAATAGGAGCAAGACATGGCATCAGACGTATCGGTAAAACTTGGAATCCAGGGCGAAGCCGAACTTAAAAACCAACTTAATATGGCGGCACAGCAGGTCAAGACTTTCGGAGCGGAAGTTCAGGCCATGTCAAACAAAGTAGGCGTATCGGCCACTGAAGAGGAAGCAGCAGCCAAAAAGGTCGAGATCCTCAGCAAGGCTTTAGATGCGCAAAAAAGCAAGATATCCGCTCAAAATGAGATGCTGCAGAAAAGCATCGAAAGAACCGGTGAAAACTCGCTCGAATCCGAAAAGTGGAGAACTAAAATAGCGCAGTCAGAGGCCGAACTCGCAAAGATGGAGAAGAGCCTGGATGATGAGAATAAAAAACTCCAGGAAAACCAGACCGAAACCAAAAAGAGTGGAGATGAAGCAGCGTCAGCATCTAATAAGTTCGCAGAGTTCGGGGCTGCTATCGGAAAAGTAGCGTTAGCTGCTGCGGCAGCAACGGCAACGGCGGCAGTCGCACTCGGCAAAGCCGTAGTTGAAAATTATGCGGACTACGAGCAACTTGTCGGAGGTGTCGAAACACTTTTCGGAGCAGGCGGAAAATCTCTCGAGGATTATGCTCAGTCAATCGGAAAGACAGTCCAAGAGGCAAGAGGAGAGTACGGGGAGCTGATGTCAGCACAAAAAACCGTACTTGAGAATGCGAACGAAGCATGGAGGACAACCGGACAGTCAGCAAATGATTACATGGAAACCGTCACAGGCATGTCCGCCGCACTCATAAATTCGATGGGCGGAGACACCCAGGCGGCAGCTGACAAGGCAAACATGGCCCTTATAGACATGTCCGACAACGCAAACAAGATGGGTTCAGACATTGAATCAATAAAAAATGCGTACTCCGGTTTCGCAAAAGGGCAGTACACCATGCTCGACAACCTCAAGATTGGCTACGGAGGTACAGCCGGAGAAATGAAGCGATTGCTTGCCGATGCACAGAAGATATCCGGAATAAAGTACGATATTTCATCATACGCAGACATCGTGGATGCGATCCATGTGGTGCAGACGGAGATGGGCATCACGGGAACGACTGCAAAAGAAGCAGCGGAAACAATAAGCGGATCCACTGCAGCAATGAAAGCGGCATGGACAAACCTTATCACAGGACTGGCCGATACGGACAGCGACATGGAAGGTTTAGTGAACAATGTAACGACGGCACTCGGAAATGTATTAAAGAATGTCACTCCGATTATATCGAACCTGACTGAAACACTACCAACAGCAATGGAACCGATCATGAGTGCGCTGCAGGGCATGCTCCCGGATCTGATATCCATGGCAACCGGGATAATGAACCAGGTATTCGAATCCTTACTGACTGCACTCCCGACACTAAACTCATACATCGTACAGGCGTTAGAGATTCTGGCGCAAACCATCATAGACAATGCACCGGTGCTCTTAACTGCGGCGGTTTCTTTGATTGGAGAACTCGGCAGCGGATTAATAGAGATGGCACCGAGTTTGATTACGTCGGCAACAGACCTCATCATTCAATTGGCGACATTCCTCGCAGAGAACGCGAGCCAGCTTATACCGGCAGCGATGCAGGCAATCGAGACCATCGGGTCAGCGTTGATAGATAATGCGCCTCGACTGATTAAGGCAGCGTTTGAACTTGTCGAGAATCTCGTAATCGGAATTATAGACGACCTGCCACACATTATCGAATCAGCAACACAAATCATTAATACGCTGATGACGGAACTGCTAAACCACATTCCGGAGCTCGTGGACGGAGCACTGCAGCTGATTATGGCGATAAGTCAAGGGATGCTTGACAACTTACCGCTGATTATAGAGGCAACGGTTCAGCTTATCACCACACTGCTTTTGACCATTGTGGAGCACCTTCCCGAAATAATAGAAGCAGGAATAGAGATGATCGCACAGCTGGTCATTGGCTTGGTTAAGGCACTGCCTCAAATCGTGGCAATGGTGCCGCAGATAATAAGCTCCGTGGTCGATACACTAAAAGAAAAGGCTCAGAACTTTATCGATGCCGGAAAGAACATAATAGAAGGCATCGTGACCGGAATCAAGAATGCCGCGCACCAGGTAAAAGACGCAATCGTGAGAGTTGCAGAAGATGCGTGGGATTCAATAAAAGACTTCTTCGGTATCGAATCACCGTCGAAGCTTATGAGAGACACGATCGGTAAAAACATCATGCTCGGATGGGCAGAAGGTCTTGATCGATACAAAAACGCAACTATTGAAATGGCAAAATCTGTATCCGCAGAAGTCAACAGCAGCTTTGACAATATGGCTGCAGTACCGACACTTGCGGTATCAGGAAGAACATCCAATATCAATCTGACGAGCAATCTATTACTCGAGGGTGATATTTTGGCAACGTATTTGGATAAGAAACTGGGGGTTAAAGTATGAGCGTGAGAGAATTCGGTCTGATAAATGAATTCGAGCAGGAACTTGTACTAAACAACTCGACGACAGGATTCTTTGAAGATCCGGAAGGCCTCGGATTTGAGATATCGGCATCATTTACCGCGCTGGAGTCCGGATGGGTACTGAATAACCAGGAAGAAAAGCAGGTCCCGATCACGGCAAATATAGTATTCGGAACAAGTGAACCATACACACGAGCTGAAACATTCTTCGGATTCTTGCGGAGAGCAAAATCACTTAGACTGCGCTACAAAACAACAGCAGGAGAAAAGTTTATTGACTGCTTGATTACGCGGCTCGGGAAGAACGAAATAAAAGAGGGAAACTGGCTCAAATGCCCGATCACAATCATACCTCTGACACTCTGGTATGATGAGGTGGCTCAGCGAATGGAAATCGAGCCGGGATATACTGACGGCAAAGTGTATCCGTATTCGTATAGTTACAGATACCAGGACTTCTCATCAAGTCAAATAGACGTTATCAATGAATCGGACAAGCCTGCAGGGATAGAAGTGGAGTTTGAAGGGCCGATCAGCAATCCGATACTGACGATAGAAGATGCGGTAGGAAACGAAGCAAAATGTGGAATCATCGGAACAGCAGATGAAGGCGAAAAGATAATCTATTCTTCAGTCGAGAATGACATATATTGCTATCACGTGGACGAAAACGGAACCAAGACAAACCTGGTTCCGCTTTTTTCACTCGACGATGAAAACTTCCTGTACCTGCCGAAGGGGAACAGCTCGATCATCATAACTTCGGCATCGGAGATCAGAGCTCCGATAGTAATCACAGTCAGGAGGTATTACAGAATCGTATGATCGGATACGTACTCGATAAGCAGAGCTTCCTCATCAAAGGCTTTTTTGAATATAAAAATTACGAATTTTCTCAGGATCTCGAGTTCGGGGAAAAATCCAAAATAACCCAGATCTCGAAAAAAGCACCGGCAATACAGAATAAGGACATCGTTATATGCAAAGACGGAAACGAAGTGATATTTGCAGGAATATGCGAATCTTTTGAAGGAAACGGTAAGAATGGATTCAGCCTGCAGCTGAAACAGACGGAATGCATTTTTGACCGAAATATCCTGCTGAACTCACCGGAAATGATCCAAACAACAGGAATAGAAGACTTCATAGCGAAAAGCATCGAAGAAAACTGGATAGACTCAGGAGATCCCCTGCTCGATTCAGAATCCATGACGGTAACAGCGACAACGCATACGCCAATCTCGGTGGTTCCGGATGGAGAAGCCGGTGTAATAAATCTGATGGACTTTATTTCACAGGCCAAAGAACTGTGGAAAATACAACTTGAGTTCGACGTAGACAACGGAGCTCTCGCGGTCAGAATCAAGAAAGACCAATCAGCCACAATAGAGATTAGCGGAAACATGTCTGACGTCAAGAACCTGAAAGAAACATACGATGTCGATATACTCGCAAAGCTGCAGATCAGATGGAAGATACCGGACACTGTAGAAGATGGAGTCGTGACGGAAGTCGGGGCCGTAGAAGACGTCACAGCATTCATGACAGAGTCAGGAGAGCTCACAACAAATGTTGACGATCCGGACAGAATCGACGGGGTCGCTGATTCAGTCTACATCGAAGCGGATGAAGTTGAAGAGGTAATCCAGAAGGTTTACGACATTTTCCAAAGGAATAAATACAACCACAATATCGCTTTCGATTTAAATAAAACTTCGAAGGCTTATCCGGTAGAAGAATTCTTTGTAGGGAGATCAATTCGGATAAAAACTGACGCAGGAATAACAGAGTCGATCATATCGGCCAGAACAATAAAGTACAACTCGGCATATATCACGATCACACTTGGAACGAAAAAAATCAGTCTCGTTTCTAAGATTAGAAGCATGCAGAGGAGGGAATCATGATTAAAAAACTTACATTTGACGCAGCGAGTGTCACATCAAATGACGACTCGGTTCTTTACAAAGCACTCGGAGCAGGAGACAGGATCCTGAAGGGCTGCGCAATAACAACAAGTCAAAGCCAGATACATGTGGCATCCGGTTATATTTCCGTATACGGAAGACAACTGAAAATAGAAGGTACTGAGTCGATAACGGTTCCAAGCTCGAGCGTGACTGTTCCGTACAATCTCGTATTAGAGATCAACATGAACAACAACACGCAGACATTCAAAGCGATTACAACTGCACCAACGCAGCAGGATATATCCGGAGGAACCGGAATATATCAGCTCCTGATTGCGACGTTTAGCCGGACCGTTAATGGAATCAGCAACATATTTGAAAAAATCCCGAGGGGAGACATACTGCCGGCATATCCGATAGGGAGCCTCAGCTGGAACACGGAAACAAGAGCGGGCACAGTATCACCGAACATCACACTTCCGAAGCCAAGTCTCGTTACGTCGGAAGAAATCAGATATATCTTCACCGCGGCTTCAGGAACGGCAAGATTCACAGCTCCTGCAGGGTTCAAGCTGGCGGATGACACGGGATTCGGCGGAGCGTCTGCCGGAAATACGGTAACGGTAGATACAATCACAGGCGACATATACGAAGTATCGTTTGTCGTTTTAGGCGATGACAAGATCGGAATGATCATTCGCGAATGGATGACAATCTAAGGGGGGGGCAAAATGAACATTTTAAGAAGAAGAATGCTCGCCCAAGAAAATGACAATCCATTCGGAGATGGTTCATTAGGAAATGTAACTATCTCGAATAATCAGACATGGTTTACGGACACAGAAGATATAGGTGTCATTGAAAAGCAATACGTGAACCTCACAATCAATAGCAACGTAACGGTTTCCGCAGGAAACCGCAATTCGGGGATCATTTTGCGTGTGCGCGGGAATTGTACCATTAACGGCAACCTCGTCAACAAAATGGCTCCGAAGTCACACAATGCTGACCTGAGCGCATTTTACCCGATATGGTTGATCCAGAACGGTCGAGCCGGAAACGGAGATCAGGGCGGAAACTGCATGTCGGGGACCACTTTAATAAATCGTGGCGGCTATGGACAAGCAGGCCGATTTTATGGAGGAGGCACTTCAGGCGGCGGCGCGTCAGGGCGAGGCGGATATCGGTCAAATGATTTTCCCCAAATAGTACCGGGATTAGGTGCTGACGGTGGAGATGCTGACGGGATAACTGTTAATACAGGTTTTCTCATAGGAGCTCAAGCAGTATCAGGAAGAGCAGACCAAAGGCTTGCATACAATGACTCATCTTTCGGAATTCATAACGGAGGAAGAGGAATGTATGGCGGCGGATCTTCAGCAGGGCTGGGATTGAGAAATGGATACTATCCGGATTATCGGGTAAGATCCTCGGGAAAAGGCGGAAGCAACGGAGGAAACGCAGATCCTCCACAGAAAGAATCAATTTCATACGGGAGCTATTGTGTTGGCGGATCCGGAGGCTCAGGAATCTGGGGCGGAGGAGTAATCATTATATTCTGCGCCGGAATTTTAACAATCGGAAACACCGCTTCAATTGATGTATCGGGCAACGTCGGAGGACTGAAATCACAAGGTTATGATTCAAATCCAAGCGCGACAATGACTCACTATAAAGAAGACGGAGCCGATGGAGGAAAGTCAGGCGGCGGCAGAATATATCTGCTGTCTGCGGGAACAATGACGCGAAATGGAACATTTAATGTAAAAGGCGGCGGAGACGGCAGCGCAAACACAAACGGAGATAGATACTGGATTAGTTACAGTGACTATCGCAAAGGCCAAGGCGTTCCAAACGCATTCTAAGGAGGAAAAACATGATATATCACATAACGAGAGAATCAGACGGCAAAGAATGGGTCGAAGAGAATCCAGCATTTGTCCGCCTCAATACAGAGAACGTTTACTGTCTCACAACCGAAGCAAATGCTCACGCAGTATATATCGAGGGCATTTGTTACCACATTAAGGGCAGAGCACCGATCCAGGGGCTTAACGACGTAATGGTCGGAATATCCAGCGATGAGGCATATGGCAACGTAGAAGTCAAACAGAAAATAGACGGGCATACTGCCGATATAGCCGACGCAAACGATGCTATAGATGAACTCATAATCGCAATAACACCAGTGGAGGTATGAGATGTTTGAAAGATTGAAAAGACTCTATAAGGCTCACAAAATAACAGCTGAAGGCTTAAGGTACTGGGTCGAAAAGGGAGCGATAACCCAAGAGGAAATGAATCTGATCCTCGAGGAAAACGGGGACGAAGACGAGATTGAAAAAGATAAAAACTATTACATCGAACATGTGAGAAACGGAATGGATATAGAAGAGGTTCCAGCAGAATATCGTGACGCGGTAAAAATCGCCTGTGGGCTGGAGGGATAATATGTATCTGATCAACGCGAAGAAATATGAAAAAGAAGTATCGGTGATGCCATTAGGACATCAGCTTGAAGACGATACCCGCGAGGTTTACTACGATATATCCGAATGGATTGAAGACTACGGTCCGGGAAGAATCGAGTGGGTATATAAAAGACCGAACGAGGAGATGCCATACTTAGTAGCGCAGTCACGCCAGGAAGACGGTGTTGCTATATGGCGGCTATCCGAAACAGACACATCGGTTGCCGGCGAGGGAAGATGCGAATTGAGGTTCTATCCTACATCCTCGCATCCGTCAACGCCGGATCTTATTAAGACAATGGTATTCCGGACACACGTCTTTCCGTCACTTATTGCAGAAGGTGAGCCGCCACAGCCGGAAGTAGACTGGCTGGAGATTGTAAGGCAGGCGGCCGCAGGAGTTGCGCGTCAGGAAGCAGAGGCGGCCACTAATGACTTAAAGGAACGCTTCGACAATGTGATTTCCGCTGTAACGACTGATACCGAGGTGATCGACATCCGTGTCGGTGCTAACGGCATAACTTATCCGACAGCGGGCGAAGCTGTTAGAGGGCAGCTGGATGAAACTGTTAAAATCGTACCGCAAGATCTTACGGATGCACAGAAGGCACAGGCGAGAGCAAACATCAACGCTTCAGCACCTGACGGATATTACGGAGCAAGTGGCGGTGTATATCAGTATTCAACAAACTTCCTTGGCAAGAATACTCCGCAGAATGCTTCCGATATCAACTTCCGTCCGACAGCTTCACAGTTCAGCGGTTCGGGTTGGAACTCTGACAGTATTTCGGGGCAGACAGCAACCATTGAGAAGATTAAAGGCAAGACTTTAGTGTTTAATCAAATAGCTCACGCGGATAGAACATCAACTGCTACGTATGCTGGTGTCGTTATGTCGGATAATAAAGATGAACAGACATTAACATTAAACGGAACAGCCACTGGTTCAGTAAGAAGATATAATGCATTTAAGATAAGCAGTACTGATGAAAAATTTGGACTAAGACCATCGCATAAAATCATAATGAGTTGCAAATGGATTAGCGGAAGTTGTACCACAGGACCAAATGAAGCTCTTTCAGACGGATATGTAGGTAGTGCTAATATCAAATGGGCTGATGTAGTGGCTAACAAGGTAGTTCATATGTATTATACAACGGCATCATCTGGTCAAGTGAGTTCTGTTATTAGTGCGGAAGAAGGCGATGTTTTCAACAACCTTGTAGTAAAGATAAACTATATCGACCTCACTCAAATGTTCGGCGCAGGTAACGAGCCTGCAACGGTAAAAGAGTTCAAGGCGATGTTTCCGTTAGATTACTACGCATATAATACTGGGGAACTGATTAGTCTGAATGCTACTGGGCTGAAAACCACTGGATTCAATCAGCTTGACGAAGACGGTCACATTCAAGTGCTTGCAGGACTGACCTACAAGATTGAGGGAACATACACATCACTCAAAGATTCAGCAGGAAATGATGTCACAGTAACCAATAGAGAGTTTACTCCGACAGCCAACGATACCTACACAATGGTAGGTGGTTCTTGTGTTCATCTGAAATGGTCGGGAGTGCGTGACGGAGACACCGAAGATTACTGGGATAGTGAGCTTTTTCTTCCGATTGCTACCTATTTTGCTGATGGAATGAAGTCGGCAGGTACGGTTTATGATGAACTCACAAAGGACAAGGCTATCAAGAGAATCGGTAAGTTGGATTTGGGTACTTTGACTTGGGAAACTAACGAACAAGAAACAAGCATTTTTTTTACAAATATACCAACAGATAGGCGACCAGTAGTTAACACATTAAATATGTTTTCTTCAATGTTTACACCTGTTTCGAGAGTTGGGTATAACTCAATACCTGACAAGAGGATTGAAACCAATTTTGATAATAATTCCAAATTCTATATACACGATTCAGCATACACAGATGCAACCGCTTTCAAGACCGCTATGAGTGGAGTTTACCTCTACTACGAACTTGCCGAACCAGTAGAAACACCTATCAATCCACCGCTTAATCTGACATACAGATGTGACGATTTCGGCACAGAAATGTTGTTACCACAGAATGACGATGAGCCTGTTACTGCTCCGATGGATGCAGATATTGTTTATCAGATTAACTATGAAGCTAATGTCCGCAACAGCGATTCGCTGAACATTACGAAGGAAAGTTTTGATAACTTCATTTCTGCTTTTAATGGAAGTGGACTTGGCACAATCACGCAGACTTGGGATGCTACAAACAAGAAGTACACTTATACAGTAGTACCACCTGCTGAACCCGAGGAGGAATAATATGAGAGACGAACATTTGATCTATACGGATTTAGAGGACGGTAAAATCAAAGTGGTTCCCGAAAATGGTTACAAGATGCTTTGCACTCTTATAAAACAGTATCTTTGCGAAGCTATCATTACCGAGAAGGAAGTAAAGTATTTCATCAGCGAAGCTGAAAACGAAGAATAACCACACAACATAATCTAAAGAGCCGAGAGCCGAATCTTGGCTCTTTTTAATTACACAAAGGAGAATACTTGAAATGAATGTCACAATCAACTGGCAGACCATTATTACTATCGCATCGCTTATCACAGCCATTGTGCTGATTGTTAAGTCCATCAAAAAAGGAATGAACTACGCAGAGAAGCCGTCAAAGAATGAAGAAGCCATAAAGGAACTGTACTCTATGGTTGAGGAACAGAGAAAAACCGATGAAGCACTCGCTAAAGGGATGCAAGCACTCTTGCGAGCGAGTATGGTTAAAGACTTCAACCATTATTCAGGAAAGGGGTTTGCTCCTATTTACGCAAGAGAGACGTTCAGGAGCTGTTACGACAATTACCACGCACTTGGCGGGAATGGTGTAATGACAGATATATACAATAAGTTTTTGGCTCTACCAACGGAGGAACAAAATGAAAAAGAAAACTAAAAAAGAAAAACAGATTGATTTTATTAAGCTGTGTCTGCTTGTTGTAGCAGTATTGCTTATCACTTTTACAATCGTAATGATTGATACTTTCAGAACTTACGGAGCAGTTCCCGATACATTGGTGACTTGCTTCTTCGCAACATTCTCATTCGAGATTATCGGTTGCGTACTTATCAAGATATTCAAGACTATCTATCCCGACAGACATAAAGACGGAGGTGACGCAGTTGGTTGATTTAACACTTATTGCAAAGGCACTTATTGAGCTTACGCTCACGATAGCAACAGCCATCTTAATTCCATACTTGAAAACAAAATGGGATTCCTCGAAGATAGATAAAATGATGAAATTGATTGATATCGGCGTTCTTGCGGCGGAACAGCTATACACCGTAGAACAGTGGCAAGATAAAAAGCAGTATGTTCAGCAGTTCTTATGGCAAAAGGGATATGACATTGATACCGTTGAAGTCAATTCGGCAATCGAATCGGCAGTCAAGCGTATCAAGTCGGAATTGAGAGGTGCATCATGATAGGTCACGCATCGTCAGATGAGCGAGGGAAGTATTCCGGTGGGCAAGCCGGTGATCAGAACGGACGCGAGGTGTATATCCGGGAATGGTATAACCGTCCGTGGAATGTAGTCATGTGGGCGAAAGATGCAAACGTCCGTGAGGCAATGGCCAAAGCAATGGAACAGGCGTGCGCTAATGACCATATCGGCTACGATCAGGGACAGCGCACTACTTTATATGATGCGCTCCGGAAGGTCGGATTCAAGATGGACAAGGTTAAGACAGACTGCGAGACAGACTGCTCTGCATTGGTGGCTTGCTGCGCGAACTGCGCTGGCATCATGATCAGCAAAGACATCTATACCGGGAACGAGAAGTCAGCATTTAAGCAGACCGGAGAGTTCGAGATCCATACGGAGCCAAAATACCTGACTTCCGACAAGTATATTCCGCGTGGAGCGATTTTGCTATACGAGGGGCATCATACTGCCATCAATCTTACCAACGGCTCACAGTGGGCCGACGAAAGCTTCACAGGCTGGGTTACATCGGGAACCTGCACATGGATTAATGTAATAATGCTCTGGTTCCTCTTTCCGAAGGTAGTCGCGTTGTATAAAGACTATATGGCCCAGAAAAAAGCAAAAAAAGATCCGCGCTTTGATCCGGATAAAACAGAATGCGACTGGCGCGGCGTGGACAAGTCAATCTGGCGGTCAGCACTTCATGAGTAACTTAAGTGAAATGGAAAGCTGCATAAGGCAACTACAAAATGTAATTAAAATGAACAAAAAAATAAGCTTATGCCTTATGTGGCAAAGCTTTCCGGATTTAGATTCAAAAAACAAGTGTTAAACCGGGGACGGTGAAAAATGATTCAAACAAAAAAATGTTAGATTTTGGAGACTCTGCCCTTGCAAGTTGCCATCAAATTTCGTATAATAGTCACGTTGTTCATAAATAATTGAAATATATATATATTTTCAGGAGGATTTTAAAATGTCAGTAAAAGTTGCGATTAACGGATTTGGTCGTATCGGACGTCTTGCTTTCAGACAGATGTTTGAGGCAGAGGGTTACGAGGTAGTAGCAATCAACGATCTTACAAAGCCTGAGATGCTTGCTCATCTTCTTAAGTATGATACAGCACAGGGTGGATTCATGGGAAGAATCGGTGAAGGAAAGCACACTGTAGAAGCAGGCGAAGATAACATCGTTGTTGACGGCAAGAAGATCACTATCTACAAAGAGGCAGATGCCAACAACCTTCCATGGGGAGAAATCGGTGTTGATGTAGTTCTTGAGTGTACAGGTTTCTACACATCAAAAGAGAAGGCTATGGCTCATGTAAATGCAGGCGCTAAGAAAGTTGTTATCTCAGCTCCGGCAGGAAATGACCTTCCTACAATCGTATTCAATACAAACCATAAGACACTTACACCTGCAGATCAGGTTATCTCTGCAGCATCATGTACAACAAACTGCCTCGCTCCTATGGCAGATGCTCTTAATAAGTATGCTCCTATCCAGAGCGGTATCATGAGCACAATCCATGCTTACACAGGCGATCAGATGATCCTTGACGGACCACAGAGAAAGGGAGACCTTCGTAGAGCACGTGCAGGCGCAGCTAACATCGTTCCTAACTCAACAGGTGCAGCAAAGGCTATCGGTCTTGTTATTCCTGAACTTAACGGCAAGCTCATCGGTTCTGCACAGCGTGTTCCTACATTTACAGGATCAACAACAATCCTTGTTGCTGTAGTTAAGGGTAAAGACATTACTAAAGAGGGCATCAACGCTGCAATGAAGGCTGCACAGACTGAGTCATTCGGTTACACAGAGGAGCAGCTCGTTTCTTCAGACGTTATCGGTATGAGATTTGGTTCACTCTTCGATGCAACTCAGACTATGGTTGCTAAGATCGATGAGGACACATACCAGGTACAGGTTGTTTCATGGTATGACAACGAGAACTCTTACACATCACAGATGGTAAGAACAATCAAGTATTTCGCTGAGCTTAAGTAATTAAATAACACATTAGAAATAATGACCTTCAGGGTCCGGTCCAGAGCGGACCGGATCCTATTTTATCTGACAGGAAATGGCATCCTGTAAAAAAGGAGAGAAAATATGTTAAATAAAAAAACTGTTGATGATTTAAAGAACATACAGGGTAAGAAGGTACTCGTTCGCTGCGATTTCAACGTTCCGCTTAAGAATGGTGAGATAACAGATGAAACAAGAATCGTAGCAGCACTTCCTACAATCAACAAGCTCATCGGTGATGGTGCAAAGGTCATCCTCTGCTCACATCTCGGAAAAGTTAAGAATGGCCCGAATGAGGGTGAGTCACTTGCTCCGGTAGCAAAGAGACTTTCAGAGAAGCTTGGTAAGGAAGTTGTATTCGTAGCTGATTACAATGTTACCGGTGAAGCAGCAACAAAGGCTGTAGACGCTATGAAAGACGGAGATGTTGTCCTTCTTCAGAATACACGTTTCCGCGGCAAGGAAGAGACAAAGCCACAGGAGGCAGGCGATACATTTGCAAAAGAACTGGCTGATCTTGCAGACTACTATGTTTGTGACGCATTCGGTTCAGCTCACAGAGCACATGCTTCAGTAGCAGGTGTTACGGAATTTATCAAAGCAAAAGGCGGAGAAAATGCAGTCGGTTATCTCATGCAGAAGGAAATCGACTTCCTCGGAAATGCAGTAGAGAATCCTGTTCGTCCGTTCGTTGCTATCCTGGGTGGAGCAAAGGTTGCTGATAAGCTTAACGTAATCTCTAATCTCCTTGAGAAGTGCGATACACTTATCATCGGCGGCGGTATGGCATACACATTCCTTAAAGCAAAGGGATATACGGTAGGAACATCACTCGTTGATGACGAGAAGGTTTCATATTGCAAGGAAATGATGGACAAAGCAGAGAATCTTGGCAAGAAGATGCTTCTTCCTGTTGATACGGTTATCGCTGCTCAGTTCCCTGATCCGATCGATGGACCAATTGAGACAGAAGTAGTTGAATCAAGTGCAATTCCTGCAGATAAGATGGGACTTGATATCGGACCTAAGACCCGTGAACTTTTTGCTGATGCAGTTAAGACGGCAAAGACAGTTGTTTGGAACGGACCTATGGGTGTATTTGAGAATCCGATTCTTGCAGCAGGTACTATCGCAGTTGCCAAAGCTCTTGCAGAGACAGACGCAACAACAATCATCGGTGGTGGTGATTCGGCAGCAGCTGTCAACCAGCTCGGATTTGCAGATGCTATGAGCCACATCTCAACAGGCGGCGGCGCTTCTCTTGAGTTCCTTGAGGGTAAGGCACTTCCGGGTGTTGTAGCAGCAGACGATAAGTGAGACCTTACTGAATCCGAGCCGAAGGCGAAGGATGAAGGTAGTTCGAACTTACGCAGCGAAAACTTGGAGAAGACGAGCGAGCGTTTAAGAGCGAAGTCTGAACATAGTTGGAGCTGTCAAGTGAGACCTTACTGAATCCGAGCCGAAGGTGAAGGATGAAAGTTGTGAAACAAAGAAAGGACAAATATAATAATGGCAAGAAAGAAGATTATCGCAGGTAACTGGAAGATGAATAAGACTCCGAGCGAGGCAGTTAAACTTTGCGAGGAGCTTATCCCGTTAGTAAAAAACGATGATGTCGATGTAGTATTCTGTGTACCGGCTATCGATATCATCCCCGTTGTTGATGCAGTTAAAGGCACTAATATTCAGGTCGGAGCAGAAGATATGAGCTTTGAAGACAAAGGTGCTTTCACAGGTCAGATCTCAGCAGCTATGCTTGTAGATGCAGGCGTAAAGTATGTTATCTTAGGACATTCAGAACGTCGTGAGTATAATCATGAGACATCCGAAGAAATCAACAAGAAAGTCATCAAGGCATTTGAAAACGGTCTTACACCTATCATGTGCTGTGGCGAGACACTTGCTCAGAGAGAGCAGGGCATCACACTTGACTGGATCCGTCAGCAGGTTAAAATCGGTTTCCAGAATGTAACAGCTGATCAGGCAAAGACAGCAGTTATCGCTTATGAGCCAATCTGGGCTATCGGAACAGGTAAGACAGCCACTACAGAACAGGCTGAAGAAGTTTGCAAGGGCATCCGTGAGTGCATCGCAGAGATATATGATGATGCTACGGCAGCAGCTATCCGTATCCAGTACGGAGGTTCTGTAAACGGAGCAAATGCATCAGAACTTTTTGCTCAGCCGGATATCGACGGCGGACTCGTAGGCGGCGCATCACTTAAGGCTGACTTCGGCAAGATCGTTAATTACTAAATCTTTTGCGTTTTTTAGGAGAAAACAACATGGTTAAAAAACCTGTAGTATTATGTATCCTTGACGGATACGGTGTTAATGAAAATCACGAACATAACGCAATCTATGAAGCCAAGACTCCTGTAATGGATAAACTCATGAAAGAATATCCGTGGGTTAAGGGCGGAGCAAGCGGACTTGATGTTGGTCTTCCGGACGGACAGATGGGCAACTCGGAAGTCGGCCATCTTAACATCGGTGCCGGCAGAGTCGTATATCAGGAACTTACAAGAATCACAAAATCTATCGAAGACGGAGACTTTTTTACAAATGAAGCTTTGATGGCTGCAGTTGATAATTGCAGGAAAAATGACAGCGCACTTCATCTTTACGGACTCGTAGGACCGGGAGGCGTGCATTCACATCAGAATCATCTCTACGGACTTCTGGAACTGGCAAAAAGAAACGATCTCAAGAAAGTATATGTTCACTGCTTCCTTGACGGACGTGATACACCTCCGACATCTGCAAAAGGTTTTGTAAAAGAACTGCTTGATAAGATGGAGGAAATCGGTGTAGGTGAGGTTGCAACGGTTTCGGGACGTTATTATGCAATGGATCGTGATAAGAGATGGGACAGAGTTGAGAAAGCATATGATAACCTTACAAAAGGTAACGGCAAGCAGTATGCATGCCCGCTTTGCGGTATTCAGGCTTCATATGATGAAGGAGTCAATGATGAATTCGTAGTTCCTTTCGTAGTTGCAAAAGACGGAAAACCGATAGCAACAATCAAGGATAACGATTCTGTTATTTTCTTCAATTTCAGACCTGACCGTGCACGTGAGATTACCCACTGCTTCTGCGATGATGAGTTTGACGGATTTAATCGCGGACCGAGAGTAAAGACAACGTATGTATGCTTTACCGATTACGATGAGACCATACAGAATAAACTTGTAGCATTCAAGAAGGAAAGACTTGAAAACACACTTCATGAGTATGTGGCATCCAAGGGACTTAAACAGCTCCATACGGCAGAGACAGAGAAGTATGCTCATGTAACATTCTTCTTTAACGGTGGTGTGGAAGAGAAGTCTGATGGTGAAGAGTGGGTACTTGTTGATTCACCTAAGGATGTTGCAACATATGATCTTAAACCCGAGATGAGTGCATATAAAGTGAAAGATAAGCTTGTTGAAGCTATTAAGAGTGGTAAGTATGACCTTATCATCTGCAACTTTGCAAACTCTGACATGGTTGGACATACGGGAGTTGAGTCAGCGGCTATCGCAGCAGTTGAAGCGGTTGACAGCTGCGTGGGTGAGGCTTATGAGGCACTTAAGGAAGTTGATGGTGTCATGTTCATCTGCGCTGATCACGGAAACTCAGATCAGATGGTTGACTACACGACGGGGCTTCCTCATACTGCGCATACAACTAATCCTGTACCGTTTGTTCTTGTAAATGCTGACCCGGGCTACAAGCTTGCCGAGGGCGGAAAGCTTTGCGATATAGCTCCGACATTGCTTGAACTTCTCGGACTTCCTCAGCCAAAAGAAATGACGGGCAGAAGTCTGCTGATTAAATAATGCAATATAATAATAGAGCACACTTCATATGAAGTGTGCTCTATTATTATATTTTATCCGCAAATGAGCAGCTCGACAGCCAGACGTTCGGGCATGTCTCCCATCTTGAAAGCCTGCTCAAGCTTAAGACACCGGTCAACATATCCCACAAGCGCATTGCGATCATATCCTCTTGCCTGCTGCATCAGGCGACTTGCGACAAAGGAAGGTATATGCAGTCTCGATGCGATAGCATCCTGACGATATCCTCCGTCTATCAGATCCTTTACATCAAGAAGCTGCTTGAACTGACGCTCAATCTTATAAAGTATGCTCATAGGAGCCTCACGCAGTGCCAGAAGATCTTCATACAGATGCATGGCTTCGGAATGCTTCTTCTGAGTGATGGCACGGCACATATCATATACCTTATTTGTAAGAGTTACAGTTGTCACTGCTTCGATATCTTCACGTGATACAAAATCCTTATCACCGACATAGGAGATAAGCTTATCAAGCTCATTTCTCACGAGTTCCATATCATTCCCCGTAGATTCAAGAAACATTTCAAGATCGGACCTTGTGATTTTCTTGCCTTGTTTCATCAGCATTCCCGCAGACCAGTTCACCAATTCATCAAGTTTGGGATGATTCATCTCACATATATATCCGAGTTCGGAAATCTTTTTATAAAGTTTGTTTCTTTTGTCTGCTTCAGTTTCGATGAAAATAAAGTACGTACTTTCACACGGATTATCAAAGTAAGCAGCCATATCGGCACCGCCGTTCTTGCACCATCCGGAGTTCTCTATTACTATCAACTTTCTTTCGGCGAAGAACGGAAGAGTCCGGGCACTATCGATAATAGAATTTACATCGATATCTTTTCCTTCGCAGTAAGAGAAGTTTATATCATCATCACCGATGATAGCTGCCTTAAGACGTTTCTTATAACTGCGAAGAAGAAAAGCCTCATCGCCGGTAAGCAGATAGACTCTCTTAAAATCATTGTTTTTTATGTCTGCATTAAGCTGTTTCAACTGCCAGTTTTCTCCGAACTTTTTTACGTACTACCATAAGAGCTATGAACTGAAGAAGTGAAGTAATCACCCATGAAATCGGGAACGAAAGAAGAAGCACCTGTAATGTACGTTCCGCTTTGTATGCTGTTGCCATCCAGATAAATCTGAAGACTACAACTCCGAAAAGATGGATGAGCATGGGGACTGTTGAGTATCCCATACCTCGCATACATCCGGGCAGGGTGTCCATGATTCCGCAAATGCCGTATGGAACCGCCATAAGAGGGATGATCATGAGAGCTATTTCCACTACCTGAGGATCCTGTGAATATATCCCGCATATCTGAGAACCGAACGCCCAGATAAGTCCTCCGACAAGCTCTCCGCCCAGAAAGCTTATGATGAGGCATTCGACGATGATTCTGTCTACACGTTTCAGATCCTTTATACCGTAGTTTTGTCCTACGAATGTCATGGCTGTCTGTGTTACCGAATTGACAGTGACATAGATGAAACCATTTACATTCATGTATACTCCGTAACCTGCCATAGCGATAGAACCGAAAGAGTTTACATTGGACTGAATAGTGGCATTGGCTATATTTACGACCATCGACTGAAGTCCCGCGGGAACTCCGATCGATAAGATCTTTTTGAGTGACATAACATTGATGTGCAGTTTTTTCGGAATAAGTTTATATGAAGCATCTGCACGAAGCAGGGTAAGGACAACCAGCACACAGGATATGAACTGTGAGGTGATCGTTGATATGGCAACACCTGCAACACCGAGATTCCATCTGACTACGAGATATACATTGAACACCGCATTGATGATTCCCGCAATGAGAAGGAAAAGAAGAGGTCTTCTTGTATCACCTATGGCCTTAAGCACTGCCGCTCCGAAGTTGTATATCATAAAGAACGGCATGCCGATGAAATATATTCTGAGATAAAGTGAAGATAACTCTATTACATCATCGGGAACTCCCATGATCCCGAGTATACGGCGTCCGAGTAACATGCCCAGAAGTCCCATAGCTATTCCGGAAATGATGGCAGAAAGCATGGCAGTATGAACTGTTTCCGATACATTTTTATCATCATTTACGGCATGATGCTGAGCTACGACGACATTGACTCCCAGAGAGATGCCGATAAAGAGTGTCGTGAATATATTAATAAGAGACGTATTAGAGCTTACGGCGGCCAGCGCCTCACTTCCTACGAATCTTCCTACTACTATAACATCAACAGCGTTAAAAAGCAGCTGCAGTATACTTGAAAGCATGAGCGGTATCGCGAACTGAATCAGTTTGGCGAATATCGGTCCATGCGTCATATCTATTTCATATTGCCTTGAATTCATGTCCCGCCTCACTACATAACTATACATGAGTATAACACATTATCGGGATAAAAACTCGCTTATTTCCATCGAATGTCCGTCTGTCTGCACCGTGATGGCTCCGCTGCACGCAGTATCGAGGTGCGGTATATGATATTTCAAGAGCAAATTGAGTGTTTCACGATGCGGATGTCCGTAGCGGTTTCCCTCGCCGTAGGAGAGTATGGCCAGTCGCGGACGGGTCGCTTCAAGAAGTTCAGGGCTTGTGGAAGTACTGCTGCCGTGATGTCCGGCTTTGAGCACGGAGATATCATTCGGCAGAGTTATCCCTTGAGATGATACATAATCAAGCATAGCCTGTTCAGATGATATCGGAGCATCACCCATGAAAAGCGCGGAAAATCTGCTTTCGGTATATAAAAGTATGAGACTTTGCTCGTTTGTATCGGGGGTATCGTCGGCATTTCCCTCAACGGGACCCAGTACGGAAATGCTGCCGACCCCCGAATCTATCTCATCCCCGGCACGAAGGTAACCGACATCCCCGCAGATATTGCGTAGCTTATCGTATTTCTCATCATCACGTGCAGAATAAGGCAGGTACAGCTGCTGTATGCGTATCTTTCCGTTTTCAGACAGATACAATATGCCGGAGGTGTGGTCGCTATCCGCATGAGTGATGAAGACCTTGTCGAGTTCAGTTATCCCTTTACTTAAGAGAAAGGGCTCGATGGTGTATTCTCCGATATGTTTGGTTGAGGAACTGCCGGCATCAATCAGGATGTCTTCACCGCAGCTTAAGTAGATGCCGTCTCCCTGACCGACGTCGATAAATGTGATTTCAGTTCCCGGATTTTTGAAGGGGATAAGTATAAAAACGCAAAGAAAAACAAGTAGTAAACGATAATTTGCCAAGCTTTGGGCCTCCCGACAGTGATTGATGCAAACGGAAGTTTCTGTGAAAGATTTCCGATGAATGTGTATAGTTGCAAAATGTAGTGACCGCTGCCGGCGGCTATTACGGCAAGCGGCGGCAGAATATAACTTAATACTGTTGCGATGATTCCGGACCATACGACATAGGTCATAAGCGGTATGACAATCAGGTTTATGAATGTCGCATAGAGCGGGACTTCAAAAAAGAAATATGCGGTTATAGGAAGCAAGAAAAGACTTATACAGGTGCTTGTGATCAGTGCTATGAGCAGGCTGCTTTTTATTTCGAGTTCCTTTATGACATGGTTTGCCGGACCGCCGATCGCAAGTACTGCTGCAAATGAGAGCATGAATCCGCAGGTAAAAAGCTGGTAAGGACTTATGATAAGGATGCAGAGCGCCGAAAGCCCCGCGGAGTTTAGCAGGTCGTTTTTGCGCCCCAGAGTACCGGCGGCAAAAATCAGTATGAGCATGAGCGTCGCGCGGACCGTGCTGACACCGTTTCCTGTAAGTATGCTGTATGCCGCGATAAGAACAGACGCGATGATGCCGCTTAAAAGAAACGACAGTTTCATTTTCTGACGCAGCAGTTTGTAAAGTGTCATTCCCATTATTCCGACATGCAGTCCGCTGATTGCCAGAAGATGAGCAAAGCCGCTGCGCTGATACAATTTGAGAATATCGTCATCCAGCAGGGTCTTGTCCCCGAGGAGGGCAGCGCGCAGCACGCCGGCATCATTTTCATCATATATGCTGCTTATGTGCGAGAGCATATTCTGACGAAGCTCGAATACCCACTGAGAGATGATTCTTGTGTGCGTGTCGGTCACAACTATTTTGTCGGCAAAGCAGCTGTGTGTTATACCTGCGGAGCGATAGTAGAGACGGTAATTAAATTCACCAGGATTACGCGCGGTATCCGTAGCGGTGAACTTACCCGTGACATCGATAGTATTGCCGTGTTTTATATCGGGACATTTCTCGTAATCACAGTAAATGATGACACGCCCGCAAGTGAGCACCGCCCGCTCGGGCTTTAGTTCTATATCATCCACGGTGAGAGAAAGAGTTGCGGCAGTGTCTTTGGCAGCGGCTTCAGTAAGAGGCGAGCGCCGCAGAGTGAGCGCATCATTTACTTTTATAAGGAAAATGCCGAATAAAAAAGCGATGCACATCACGATGAGTGCCCGCCTCTTATCTGTCTGTTTTATAAAGATCCACAAAAAACCGCCGGTTGCGAGTATCGCAGGAAGCAAAATCGCGATCAGCCATAAGTCACCCAGGATGTATGCAGTTGCCTCTCCAAGCGCTACCCATGCGGCAATGCATAACCATGGTCTTTTCATGCTTACATTGTACATTAAAACAATTGAAAATACCACAGTCTTGTCTTACAATTAATTCAGCAAAACAAAGGAGAATGATTATGTATTGCCCAAAATGTGACATGGATTTCGTTGACGGCGTTAAGGTCTGTACGGATTGCGGCAGTCCTCTTGTAGATAAGCTGACATGGATGGCTCAGAAAGAGAAGGAAGAGGCTATCCTGGCAGAGAAGGAAGCCGAGGAGAAAGAACAGGCGGCAGAGAAATTACGCGAGATAAAAGAGAATCTGGAGAACCTTACAGAAGAAGATAAGGCAGCGATTATCGAGCGTCAGGAGACTCTCCGCGAGATGATGACGGAGCCGGCGGTATATGTTAATAAAAAGGATAAGTACACGGACAACAAATCATCTGCAACAGCGCTTCTTATCGTCGGTGTGATTCTGGCAGCGGCATCCGTACTTATGTGGGTAGGCATCATTCCGAATCTGGGTCTTATAATGAAGCTGGCACTTTCGGCTTTTGCCGTCATTTGCCTTGCGGGTGCGGTTATATCGAACAGGAAGGCTAAGGAGTTTAAGGATACTATCGCCGAAGAGGAGGATAATGAGAAGTCTCTCATAGAAAACTTCCTTGAGGAGCACACGAAAGAGGAAATCGATGATGCCGTTTCCACGGATAATCTTGCGCAGGAGGAAATTGTCATCGAAAAGATGAATTATATACAGGATAAGCTTATGACGGAAAATGATATCGTTGACAAGGCATATGCCGCAATGATAGCAGAAGAAATATATAACAGACTGTATGAAGAATGATAATTATGAGAAACAATAAAAAACCGGGTACAGAAAAACTGAACCCGATTTTTTATTTCGATATATGGAAAGAGTTACTCCATGGCATTTACGGCTTTAGCAAGTCTGGAAACTTTTCTTGAAGTAGTCTGCTTCTTGAGAACACCCTTTGTAGAAGCTTTCTTAAGTTCCTTCTCTGCGTCACGTAAATTTGCCTGAGCTAAAGTCTTGTCGCCGGCTGCTACAGCTGCGTCAACTTTCTTGACAGCTGTCTTTACTGTAGACTTAACAGCCTTATTCTTAGCTTCGTTAACCTGAGCAACAAGAACTCTCTTCTTAGCAGATTTAATGTTAGCCAATGTATTGTACCTCCTGATTCATAAAAACAAACGCCTATATCCTAAACGCGCCTATTTATTCTATTCTATATAGTAGAGATTGTCAAGAATTATCTTTTTTGTTACTATTATCATGCTATGGATAAAAACAAAATCAGAAATTTCTGCATAATCGCACATATCGATCATGGTAAATCTACTTTGGCCGACCGTATCATCGAACAGACAGGTCTTCTGACCAGCCGTGAGATGCAGAGTCAGGTTCTGGACAACATGGATCTGGAACGTGAGAGAGGCATAACCATCAAAAGCCAGGCGGTAAGAACCGTTTACAAGGCAAAAGACGGACAGGAATATGTCTTTAATCTCATCGATACCCCCGGACATGTGGACTTTAATTATGAAGTAAGCCGTTCCCTCGCTGCCTGCGACGGAGCGATACTTGTCGTAGATGCTGCGCAGGGCATAGAGGCTCAGACCCTGGCCAATGTATATCTGGCTTTGGACCACGACCTGGAGATATTTACGGTTATCAATAAGATAGATCTTCCGAGCGCACGTCCGGACGATGTCGCAAAAGAGATAGAAGATGTCATCGGCATAGAGGCCATGGACGCTCCGCGTATATCCGCGAAAAACGGCATCGGCATCGACGAAGTGCTTGAGGGCATAGTTAATAAGCTTCCGGCACCAAAAGGAGATGAAAATGCTCCGCTTAAGGCGCTGATTTTTGATTCACTCTATGATTCCTACAGAGGCGTAATCGTATTCATAAGAGTTTTCGATGGCGTAGTAAAGAAAGGTACGAAAGTGCACATGTGCGCTACGGGCGCAGATGAGGAAGTAGTTGAAGTCGGATACTTCGGGGCAGGACAGTTCATTCCTTGTGATGAGCTGAGTGCAGGTATGGTCGGATATATAACGGCCAGCATCAAGAATGTCCGCGAAACTATGGTAGGTGATACTGTAACCGAAACAGACAATCCATGTGCAGTCGCACTCCCGGGATATAAGAAAGTAACTCCCATGGTTTACTGTGGTCTGTATCCTGCAGACGGAAGAAAGTATCCGGATCTGAGAGATGCGCTTGAGAAACTCGTACTTAATGATGCCAGCCTCTCATATGAGCCGGAGACATCCATTGCATTAGGATTCGGATTCAGGTGCGGATTTTTAGGACTTCTGCATCTCGAAATCATACAGGAAAGGCTGGAACGAGAGTACAATCTTGATCTGGTTACTACGGCACCGAGTGTTATCTATAAAATTTACAAGACGGACGGTGAACTTATAGAACTTACAAATCCGACGAATATGCCTGACCCGAGTGAGATAGAACACATGGAGGAACCTATCGTTACAGCCGAGATTATGGTCACTGCAGAATATGTCGGCTCCATCATGACTTTGTGTCAGGAAAGAAGAGGACGTTATCTGGGAACAGACTATATAGAGATGAACAGAGCGATACTTAAGTATGAGCTCCCGCTTAACGAAATCATTTACGATTTCTTTGATGCGCTTAAGAGCAGATCCCGCGGATATGCGTCACTTGATTATGATCTAAAGGGATACGAGACATCAAAACTTGTTAAACTTGATATACTGGTGAATAAAGAAGAAGTGGATGCACTCTCATTCATTGTTCCTGCTCAGTCAGCTTATGAGCGCGGACGTAAGATGTGTGAGAAGCTCAAAGACGAGATACCGAGACATCTATTTGAGATACCGATTCAGGCAGCGGTCAACGGTAAGGTCGTGGCAAGAGAAACTGTAAAGGCCATGCGTAAGGATGTCCTTGCGAAATGCTATGGCGGTGACATAACACGTAAGAAGAAACTGCTTGAGAAGCAGAAGGAAGGCAAGAAACGTATGCGCCAGATAGGCAATGTCGAGATACCGCAGAAAGCCTTCATGAGTGTGCTGAAACTTGACGAGGAGTAAATGGACAAGAGGATAGAGTTATATATTCATATTCCGTTTTGCGTGAAGAAGTGCAAGTACTGCGACTTTCTCTCAATGCCTGCCGAGGAATATATACAGGAGATGTATATAAGGCAGCTTGTTGAGGAAATCAAAGTACAGAGCGGCTTCTATGAGGACTATGTTGTCTCTACGATCTTTTTCGGAGGAGGCACACCGTCTATACTTAAATCAATTCATATAACAAATATTATGAGCGCGATATATGCGCACTGGAAAGTAGAGGCCGGAGCCGAGATTTCACTAGAAGCCAATCCGGGAACATTGTCTCAGGAAAGACTGCTTAATTATAAAACAGCGGGAATCAACAGACTCAGTATAGGTCTGCAGTCATCCAATGATTCCGAGCTTAAGGTGCTCGGACGTATCCATACATTCTCGGATTTCCTTGAGAGTTTTGAAAATGCCAGAACTGCGGGCTTTGATAATATCAACGTAGATCTTATGAGTGCCATCCCCGGACAGACACTTTCGAGCTGGAAAAATACGGCTAAAAGAATTGCCATGCTTAAACCGGAGCATATCTCGGCATATTCGCTCATCATTGAAAAAGGAACAGAGTTCTATGATCTTTATTCCACAAAGATAGGACAGAAACTTCTGCCTGATGAGGAGACGGACCGTGCGATGTATCATTCCACGGACGATATTCTGGTAAAATACGGATTCAAAAGGTATGAAATAAGCAATTATGCCCGTCAGGGTCGTGAGTGCAGACACAACATCGGCTACTGGACCGGTGCCGAATACCTCGGCCTCGGACTCGGTGCATCAAGTTATACCATGGGCAGGCGTTTCCATGTCGACAAAGATCTGGATAATTATCTTCATATTGATATGAATAAGGACATTACGCCTTTGTATGAGGACATAAAGGAACTGTCCAAAGAGGAGAAGATGGGAGAGTTCATGATACTGGGACTTCGTATGACGCAGGGTGTGTCGGCAGCGGAGTTTCATGACAGGTTCGGACTGAATATCATGGACGTGTACGGAGACGTAATAGAAAAACATGAGCAGCAGGGACTTTTAGATGTTTACCTGCCGCAGATAAAGCTGACCGACAAAGGCCTTGATCTGGCCAATGTGGTGATGCAGGATTTTGTTTGATAAATCTATTGCATTTATAACCCGATTATGCTAATATAGCAAGGTCGCAAAAATTGGGCTATCGCCAAATGGTAAGGCAACGGACTCTGACTCCGTCATTCTGAAGGTTCGAATCCTTCTAGCCCAGCTCTTTAACAGAATGCCACGAGGCATTCTTTTTTTTGTGCACGCCGTGTGTGACGTGGAACTGAGTTTTTGGCTGTGCAACACATTTCGTATGCACCCGCCTGTTCAATCATGCTACCGAAACTTCATCAGCAAATGATTCTTAGGATCATTGATAATAGAGTAAAGATTTAGTTGGTTGCTAGATAAAGTAAAGTGAGAACAACCCAGCATTCTTTGATACAATGTTTTTAACCACAAAAAACATAAAGGAGGATTGTTCCCACATGAACATTGTATCACTTTTAAGCACACTTT
>JAZRYX010000007.1:0-24646 GCA_045600945.1 Lachnospiraceae bacterium
TGTCCTGTTGTTGTCAACGATCCACTGATCCTTAACCATGGCACCCTGAATTGAAGAATTTGGATCCGTGATAAGGAAGTACCAAAGTCCGTCACTGGTCTTGATCCATCCGGTCTTCATATCACCGTTATTAGCATCAAGGTAGTAATACTGACCGCCTACTGAAACCCATCCGGTCTTCATAGCTCCCGATGCATCAAAATAATACCACTTACCCTGGACTTTCTCCCAGCCGTTCTTTTTATATGTTCCATCCGGATAACGATAATACCATGTACTTCCGCTCTGAACCCAGCCAACCTTGCCTACATCACCGGGGTTGGTACCGCCGCCGGTTCCTGTACCGGTCGGGTCAAACTTGCCTGATCCGTCAGACACATGGTTCTTATCGATATACTGCGAATCCGACTGAACCCACTCTGATTTCTTTCCGCCGGAAGTAGTTCCGTTGGGAACTGTTCTTACCTCAAATGTATAATCGCCTTCTCTTTCCATCCACGGATAGAAATTCATGGTTGTTCCCGATACACATGCGAACTCTACTACGGTCTTGTCATTTCTCTTAAGTCTTATATCATATGCACCTGATCCGTTTCCGTTTTCTGGTTTTGACCACTTGGCCTGTCCGTATCCGCCCTTCCACTCAAGGTTCTCGGGCTCGCTGTAGGCTCCTTTAATAGGTTTTAATGTAACCGTAACCTTTAATCCATAATATCCATCTCTTTGTGTGGAAACAGATTTTACTTTTAGTTCGGAATTGTCTGTCGCGACAACACTTGCCTTTGACTTGCTTGTATAAATATAGGGCCCTCTTGTTATATCTGCATAAAATTTAAGTGTAATCGTATCCCCTATCTTGATAGCTTTTTTCGGACTGGTACACTCAAGCTGTCCTGGAGTAACATTGAGTCCCGGATACACATCTTCTCCCTCACTATCTTTTTCAGGTATATATGTTATCTTCAAAAAGCGTTCGTCAATATCACTAGGATCTGTTCCAATATCAATCGCTCCTGTATCGATAGTGAAATATGTTCTGAGAACTGTTGTCCCATCTTCTGCAAATGATGTCATTGCAAAGCAAGAAACCATCATTACCCCTGCTAACATGATTGCCAATAATCTTTTCATTTGCTTGGCCTCCCTCTATATCTTGTACCTATTATAACGGACAGTACACAAAATGTAAACTTACAGTCACCTTAACTTGCTTACGTAATTGTTACATCCGACACATTTTCGTAATCAGATAAGTTCCTCCTTCACATCGTGCGTTTTGATGTATTTGGTCCACTTTATATAACCGTATGTCGTATTTATAAGGAATCCCAGCTTGAGCGGCAGAAGTACCCACTGTCCGGTAAGTATATTGATCACGGCTTCAAGTATTGCATCCAGATACCATGCTATCCACTGTTCTCTTAACCTGAGCAGAATAAAGATTCCGTTACATATCGCAACCGCACTGACACATGCATCAAAATAGCAGACTATCTTGGCTATGTTATCATTTCCTCTGAATATATCCGAATCCGGCGAAAACCTTACCATCAGACCGCCCACTGCAAAAGTCCATACGATGATTCCGGCAATGATGGCAATCTCTGTCCAGCCGCTAAGCTTCCTGACCACCGTCAGTTCTTCATCTTCTTTATCCGGATGATGAGACCATGTGATAAAACTCAAAATGTCTATCGGTATCCAGAAAAATATCGTGGTAGCCATCGTAGCAAATCTGTATGCGCATATCACGCATATGGCTATCTCACAGATTTCAACTCCGAGTGATACAATAAAATTCCACCTGGACTGTTTTGAAATCAGCAGTTCACAGAGTATGTTTAAAAAAGTGTCCAGCAGGTAAAACCCCATAACGAGGCCGCCGTTCACACCGTTGATATCTTCTTCCGGGAAAAGTATCGCAAATACAACTGCGAGAATCAGTATCCCCAGAAACCATATTTTTTCATATGTCGTAAAATACGAATTGATTTTCTTAATCATCAGAACTCCAGTTCCCTTCTCTTAAACAGCAAAACAGTCGCAAAGTAAAATGCTGCCAGATAGGCTATGATTCCTAATATATGTCCTACGCTGAATGTTCCGACTATCATTCTCGACTGTGCCGTTGTAAGCAAAGTGCTGAACAGATAGCGATCCAGATGAAGATTTTCGAGCGGACCTATCGTCAATATGACTCCTACTATCGCACCGAGTATTCCGAGTGAAGCAAGAATAAAAACTATCAGACTCAGCACTACATTTTCGGTCAGAAAAACCAGTATCATGGTTACACCCATTGCTCCGATGTTTTTGATAAGACCGAATATCATCAGTATGATCACATCACCTGCCGGTTCTCCGCTGAACAGCGCGCCTTTTATCGCACAGCATATCACGATTTCCACAGTCAGAAATACCAGATCGATAAGACAAAGCAGCGAAAACTCCAGCCACTTCGCCACCACCACACGTTTCCTGCTTACCCCGTGTCCTATCGCTATCTGCAAGGTTTTGGCTTTTAGGTCATCTGCATAAACAAAGATAAATTCTATTATTCCGAATACAGGGCAGATATACGGCACAGCTTTGTTGAGTATATCAACAATCCCGTACACAGTTTCACCATCTGCGAGTTTCAGCATGATAGCTGCCATAGCCGCAAATGTAAGTACTATAACTATATATCTCGGAATACGTTTTCCGATACGGCTAAGGTCTGCTTTAATATAATTAATCATCGCCGCCTCCTACCTGCTCGAAATAATAATCCTCGAGGCTCATCTTATCCGAAGACTGATTGTATATCCTGATGCCCTCGCGTTCCAATACCTCTCTCGCTTTCGGAACATCATCCACGGCCAGTCTTACATAATTACTTGCAATTCTCAGATCCTCATCTGACAGTTCCTTGACTATCCTTCCGTCATCCAGGATGCCGAATTTATTTGCCGTGTTCTGCAGCTCGCTCAGAATATGCGAAGAAATAATAATCGTAGTACCAAACTCACTGTTTATCCTTTTCAGCATATTTCTTATATCCGCGATTCCCTGCGGATCCAGTCCGTTTACCGGCTCATCTAGAATCAGTATCTCCGGATTACCCAGAAGCGCATTGGCTATTCCGAGTCTCTGCTTCATACCCATGGAAAATGCTGACACTTTCGACTTTGCTTTCTCCAACCCAACAAGCTTCAGCACCCTCTCTATTTCACTTTTATCATCTACTTTTTTCAGGATACGATAATACTCAAGATTCTGACGTGCAGTCATATACGGGAAAAAATTCTGTCCCACATAGAAACCCGTCCTTCCGCGTCCCTGTTGAAGACTGTCACCGGCTTCACCCACGTGAACACTTCCGCCGTTATACTCCGACAGCCCGAGAATGATTTTGAAAATAGTTGTCTTTCCTGATCCGTTTCTACCGATAAGTCCGAAAATATCTCCTTTACCGATTTCCATATTGACATCAAGAAGGATCTTGCTCTTGCCGTAGCTTTTCTGTATATGCTCAAGCTTTATCACAGCTTCACTCATCATTTGTCCCTCCTCACCATACCAGGATTCTCTTATCCGGATCAAGATACATACCGTCTCCGGGTTTTACATCATAAGTGTCCAGAAATTCATCAAACTGCTGCAGCGTAACATTAGTTCTCAGAAATGCCAGCGGGTGTTCATCCGCCTGTGCGTACATTTCCTCAACTTTGCGGCTGACCTTCTTTCGCCACAGCTGCGCGTATGATTTGAAAAACAGATCGTAATCAAAATGCTCGCGCTGTGCTGCCACATACATCGCGCATTTCACACCGCCCATATCCGCTATGGCCTCACCTGAAATCGATGCTCCGTAAGTATCCACGCCCGGCATCGGGGAAATGGTCATATAAAGCGATGTCATCTTAAAACTCCTGTTCAGAAGTTCAAGTTCATCCTCCGTCGTCAGCAGCGTACTCTCGCTGTATGAGATGTCTCTTCCGTTTTTGTCATATCTGTATCCTGTACTGTCAAGACCATGTGTCATCTCGTGCCCTATGGTAGTTCCCAGTTTGGCCAGATTGATTTCGTAATCCCTGTCAGGGTCAAATGTCAGGTTGCCCGCCACATACCCCGCAAGTATCATCATGGAATTCGATGTGATATCATTATATGCATTTACTTCGGATGTAGGAATCAGACTCAGATCCCACATATTACGGTCATATTTCTTTCCGACAAGTTCCGAAAATTTGCATTTCTCATAATAATTTATTTTGCTTGCCATCTCAATAAGGCTCATACTGTCATCCAGGCACAACCCCATATAAGAGAAATAATAATCGGGATACATCACCTTCAGTTTCATCGAACTTAGTTTCTCTACCGCATTTCTGCGTCCTTCTTCTGAAAGCCAATCCTCTTCTGAAATAATATTTATAAGCTGCTTTTGCACATCCAGTGCCATCTCAGTGATTTTTTCTTTTTCATCGGCAGAACAATATGCCCCGATATACATCATCTCAAACGGTGCACGCATATATTGGTTCACATAGTCACTTACAACTTTTTTCTGCCATTTAATTTCCGGAGTATCTGTATCAGTCTTATCTTCTTTTTCAACGATGCCTCGTGCAAGATAATAATCGACTCTGTCTTTTGTATCCGGGTCCAGCAAATCACATGTCGCATATATCGTCTTCATGATATAATATGACTTCAGCTCTTCCAGGTTTTTTTCACAATATATTTCACCGATTGTTTTCATGTAATCCGGTTCAAAAACCGTATACTCATCAGTAGTATATCCATAGAGATCTACTATCTCACTCAGCGGATACAGGCCCGTCATTTCCTCTATGTCATTTATAGTATATCTCCCGCTGAACTCCGTTTCATAAGAATCAACCCGCATCTGTGCGTCAGACTTCATTTTATCTGCCAGTCTTATTTCAAGTCGGTATGCCTGCCCCAATATCCTGCGTATTTCCGAATTGCCGTAGCCAAGGTTCTGAAGAACATCTCTCACTATTGCGGAGTTTTCCTGTTTATTTACTATGGCATCTGCATCAATCCCTGAATAAGAATATGAATTCTTCAATGACAGATATTCCTGCGGAATCGGACGCAGTATGACCTGATAGTTTTCTATGTCCGTCATGGTATTATCCACATGGATATATACAAGCGGCGTACCTGTTACATTCATTCCGCCTAAATCAAGCATATAATCCGTGAAATCATCCAGCGATTGTATTTCCGAAATACGATCCAGATACGGTCTTAACGGTTCTACTCCCGCTTCTCTCCTGGCATTTTCATCTCCGACAGCATCTACAAAAGCGGCAACGATTTTCCCCGCATGCTCAAGTTCTTCCCGACTTAATCCCACTTCCGTATTATCGGCATATCCTGTTGATTCCGGGTCGTTTATCAGCTTAAGTTTACGGTCCTCAACCACTTCGACGGGTTTGAAAAGATCCACGCACTGCTCAGTACTGTCCAGTTTCTGCTCCAGTATCCAGTCCTTGTTTACCGCCGTATAAAAATCTGTCTTATAATCGGTTTGGTAATTCTCATCTATTACTCCTTCAATAGATGAATTGATCCACTGTGACCCGACACCGGCTTCAGAGAGTTTTTTGGCATCATTAACCACATCCTCCAGAGAGCTGCAAGAAGTCAGAATCACCGATAATATGATCGTAATAATTACTGCTATACGTTTCATGTGCTTTTTATATCCTTAGAAAAAACCGGCACCCTACGGTGCCGGTTTTTAATTGTATTAAACTAACTCAAGAAGTACCTGCATTGCTGCATCACCGTGACGCGGAGCGATCTTAACGATACGTGTGTAACCGCCGTTATGATTTGACTCTGCATAGCGTGTTGCGTACTCACTGAAAAGCTTATCGCAGAGATCAACCTTGCGTGTATTTCTCTTACGTCCTGCGAGTGTTGTAGGAACCTCTGTTACATCATAAAGAACCTTGAGCATCTGGCGACGTGCATGAAGTCTTGAAGGAAGATCTCTCTTGATCTCTTTTTCAACTTCGTCATATACCGTAACTTTCTTGCCGTCAACAACTTCTTTGATTCTCTTGCCGTCCTTATCCTTACGGGCAACCTTAGCCTGAACTTTAACTACTTCATAGTTATCCTTCTCTTTGATTGCAAGTGCAATAAGTGGTTCAACAACCTTACGAACTTCCTTAGCTCTGGCCTCTGTTGTGATGATTTTTCCGTTTGCAAGAAGTGCTGTTGCCTGATTTCTCAGGAGTGCTTTTCTCTGGCTTGAATTTTTACCAAGCTTTCTGTACTTTGCCATTTTAATTATCTCCTTTCATGTGTGCTCATCGGGCTTACCGCATGAACCTGCCTTTATAGGCTATTATTCTTCTGTCCTTCTGAAGCCAAGACCAAGCTGCTCAAGTTTTGCCTTTACTTCCTCAAGAGACTTATGACCAAGGTTGCGAACCTTCATCATTTCATCTTCTGTCTTGTTTGTAAGCTCTTCAACAGTATTGATGCTTGCTCTCTTAAGACAATTGTATGAACGAACCGAAAGTTCAAGTTCATCGATATTCATCTCAAGAACTTTTTCTTTCTGATCGCTTGGTCTGTCAACCATCGTCGGAATGTCTCTTGTCTCTTCTGAGAGATCAATAAACAGGCTCAGATGATCATTAAGGACCTTTGCTGCCATACTGACAGCCTTATCCGGTGAAAGTGTTCCGTTTGTGTAAACTTCAAGTGTAAGCTTATCAAAGTCTGTCTGCTGTCCTACACGAGTATTTTCAACAAGCATATTTACACGGTCAACCGGTGTGTACATACTATCAACTGCAATAACACCGATAGGATCATCTTCATTCTTGTTCTTCTCAGCCCCTGCGAAACCGCGTCCGCTGGTAATAACAAGTTCAATAACGATCTTATCTGGGTTTTCAGAAACAGTCGCGATTACCTGATCTTTGTTGACAATCTCAACTTCCGAGCTGACTTTGATATCTGCTCCGGTAATAACGCCTGTGCCTGTATATTCGATGACTGCTGACTTCGGCTCTTCATTTCCCGAATTATCAACGATTGCCAGCGACTTAATGTTCATCACGATTTCTGTAACATCTTCCTTGACTCCCGGAATAGATGAAAACTCATGAAGAACTCCGCCGATCTTGATGCTGCTTACTGCAACACCGGGCAAACTTGAAAGCATAATTCTGCGAAGTGAATTGCCCAGAGTAGTGCCATAGCCTCTCTCGAGCGGTTCGCAAACGAACTTGCCGTACTTATTGTCATCGGATTTTTCTACTATAGAAATATTTGGTCTTTCGAAATCGAACACTATGTGCCCTCCTATTATTAACCATAACTAATGTGTCAATGAAGTTATCTTGAATACAACTCGACGATAAGCAGTTCGTTAACAGGTACATCAATCTCTTCTCTTGCAGGAAGTGCCTTAACACTGCCTTTAAGATTCTCTACATCTGCATCAACCCATGCCGGGATAACGCGTCCTGCTGTCTGCTCAGCAATTTCCTTATATCTAACTGATGATTTTGCCTTCTCCTTGATCTCGATAACATCTCCTGCCTTAACGAGCATTGAAGGAATGTTAACACCCTTGCCGTTAAGAAGAATATGCTTATGGTCGATGATCTGACGAGCTTCTTTTCTCGTTCTGGCCAATCCCATACGAAAAACTACATTGTCAAGTCTTCTTTCGAGAAGGATGATGAGGTTCTCACCTACCTGACCTTCCATTCTTGAAGCTTTAGCGTAGTAATTTCTGAAAGGTTTCTCAAGAACACCGTAGATGAACTTAGCTTTCTGCTTTTCACGAAGCTGAAGGCCGTACTCACTGAGCTTACGGTTTCCTTTCTTTGAATCTCTGTTTGATTTCTTATCAATTCCTAAATATGTTGGATCAAGTCCAAGTGATCTGCATCTTTTAAGAACGGGAATTCTATCAACTGCCACTTTAAGCTACCTCCTATTAGACTCTTCTACGTTTTGGCGGACGGCATCCGTTATGAGGAACAGGTGTCACATCCTTAATACTTGTAACCTCGATTCCTACAGCAGCGAGCTGTCTGATAGCAGCCTCTCTACCTGAACCGGGTCCCTTTACAAAAACGTCTACATACTTAAGTCCATGTACCATAGCTGCCTTTGCAGCAGTCTCTGCAGCCATTGATGCTGCATAAGGAGTAGATTTCTTTGAACCTCTGAATCCTAGACCACCTGCACTTGCCCATGAAAGAGCATTACCCTGTGTATCTGTCAATGTTACGATTGTGTTATTGAAAGATGCCTGGATATGTGCCTGTCCGCGTTCAACGTTTTTCTTTACACGCTTTTTAGTCACCTTCTTGGTGCTTGCTTTTGCCATATCTAAACTAACCTACTTTCTTTTGAATTTGTTTCGTCCTAAATGTTATGGGTCCCGGAAAAAGAAGACACATACCAAATGAACTTGTTACTTATTTCTTCTTATTTGCAACTGTCTTTCTAGGTCCCTTGCATGTTCTTGCGTTTGTCTTGGTCTTCTGACCACGGCATGGGAGACCCTTACGATGACGGATGCCTCTGTAGCAACTGATTTCCTGAAGTCTCTTGATGTTCATTGCGGTCTCTCTACGAAGATCACCTTCAACAACCTGAGTATCAGTGATAACCTGTGCTATGTTCTTTACCTCGTCGTCTGTAAGATCCTTAACTCTAGTGTCTGGATTTACTCCGGCTTCTTTGAGAATACGATTTGAACTTGTTACACCGATACCGTAGATGTATGTAAGTCCGATTTCTACTCGTTTTTCTCTTGGTAAGTCAACACCTGCAATACGAGCCATACTGCTATTTCCTCCTGTTTTTTTATTATTAACCTGTTAGTAAACATTTCAAGGTCTTAGCCGCCCGACTCCAACTAAATTCGTACTGCGCTCAGAAACGCTCGCTTGTACTCATCAAGTTTACGCTGGGAGGCTTCGAACTAAACTCGTCCTTCGTTAAAACTCGGACTCATTAAGGTCTTAGCCTTGTCTCTGTTTATGCTTCGGGTTCTCACAAATAATCATGATAGCCCCTTTTCTTTTGATAACTTTGCACTTTTCGCAAATCGGCTTAACCGATGAACGTACTTTCATTTTCGTTCTCCTTTTCTAAGTTTACAGTGCCCTTTGCACGCGCGAATAATAATTATATCACAATTCAAATTACTTGTCACGCCATATAATACGGCCTTTTGAGAGATCGTACGGGGACAGCTCAATCGTTACTTTGTCACCCGGCAGAATACGTATATAATTCATACGAAGCTTGCCGCTGATATGAGCAAGTACCTGGTGCCCATTCTCAAGCTCGACCTGAAACATGGCATTGGGTAATTTCTCGATTACCTTACCTTCGATTTCAATAACATCAGTTTTTGACACTATCTAATATCCTCCCATTGCGTATCATACAAGGCTCAAAATTTCCGGCTCACCGTCTGTGATGAGTATCGTGTTTTCATAATGAGCTGATAGCGATCCGTCATCCGTTACGACTGTCCATTCATCCTCTGTCCATGCTACATCTGCACGTCCCATGTTGATCATCGGTTCAATGGCAAGCGTCATGCCCGGTTTCAACAATATGCCTTTGCGGTTCATCCGGAAGTTCGGAATCTCCGGATCCTCATGCATCTTTGTCCCGATTCCGTGACCTACCAAATCTCTGACAACCCCGTATCCGAAGCTCTCTGCATAGTCCTGGATGTGTCCGCAGATATCATTAAGATGACTGCCTGCAACTGCATATTTTATCCCTTCAAAGAAACATTGCTTTGTGACTTCAATCAGTTTTTCCGCCTCGGGGCTTATCTTTCCGACAGCCCACGTTCTTGCTGCATCCGACTGAAAACCGTGTCGGATAACTCCGGCGTCGATACTTATGATATCGCCCTCATGAAGAACTCTCTTCTTATTGGGAATGCCATGGACAACTTCTTCATTTACCGAAGTACATATCGAAGCCGGATATCCTTCATAATTCAAAAATGAAGGAATGCATCCGTAGCTTCTGATGATTTCATCGCCCTTACGATTCAACTCTCCTGTGGTGATGCCGGGCCCAATTAACTCTCTAAGACGTTCATGCGTCTCTGAGAGTATTTTGCCCGCCTCACGCATCAGTTGTATTTCCCTTGCTGATTTGATCGTTACCATCTATTCTCTCCGGTTCTTTATTTGTTTAAACTGTCGAGAACATCTACGATATCAGCAAAGACCTTATCCATTCTCTGAGTGCCGTCAACACTCTTCAGAATCTGCTGCTTTGAATAATAATCGATAAGCGGCTGAGTCTGACTATGATATACGACCAGTCTTTTCTTCACTGTCTCGGGAAGGTCATCATCGCGTGTATAAAGCTCGCCACCGCATACATCGCAAACTCCCGGAACTATGGAAGGTTTAAACTCTGTATGGAATCCCTCTCCGCATTTCCTGCAGGTTCTGCGTCCCGACATACGATTCATGATGGTTTCATCCGGAACGTTTACGTCAATGACTGCATCTATTGACTCTTTCGCCGAAGCAAGTGCTTCTGTCAGAGCCTCGGCCTGCGGAATGTTTCTGGGAAAACCGTCAAGAACATATCCGTTCTTACAGTCTGCCTGATGGATACGATCCATAAGCATCCCTATAGTGATCTCATCCGGCACCAGAGCTCCCTGGTCCATATAGACCTTTGCCTTAAGGCCAAGCTCTGTTCCTTCCTTCAGATTGCTTCTGAAGATGTCGCCGGTTGAGACATGTGGTATATCATATTTTTCTGCGATTCTTTTTGCCTGTGTACCCTTGCCTGCGCCGGGTGCACCAACCATTATGATCTTCATAATCGCCTCCGGGATCACTCGTTAAGGAATCCCTTATAATTTCTGACGAGCATCTGTGACTCTACATCTTTCATTGTCTCAAGGATAACACCTACGATGATGATAAGTGATGTTCCCATAAAGCCGAGACGGCTGAGTGAGAATAATCCTGAAAGAATGATTGGAATAAGTGCTACGATAAGAAGTCCCACTGCTCCGATGAAAATGATGTAATTCAATATCTTATTCAGGTAATCACTGGTTGGCTTACCTGGTCTGATACCCGGAATAAAGCCACCGGATTTCTTAAGATTATTGGCCACCTCTAACGGATTGAATGTAATCGATGTATAGAAGTATGCAAAAACAATAATCAGGAAGATGTAAATAAGAAGTCCTATTGAATAAATCATGTTGCCCGGTTTCAACCAGTTGTTTGAGCTGAGGCAAAGGAGTATCTTCCCACCGAATGTTGAGTAATCTACATTGAAGAACTGTGCGATTACTACAGGGAAAGACATAAGTGATGATGCGAAGATTACAGGGATAACACCTGCGGTGTTAACCTTCAGCGGGATAGCTGAACCCTGTCCGCCGAGCATCTTACGTCCTACTGTCTTAGCTGAGTACTGAACCGGAATCCTTCTCTCGGCATCCTGAAGCAGTACAACATATGTAACCATTGCAACTGCAAGAGCTACCATGATGAGGATAAGGATAACCTTAACCGCTACTGACTTTCCTGTAAGGAAACGCTCACCAAGAGTACGGATATCTGCCGGCAATGATGAAATGATGTTGAAAAGAAGTACCATAGAGATACCGTTTCCTACTCCATTCTCAGTGATACGCTCACCGATCCACATAAGGAATGCACTGCCTGCCGTCATGGTCAAGATTGCAACTACGATACTAAGGAAATCAAAGCTGACCAAAAGACCCTGATTACCAAATCCTACTACCATGGCAATTGATTCAACAAGTGCCAGAATAACTGTAAGATAACGTGTGATGCTTATGATTTTCTTCCTGCCGTCCTCGCCCTCTCTCTGCATCTCTTCGAGTGCAGGGATGGCGATGGTAAGCAGCTGAACAATGATTGAACTTGTGATGTAAGGTGTAATTGAAAGAGCAAGTATGCTGAGACTTTCAAATGAACCACCTGTCATTGCATTGAAGAAACTGAATGCATCACCTGTCTGTGATGCGAAGAACGAGGCAAAATAAGAAGTATTAACTCCCGGAATCGGAACGTTGCTTCCGAATCTGATTACGCAAAGCATAATGAAAGTAAATATTATCTTCTTACGGATGTCTACGATTCTCCATGCATCTGCTATTTTTTTCAGCATATTAGATCTCCTCGCATGTTCCGCCTACTGCTTCGATTTTGGCTTTTGCACCCTCTGAGAATGCAGCTGCCTTAACATTAAGCTTCTTTGTGAGCTCACCGTTACCAAGAATCTTAACACCGTCACGAACATGTTTGATGATACCTGCCTCAAGAAGAACATCCGGTGTTACCTCGATGCCATCCTCAAGACACTCAAGTGCTGATACATTGATAGCAACGATTTCCTTAGTATTGATGTTGGTGAATCCCCTCTTAGGAAGACGTCTGAAAAGTGGCATCTGGCCGCCTTCAAATCCCGGTCTCGGAGCTCCTGAACGAGCTTTCTGACCCTTATGACCCTTACCTGCCTGTGTTCCGTTACCTGAACCATGTCCACGGCCACGTCTGAAGTTACCGCTATGAACAGAACCTGCTGCGGGTCTTAAATTAGATAAATCCATGACTCTCCCTCCCGTTAGATTTCTTCTACTTTTACAAGATGTCTTACATGCCAGATCATTCCGCGAACTGCATCATTATCAGGCATCTCAACAACCTTGTGCATCTTTGTAAGTCCAAGTGCTTCTACTGTAGCTCTCTGCTTTGGGATAGCGCCGATAGGAGACTTGACTAATTCAATTTTTAATTTGTTTGCCATTTTTATCTCCTCCTTATCCCAATAACTGCTCTACGCTGATTCCGCGAAGTCTTGCAACTTCTTCAGGAGTCTTCATAGCCTTAAGACCTGTAAGTGTTGCCATAACCACGTTTGTCTTATTGTTTGAACCAAGTGATTTAGCACGGATATTCTTGATACCTGCAAGCTCAACTACCGCACGAACAGGACCACCTGCAACAACGCCGGTACCTTCCGGAGCTGTCTTCATAAGTACTCTTGAACTTCCGTAAACACCTGTGTAATCATGATAGATACTGCCCTTGTCATTGATCGGGATTTCAACAATAGCTCTCTGTGCAGCCTCTTTGCCTTTACGGATAGCTTCTGAAACTTCACCGGCCTTTCCAAGACCTACACCTACATGACCATTTCCGTCACCTACAACTACAAGTGCTGAGAATCTCATTGTACGACCACCCTTAACGGTTTTAGAAACACGTTTGATGGCTACTACTCTATCGTTTAACTCAAGCTTGCTTGGGTCAACAAAACCTTTTTTCATCCTGTGTCTCCTTTCCATTAGAACTGAAGTCCAGCTTCACGAGCTGCATCAGCGAGTGCCTGTACTTTTCCATGATAGAGGAATCCACCTCTGTCAAAAACTACTTCTTTGATGCCCTTATCAAGTGCTCTCTTTGCTACGAGTGTACCTACATAAGCTGCTGCATCAACATTATTTGTCTTCTCAAGCTCGTCCTTAACTGCCTTTTCAACAGTTGAGGCTGCTGCCAGAGTATTACCAACCGTATCGTCAATAATCTGAGCGTACATATGGTTGTTGCTTCTGAAAACTGCAAGACGAGGTCTTTCAGCTGTTCCGGCAAAGCGGTTGCGTAATCTCTGATGCTTTTTGATTCTAAGCGCATTCTTATCCTGCTTACTAACCATCTTATTACCCTCCTATTATTATTTGCCGGTCTTACCGACTTTACGTCTGATATGCTCTGTTGAGTACTTGATACCTTTGCCCTTATATGGCTCCGGTCCTCTCTTGGATCTGATCTCAGCTGCATGCTGTCCGACCTTCTCCTTGTCGATACCTTCGATCTTGATTGTGTTGTTCTCAACTGTTGTTGTGATGCCTTCAGGATCAGGCATATTGATCGGATGTGAATATCCGAGTGAGAGTTCAAGAACTTTGCCGTTCTTATTTGCTCTGTAACCAACACCGTTGATTTCAAGTACTTTTGAGTAACCGTCTGTTACACCGATTACCATGTTGTTAATAAGTGTTCTTGTAAGACCATGAAGCGCTTTGTTCTGCTTCAGATCATTAGGTCTTGTAACGATAACCTCTGCACCTTCCTGCTTGATATTCATAGCTGAAGGAAGTGTGCGCTCAAGTGTACCCTTGGGACCCTTTACAGTCACATGATTATTTTCTGCGATTGTGACAGTAACTCCTGCCGGAATCGCGATAGGCATTTTACCGATTCGTGACATGCCGTTCCTCCTATAATTTTAAATATTGTCGTGTAATTTCGACGCAGTCGAAATTACCATACAAAGGCTAAAACTTCGCCGCCTACGCCTAACTTACGGGCTTCTTTATCTGTAAGAACGCCCTGGTTTGTTGAAATGATTGCTGTGCCGAGTCCGCCGAGAACCTTTGGTAAATCTTCCTTGCCTGCGTAAATACGAAGACCGGGTTTAGATATCTTCTTGATACCGCTGATAATCTTCTCGTTTTTGTCAGCACCATACTTAAGTGTCATACGGATGGTCTTGAATGAACCATCATCTACGAGGTCGTACTTCTGAACATATCCTTCTTTAACAAGGATGTCAGCAATTGCTATCTTCATTTTAGAAGCAGGAATGTCAACCTCGTCATGTTTTGCTGTATTAGCATTACGGATTCTTGTAAGCATATCAGCAATTGGATCGCTCTGTGTCATGATATTTCCTCCTTCTTTACCAACTTGCTTTCTTTACACCCGGAATCTCGCCCTTGTATGCGAGTTCACGGAAGCATACTCTGCAGATACCATACTTTCTAAGAACAGAATGTGGACGTCCACAAACACGGCATCTTGTATATTCTCTTGTAGAGAACTTTGCAGGGCGAGCCTGACGAATCTTCTGAGATTTCTTTGCCATAATTATTTAGTCCCCCTTATTTCTGGAAAGGCATATTGAAGAGTGTTAACAGATAACGAGCCTCTTCATCTGTCTTTGCTGTTGTTACAAAAATGATATCCATACCACGTACTTTATCTACCTTGTCATACTCGATCTCAGGGAAGATGAGCTGCTCCTTAACACCAAGTGCGTAATTTCCTCTGCCGTCAAATGCGTTCGGATTAACTCCACGGAAGTCACGTACACGAGGGAGTGCGAGGTTGATAAGACGATCTGCAAATTCATACATCTTCTCACCGCGAAGTGTAACCTTGCAACCTATCGGCATGCCTTCACGTACTTTGAAGTTTGCGATGTTGTGCTTTGACTTCGTAATTACTGCATGCTGACCTGTGATGATTTCGAGATCTCTGACGGCTGAATCAAGAACCTTAACGTTTTCCTTTGCTTCTCCGACGCCCATGTTGACAACGATCTTGTCAAGCTTCGGAACCTGCATAACGTTCTTGTAGCCGAACTTCTCTGTCATCTTCTTTACGATTTCGTTCTCGTATGTTTCTTTTAATCTGGCCACTTAACTTTTCCTCCTTCCCTTCTTAGTCTATTACCTTGCCGGTCTTCTTTGCGATACGAACTTTCTTGCCGTCCTTCTCGCCGAATCCTACTCTTGTAGCCTGTCCGTCAACAACAAGCATTACGTTTGAAATATGGATAGAACCCTCTTTGTTTACGATGCCGCCGTTCGGGTTAGCCTGTGAAGGTTTCTGATGCTTCGTCTGCATATTGCAACCCTCAACTGTAGCTGTCTGCTTCTTAAGGTCAATGCTGATAACCTTACCGGTCTTGCCTTTATCCTTGCCTGTTATGATCTTGACTGTGTCACCTTTTTTTATCTTCTGCATAACCGGCCCTCCTTATAATACTTCCGGAGCAAGTGAAACGATCTTCATAAATCCCTTATCACGAAGTTCTCTTGCAACCGGTCCAAAGATACGAGTACCTGTAGGGGTCTTGTCCTCTTTGATTACTACTGCTGCGTTCTCATCAAATCTGATGTATGAACCGTCTTTACGACGTGTCTTGTTGACTGTACGAACTACAACTGCCTTAACAACGTCGCCTTTTTTAACTGTACCACCCGGCGTAGCGTCCTTTACTGTTGCAGTAATGATGTCACCGATGTGTGCATATCTTCTTGTTGAGCCACCCATAACTCTGATGCAAAGAAGTTCCTTTGCTCCAGTGTTGTCAGCGACTTTAAGTCTACTTTCCTGCTGAATCATATTGAACTCCTTTCGAATTATTTAGCCTTTTCGATGATTTCAACCAGTCTCCATCTCTTGTCCTTTGATAAAGGTCTGGTCTCCATGATCTTAACTGTATCGCCGATACCGCACTCGTTCTTCTCATCATGAGCTTTGAACTTAACAGTCTTCTTAACGATCTTACCGTAGAGCGGATGCTTTACGTGATCCTCGATAGCTACCGTGATGGTCTTGTCCATCTTATCGCTTACGACTTTACCAACTCGTGTTTTTCTAAGATTTCTCTCTTCCACGACTTATCTCTCCTTTCCGCTCATTACTTGTCTGCCTTTGCTGCGATAACTGTCTGAATTCTTGCTATGTTCTTGCGAACTGTAGTAATTCTTGCTGTGTTATCAAGCTGGCTTGTTGCATTTTGGAATCTTAAATTGAAAAGTTCTTTCTTGGCTGTAACTAATTCCTCATTAAGTTCTGCCAATGTCTTCTCATTAAGACTTTTTACATATTTACTTGACTTCATTAGTTTTCACCGCCTTCCAGTTCTGCCTTTGAAGCAACTCTGCATCTGCAAGGAAGCTTATGCATTGCCAGACGAAGTGCTTCCTTTGCCTGATCCTCAGGAACTCCTGCGATCTCGAAAAGTACTTTACCCGGTTTAACTACTGCTACCCAATACTCTGTTGTTCCTTTTCCTGAACCCATACGAGTCTCAGCCGGTTTTGCAGTTACAGGCTTATCAGGGAATACCTTGATCCAAACCTTACCACCACGCTTGATGTAACGTGTCATAGCAATACGGGCTGCTTCGATCTGGTTTGACTTAATCCAGCAAGGATCAAGAGATACAAGACCATACTCTCCGTATGTTACTTTATTGCCTCTTAAACATTTGCCAGCCATAGAACCACGAAACTGCTTTCTATGCTTAACTCTCTTTGGCATTAACATAGTTATCTCTCTCTCCCTTCTTCTTTCTTCTTTGAAGGAAGAACTTCGCCCTTATAGATCCATACCTTTACGCCTACTTTGCCGTAAGTTGTATCAGCCTCGGCAAATCCGTAGTCGATATCAGCACGAAGTGTCTGAAGCGGAATTGTTCCTTCTGAGTAGAACTCTGTACGTGCCATATCGGCACCGCCAAGTCTACCTGAACAACATGTCTTGATTCCCATAACGCCTGCCTTCATGCTACGTCCCATTGTGGATTTCATAGCACGACGGAAGGATACACGGTTCTCAAGCTGATTAGCGATTGACTCGGCAACTAACTGTGCTTCACGGTCAGGACGCTTAATCTCTTTGATGTCAACAAATACTTTCTTCTCGGTAAACTTACCGATTTCTTTTTTGAGCTTCTCGATCTCAGCACCCTGCTTACCGATAACTACGCCCGGTTTAGCAACGTGGATGATGACCTTAAGTCTGTCAGTGGTACGCTCGATTTCAATACCTGAAACACCGGCTGCAAAAAGTTTCTTCTTTAAAAACTTTCTGATGTTATAATCTTCAACCAAGCAATCAGCGAAATCTGCATCTGCATACCATCTGGAATCCCAATCTTTAATAACACCGACTCTTAAGCCGTGTGGATTAACTTTCTGTCCCATATTGGCCTCCCTTATCTCTTGTCAAGCACGATAGTGATATTGCTCATTCTCTTTTCGATTCTGTAAGCTCTACCCTGTGCTCTTGGTTTAACTCTCTTCATGATCGGACCATCGCCTGCCCAGCACTCTGCTACATACAGGTCTGCCTGGTTCAATCCCTGATTGTTCTCTGCATTTGCGATTGCTGATTTAAGTAACTTCTCAATAACGCCTGAAGCATATCTTGGGCTATACTCGAGGATACCTACTGCTGTAGCAACATCCTTGCCTCTGATAGCATCAAGTACGAAACATGCCTTCTGTACCGGAATTCTTGCATAAGAAAGCTTTGCAGATGGTCTCGTATCCTTCACAGCGTTTCTTTCTCTTTTAATTTGGGATCTATGTCCTTTTGACATTTGTGAAACCTCCTTTCGCCTTTCTTATTATTTAGCTGATGCTTTTTTCTCGTCTGCACGGTGGCCATGGTATGTTCTTGTTACAACGAACTCACCGAGTTTATGACCAACCATATCTTCAGTTACATATACCGGAACGTGCTTTCTTCCATCATGAACAGCAATTGTATGACCAACCATTGAAGGGAAGATAGTTGAACGACGTGACCATGTCTTAATGACTGTCTTCTGTCCGGACTTGTTAAGTTCTTCAATCTGCTTTGCTAATGAAGCATCGATAAACGGTCCTTTTTTAAGTGAACGTGACATATTCTTTCCTCCTTCCCTTATTTAGCTGATTTACCATCACGACGATGGATGATAAGTTTATCTGACTGCTTATGTCCCTTACGGGTCTTAAGACCAAGTGCAGGTTTGCCCCAAGGTGTTGACGGGCCCGGTCTTCCGACAGGAGCTCTTCCTTCACCACCACCATGAGGATGGTCATTCGGGTTCATGACTGAACCGCGAACTGTAGGTCTCCAACCCATGTTGCGCTTACGTCCTGCCTTACCGTAATTGATAAGGTTGTGCTCTCCGTTACCTACAACACCGATTGTTGCGCGGCAGATAATCGGAACGAGTCTCATCTCGCCTGAAGGAAGACGAAGTGTTGCGTACTTACCTTCCTTAGCCATAAGCTGTGCTGCATTTCCTGCTGAACGAACAAGCTGTCCGCCTTTTCCCGGATAAAGCTCGATATTATGAATCTGAGCACCAACCGGAATCTTATCAAGTGGTAAACAGTTGCCGACCTTTGCTTCTGCATCCGGTCCGTTCATAATTTCCTGTCCGACCTTAAGGCCTTCAGGAGCAAGGATATAAGCTTTCTCGCCGTCTGCATAGCAGATAAGAGCGATGTTTGCTGTTCTGTTCGGATCGTACTCGATAGCAACTACCTTTGCTACGATACCGTCTTTTGAATTTCTCTTGAAATCAATGATTCTGTACTTTCTTCTTGAGCCACCGCCACGGTGTCTTACTGTAATCTTACCCTGATTATTACGTCCTGAGTTCTTCTTTAAAGACTCGATGAGGCTCTTCTCGGGTGCTGACTTTGTAATCTCTGCAAAATCATATCCTGACATTCCTCTTCTGGACGGAGTATAAGGGCCATACTTTTTAATTCCCATTTTTATTCTCCTTTTATCGCAGCGTTGCGATCATTTACGCCGCATATGTTAATCATAATCCTTCAACTATGTCTATTTCTTTGCTGTCAGCTGCAAGCTGAACGATCGCTTTCTTTGATTTGGCTGTCTTTCCGACTACCAGACCACGACGTTTTTTCTTTCCGTCGAGATTTAATGTGTTAACCTTTTCTACCTTTGTTCCCGGAAACATCTTCTCAACTGCTTCTTTGATCATAACCTTGTTTGCATCCGGATGAACCATGAAGGTATATTTCTTTGTAGCCATGCCTGCCATGCTCTTCTCTGTAAGAACCGGACGAAGCAGAACATCATAATACTGAACGTTAGCCATTATGCATATACCTCCTCGATAGTATTGATAACTGACTTCTCAGCAACTACTGTGTCATACTTTAAAATATCGTATGCATTGAGTGTGAACGGAGATGCCAGATGAACACCCTTAAGATTTCTTGTTGAGAGCATCGTGTTCTTCTCACCTTCAGGACAAACAACGAGTGCTTTCTTAACTCCTAAGTTGTTAAGTGTCTTGGCCATTTTTGCTGTCTTGATCTCTGTCATTGCGAAATCATCAACAACTTTGAACTTACCTGCTGCAACTCTTGATGAAAGTGCGCACTTAAGTGCAAGTCTCTTTTCCTTACGGTTAAGAGTGATTGTATAATCACGTGGTACCGGTGCGAATACTACGCCGCCGTGTTTCCACTGTGGAGCTCTGGTTGAACCCTGACGAGCATGTCCTGTGCCCTTCTGTCTCCAAGGCTTGATACCGCCACCGGAAACTTCCGAACGTGTCTTAGCTTTCTGTGTGCCCTGACGCTTGTTTGCAAGCTGAGCAACAACTGCCATATGTAAAATGTGCTCATTAACTTCTACTCCGAATACGGCATCATTAAGATCTAACTTGCCGACTTCTTTTCCATTAATATCATATACAGATACGTTAGCCATTTCAGTTCTTCCTCCTTTCCCTCATCAAGCCTTTACGGTTTCTTTCAGAGTAATAAGAGCCTTCTTTGGTCCGGGTACCGAACCCTTAACAAGAATGAGGTTCTTCTCTGCGTCGATTCTGACAACTTCGAGATTCTGAACTGTGATTCTCTTCGCACCCATATGTCCCGGCATTCCCTTGCCCTTTCTTACGCGGCTTGGATCTGCTGATGAACCGTTTGAACCCTGATGGCGATGGAACTTAGAACCATGGGCCATAGGTCCTCTGTGCTGACCGAATCTCTTGATAGCACCCTGATATCCTTTTCCTTTTGAAACTGCAGTTGCGTCAACCTTGTCGCCTGCCGCAAAGATATCAGCCTTGATTTCGTCCTTTGTTGAGTAATCAGCTGAATTCTCAAATCTGAACTCACGAAGGAATCTGCCTACCGGATAAATGTCTCTCTTTGAACCGTTTGCCTTTTCTACTACTTCGCTTTCGATGCCTGCTTTTGCGAGCTGGCCGGCTACCGGCTTAGTTACGAGTTTTGCTCTGATGCTTCCAAATGCTACCTGAACTGCATCATAGCCGTCATTCTCTGCTGTCTTGACCATTGTAACTACACATGGTCCTGCCTGGAGAACTGTTACTGGGATGAGCTGACCGGCCTCATTGAAAACCTGAGTCATACCCACTTTTGTTGCAAGTATTGCTTTCTTCATTTTTACTCTCCTTACTTCCTACAAGCGGAACGCGAATCTCGTGTTCTTTATATTGGTAGGGTTTTTTCTTTTGTTACTGAAACTGAAATTTTGTTGCCGCAGTCTTATTTCATCTTTATATCAACATGAACTCCTGCAGGCATTTCAAGTCTTGACAGTGCGTCAATTGTCTTCTCGCTCGGAGCAATAACATCGATGAGTCTCTTATGAGTTCTCTGCTCGAACTGCTCTCTGGAATCTTTGTACTTATGAACGGCTCTTAAGATTGTTACAACTTCCTTCTTTGTCGGAAGTGGAACAGGACCTGATACAAGAGCACCTGTCTTCTTAACAGTATCAACAATCTTTGCTGCTGAACTATCAACAAGCTGATGATCATAAGCCTTAAGTGTGATTCTCATTACCTGACTTGCCATAAAAAAAGTCGCCTCCTTTTCGAACTTTTGGTTCAACAAGTGGTGACTGTACACATGTCCGTGCGTGTCCGATTCGGACCCATTTTTTGCCCGGCAAAACCGGACGCACGTTTTTCGTTAGCGTGAGTTTCCTCAATAGTATGAGGACTTGCGCATGTTTCCTAATATGCTGTACAGTGACTTGTCGCCATAATGCATAAATGACCTTCGCTCCACGAAGTTCCCTGCAAACGCTTCGTACTTGTCGCGCCCACAGCAATTTTCGTTTCAAAGCTATCTAGCCACAGCTTCACCATAATAACAAAAAAAAGTGCCCTTTGCAAGCACTTTTTTTATATTTTTAAACTTTCCCGGGTGTGTCCGGAATATTATGTATCCGTTGTTTCGGATTGCACTATATATAGGCTTTTCAGTACTTATTCAAAACATTATTTTTTATGTCTTGTCCTTTTGACTCCGTTTATCAGAATATAAGCAGCGCCCAGCATCAGCACAACAGTTCCTGCCGCATATCCGAACCATAAAAGAGTATTATCACCCGTTTTAGGTGATTGCTTCGGAGCCTCTGCTCCGGGTCCCGTTGTAATCTCAGTTACTGCAGAACCACCACCTGTAGGCGTTACAGGAGATTTATGAGATGCGCAGATAATAGCAAACGGGGAAAGGTTTGCCGGAAGATTAAATACCAGATCCTTTCCGTCCCAGCTTGTCTCTACCATCTCCCATTTCTGTGTATTGTGGTCTCTATGAAGAAGACATATGAATATATCCTTGATATCTCCGGGATATACTCTTACCTGCGCTCCCGGAAATTCATAGTCATGCATATGATCCGGATGAACCTCATAAAATGTCCAGTCCTCTATGCTGTATACATAACAGTCCTGAGGCTTATATCCTTTTTCGGCAGCTTTCACCGAAACATCAGGAACATATTTTTCCATACGTTCATTTACTTTCTCAGCTTCCTGTCTTGCTATGATAATCTCATCATAACTAATAGGAGAGATAATTGTCTCTTTCTCTGTTTCCGGTGTCTCGATTAGCACATAATACCAGCCTTCCTTATAATCCTTTCCCACCATTTCCACTGCAGTAATCTTCGGATTAATATACTTAGAAGGGTCAAGTCCTCTTCCGGCTGTTGCTTTCTTAGATTCTTCATAATAATCCGATTTCTGCGTGTCCGTAGGTTTATTCATCTTGGTTCCGTCCGGAAGAGTGACCTCCTTCACCTCTATTACCTTTGGCTTAGGTGTAGGACTTTTTGTTCCTGCTGCAAATGCAGAAAAAACTCCCGTCAATGATAATACAACTGCTATTACTAAGACTGTAAATTTTTTCATTTTATCATCTCCCCCACTACAATATATCTTTCATTTGTCTTTCCCCCGCCTCTGCAGGTTGAAAGTACAAGTAATTTACCGTTCTCTTTTGGTTTATAACTGCTGTCTATAACTGCTTCAAGAGTTCTTGCTTTCAGGACTCCGTCAAGAAACATCCTGTACACTTCTTTATTGTAATAATTGTTTCCGTAAAGCAGATGGCTGCTTGTTACCGGAAGTGCCGCAAATAATCTGTACTCATAGGTATTATTCGGCATGTATACGATGGCTCTGTCATGCCCGGCAAATCCGTTCCGATATGTTTCCTCAAGAAATCCAAACATCTTACCGGATCTCATATTGTGACCGTACACCACGGTTACAGGATCGGTGAACCCTTTATTGTTATATGTACTTTCGGTAAAAAGCGCTCCGTTAGCATCCAGCTTTTTATCTGAATTGTGTGACAGATAATAAGCATCATTATTTGACTGGCAAACCGGATAATTTATGCCTGTTCCGGGTATATAGAGCCACGCATATATATCCGGGTTTTGCTTCTTCAATTCAATAAAATCCACTTTGCCGGCATACGCAGTGATACTGCCAAATATTATTGTCAGCGTACATAATACAGCCGACACTGTTTTTTTTAAAGCCCGACTTTTCATTTGAGATTCAACCACTTAATAAATAACTTCTGCTTTTAAATCTCTGTTAAACAGACTCTCCACCGCATCCTTTGGTGTTATGATTCCGTCAACTATAAGTCCCATAGTCTCAATGATGGGCATGCTGACATCATATTTTTCAGCCATAGCCCGTGCTCCCGGAAGAGCATTAAGTCCCTCAACTACCATTCCGACCTGTTTTACCGCTTCACCGACAGGCACACCCTGTCCAATCAGTATCCCGGCACGATTATTACGGCTGTGCATACTGGTTGCAGTAACTATAAGGTCTCCCATTCCGGCAAGCCCCGAAAATGTCTGTATATTACACCCCAGTTTTCGTCCCAATGCTGCTATTTCGGACATACCTCTGGTCATAAGAGCCGCTTTTGTGTTATCTCCGTAACCGAGTCCCGTTGATATTCCGCAAGCCAGAGCCATAATATTTTTAAGTGCCCCGCAGAGTTCAACTCCCTTTATGTCCGGATTGACATAAGGCCTTATACATGTTCCGACAAAAGCCTTCTGTACGGTTTTGGCGGCTTCTTCATTATCACTTGCGCATACCAGAGTGGTGGGATAATCTATCGCCACTTCCTCGGCATGAGTCGGTCCGGATAGCGCAACTATCGGGTTATCGTCAGCATTTCCCAGCACATCTTTTATAACTTCGCAGAGTGTAAATAATGTTTTTTCTTCAAGTCCTTTGGCTGCGCAAGCCACTATCTGACCTTTTTTCAGATAACTTTTCAGTGTCTCAGTTGTTGATCTTACGAATATGGAAGGAACTACAATTATTATGATCTGAACATCCTTAACCGCTTCATTCATGTCGCAGGTCAGGAATATGCTGTCCGGTATTATCGCTCCGGGAAGATTTTTGTGTCTGTGGGTCTTGCCAAGCTCATCTATCTCATCTTTTGAAATAGACCATAAGCTCACTTTATTCCCTGCCTGAGCAAGAGTCTTAGCAAGAGCCGTTCCCCAGGTTCCCGAACCAAGCACTGAAATATTAATCATTATGTTGCCTCTTTTATCTACTACAATATATTTATGGTTAATAACCCTTACAGCCAGTAAGGAATTATCCATCTTGTTGCTTAGCTGTATAATGATGGAGCAATCGGTATGTCGGCTTCCTTTCCTGGACTTAACGTCCGTTTTATAGACTGATAACC
>JAZRYX010000008.1:0-10907 GCA_045600945.1 Lachnospiraceae bacterium
AGTAACGACCCCTGTTTTTGCAAACAAAATTCCGCAGTCGATAAATTATACCAGTAGCAGTGTTAGAATGATTATAGGATTAACGATGAAAATAATCGGTGAACGCCTGCGGGAGCTTCGGGGAACAGTTCAGCTTTCACAGGCAAAGATGGGCAAGACTTTTGGCGTCGGACAGTCCAGCATTTACAAATACGAAAACGATGAATCTACGGTTCCGGCAGAAATTCTGATGAAGTATGCAGAGTATTTCGACGTGTCTCTGGATTATATTTTCGGAAGAACAGATAACCCGCATGGGTTGTATCTTGAGAACAAGCCGAAGATCGAAAAGAGCTATCCGGAAATGGACAAGTTCATCGAGATGTGTTTTGAATCCGGAACACCCATGAATGAAAGGTTGAAAGATACTCTCAAACAGATGATGCGGGAGGAAACGCTATGACATATTTTCAATATGACCACAAAAGCGAATATGCCGAACACTATATGATGTTACACAATCTCATCGAACGTTGGGAATATGAGATTGTTGAATTCAAAGAGGCGAAAGGACAGTATTCGGAAGATAAGATTGGTCAGTATTTTTCAGCCATCAGTAATGAGGCAAACCTGGCCGGAAAACAGTATGGCTGGTTCATTCTTGGTATCAGCGAGCAAGGGGAAAAGCATCCTGTCGGTACATCTTTTAAGCAGGGTGATTCTGCGCTTCTTGAAAGGTTCAAGTACACAATCAGCAAAGGAACGACTGACGGAATGACATTCCTTGATGTGATAGAGTTGTTCCCTGAATATGATGGCAGCGCCCATCGCGTCCTTATGTTCAAAATTCCTGCAGCAGTCGCCGGTATGCCGACAGAGTGGAACACCAGATATTACGCTCGAAGCGGCGACAGCCTTGTGCCTCTGCAGCAGTACAAAATAGATGCCATACGCAATCAGGACCGTCGAGATTGGTCTAAGCTGATAGTCACAGGTGCTGCAATTGAGCACCTTGAGAAAGAAGCAATTTCGTTTGCGCGGGAAAAGTACAAAGAAAAGATGAACCGCCCGCATATTTCGGAAGAAGTCGATGCAATGTCCGATGAAGAATTCCTGACCAAAATCAAATTAATGCGTGATGGACAAGTTACCAACGCTGCAATGATTCTTCTGGGCAATCCCGATTATGATTCGTTTCTTCAGAATGCGCCGTCGCTTATGTGGCGCTTGTACGGTTCGGATTCTGAATTAAAAGACTATGAGATTTTTACAATTCCATTTATCACAGTCGCTGATAAAATTTTCGCTAAAATCCGGAATCTCACGTATCGATATATGCCAAATCAATTGTCGCTTTTTCCGAAGGAAACACAGCAATATGATACGTGGCTCCTTCGCGAACTGCTCAACAATTGCATTGCTCATTCCAATTACCAACTTGGTGGACGCATATATGTGAACGAGTGTGAAGACAGTATCAATATTTCAAACCCCGGAGATTTTCTTCCGCAAAACATAGAAACTGTTCTTCAGGCGACTTACAATCCGCCGTTTTACAGAAATCAGCTACTGGCGGATTCAATGGTAAAATTTCACATGATTGATACTGCAACGAGCGGAATCAAAAAAGTTTATCGGATTCAGAAGGAAAAATACTTCCCTATGCCGGATTACGATTTTACCACTGCGAATCAGGTCTCTGTTACAGTGTATGGTAAAACCTTAAATGAGCGTTATACCTATATCTTATTTGATAATCCCGATCTCGATTTGGAAACCGTTTATCTGCTTGACCAGGTGCAGAAAGGCAAAGGGCAAATGCTCTCAAAAGAGGCTCTTTCCTTCTTGCGGAAGTATAAGCTTGTGGAAGGACGCGCAAACAGCCTGTATCTTTCAGCCGAAGTTGCTCGAACGATGGATGAGGAGGCACAGTATATCAAGAATAAAGGTTTTGATGACCAATATTACAGAGACATGATTCTCGACTATCTTGAAAAATTCGGGAAGGCCCAAAGAAAGGACTTCCGCAAGCTTTTGTGGGATAAGCTGCCGGATGTTTTGACTGACAAACAGAAAGAACGCAAAATACTGACTCTTCTTTCTTATTTGAAGAAAAAAGGAAGAATAGATACAGATTCGTCTAATCGTCAGACCTGTAATTGGGTTTTGAAGAAGTGAAATTGGTTTGAGCTCGTTCAAGATTGGTTTCAGATTGGTTTAAGCTGAATTGTTCGATGTCCTCAAAACCGAGGAATATCAGCAAAAACTCTTGAGCGAATCTCAAATATATTAAAAATGTGTTTGACAATGGTTTAAGAATTGGTTTAAGCCTCTGGGAGATGTTGAGGTTATCGACAGATTCTAATACTCGGACAAAGACAACTAAGGAAAGGAGTGTAAGAAATGAAAGCTGTCATCTATGCACGCTATTCTTCTGACAGCCAGCGAGAAGAATCCACACCGGAGATAAGCACTATTATTACAAGTGTGCCGGAGCAAAGCGGATAAAGGATTGCAAGAAGAAATCCGTCAAAAAGGAATGGATCGAAAAGGCTGTTGTCGTGCTGACCGTAAACCGCGTCTTGAAAGATGATGAAATCAGCCGCATAGCTGACAGCATTATCGCCTTGCAGGAAAGTGAAGACACCACCATCCCGGCATTGAAAAAACAACTTGCCGATACGGAGCGCGGTATTGAAAATATGCTTAATGCCATTCAGCAAGGTATCCTGACTTCTTCCACTAAAGAGCGTCTGGAAACACTGGAAAAGCAGAAAGAGAATCTGCAAACTGCTATTGCTCAGGCAGAATTACAAAAGCCGAAGTACACGAAAGAACAGATCGTGACTTGGATCAACCAGTTCAAATATGGTGACGCGGACAGCATCGAGTATCAGAAACGCATTATCGATACCTTTGTCAACGCGATTTATCTTTTCGACGACAAGATCGTCATCACCTACAATTTCAAAGGCGGCACAAAGACAATAACCATGAAGGATATTGAAGCTGTCTACGGTTCGGATATGACTTTGATGTCTCCATCATTCGAATTGAATATTGTATAAGGAGTTGAACCCCGGGTTCGGTCTCCGCTCCGCTCCGGTCGGCGCAAATCTGACGTCCACTGGACGTCATGCGCCCCGTCAGCTCCATTTATACTTGACAATTTCAAAAAGGTGTATTATTGTATTAAGTGACTAATACAATAATACACCTTTTTGATTGGAGGTAATCAGATGGATTTTGAACTGAATAATGCACTTCCCATCTGGAAACAGCTGGCAGAGCAGCTCAAAGAAAGAATAGTAATCGGTGAATATCCTCCCGGGTCTCATTTTCCTGCGGTAAGAGATCTGGCTGCTCAGGCAGGAGTTAATCCGAATACAATGCAGAGGGCCATGGTCCTGCTTGAAAATGAAGGGCTGATAATTACTAACCGTACATCCGGAAGAGTAGTAACTCAAGACAAAGAAGTCATAGACAGCATAAGAACCTGTCTTGCTTTGGAGCGTACCGACAAATACTTCAGAGATATGAAGGCATTAGGATATAACAGTGATGCGACATTAAAATTTGTAAAGAAAGGAATCTGAAATGAGTAATATATTAAAATGTACTGCGCTTGACAGAAGTTTCGGATCATTAAAAGTAATTGATAACATAAATATGAATATAGAAGAAGGAAAGATTGTAGGACTTCTTGGACCAAACGGCGCAGGAAAAACGACTTTACTTAAAATGATGAACGGACTTCTTCAGCCCGATAACGGTGAGATTCGTATTTGTGAGATGAAACCGGGTGTGGGGACAAAAAGACTGGTGAGCTACCTGCCTGACAGAATGTATTTTGCAGATTGGATGAAAGTAGGAGATATTGTAGAGCTTTTTGAAGATTTTTATACTGATTTCAATAAAACTAAATCAACAGAGATGTGCAGGGTTCTGGGACTTAATTCAAATCAGATCATCAAAACCTTGTCAAAGGGAACAAAAGAAAAGATGCAGCTCATGCTGGTTATGAGTCGTGAAGCAAGATTGTATCTTCTTGATGAACCTATCGGAGGCGTTGATCCGGCAACCAGAGATTTCATATTAAAGACCATCATAACGAATTATGCCGAACATAGTTCCGTACTTATCTCTACACATCTTATTTCAGATGTAGAGCAGATACTTGATGAAGTGATTTTTCTTCAGAAAGGCAGAATCATATTACAGGATACGGTAGACAATATCCGTGAAAAAAACAAAATGAGTGTAGACGGACTTTTCAGAGATATGTTTAAATTTGAAGAAACTACAGGAGGTGAGATGTAATGCTGGGAAAACTTATAAAATATGATTTCAGATCTTGCCTGAAAAGATTCTGGCCGATATGGTCGGCGGTAATAGTTATTTCTATAATTAACGGTTGGTCATTGTATTACTGTACACAAAACAATAATTACACCTTTCTTCCAAATGTCCTTCCCAAACTGCTATTGTTCGGAGTAGCGATAGCAGGAATAGTTATAGCACTCATATATGTTTATAATGAGTTCTGTCACGGTCTTCTGGGAAGAGAAGGATATCTGATGTTTACACTTCCGGTTAAAGAAGAAGAACTTATATTTTCAAAGTTTATAACAGCGCTTATTATGTTTGTCATAAGCGGAATAGTGGTCTTTGCTGGAACCATTATTATGGCATATTTGGGCGCTCCGGAATATATAGGGTATCGAGTTGAAGAGATGTTATATATGTTTATACATACAAAAGAAAAGTCAGTAATAATTCTTTTCCTGCTTGAGTGTGGTGTATTTTGCATTGCTTCTGCGACAGCATTTATCTTTCACATATATACAGCAGTTTCTGCAGGACACTTGATTCCCAGGTACAGAAGGATAATTGGAGTAGTAACTTTCATACTACTGTGCATTATATCCATTTGCATATTAATAAATATTGTTTTTCCATTGATGAGTAAGGCTTATAATTCAGTAGGATATGTATACGGAACGTGGAAACAGGATCTGCTTCCATCTATGGCAGCAATAGGTACCTTGATTCTGTGTGAACTTATATACAGTGCATTATTGATGCTGGCAGTAAGATATGTTCTTAAGAACAGGCTCAATCTGGAATAGAGGAAGAAGAAATGAAAAAGAAAAACAAACATAAAGGATTAATAATCGCGGTAATAATAGTTTCTGTATTGGCAGTCGCGATATTCATTTTCTCAAAAATGAAAAAGAATCCGGGAGTATTAGTCGAGACGGATAAGGTCGTCAGGACGGATATTGAGCAGACCGTAGATGTGAAAGGTACCGTTGAAGGAACTGATAAAGCAGATGTATATTCAAATTCGACCCGACGTATAGCAGAAATCCTTGTAAAAGAGGGTGACAAAGTTTCTAATGGAGAAAACCTTGCAAGGCTGGAAGATGATGAATCCACAATAGAGTATGAAAAGGCTCAGATAGCGTATGATAATGCCAAAAGAGAATATGACAGTAAAAGTGAACTTTATGAAGTTGATGCTGTAACCAGAGAGGAAGTTCTTTCTGCAGAATCAGCTCTTAAAAATGCTGAGCTTAACTTAAAGCAGATTGAAGAGGATAAGAAGCTTTTTGTTACAAGTCCCATCGACGGAACAGTAACAAGAATATACGCATCGGTAGGAAAACTTGCCGGAGGAAATAATGCGGATGCACTTTTCAGAATAGAAAATATTGATCAGCTTCAGATGAAACTCAGGGTCAGCGAGTACGATATAGCCAAGGTCGCTCCAGGACATAAAGTCAGAATTACTTCAGAAGTAATCGGGGATGAAGTTGTTGACGGAGCAGTAACATCAATAGCACCAACCGGAGAAGAAAAAAATCCAGGAAGCACAAATATGGTTATCCCTGTAACAGTGGCTGTTGATAAGGGTCAAAGCAAACTTTTTGCCGGGGTCAATGCAAAAGCAACCATTATTACGGGAGAAGCTTTTAATGTACTTGCCGTGCCAATAGATTCAATCATGGAAGATACACAGAACGGTGAACAATATGTATTTGTTGTTAAAGATAATATTCTGCATAGAGTCAACATAAACTCTGTTCTGGAAAATGATTTTTACACAGCCATAGAGGACACGGATGGCATTTCGGAAGGGGACGAGGTAGTTCTTTCTCCGGATTACAGTATGGAGGAGGGAACCCAGGTTCAGATAATGCCGGGATTCTGACATACGGAGTATTAATATGAATGAGATAATCAGGCTAAACAATATAAACAAAATATATGAATCTGGTGAGCTGAATGTTCATGCACTTAAGGATATAAACCTGTCAGTAATGCAGGGAGAGTACATAGCAATTATGGGTGCCTCGGGTTCCGGTAAATCGACCCTTATGAATATTCTGGGATGTTTGGACAGGGCAAGTTCGGGAGAATACCTGCTGAACGGAGAGGATGTTTCAAAACTCAGTGATAATGAGCTTGCATATGTCAGAAACAGAACTATCGGTTTTGTCTTTCAGTCTTATAATCTCATAGCACAGAATAATGCATTGCAGAATGTGGAACTACCTATGCTGTATGCAGGGGTAAGAGGTGCAAGGGAAAGAGAGGAAAGAGCAGTAAAGCTTCTTAAGGAAGTCGGTCTTGAAGATAGAATTACTCATCTTCCGAAGGAATTATCCGGAGGACAGAAACAGCGTGTAGCCATAGCAAGAGCCATGGTAAATAATCCGGGAGTAATACTTGCAGACGAGCCTACCGGTAATCTTGATTCGAAGGCGTCAGTAGAGATTATGGACATCTTTACCAGACTTAACAGAGAAAAGAATGTTACGGTAATTATGGTAACGCATGAAAGAGATATAGCAGAGTTTACCGACAGAATAATTTCTTTTAAGGACGGTGAGATAATATCCGATGAAAGCCTTTCGGATAAATCAGTGACGGGAGGTAATGCCTATGAAGTTCACTGAAAGTATAAGGCTTGCTTTGTCATCGATTAAGACAAATCGTTTGAGGTCTTTTTTGACCATGCTCGGAATCATCATCGGTATCAGCTCAGTTATCACGATAAGTGCGATAGGTTCTTCGGTAAAGAACTTTATAGAAGAGGAACTTAAGGGAAACGGATATGAAATGGTTGAACTTCTTCCCAACTGGATAGTTTTTGATGATTATATTCCGGACGAAGCCCTGATCACAAAGGATGAGATGGACGCGCTTTCCGATCGTTTCGGAAATGAAATCGTTTATTGTGCTCCTTATGCATATACATCGGGAAGTGCAAAGAGCGGAAGGCAGACCGCTGACATAAATCTTATGGGTGCAAATGTCGGGCTTGATAAATGTGATAAAGACTTTCAGTTATCGAGAGGCCGTTTTATTTCTGACAAAGATGTAAAACGTATGGCACACAATGTAGTCATAGAAGAGGAAGCAGCAAAGAAGTTTTTCGGTAATACTGATCCTATAGGTAAAAACATTCAGATTACAATTGATGAAGAAAGTGAAGACTACACTGTTGTCGGAGTATATAAGAATACGGTCAGCAGGATTGAATCACTTCTCGGAGGCAGCAACAGATTCAGATTTTATATTCCATATTCGGTTTTGACCGGAACCGATTTTTCTTCCATGTATCTGGAACTGTATCTGGATACAGATGATGTTGAAAATGTCGCAGATAAAATGGCAGCATTTTTGAACAGAAGTAAACGACTGGGCAAAGATGCTATCATGCAGACAAGTGCTCAATCCGAGATGGAGCAGATAAACAGTATATTGGATATTCTGTCACTGGCTATAGCAGCTATAGCGGCTATTTCTCTTTTGGTCGGTGGAATAGGTATTATGAATATCATGTTGGTTTCCGTTACTGAAAGGACAAAGGAGATAGGCATAAGGAAAGCTCTCGGGGCCAGAACCGGAGATATACTCAGGCAGTTCCTTGTTGAAGCAGTGATTTTGTCTGTAATTGGTGGAATCATAGGCATACTTATCGGCACAGGAGTTGCCGGACTGGCGACACTTATTCTCGGAGCGAAACTGGTTATTTCGATAGGATCTATAGTGGGATCGGTAACATTTTCAATAATCGTCGGGGTTATATTCGGACTGTTTCCGGCAAGGAAAGCTGCGCGAATGAATCCGATAGATGCATTGAGATACGAGTAAAAACCGATTACTGGAAAAAGCCTCTGTTTTTTGATAGAATATTTTATATTTTATCAAAAACAGAGGTTTTATGAATAGTAATTATAAGCAAATTGAATACAAACTTAATGTACATGATATTGATGATTCCTTGACTAAGATTATCAGATTCCTTGAAGATAAAAAGATTGCTAACAAGAACATTATCAGAATCAGACTGGGAATAGAAGAGGCGCTCATCCGATACAAAGAGGATTTCGGTGAGGACAGATCTTTTGTTCTAAAATTATCTGACGGACTCGGACAGATAAAAGTCTCGGTATCTGTTAAAGGATATATGTTTGATCCGTTTTTGAAAGACAGTCATGAGGAACAGAATTCTTCATTTATGAGAGCAGCACTTGCAAATATGGGAGAAATGCCTTTATGGAGGTATTCTCGCGGATTGAATATAATCTCATACGGCATAAAGAAAAGGACTTTAAGCAGCTGGACACAGCTTATCATAGCTCTTGTCATGGCTGTGGTATGCGGTGTCATATTGAAAATGATCCCGCAGGAAATAACACAGACCATACATTCAGGTATACTGACACCGTTGCTCAATACTTTTATGAACCTGCTTTCAGGTGTAGCCGGGCCGATGATTTTCCTGGCTGTAGTTTGGGGTATATACAGTATCGGTGATGTAACTACATTCAGTGTTCTCGGAAAGAGATTATTATCCAGATTTCTGATTTACATTACAATTCTGACAATAGTGATCGGACTCATCATAATTCCCGTTTTCAGTCTTATGGTTGGAAATGCACAGGTAGGCGGAGGATTTTCGGAAATCTTCGAGATGATATTAAATATTATTCCGGGGAATATAATCAAACCATTTTATGAAGGAAATACGCTGCAGATTCTCTTCCTCGGAATAGTTATGGGAGTATCGATGATTATAATCGGTGAGAAGACCCAGAATGTCGCCATATTCGCCGAACAACTGAACTACATTGTGCAGCTCGTCATGGAGTTTATCAGCAAATTGGTTCCGTTCTTTGTTTTCGGAAGCCTTCTGGATATCATTCTCAACAACCAGTTGGAAGATATTAAGATATCTTATAAATTTTTTGCTGTAAATGCGCTGGCTTGCCTGGCACTTATAGTCATTTATCTAATTATTGTCGGAATAAGACTGAAAGTTCATCCAATGGTATTTCTGAAAAAGGCTACTCAGACACTCCTCATCTGTCTAACCACGGCTTCGTCTGCAGCAGCATTTTCAACCAGTCTTGAGACATGTAAGAAAAGATACGGAATAGATGAAAGCTTCACGGATTTCGGAGTTCCGTTTGCGCAGGTAATATATAAACCGTCGGTAGCAATTCTGTATTTTTCTTCTGCTGTATTTGTGGCAGAGGCATACGGCGTTTATGTATCGCCATCATGGTTTGCGGCGGCAATTATCATGAGTATCATTTTGTCGGTAGCAACACCGCCTATTCCGGGCGGAGCACTGGCAAGTATTTCGGTTCTTTTTGCTCAGCTGGGACTTCCGTCAAGTGGACTGGCAGTAGTGCTGGCGCTTAATATTGTCCTTGATTTTATTGAGACGCCTACGGATATCTTCGGCGGACATTCGATGCTTATACTTTCATCAAAACAGATGGGTCTCATAGACGAAGAGACGATGAGAAAATGATGATTCAAAAGCACTTAAACTCGGAGGGTTTAAGTGCTTGAAGAGATTTTATGTTGGATCAAAGATATAAGAGGTGATGATCATGCTGAAGAAAAATAAATGGAAGATTATGGTTTCAATTCTGGTAACTTTGCTCCCGATGTTTGTCGGTTTATTGTTATGGAACAAACTTCCGAATCAGATAGCGACTCACTTTGATATGCAAAATCAGCCGAACGGTTGGTCGGGGAAAGAATTTGCTGTTTTTGGTATACCCGTTTTTATGGTTATAATGCAGATGATTTGTATAGCAGCAACTATGCTTGATCCGAAGAACAAGAATATAAGCATCAAGGCTTTTGGTTTTGTAATTTGGATTATTCCTGCATGCAGTATTATAGTTATGATTGCTTGTTATGGTTATGCACTTGGTTATGATATCAATATCGGGACTATTGTCGGCATTTTCCTTGGAATCATTTTTATAGTCCTTGGTAATTATCTTCCTAAAAACAAAACAAATTACACATTTGGATGCAGACTTCCGTGGACTTTGGACGATCCCGAAAACTGGAATTATACGAACCGGATTGCAGGATACTGTTTTGTTATCGGTGGTGTATTGACAATAATAGTGACTTTGCTCAATAAAACGGTTTTAATATTTCCTATCATAATTGTCATGGTGTTGATACCTTTAATATGTTCTTACGTTTTTTTCATAAAACATAAAGAAACTGATGAAAAATGATGTGCTATACTACTGAGAGAATATCATTACATACATGGAGGAGACCATGAGAAAAACAGGGTTTGTTGTTATATTGATGCTGGTGGTTGTTTTGACTGCCTGCAGTAACAAAACAGATTCATCAGTAACAGAGATGCAAACAGATGCGGTGACAGAAACCATTGCAGAAACGGCGGCTGAAATAAAAATAGGGACGGCAACAGAAACTGCAGAAGAGACAACGGCGGATACTACGACGGAAACAGTTACGGAATCCGCAACACCGGTTAAGGAAATAACTTTTGAAGATATCAGCAAGTCTGCATTTGAGTTTTCAAGCGGTGTCGGCGCATGGATGACGACCATGAATATTGAAAAAGACGGTTC
>JAZRYX010000009.1:0-39516 GCA_045600945.1 Lachnospiraceae bacterium
GCATATGATAACGAGGCGGATCTCTTGGCAGATCCTGATATTGATGCAGTATACATCGCAACACCGGTCGTGCTTCATGCAAAACAGGCAATGGCAGCCGCTGATGCCGGAAAGCATATCCTGATAGAGAAACCTCTCGCAATGACATCGGAGGAAGGAGAGAAAGTCCTCGAGTACTGCAAGAGCAAGGGAGTGAAGATAGCGGCAGGTCTCATGATGAGATTCGGGTCATATGTGCAGGCAATGAAGGCAGCCATCGCAGACGGAAAGATAGGAAATCCGGTATCGGCATATTCACAGTTCACATGCTGGTATCCGGATATGCCGGGAAACTGGAGACAGTCCAAAAAGAACGGTGGCGGCGGAGCCATGATGGACATGGGAGTTCACTGCATCGACCTTATGCAGTATGTAATGGGCACAAAGGTAAAAGAAGTCGCAGCATTCCAGGATACACTTACATTCCATTATGAAGTGGAAGATTCGTCAATGGTCATGCTGAGGATGGAGAACGGTGCCCAGTGCGTAGTACAGAGCAACTTCAACATTCCGGATGATGCAGCAAAGTGGAGACTTGAGTTCTTCGGAGATCGCGGAAGACTCTGCGGAGACACAGTCATCGGTCAGGTAGACGGGGGCAGTCTCGATGCGATGTTCTGCGGCGACGTAGGCGGCTACGATGCACAGCAGGATGTGAAGACATCTGAGAGCGAAAAGATAGAAGTTGAGTTCGGCAACATGTACACGCGTGAGATCGAGAGCTTCTCTGATTCGATTCTCAACAATAAACCTCTGGAAGTACCTGCAGATGAAGCGGTATATGTTCAGAAAGTTATGGAAGCGGCGTATCAGTCAAGTGATGAACATTGTTTTATAAATGTATAATGAATTCAGACATAGAAACGGAATCGGAAAAATGTGCCATATCGTATTCTGGGAGCCGCAGTTCGCTGATGAGTTCAAGAGCGACAAAGAGAGCTTGCAGGTCCGCTGGTTCCGGATGCAAATTGATTATACAGTTGATTATATGACTCCCCGGAGATATAATAGGATATATCTCCGGGGAGTCATAGTTATGAAGAATAATAAATTGATACTATATCATGGTTCAAATCAAATAATTACCGATCCTGAATATGGAAAGGGCAGATATGCCAATGATTACGGACAGGGATTTTATTGTACAGAACATAAAGAACTGGCGGGTGAGTGGGCCTGCGGTTCCAATACTGATGGTTATATAAACAAGTATTCCCTTGATTGCGGAAGTTTAAAATATCTGGATATAAAAACAACCGGATATCCGGTATTAAACTGGCTTGCCTTATTGTTAAGGTACAGGATGGTTGCGATAGATACTCCGGTTATGAAGGCTGCAAAAGAATATATTTGTGAAAAGTTTTTTGTTGATATCTCAGGATATGACATTCTGCGTGGTTACAGAGCAGATGATTCTTATTTTTCTTTTGCAAGAGCTTTTATTTCCAATTCCATCTCTTTGGAACAGCTATCGGTAGTAATGCAGCTTGGAGATCTCGGGGAACAGGTGGTGTTAAAAAGTCCTGAGGCTTTTGAACATCTGAAATATCTTGGATATGAAGCAGTATTGGGCTCAGAGTATTATACACGTAAGAAGTATAGAGATATAGACGCGAGAAAAAAATATCTGAAAATACTGGAAGATTATGACAAGGACGGAATATATGTTTCACAACTCATATCAGGTAAAGTAGGTGAAGATGATGAACGCTTACGATAAATCATATTTGTATGATGCCATGCTTAATCTGGCAGATGCTTTTGATTATGCGATAAATGAACTGAAGATAAAACCGGACGAGTTTGCTGATATGTTTGTGATAAGCAGACTGGCAGATCAGTTTGGGTCGGGAAATCCAAAATATGTTGCCGGTATGAGCGGGAAAGAACTGGCGCAAAGAATAATAGAAGAGGCCTTGCAGACAAGACATCTTGTTGTCAGAAAACCGCGGAAAATAACACTTGAAAAAACGCCACAGTACTGGGCCGGATGGATATGCGCATATTGGCAGTGGAAAATGGGAAGGTCTTTTAAAGATATTTTCAGTCATATGAAATTTGGCGAGATTATTGATATGTATCATCCTTATCATGAAATGGATGAGAACAGATTTGTTGAAGATGTGGAAGAACTGATTTCACAGAGTGGTTGTAATACACCTACAAGGCTTGCAAGTATAAGAACCGGATGCGGTCTGTCCCAAAGCGAACTGGCAAAAATATCAGGCGTAAACATAAGAAACATACAGCAGTATGAACAGAGAGCAAAGGATATATCAAAGGCCGGAGCGGAAATTGTATTAAGACTGGCATCAGCACTGGGATGCAGGGCTGAGGATATATTGAATGTGCAGTAGACCATTTCATAAAACCATTGAAAAAAACAGGTTACAACATAATTGAAAAAACAGGTTACATATGATAATATGACCTTATGAATATTAATAAAAAGCTTGTTGAAGAACTGAATACGCTTCCGAAAGGATATATATCAACCAAGAGGATACATGGAAAGGAGTACTCCTATCTTCAGTATGATGAAGGAGGAAAGCTTAAAAGCCTATATGTCAGAGCGAGTGAGGCTGAAGATGTCAAGCAGGGATTGGCAAGACGCAGAGAGATAGAGCATGATCTGAAAGAATACGAGGCAGAAGGAAGAGATATTATCATCCCGTCAAAGAGAGGCCGGGAACTGACAGGGACTCTGATGGCGGGGGATCTTGAGGTTGCCGGGTTTTATCATGGGGTATGTACATGGAAAGATGATGCTTTTTGTCCGCTTTATATAAAGAGGAAGCCTGATATTTCCGCTTTTCTTGCTTCAAGAGCAATCGACAGAAACAGAACTAATTCCCGACTGCTGAAAAAGATATTGGGTATTCACGAAGAAACTGACGATATAGTTTCATTATACTCATTCGGAGCTTCTGTTACGGATAATTATTGGTTCAGAATTTCAGGATCCGGATTAAAGTATAAAGATATATCATTTACTAATGATTATTACAGCGATGTGGCCTTAAAAGGGGAGATACTGTATTATCCGTCAAAGCATAAATATTCACCTCAGCTTACAGTGACCGGAAGCTATGAAAAGTGCTGGAAAAGAGTAAACGGTGAATGGTGGCTATGTAAAAAGGGAACTGACAGAGAGATTTTTTCTGAGTTGTTTGCAGCAGAGCTTGCAGCAGTGCTTCGTATTCCTACGGCAGAATATGAGTATTTTGACGGATATATAAGAACCAGAAATTTTGCAGACACTTACAATCTTGAACCCATGACATCAATTGCAGGAGATGATGACAGGTATGAAACTGTTTTTGATGAACTTAACAGCATATCCCCGACAATAGCTAAGCAGTATCTGCGCCTTATGTGGTTTGATCTTCTGATTAATAACGTTGACAGGCATAATGAGAATTGCGGTTTGCTCAGAGATCGCGGGGATGGAAGAATTATAAGTCTGGCACCTAATTATGATAACAACATGGCATTGATAAGCAGAACGGATATATTGAACATGGATCCGGCAAAGGACGGATTTATCAAGTGCTTTGAAAAGTTTTTGAAAACAAGCAAAAAAGCCGAATCTTATATGAAGAAGATGAAGTATCCGATACTTGACAGAAAAAGGATAGAAAAATGCATCAATAAGATACCGGTTAAGTTTCCGGAATATGACATAGAGAAATATATAATGAGCAGATACGAATATATGAAAAGATTCAAGGGATAAGACTGATATGTCTTATAAAATAAGACATTTAATGGATAAAATAAGACATCGCTGTTGTTCATATCATAAAACAATGGCATAATCATAGAAGAATAATTTTTTTGTAATATTTGCAAAAATAATCAGGAGGATAACTATGGATTTTAAGGTTGTACAGAAAGAAATTCAGGTTCAGTCAAGAGGCTGGATCCCGACATTCCATGACGTATCAAAGGAAGTTATGGCAATCGTTGAAGCATCAGGCGTTAAGAACGGAACATGTGCTGTTGTATCGCACCATACAACATGTTCAGTCATGGTTCAGGAGACATCACATGATGTTGATGCATTTGGACTTGAGTTCTTGCAGCATGACCTTCTTGATATCATGAGAAAGCTTGTTCCGGACTTCAGAGAGGATCATCAGTATCGTCATCCGGGTCCTGTTCATGCACAGTTCGGACGTTACGTTGATGAGCCGGGTGATTTCACATCACTTAACACAGATGCTCACCTTCGTTCAATCTTCTTCGGAAGAAGTGAGACACTTACAATCAAAGACGGCAAGCTTGACGGTGGCGAGTTTGCACATATTTACTTTATTGACTGGGATCAGGTTCGTAACAGACCGCGTCAGTGCAATGTAACGGTTATGGGAACAACAGAGGATGTTGAGTGCCGTAAGTTCAACAACGGCGAGATCGTAAACACACTTCCGCAGTACACAGATGAAGATAAGTCATACAACGAGAGATATGACCTTCAGCTTAAGAACAGAGTTTATAACAAATAATTATTTCAGGAGGAAATTATAATGCAGGATATTAAAATCGAGCCATGCACACCTTTTAATTTCAAACCGGCTGACTTCGCACCTTTCAAGGATCTTGAGGCATGCGAGCGTGTTCGCAAGATGAGCGGAGCGGAGCTTGAAAAGAGAGAGGACTGGTGGCATCCGGAGTTTAACGTAAAAGTTATGATGAACCCGCATCCGGTACTTATCGCAACACTTTTCTCAAGACTTAAAGAAGCTTCAGAAGCAGGAAAGCCATTCTCAATGATACTTGGCAACCCTGAGCCTGATACATATATTCCGCTTGCACAGCTTATCAACTACTTCAACGTAGACTGCTCAAAGGTTTCTATCTTTGCAGAGGATGAGTGGGCAGATCAGGACGGTAATGTAGCACCTGAGACATATGAGGGCGGTTTCGTTCATTCTATGCTTAAGTACCTCGTATATCAGATCAAGCCTGAGCTTCGTATGCCGCTTGAGAACGTACATTATCCGACAACCAAGAATATCAACGATTATTCAAAGATTATCGAGGATTGCACAGACGGTGGCGCAAGCATCATCTCTACATCACCGGGTTGGACAGGACATACGGCATTTATCGATCCTATCTCACCATGGACAGATGCAAAGACTATTGATGAGTGGCTTGATATGCCGGCACAGCTTGTAAATCTTCATCCGCTTACAATCGCTCAGAACTCACTTCACGGCTGCTTCGGCCAGTCAGGTGATATCTACAATGTAGCACCTAAGGCTGCAACAATCGGACCTCGTGATGTTAAGATGGCAAAAGAGCGTATCGAAGTTCATGCACTTCTTACAAACTGCACATTCTCATCATGGCAGAGAATGACTTCAAGACTTGTATGCCACGGACCTGTAACACCTTACGTTCCTTCATCAATGCTTCAGACAATGAAGACACAGGTTTATATTTCAGATGAGATCGCAGCTCCGTTCGAGTGCTGGGAGAAGGTTGGTTACTAATGGCAAATTGTAAGATCAAGGCTCCGTTCTTTGAAATCGGACCAAAGTCATATCTTTACGGAGATGATGTAGTAGAACTCGCAAAGGCAGCTGACGCAGCCAGCGAGAAGTACAACGTAGATATAATCTTTACTACTCCTGTTATTTCCATCAAGGAAGTAAAGGCAGCTACAAAGAGAATCCACGTTTTCGCTCCTCATATGGATCCGCTTCAGCCGGGCAGAGGACTTACGGAGATCCTTCCGGAGTCTGTAGTTGCAGCAGGCGCTGAGGGGGTTATGCTCAATCATACAGAGAGACCTCTTACACTTGGTGTTCTTAAAGAGACTATCAAGAGAGCAGATGAGGTTGGACTTACAACTATCGTATGCGGAGATTCACTTGCAGAGGCTTCCGCACTTGCAGAGCTTAATCCGGATATCATTGTTGCCGAGCCGTCAGAACTTATCGGTACAGGAATATCAGTCAGTCCGGAATACGTGGATGCAGCTACCAATGCAGTCAAGAGAATCAATAAGGATATTCTGGTTCTTACTGCAGCAGGTATCGCAAACGGCAATGATGTATATAACACCATAAAGGCCGGTGCAGATGCGACAGGTACTTCTTCGGGAGTAGCAAAACTCAAAACACATGCAGAGCGTGCAGCTATGGTCGATGAGATGATCAGCGCAGTACGCAGGGCATGGGATGAAAGAAACTGATATATAAGAGTGAGTCGTGGGGACGTGTCTCCCGGCTCACCCTTATTTCATTATCACGACCACGGATCTTCATATATCTTCTCAGGATGACGGCTCTCGCCTTCATGCCTCATGTGGCGGATACTAAGCTCGCAAAACCATGCTCGCTAAGTACCGACATTCGGCAAGACACCTGATAAGATATATGAAATCCGTGGCCTTTGTTTACAGAATGATGATATAATATAACTGATTACGATTTCACGGAGGAATTATGAAAATATACGAAATAAAATATGCAAAGGGTGATATCAACTGGGAAGATATTCCCGCCCTTGATGTTGATGAGTATAACTGGGGTGAGGACTGCGGTATACGCACAAAGTTTCAGATTGTTTGGAACGAGGATGCAATATCTTACCATGCAGTCTCTGTAGAGAAGGATATCCTTGCCAGATTCGATGCACAGAACTGCGATGTCTGGTGCGACAGCTGCATGGAGTTTTTCTTCAGACCCGATGAGAATGATATGAGATATCTGAACTTCGAATGCAATCCTAACGGTGCGTTATATACAGGCATCGGAACCAACATGCCGGATCGTGTCCGTCTGCTTGCGCAGAATGAGAAAACGGAGTTCAGTATAAAGACCGGAAGGACGAAGGACGGGTGGGAGATGTTTCTCAGCGTGCCGTCAGCATTTATCAGAAAATTCTATCCCGGTTATGAATTAAAAGAGGGAAATGTAATATATGCCAACTGTATGAAGTGTGGTGATGATACAGTGGTGCCGCATTTTGTGTCATGGAACCGATACCCTGAAGAGCCGGTATCATTTCACAACAGTGCTGCTTTCGGAAAGATGGTATTGATTAAATAATACGAGGAGGATTTTTATGAACTGGCCACTTGGACTTGCATTTTTATTTTATTGGGGAGCTATCGAAGGATGGATCATAGAGTTTCTGTTCAGAAATCTAATCAGTCACAAGGGACCGCGCGGCAAATATTTTATCAACCCCGGTTTCTGTAAGGGTCCATGGCTTCCGATTTACGGAATAGGCCTTGCCGCTATGTTTACGATTTCAGCATTGATACAGGAGGTATTCCCGAATGCATCAGCGATAGTGGTTATACTCCTGATCGGTATTACGATGAATGTAATCGAGTTTATCGGCGGATTTGTACTTCTTAAGTGCTTCAATACACGTCTGTGGGACTATCGTGATCAACCCGGAAACATCATGGGAATCGTATGTCCGCTTTTTGCACTTATCTGGACGGCGATAGGTGCGGTTTATTATCTGTTTCTTCATGATATTGTTATTGATGAACTGGGGTGGCTCAGCAATAACCTGGCATTCAGCTTCGTGATCGGACTGTTCTGGGGACTGTTTGCAGTGGATATTATTTCGTCTTTCAAGACTATTGCAGCTGTCAAGAAATACGGCGATAAGTATGATGTTGTTGTTAAGGTTGAAGAACTCAAGCAGGCTATGCAGAAGCAGAGGATGGATAGAGCAGAAAGACTTAGATTCTTCAATGAGATTGCGGGAAATGAGATTGAAGATATCATGAACAATATCGGACAGCACAAGCATGCTACAGAGTCAAAGAAAACTGCAGGCAAATCACATAGAACAAGAAAGTACAGAGAGTCACAGAAGAATAAATAATTCGCGGGGATTAAAATAATGAAAAAGATTATGTGTTACGGTGATTCCAATACATGGGGATATAATCCCAATGATGTGAATCCGGTTACAGGTGTGGTCGGAAGATATCCGGAGCATGTTCGCTGGACCGGTGTTCTGCAGGATGAGCTGGGAAGCGATTATAGGATATATGAAGAGGGTTTCTGTGGAAGGACGACGGTGTTTACAGATCCTCTTGCATACGGAAGAAACGGACAGGCACATCTTGAGGTTGCGTTTAAAACATGTGATCCGGTGGATCTTGTTATTATCATGCTCGGAACGAATGATCAGAAAGACATGTTCGGAACGAGTGCATATGTTATCGCTGAAGGGCTGCACCGTCTGGTTTACGAGCTTAAAGTGATGATGGCAGATTCCAATTCACCGGATGCTAAGATAATGCTTGTGAACCCGATAAAACTTTCACCGTGTGCAGACGGAAGTTTTACATACGGTTTTTCACAGAAATCAATTGATATGGCAGAAGAGCTGTGTGAACGGATACGTAATCTTGCAGAGATGACGGGGTGTGAGTTTTTTGACGCAGCACCTTTTGCCGATGCGGACCCTGTCGACGGAACACATATCATGGCTGACGGCCACAAGGCTATAGGAAAAGCCATGGCGAAAAAAGTAAAAGAGATACTTGATTAATAATGTCAGAATTATATGAACTTATCACTCCATGTCATTTTGGACTGGAGTCGGTACTAAAAAGAGAAATAACGGATCTCGGGTACGACGTAATAAGGACTGAAGACGGTAAGGTGACTTTTGCAGGTGATGCAGAGGCCATCGCTCGTGCCAATATCGGACTTCGTACTACAGAGAGAGTATTATTAAAGGCGGGTGAGTTTAAAGCCTTGACCTATGATGAGCTTTTCGAGGCGACGAAGTCGATTCCATGGGAGAGATATATCCCTAAGGACGGAAAGTTCTGGGTGGCAAAAGCAAACTCGATTAAGTCAAAGCTTTTTTCACCTTCGGACATACAGTCCATTATGAAAAAAGCTATGGTCGAAAGACTGAAAAATGTTTACGGTATAAGCTGGTTTGAGGAAAGCGGAAGTTCTTACCCGCTCAGAGTATCCATCAATAAGGATATCGTTACTGTCGGTATAGACACATCGGGTGAATCGCTTCATAAACGCGGTTACAGAACTATGACGGCAAAAGCTCCCATAACGGAGACGCTGGCATCTGCACTCATCATGCTGACACCCTGGCACGCAGACAGGATACTGGTTGATCCTTTTTGCGGGTCGGGAACATTTGCTATAGAAGCCGCTATGCTGGCGGCCAATATCGCTCCCGGTATGAACCGGGAGTTCCTTGCGCAAAGCTGGAATAATCTTATCGACAGAAAAATCTGGTACGATGCATTTGATGAGGCGCGGGAACTTGTAAACATGGATATTGAGACTGATATCCAGGGTTACGATATCGATGATAATGTCATAAAGGCAGCAAGAGCCAATGTCCGCAGTGCAGGCGTAGAAAATCTTATTCATCTGCAGACCAGAGATGTTGCGGAACTTTCACATCCGAAGAAATACGGGTTTATTATTACCAATCCTCCTTACGGAGAGAGGATATCAGATAAAGAAGAATGCGAGAGTCTGTACAGGATACTCGGTGAGAGATATGGGCAGCTTGATTCATGGTCTATGTATCTAATAACGGCATTTAAAGATGCCGAGAAGTTCATCGGACGAAAAGCCGACAGGAATAGAAAGATATATAACGGTATGATGAAGACTTATTTCTATCAGTTTATGGGACCGAAGCCGCCGAAGAAAAATAAGGAAGGACCAGCTGAATAATGAAACTGATTTTTGCTACCGGCAATAAAGATAAACTTAAAGAGATAACGAGAATATTCGAAGGGACACAGTACGAGGTGATCTCTATGAAGGAAGCCGGATTTGACGGAGATATAGAGGAAACCGGAGAGACTTTCGAGGAAAACTCCTACATCAAAGCCAAAACCATATGGGACAGGTTCGGCGGACTTGTCATGGCTGACGATTCCGGCTTCATGGTGGATTATATGGACGGAGCTCCCGGGGTTTATTCAGCCAGATATCTCGGAGAAGATGCCGGATATGATAAGAAATGTGCGGGTATCCTTAAGGAGCTGGAGGGAGTTCCGAAAGAAAAACGCGGAGCCTGTTTTGCGACAGTAATCACAGCCATACTTCCGGACGGAAGAAAACTGGTTTCGGAAGGAAGACTCGACGGAATAGTAAATGATAAACCTGAGGGTACAAACGGATTCGGATACGATCCCATACTGTATGTGCCGGAACTCAAGAAAACCAGTGCCCAGATATCAATGGATGAGAAAAATGCCATCAGCCATCGCGGCAAAGCACTGCGTAAAATGAAGGAATTACTTGCACAGGAGTTAGGATAATAGTAAGAAATCGTATGTTAATCGAAATGCAGATATTTAGTCAGAGTATTATATAATAGTATACCCAGTACGCCGGCGGAGATTATCTCCCCGGCGAAAATTGTTATAAATGAGAGCCATATCGGCACTATGCCGTAAACATAGTATAAAAGAAGCGGTATGACTATGGTATTGGCTGCAATCGGAGGTATGACTGCAAGATATTTGTTGGACTTAAGCCATTTTGTCCCGAGTGCACCGATGAGAGTAGCCAGACTTCCGAAAATGATATCAGGCAGAGCTGCACCTGTAAGGATACCGGACAATACGCATCCGACAAATAGCCCCGGGACTCCGGCCGGGGTAAGCATCGGAAGTATGGTGAGTGCTTCCGACAGCCTGACCTGTATCTGTCCGTTTGCGAGGCCGAGTGCGTGAGATGCCAATGTGAGCACCGCATAAAGCGCTGCTATCATAGCGGAACGTGTTAGCATTTTCACCGAACCATCTTTCACGACAACAAGTATAGTAAAAAACCAGGTTTGTGACAAGATGAAATCTGCTATAATAGATGTATGAAAATAAGACAGTACAACATAACAGGGATGAGCTGTGCCGCATGCAGTGCCAGGGTGGAAAAAGCCGTCAAGGCAGTACCCGGTGTTGATACGGTTAATGTCAATCTGCTCACAAACTCGATGAGCGTTGAAGGTAAGGCCAAAGATGATGAAATCATAAAGGCTGTAAAGGCAGCGGGATACGGATGTGAACCTATGACCGAAGACTATAATATCAAGGATCCGGATCTTAAGGTGCTGATACTGCGCCTGATTTTTTCACTGATAATTTCAGCGGTACTTATGTTCATAATGCTGGCGGAAAAGATGGTACCGTCATGGCTTTGCCCGGCACTTGCCTTACTTGTGATGCTGATCAATGTGAGGTTTTTCATAAACGGATTTAAGGGAGTGATACATAAAGCACCAAACATGGATACACTCGTCGCTCTCGGAAGTCTGGCATCATTTATATACGGATATTATGACTCGGCGGCCATGATACTTGCGCTTATTACCGTCGGGAAGACTCTTGAGGCATATTCAAAAGGGAAGACGACAAGTGCCATCAAGTCTCTGATAAAACTGGTTCCGAAAGTGGATATAAAAGTCGGAGAGGAGTTTGAAGTAAAACCCGGAGAGAGTATACCGGCAGACGGAACTGTCATCATGGGAAACAGTGCGGTTGATGAAGCGGCTCTGACAGGAGAGAGTATACCTGTCGATAAAAAAGAAGGTGACACCGTTAGCGCGGGAACGATAAACAGATCCGGTTATTTACGATGCAAAGCTACACGTGTGGGAAATGATACCGCGCTCGGACAGATTATCAAGATGGTCAGTGATGCGGCATCGACGAAGGCACCGATAGCAAAAACCGCAGACAAAGTGGCCGGAATATTTGTACCTGTTGTAATAGGTATAGCAGTAGTCACATTCATCATATGGATGATAGCCGATAAGGAAATCGGCTTTGCACTTTCACGTGCGATATCGGTTCTTGTCATAAGCTGTCCGTGTGCGCTGGGACTTGCCACACCTGTTGCCATCATGGTCGGCAGCGGCAAGGGAGCAAAAAGCGGAATATTGTTCAAGAACGCGGTATCACTCGAACAGGCAGGGAAAGTCAATACGGTCGTACTTGATAAGACAGGAACCATCACAAAAGGAAGACCGGTGGTTACCGATATAATAGATGCTTCCGGAAAAAGACTTGATGTAAAAGATGCAGGAAAATCAGATCTGCTCAGATTGGCAGTATCACTGGAGAGTAAGAGTGAGCATCCGCTTGCAGAGGCGGTTGTAAGCTTTGCGGAAAAGTACATAGAGAACCGTCCCCTATGCACAGATTTTAAGGCACTTCCCGGAAACGGAGTGTCTGCAGTATATGAAGGAAAAAAAGCGTATGCGGGAAGCATAAGTTTTATTTCGCAGCAGATAAGTCTGCCGCAATCCATGATTGATAAAGCAAACGAACTCGCCGAATCAGGGAAGACACCGTTAGCATTTGCGGTTGACGGAGAGCTGAAGGGACTTATAGCTGTTGCAGATGAGATCAAACCGGAATCGGCCGTAGGCATAAGTCAGCTTCGCAGGATGGGCATAAAAGTCGTCATGCTGACGGGTGATAATGAAAGGACCGCAAAAGCAATAGCCGATAAGGCGGGAGTGGATGAGTTCATAGCCGGAGTCTTACCGGATGAAAAAGCATATGCGGTGAAAAACTTTAAAAATAACGGACGTGTTATGATGGTAGGAGATGGCATCAACGATGCACCTGCGCTTACCGTTGCAGATGTAGGAGTAGCTATCAGTGCAGGAACAGATGTTGCGATTGATGCGGCAGATGTCGTACTGATGAAGAGTTCGATGCTTGACGTACCTGCCGCGATAAGACTGTCAAGAAAGGTTATACGCAATATACATCAGAACCTGTTCTGGGCATTCTGCTACAACATCATCGGTATCCCTCTTGCGGCAGGACTGTTCATACCGATAACAGGCTGGCAGCTAAATCCGATATTCTGTGCAGCTGCTATGAGCATCTCAAGCTTTATAGTAGTGACGAATGCACTCAGACTTAATCTCGTCGATATATATGATTCAAAAAATGACAGTCCGTTAAAACAGAAAGAAGACAGGAAAGAAAAGAGTACTGATATCGTTAAGGAGGAAAACAAAATGTATAAGACAACAGTTGCAGTAGAAGGGATGATGTGCCCGATGTGCGAGAAGCACACGAACGAAGCAATAGAAAAAGCATTTGATGTGCAGGAAGTGAAATCAGATCACAATGCGGTTCAGACGGTAATCATCAGCGCAGAGAAACTTGATGAAGAAAAACTCATGAACACAATAAAAGAAGCCGGTTATTATCCCGGCTCCGTAAAAGTGGAAATGATTTGAATCACTCGGGGAATAGCATATTCTCCATATAGAGATTATTGAACATGGGGTTTCCGCCGAGGTTCACATGTACAGAGGTCGATGCTATCTTACGGATGGCATCGATCTTTTCCATATCTCCGAGCAGCATGCACGCTCCGGTGAGCGCAGCATTACCGAGTACGATTATCTTGTTCTTGAACTCTTCAGGTATCAGACCTATCCTGACGGCACTTTCTATATTGATTCTTGATCCGAATCCTCCTGCAATATAAACTTTTTTGATATCATCAGGGCAAATGCCGGCTTCGCTTAACATAGTCGCTATCCCTGCGGCGATTGCCGATTTTGCGAGCTGAACCTGACTTATATCTTTTGCATTTATTCCTATATCTCCGGAAAGAACAAACTCATCATCATCCATACTTCCGGTTTCCTCGATGATACCAAGATTCAGTCCTGCCGCAATGGCATCAATAAGACCCGATCCGCAGATACCTACAGCAGGTGCATCGTCGATGGTATGCACTTTGGCTTTTCCGTTTTCGACAGTGACCTTATCTATCGCACCGCTTTTTCCCATACATCCGCATGAGATGCCCGCGCCCTCAAATGCAGGGCCTGCGGCCGTTGAACTTACATATAGCTTTCCGTCTTTCCAGAGAACTATTTCTCCGTTGGTTCCTATATCACAAAGAAGTGAAACTTCATCCGATTCACACATACCGCTTGCCAAAACCGCAGTTGAGATGTCCGCACCCACAAACGCATGCATGCATGGCGGAAGATAGGCAATGGTAGGACCGAAATTCATCTTCGCGTCGAAGAGACAGTCAGCCTCAAACGGTGCATGAGAAAGAGAATCGGGATTCATGCCTGAAAGCAGATAGAGCATGGTTGTATTTCCCGTTATGACCATAGCATCGGGATCGATTTCATAATCATCAAAAGCATCTTCTATAGAGCTGCAAATCTGGTTTTGCAAAAGTTCGCCTTTACCTTCCACAGCAGCTTTTATTCTTCCCATCACATCTGCGGCGACAGCAGTTTGAGGATTGATGAAACCGATTTCATTTATGAGCTCACCCGTCATGAGATTATAAGTCTTCATGGCAACGGTAGTAGTCCCTATATCAATAGCTGTTCCGAACTGACCCGGCATGGGATCGTCAAATGTTACCAAACCGCTTCCCGATAGCTCAATCTGTTTAAGTTCCTCTGCATCCGGAAGAGTGACGGTTATATCCTCGTCGCCTTTAAGCCTGTACTGACAGGAAAGCTCAGCACTCCCGTTTACCAGCACCTTGCATTTGGCGCAGACTCCGCGACCTCCGCACGGATGCGGAAGTTTGTAGCCGGCACCCTCGAGAACTTCGGAAAGAAGAGGATTACCGATGAATTTTATTTCACGCGCTATTTGATTTTGTATTGCAGTCAATTGAGACATTTTTTAATCTCCGCAATAAATGAAGGATCTGAACCGCAGCATCCGCCGACATAACTTATATATTCAAATGACGGCTTGATGAGCTGTGCAAACTCTTCGGCACCGATAGGGGCACTGGAAGACCCGTCGGAATTAAGAATCGGTTTTCCTGCATTTGGTTTGAAGAGAAGCGGGATATCGGTTTTTTCCGAGAACTCTTTGATAACCGGCAGGGCTTCAACCGGACCGAGAGAGCAGTTCATGCCGATTGCATCTATGCCGATCGGAGCAAGTGTATCGATTACATCCTGCACAGAGTTACCCATCATCGTCTTGCCGGCTTTTTCAAAAGTCATCGAACAGAATACGGGAACATCATATTTTTTTGCAACCGTAGCGGCTATGCGCATCATTTCCTTATCCATGAATGTTTCCAGGACAACAAGATCAGCGCCGGCTTTTACGCCTGCACCGATGACCTCGTCATATATCTCTGCGCACTCGTCTTCCTCAAGATCTCCGTAAGGCTCAAGAAGCATTGAAAGAGGTCCGAAAGGAAGAGAGATTTTCGCATCAGTTCCGGCAAGGGTCGCTTTTGCGATCTTAACTGATTCCGTGATCACATCAAAAGGAGCATAGTTTGAAGATCTCTTGATTGCGGGACCGTTTGCACCGAAAGTATTGGCCTGAATAATCTGCGCACCTGCATCATAATAAGCTTTTGTCAATCTGACGACAAGTTCCGGATGCTCGATGCTGTACTTCCATACAGGTTCGTTTTTGATACCTGCTTCATCTGCGTAATGCCACAGACTCGTTCCTACGGCACCGTCCAGTAATGTGATGTTTCTGTTCATGCTATCCTCCTTGAAATATAATGTTTATAAGCGTTCTTTTTTGAATTATAATTATAATATCATAGATTTATATCTGTGGGAAATATCTTGAGGCCGAGGGTGAACAGAATTTGAACAGAAAAGTCAACAAAACCGCAAAAGCTGTATTTATATCACTTCTTCCGATACAGGTAGTCTCGGTAGGTATCCCGGTTATCAACACGCTCATATTAAATGTTCTGATAGGAAGATTTCTCGGAGAGTCGGCGCTCGCAGCTCAGGGATATGTTAATCCTATCATTTCACTGGAAGCGTCATTGCTTATTTTCGGAGTAGGAGCTCAGATACTATGCGGGCAAATGATGGGCAGAGGCGACAAAGAAGGCGTGAGCGGTTCCTTCAGTGTGGCAGTGATTGCAAGCATAGTAAGCGGAGCTATACTTGGCGGGTGCATGTTATTTGCATCACGCCCGCTTGCAGGTATACTTGGCGCTGAGTTTGAAGGAATTGATATTACATCAGCATATCTGAAAGGATTGAGCCCGGGAGTTATCCCGATGCTTTTATTTCAGACTCTTCTGTGCTTCCTTGTACTGGAATGTAACGCAAAACTGTCCATGACGACGATCATTATCAATCTTGTCACCAACATATCACTTACGATTCTGAATATATTTGTTTTCAAAAAAGGACTCTTCGGAGTAGGACTGGCGAACTCTTTTTCATATATAATTGCACTGCTTATATGCGCCCCGCATTTTCTTAAAAGCGACGGGATGTTCAGGTTTTCAATAAATAATATCAGAAACGGGATGCTTAAGTCCATTGTGATTCTGGGTGCTCCTACATCAGTCATGGTAATCTTTGACGTGTTCAGAAATGCATGGCTTAACAATATAGTCACCGCATACTACGGAATCGGCGGTATGGCAGCATTTTCACTTGCATTAAGTGTTACCGGAAATATCGGCAGCACCATTCAACAGGCACATCAGGTTGCTACAAGTATTATTTCCAGCGTGCTCTACGGAGAAAGGGATGTTGAGTCACTTCGTAAACTTCCGAATACGACGATGAGGGTTATGGCTCCGATATCGATCATCATAACAGCGGTATTTTTGATATTACCGGCACCGATATCAAAAATATGCGGAGCTACTGCGGAGAACCTGCCACTGTATATACACTTCTTCAGATTGTACGGAAACTGGATAGTGCTGGATCTTTTGTTCTCACCGAGCATGGCAATATATCAATCCACGGGAAGATCAAAGGTTGCATTTATTATCCATGCTGCGACAGATTTTGTTTTTCCTATGACGCTTCTGGGCATTATAACATTAACGGGTGCAGGCAATCTTGTTGATTTCGTAGGTATCGCGCAGACAGTGTTTGGGATATTAATGGTCATTGGCTATTATGTTATTAAAAAAGGTTCATTACCGAAATCGATTTTCGAACTCACATATATACCGAGTACATTCAGCGTGCCTGCAAAGGACAGATTCTTTGATACGATACAGACAAAAGAGGATGCGGTGTGTGTTTCACAAAAGGCGATTGATTTCTGCAGAGACAAAAACCTCAATGGCAGCATGTGCCTTTTCACGGGACTTTGCATAGAAGAGGTCGCCGTAAATACAATGGAAAATAACCCTGAGATAAAAAAGTCGGATAAAGAGATCAAGGTCAGCATCATTTATGAAAATGATGACATCAGCATGATAATACGCGATAATTATCCGCAGATGGATCCGACCGAATTGCTGAAGCGGTATGATAACTCAATCGATTCTGCCAAAGGAGCAGGCATCAGAGTTGTGACAGAGGTTGCAAAAGAAGTTTATTATGCATCTGCACTTAACTTAAATGTTCTTTCCATAAACGGTATAAACAGCAGAGCGCTATGAAATTGCTGTGGAAAATGCAAACGGCTGTAGTATAATTGTAGTATCCAAATCAAGCGAGAGGTAGAGATGGCACGAAATCAGTCAGAGTGGAAATGTTCGGAACAGACTATCCGGAACCGGAGAAATGCTGAACTCCGGGTGGCATAGCTGACAAGAAATGAATATACGAGCCTACGCAAAAATAAACATCGGACTTGACATAGTTGGTATCCGTGCAGACGGATACCATCTTGTTGATATGATCATGCAGACAGTCGATCTGTATGATGAACTTAATATTACTCCGCGCGATGACGGTAAAGTAGTCCTGATCTGCGATGACCCGGATGTCCCGACTGACGCAAAAAACCTGGCTTACAAGGCAGCAAGAGCACTGCTGCCCGAAGGTGATAAGCGGGGCGTGACGATAGACCTTTGCAAAAATATCCCCTCGCAGGCAGGGTTGGGCGGAGGCAGTTCCGACGCGGCGTCGGCTCTCGTCAGCATTAACCTGATTTATGGATTGGGCAAGACGGATGAGGAGCTTGAGAGGATCGGTGCAGGGATAGGCGCGGATGTTCCTTTCTTTATCAGAGGAGGATGCCAACGGTGCACAGGTATAGGAGAAATACTGAGCCCTGCGGATCATAGTTACGGGAGTTTCGTGATAATAGTCAAGCCCGATGCAGGGGTCTCTACAAAGGAGATATACGCAGCATATGACAGGCTTGAGAAAAAACCAAAACTTCCAAATGTTTTAGAAGCGGTGACGGCTGAAAAGTGCCCGGAGATTACGGAGATAAAAGAAAGACTGCTTTCCTGCGGGGCATCCTTTGCATCTATGTCGGGAAGCGGAACTGCGGTTTTCGGAATATTCAGTAAGGAACCCGCAAAGGAGACAATCGAGTCTCTGAAACGGGATTACAGACGTGTGTATCCGGTGAAGGTGATATAGAACGCCGCAACGGATTAAACGCTGATAAATGTGCCTGTAAGGCAGGTGGTAGTAATATGATATATGTTATTCTGTCGATTATATGTTTTTCCATGCTGACACTTTCTCTGAAGATTTCAGGAGTGAGGGGAGCGAATAATGATTACGTGGTTCTGGGTAATTACGTGACGGCATTTGTTGTTTCTCTCATTGTCAGTCTGGCAAGCGGATATTTTGATGTATTCGGATACTTGAATGAACTTGATATTTCCACTGTGTTTACGGAAAAGACGCTGGCGGGAACTGCGCTTTTAGTTCTTGCGACAGGTCTGGTATCAGGCTTTTCTTTTCCGATAAATCTGCTGAACATCAAGGACAGCATCAGTGCCAACGGCAGCGCGATCACTTCTTTTTTCAAGCAGATCAGTACTCTCGGAGGACTGCTTGTAGCCATCATTTTTATGGGTGAGCGGCCGGGAGTGGTACAAATCATGGGTATGATCATCATGGTAGTGGCTATCATTCTCATGGTATGTGATTTCAAACAGCTTGAAATCAATAATGCAACATTTCTTCTGATTATCTTTGTGTCGGGAACAATGATGGAAACCGGAAACAAACTGATCAGTAAGTATGCCGTCACTGGATATAACACGATATACCTTACCGTACTTTTCGGAGTTGCACTGGTATTTATCCTGATACATATTTTCAGAAAAGAAAACGGAAAGCTGAAGGCATTTTCAGGAAAAGATATTTTTTACGGAGTGCTTTTAGGATTAAGCAATCTCGGCAACAATTTTTTCAAGATAAAGGCACTTGAAGTACTTCCCGCTTCACTGGTTATACCTGCGGTTATGGCAGGAGCTTTGATTATTACATCCTTGGCGGGGATAGTTTTCTTTAAAGAAAAGGCCAACAAGATGTATGCAGTTGCTCTTGCAATGGCAATTCTCAGCATAGTCATGTTAAATATGTAAAAAAGCAAGCAGTTCCTATTGTGAAAAACTAACAATATAATGTAAAAATATTGTGCGCGATTATGTTCAAGTGGTAGAATAAAGGGGATTGTTTTTAAAAATCAAATCAAATAATAATTGATTAAGAGGGTATAGTTATGGCAGGAAAGAAAACATTCGGTCAGAGAATCAAAGAAGTAGGTCCGGGTGCAGTTGTAGCTGCGGCATTTATCGGACCGGGTACAGTTACATCATGCTTCACATCAGGAGCAAGTTACGGAACCACATTATTGTGGGCAATTCTATTTTCAACGATTTCGGTTATTATCATGCAGACCATGGCAGCACGCCTCGGTATAGCAACTGGACTCGGAATGTCGGAGGCACTTCGAAAGAAGTATGCAGGCAAAAAGGGAGTTCTTGTTTTTCTGGCTATACTTGTAATCGCAGCTGTTTTCATCGGAAACGTTGCATATGAGACAGGCAACATCTCCGGAGCGGTTCTGGGTATAAGAGCAATATCGACAACATTTGATGCAGATATCTGGAAAACAATCTTTACGATTGTTCTTGTAGCTGTTTCATTCTACCTTCTCTGGAGCGGAAACAATAAGAGAATTGAGAAATTCCTTACAGCTCTGGTAGTTATCATGGGTGTTCTTTTCCTTATCTGTGCGCTTATTTCAAAACCCGACTGGGGCGCAGTAATCAAGGGACTCTTTGTTCCTTCGGTTCCGAAGAACGCAGACGGTACAACTATCGATCGTGCGTGGATGACAGTTGCAGCTCTCATGGGAACCACGGTAGTTCCTTACAATATCTATCTGCATGCTTCATCTGCAGCAAAGAAGTGGAATAATCCGGAAGAGGATATCCCGACTTCAAACCTTGATTCTATCCTTGCAATCGGACTTGGCGGAATCATCTCACTTGCAATTATCATCTGTGCATCCGCAGTAAAAGCCAGCGGAGTTGATACTTCTGTTATCAAGGATGGACGTGATATGGCAAGATCGCTCGAGCCGCTTTGCGGAAGCTTCTCAACAGTGATTTTCGGAATAGGTCTTTTTGCAGCAGGTTTCTCAAGCGCGATCACAGCTCCTCTTGCAGCAGCTTATGCATCGGCAGGTATCCTCGGATGGGGCGCAGATCTTAAGCAGAAGCGTTTCAAAGTAATCTGGATAATCGTACTTGCATTTGGTTTTGTTGCAACACTTACACTCGGTGCATCACCGACAGAAATTATTCTTTTCGCTCAGGCAGCCAATGCGTTCCTGCTTCCGATTACCGGAATACTTCTTCTTATCGCATGTAATGATGAGAAACTTCTCGGTAAATATAAGAACGGTGTTGTGATAAATATTCTGGCTATTATCGTTATCGGAGTATTTATTTTCATAGCAGCCCGTAACGCAACCGCGTTCGTAGAGAGTGCATCCAAACTTCTTGCAGGCGGCTGATGACAGGAATGAATTGATTTTACAGTAAACAGCACATAGCGCCAGGGTCGGAAGACTCTGGCACTTATGCTGATAATAGGTGAGAGCTTGTCACTTATGAAATAATTGATACCGGAGGATATTATGTTTAAGGTTGATTTGAATGCGGATATAGGAGAGAGCTTCGGAAATTATAATCTGGGTATGGATGCAGTTGTTCTGCAATATATTACATCGGCAAATACGGCATGCGGATATCATGCAGGTGATCCGCTTGTAATGGAAAAGACAGTTGCACTTGCAAAGGAATTTGGCGTGGCAGTAGGTGCACACCCGGGATATCCGGATCTTATGGGATTCGGAAGACGTAATATGAAAGTGAGCCCCGCAGAGGCTAAGGCATATATCAAGTATCAGGTAGGCGCACTGAAAGCATTTACCGATGCGGCAGGAATCAAAATGCAGCATGTAAAACCTCATGGTGCGTTCTACAATATGGCAGCTGTTGATGAGACACTGGCAGATGCTATATGTGAAGGAATCAAAGAGGTTGATCCCGGACTTATCATGCTGGGACTTGCAGGCAGCAGGCACATGGATGCGGCAAAGAAAGCCGGATTAAAAGTTGCCAGCGAAGTTTTTGCCGACAGAAACTACATGGAAGACGGAACGCTGGTTCCGCGTTCCAGACCTGATGCAAAAATCGCAGACCCGGATATGGCAATTGCCAGAGTTATCCGTATGATAACAGAGGGTAAAGTAACAGCCATAACAGGTAAGGATATAGATATCAAAGCTGATTCGGTATGCGTTCACGGGGACAACCCGAAAGCGGTTGAGTTTGTCAAAAACATCAGGACGAGACTGGAAGCAGAAGGAATCAAAGTAGTAAATATTGCAGAGGTAATAGAGTAATGGCATATCCGCTAATAAAAGTCACAGGCGATACATCACTGGCAGTGATCTTCGGAGATGAGATCAGTAATGAAATGAACGAAAAAGTCCGTTCATTTGATGAAATACTGGAAAACGAGAAGATTCCCGGAGTGTATGAGACTGTGCCTACATATTGCCAGATCACTATTCACTATGCACCCGGGATAATAAGATTTAACGGTCTTAAAGAAAGGCTTGAGCAGCTTCTGCTTCAGTCGCATCATGCAGTATCCTCGCGGGCATCGGTAATAGAGATTCCCGTAATATACGGCGGTGAGTACGGACCTGACCTTGAATATGTTGCAAAACACAATGGTCTATCCAAAGAGGAAGTAATAAAGATACACAGCAATCCGGAGTATCTGATCTACATGCTTGGTTTCACACCCGGATTTCCGTACCTCGGGGGCATGGATGAGAGAATCGCAACGCCGAGACTGGCTTCACCCAGGGAACTTATTCCGGCAGGGTCTGTAGGCATTGCAGGAAAGCAGACCGGAGTATATCCGATGAATACCCCGGGCGGGTGGCAGCTTATTGGAAGGACTCCGCTTACACTATACGATCCGAGAAACAAAAAACCCATACTTCTGGATGCGGGTATGCACGTTAGATTTGTGCCGGTAAATCAGAAAGAATATGATGAGATACTGAATCAGGTCGAAGACGGAGTTTATGTTCCGAAGATATATCAGTCAACTGTAAAGGAGGACGCATAATGGGCTTTAAGGTTATAAAAAGCGGACTTCTTACGACTGTTCAGGATGCCGGCAGGCGTGGCTATCAGAGATACGGTATGGCTGTTTCAGGTTCTGTTGACGTTCATTCATACATATATGCCAACATCCTTGTAGGAAATGCTCCGACAGAAGCTGTTCTTGAAGTAACGCTCATGGGACCGACCATTGAATTCACATCACCGTCTGTTATTGCGATAACAGGAGGAGATCTGACACCGAGAATCAACGGGGCACCGGCGCAGATGTACAAGGCACTTCGTGTGGCTAAAGGAGATGTACTTTCTTTCGGTCACGTGAAATCAGGATGCAGAGCAGATGTTGCATTTGCGGGAGGTCTCGATATAGATGAGATCATGGGAAGCCGTTCCACATATATAAAGGCAGGACTCGGAGGGCATCACGGACGTAATCTTCAGGACGGAGACGAGATTGAGTTCAGGAAAGAAAATGTGTGTCCTGCAAATATTGATATAAGAGAAATGGAGGCTCCGATAGACTGGACCGGTGATTATACGGTTCGCGTGGTTCTGGGACCGGAAGAGGACAGGTTTACGGATGCGGGTATCGGTACATTTCTTTCATCAGAGTACAAAGTAACCAATTCTTTTGACAGGATGGGAGTAAGACTCGAAGGAGCTGCGATTGAGCATGTAACGGATGCCAATGTTATCTCAAACGGTATTCCCTTTGGAGCCATACAGGTTCCGGACAGCGGACAGCCGATAATCATGCTTTCGGATCGGCAGACTGTCGGTGGATACACGAAGATTGCAACGATAATAAATGTTGATATGCCTATGATTGCACAGTGCAAGGCAGGGGACCGGATACATTTTAAAACAATCAATATCTATGAGGCCCAAGAATTGTTTGTTAAACAGATTAATTATTATCGCGCACTCAGGGACTCATTTGATAATTATGTCGGCAAGCTGGGATCCATCCCGGAGTCACCGCTTATTCATAATAATGCCGGCAGAGAAATGAAGATACCGGCGGCTGAGACTGCTCTAAAGCCGGAAGTAAAACCGGATACACAGGCAGAGGCAAAGAAAGTCTCCGGCGCGACGGGAACATTTACCGCATGTGTAAACGGCAGGCAATACACGATTTCGATTAATTGATTTGGGAGATGTTATGGCAGAGTTTGATATTAAACCGTATGTGAACATGAAACCATCGGAAGTACGTGAGAGGATACGCAATCAGGAGATTACATTTCCTACAGCAGGTATGGCAGCGGGATATGCGCAGGCCAATCTCGTTATTCTTCCGGGTAAGTGGGCAGAGGATTTTAAGGAGTTTTGCAGGTTGAATCCGTTTCCGTGCCCTGTGCTTGAGATTATGGAAGGCAGTCCGAAGACTCATGACATGGGAGAAGGCGGAGATATAACGACCGATATTCCGGAATATTTTATTTACCGTGATGGTGTGATGGTTGAGAAACGTCGCGATGTAAGCGATATGTGGCAGGACGATTTTACAGGATTTCTGATCGGATGCAGTTTTTCATTTGAAGAGAAGCTTATGAAAGAGGGCATCGAGGTTCGCCACATCGCGCAGGGACGAAATGTTCCCATGTTCAAAACATCTATACAGACAAAGCAGGCAGGACCTTTCTTCGGTCCGATGGTATGCAGTATGAGACCTATGACGCCGGAGAATGCGAAGCGTGCTTATGATATCACGGTTAAGATGCCAAATGTTCACGGTGCACCGGTTCATATCGGTGATCCTGCAGAAATCGGCATCAGGGACATCATGAAACCGGATTATGGTGAAGCGGTTGATATATACCCCGGTGAGGTGCCTGTATTCTGGCCGTGCGGCGTTACACCACAGGCTGCGGTCGAGAATGCAAAACCTCCGATAGTAATTACACATTCCCCGGGACACATGTTTATAACCGATATAGTCAATGCAGAATTAAACGATTTTTTATCTAAAAAGAAAAACCAGTCCTGTTAGATAAAAACAGGGAACAAAAAGAAACGATAATGTGGTATTATTTTTGTATGCAGTACACAGAAAACAGAAAGGTACAATTATGTTTGAGATGAACGAACAGGAATACATTCCGCTAAGAGATGTCGTATTTAATTCGATTAGAAATGCCATCATAAAGGGAGAACTGAAACCGGGAGAAAGACTTCTGGAGATACAGCTTGCCGAGAAACTCGGAGTAAGCCGCACGCCGGTCAGAGAAGCAATCAGAAAATTGGAGAACGAAGGTCTCGTTACGATGCTTCCGAGAAGAGGCGCTACGGTTTCAGGAATCACGATCAAGCATCTTCAGGATGTCCTGGAGATAAGAACGGCATTGGGAGAACTGGCTGTAAAACTGGCATGCATGCGTATAACTCCCGAAGCGCTTGAGGAGCTCAAAACTATTGAGGCAGAACTCGAAGCAAAAAAAGACGGCGATGATGTGTTTGAACTTTCAAACATTGATGAAAAATTTCATGAGAAGATATATCTTGCGACAAATAACCCGCGTCTCATTCAGATGCTCGGAAATCTTAAAGAGCAGCTTTACAGGTATCGTCTTGAGTATATGAAGGTAAAAGCCAAGAGAGAGACACTTCTCAGCGAGCACAGAGATATTATCGCGGCAATCGAAAAAGGCAATCCTGAAGAAGGCATAAAGGCAATCAGAAAACATATTCAGAGTCAGGCAGAGGAAATACTCAAAATAATAGGTAATTGAGATGAAGAAGAACTTACTGGTTTTATTCGGAGGACAGTCATCTGAGCATGAGATATCATGCATGTCTGTTCAGAATGTTGTCAGATGTATAGATAATGAAAAATATGATATCCTGCTCGTCGGCATCACAAAAGACGGACATTGGGTAAAGTGTGACAGGCTTGAAGACATAGCTTCCGGCAAATGGAGAGAAAGCACCGTATCCGCTTTGGTATCACCTGATGCAAAAGAAAGGTCGGTTTATTTCTCGGATGGAACAAAAGCAAAAATAGACGTGGCGTTTCCGGTTCTTCACGGAAATTACGGAGAGGACGGAACCGTGCAGGGACTGTTTGAACTTGCGGGGATTCCGTATGTCGGATGCGGCGGACTTTCAAGTGCCGTAACCATGGATAAATATTATACGAAGCTTATAGTAAGTGCCATCGGGACGATCAAGCAGGCTGATTACGAACTCGTGCTTTCAAGAAAGCTTGATCGCAAGATGTATGATTACGTTGATGTGATTGAAAAACATCTCGGTTATCCCGTTTTTGTTAAACCGTCTTCAGGCGGATCGAGCTGCGGAGTAAGCCGAGCAAAAAACAGAGAGGAACTTGTTGAAGGACTTAAATTTGCGGCAAGGTATGACAGAAAGATACTTGTTGAAGAGATGATCACCGGTCGTGAGATAGAGTGTGCCGTTTTGGGCGGCGGTGATGACATCAAGGCCAGCGGCGTAGGAGAGATACTTGCTGCAGCAGAGTTTTATGACTATGATGCGAAATACAACAATCCACAGTCTCAGACAGTAATTAATCCTGATATTCCTCAAAAAGCAATTGATGAGATTCGTGAGGACGCAGTCAGCATTTTCAAATCCGTAGACGGGCACGGACTTTCAAGAGTTGACTTCTTTGTAAAAGATGACGGCACAGTTGTTTTTAATGAGATAAATACCATCCCCGGATTCACGGCCATCAGCATGTACCCTATGCTTTGGGAAGCACAGGGAATTTCAAAAAAGGAACTGGTTCAGAGACTGATAGATCTAGCATATGAAAGAGTGTAATAGTTGTGCTCCTATAGGAGTATTTGATTCGGGAATCGGAGGACTCACTGTTGCGCATGAGATCATGAAACAGCTCCCGGATGAAAAAATAATATATTTCGGTGATACCGCAAGACTTCCTTACGGAAACAAATCCCGTGAGACCATAATCAGCTACGCACGGCAGATCAGAAGATTTCTTGAAAGCCGCAAAGTCAAAGCAATAGTTGTAGCCTGCAACACAGCAAGCGCTTACGCACTGGATACGCTTTGTGAAGAATCCGAGATACCTGTAGTCGGGATGATCCATGCAGGTTCCAGGATCGCCTCACAGGCGACGCGAAACGGCAATATCGGAGTTATAGGAACTTTGGGAACGACATCAAGCGGTGTATATAAGAAAATGATGGACTCCATGAGGCCCGGTCTTAATGTTATCCAAAAAGCTTGTCCGCTGTTTGTTCCATTGGTTGAGGAAGGTCTGTGGGATTCAAAGATTACCGATGAAGTGGCACAGATGTATCTGGAAGAACTTAAAAAAGCCGATGTAGATACGATGGTACTCGGCTGCACGCATTATCCGCTTCTTAAGGATACGATAGCAAAAGTAATGGGAGATGATGTGAGACTTGTCAATCCCGCTTACGAGACCGCAAGGGAGCTTAAAGAGATACTGAAAGAAGAGGGGCTTTTAAGAGTCGGCAGTGATGAGAGCGTAAAACATGAATTTTATGCAAGCGATCTTGCCGATAAAATGCAGGAATTCGCCAAGAGTATACTCATTGGCGAATCCATAAATACGTCTAAGATAGACATAACCGAATATTGATTTTCAAAGAAGTTTATCAGGACTTCTTTCCTGAGACCTTCTCGCGAGCTCTTGCGAGGAGGCTTTTTTTAACGGGAGCCTTGGGAACAGCCTGACCGCGGATGGACTTGATCTCCGTGATGTATATGCCGCTTACTACAACCTTGCACTCTGTCTTGACCGGGAGAATCTCAAAAACCTGAGGATCTGCCATAAGAGTAAGGATCTTCGGACCGACTTTAGCCTTTACGATAGGGAACTTCATGAGTTTTGCGTACTTCGGCATCTGCTCACTTACCGCCTTGGGCATATTGGCATCTTTTATTTTCATTTTTTTCTTATCTATAATGAGCATGCTTACGGTCATTTTCTGCTGATCCATGATAGCCTGCTGCTCAGCCTGACGTCCCTGCATCTTGCGTCCTACGAAGTATAAGGCCACCATAACTGCTGCTATGACACAAAGAACGATAATCACGATTGTCCAAGCTGTACTCATAAAATATCCCTCCGAATTCACATAGATAGCAAAAGTATATCAAAACAGTAAAAAAAAGGCAATAAAACCGAACACCAAACTGTAAAAAACCAGTTGACACTTGACAGCGATAGTGTTAGTATGAAATTTGCACTATCCTGCCGTATTAGGCGAATTGCGCCCTTTTTTGGGATTGCAATCTTATTAGAGTGACTAAAAATACGAGGTGAAATGTCCATGGAGAAAAGCAAAATGCGCCCTGTGAAAGCAGGGAAAAGCATGAGAATGAGCTTCTCAAAAGGTAAAGAAGTACTTGAGATGCCAAACCTCATCGAGATCCAGAAGAACTCTTATGAATGGTTCTTAGGCGACGGACTTAAGGAAGTATTTAAAGATATCTTCCCTATCGAAGACTTCGCCGGTCATCTGAGTCTTGACTTTGTTGACTTTAGGCTTTGCAGAGACGACGTTAAGTATTCTATAGAAGAATGCAAAGAGCGTGATGCAACATATGCTGCTCCGATGAGAGTCAAAGTCAGATTATGCAACAACGATAAAGATGAGATGAATGAACATGAGATATTCATGGGCGACCTTCCTCTTATGACAGATACGGGATCATTCGTTATCAATGGTGCTGAGCGAGTTATCGTCAGCCAGTTGGTAAGATCTCCCGGAATCTATTATACGAGAGAACACGATAAACTTGGTAAGGAGTGCTTCTTCTGCCAGGTTATCCCTAACCGAGGAGCATGGCTTGAGTATGAAACAGACTCAAACGATGTTTTCTTCGTGCGTGTTGACAGAACACGTAAAGTACCGGTAACGGTTCTTTGTCGTGCACTCGGATACGGAACCAACACAGAGATACTTGAACTGTTTGGTGACGAGCCGAAGATAAAAGCATCATTCCTTAAGGATCCTTCTATATCAGAAAGAAATCCGGAAGGAAGTTATGAGACAGGTCTTCTTGAGTTATATAAGAAGATTCGTCCGGGCGAGCCGCTCTCCGTTGATTCGGCAGAGAGTCTGTTCAATGCGATGTTCTTTGATCCGAGAAGATATGATCTTGCCAAAGTCGGTCGCTACAAATTCAATAAGAAACTTAACTTCAAGTACCGTTTGAACGGTCAGACACTTGCAGAGGATGTCATTGACGAATCTACAGGTGAGCTTCTTGCAGCAAAGGGAACAGTGGTCGATAAAGAACTCGGTCAGAATATTCAGGATGCTGCAGTTCCGTTCGTATTTGTAGAAGGACCTGATGATCATAAGATCAAAGTCATTTCAAATATGATGGTTGATATAAAGCATCATGTTAATGTTAAGAATCCGGAAGAGCTCGGCATAACAGAAGCAGTTTATTATCCGCTTCTTAAAGAACTCATCGATAATGCAAAGAATCAGACAGAACTTAAGGAAGCAATCGAAAAGAATGCAAGTGAACTGATTCCGAAGCATATCACTAAAGAAGACATCATCGCTTCCATCAACTACTGTATCCATGTAGAGTACGGCGTAGGTAATCTTGATGACATCGATCATCTGGGCAACCGTCGTATCAGAGCCGTAGGAGAACTCCTTCAGAACCAGTATCGTATCGGCCTTTCACGTATGGAGAGAGTTGTGCGTGAGCGTATGACAACTCAGGATATCGAGACAATCACACCGCAGTCACTTATTAATATCAAACCTGTAACTGCAGCAGTTAAGGAGTTCTTCGGATCATCACAGCTGTCACAGTTCATGGATCAGAATAACCCGCTGTCAGAGCTTACTCACAAGAGAAGACTTTCAGCACTCGGCCCGGGCGGTCTTTCAAGAGATCGTGCAGGATTTGAAGTTCGAGATGTTCATTATACACATTACGGACGTATGTGCCCGATTGAGACACCTGAAGGTCCCAACATCGGACTTATCAACTCGCTTGCAAGTTATGCAAGAATCAATCCTTACGGTTTCATCGAGGCTCCTTACAGAGTAGTTAAGAAAGATAAAGGCGGTGAACCTGTAGTAACAGAGGATGTTGTATATCTTACTGCAGATGAAGAAGACAACTTTGTAGTTGCACAGGCTAACTCTCTTCTTGATGAAAAGGGTCATTTCGTAAGAAACAACGTATCAGGTCGTTACAGAGAAGAAACATCCGAGTTCCAGAAGGAAAAAATCGACCTTATGGATGTATCTCCGAGAATGGTATTCTCAGTTGCTACATCTATGATTCCTTTCCTTCAGAATGATGATGCTAACCGTGCCCTCATGGGTTCGAACATGCAGCGTCAGGCGGTTCCGCTTATGCTTACGGAAGCTCCTGTAGTAGGAACGGGCATGGAGAATAAAGCTGCCGTTGACTCAGGCGCTTGTGTAGTTGCAAAACACGCGGGAACGGTTTTACTTTCCGAATCAAAGAAGATCGTTATCAAACGTGATGATAACAAAGAAAAAGAAGAGTACTATCTCACAAAGTTCTCACGTTCAAACCAGTCAAACTCATACAACCAGGTTCCTATCGTTGATAAGGGTGACCATGTTGAACCGGGCGATGTAATCGCAGACGGTCCTTCAACTTCAGGCGGTGAGCTTGCTCTCGGAAAGAATCCTCTTATCGGATTCATGACATGGGAAGGCTATAACTACGAGGATGCCGTACTCCTTTCAGAACGTCTTGTTCAGCACGATACATATACTTCGATTCATATTGAAGAGTATGAGTGCGCAGCTCGTGATACAAAGCTCGGACCGGAAGAAATCACAAGAGATGTTCCGGGTGTCGGCGAAGATGCACTCAAGGATCTTGATTCAGACGGTATCATAAGAATCGGCGCAGAAGTACGTGCCGGAGATATCCTTGTCGGCAAGGTAACTCCTAAGGGAGAGACAGAGCTTACTGCAGAAGAAAGACTACTTCGTGCCATCTTCGGTGAGAAGGCAAGAGAAGTTCGTGATACATCACTTAAAGTTCCTCACGGAGCATACGGTGTTGTTGTAGCCGCAAAGGTATTTACCCGCGAGAACAGCGATGAGCTTCAGCCGGGTGTAAGCCAGAACGTACGTATCTATATCGCACAGAAGAGAAAAATCTCCGTAGGTGATAAGATGGCAGGACGTCACGGAAACAAGGGCGTTGTATCAAGAGTACTTCCTGTAGAGGATATGCCGTTCCTTCCGAACGGTCGTCCGCTTGATATCGTACTTAACCCGTTAGGCGTTCCTTCACGTATGAACATCGGACAGGTACTTGAGCTTCACTTAAGTCTTGCATCCATGGTACTCGGAATCAACGTATCAACTCCTGTATTCGACGGAGCAAACGAGACAGACATCCAGGATATGCTTGAACTCGCAAACGACTACGCAAATACAGAATGGGATGATTTCAAGAAGAAATATAAATCGGTTCTCAGACCGGAAGTCATGACATATCTGGAAGAGCACCTTGACCACAGAGAAGTATGGAAAGGTGTTCCGATTACAAGAGACGGAAAAGTACCGCTTCGTGACGGAAGAACAGGAGAATATTTTGATTCACCTGTATCTGTAGGACACATGCATTACCTTAAACTCCATCATCTTGTTGATGATAAGATTCATGCCCGTTCAACAGGTCCTTACTCACTTGTAACTCAGCAGCCGCTCGGCGGTAAAGCTCAGTTCGGTGGTCAGCGATTCGGAGAGATGGAAGTTTGGGCTCTTGAGGCATATGGTGCATCATATACACTTCAGGAGATTCTTACCGTTAAGTCGGATGATGTTGTCGGACGTGTTAAGACATACGAAGCAATCATCAAGGGCGAGAATATACCGGAAGCAGGTATACCTGAGTCATTCAAGGTTCTTATCAAAGAGCTCCAATCACTCGGACTCGATGTAAGAGTACTTAAAGACAACGGAAAAGAGAACTACGAAGAAGTAGAACTTAAGGAAAATGTTGACTACGGCGATATCAGTTACCATTCGGTAATTGAAGGCGACAGACGTTATCATGACAGTCAGCGTGAATTTGCAGAGGCAGGTTTCACTCAGCAGGAGTGGAATGAAAAAGGAGAAATCGTAGATTCACAGCTTGAAGACAATTATGATGACTCAGATGAATAATAAAGGAGCGCATGAATATGGAAAATGAAGCTTATCAGCCACTGACATTTGACGCGATAAAGATCGGCCTTGCTTCTCCTGAAAAGATTCTCGAGTGGTCACACGGTGAAGTAAAAAAACCTGAAACCATCAACTACAGAACATTAAAGCCGGAGACAGACGGCTTGTTCTGCGAGAGGATTTTCGGACCGAGCAAAGACTGGGAATGTCATTGCGGAAGATATAAGAAGATCAGATTCAAAGGAAAGATCTGCGAAAAGTGCGGAGTTGAAGTTACCAAAGCAAGCGTTCGTCGTGAGCGTATGGGACATATCATACTTGCAGCTCCTGTATCACACATCTGGTATTTCAAGGGCATCCCGTCACGTATGGGACTCATCCTTGACATATCGCCGAGAAATCTTGAGAAAGTTCTCTACTTCGCATCATATGTAGTACTTGATCCGAAGGAGACAGGACTTTCATACAAGCAGATACTTTCAGACAGAGAGTACAGAGATGCCCTTGACCAGTACGGATGGGATTCATTCAGAGTGGGAATGGGTGCCGAAGCAGTACTTGAATTGTTGAAGGCAATTGATCTTGATAAAGATTCCGAAGAACTTCAGAATCAGCTTGCTGATGCAACAGGCCAGAAGAGAGCAAAGATCATAAAGAGACTTGAAGTAGTTGAAGCATTCCGCTCATCAGGCAATAAGCCTGAGTGGATGATCATGACAGTTATCCCGGTTATTCCTCCGGATATCCGTCCTATGGTGCAGCTCGACGGCGGACGTTTCGCAACATCGGATCTTAACGATCTTTACAGAAGAATCATAAACAGAAACAACCGTCTTGCAAAACTTCTCGAACTCGGTGCGCCGGAGATCATCATTCGCAATGAGAAGAGAATGCTGCAGGAGGCAGTAGATGCACTTATTGATAACGGTCGTCGCGGAAGACCTGTAACAGGTCCGGGCAACCGTGCTCTTAAGTCACTTTCAGACATGCTCAAAGGAAAGCAGGGACGTTTCCGTCAGAACCTTCTCGGTAAGCGTGTTGACTATTCAGGTCGTTCGGTTATCGTTGTAGGACCTGAACTGAAGATCTATCAGTGCGGTCTTCCTAAGGAGATGGCACTCGAGCTCTTCAAACCTTTCGTTATGAAAGAGCTTGTTGGAAGAAATATAGCTCACAACATCAAGGCAGCCAAGAAGATGGTTGAACGTGTGATGCCGGAAGTATGGGATGTACTTGAAGATGTAATCACAGAGCACCCGGTTATGCTTAACCGTGCTCCTACTCTTCACAGACTCGGTATCCAGGCATTTGAGCCGATTCTTGTCGAAGGTAAAGCAATCAAGCTTCATCCGCTCGTATGTACGGCATTCAACGCCGACTTTGACGGAGACCAGATGGCTGTGCATCTTCCTCTTTCGGTTGAGGCCCAGGCAGAGTGCAGATTCATGCTGCTCTCACCGAACAACCTTCTTAAACCTTCAGACGGCGGTCCTGTAGCAGTTCCTTCACAGGATATGGTTCTCGGTATTTACTACCTCACACAGAAGAGAGTAAATGACGGAGATTACGTAGACAGAATAACCGGCAAACTTCTTACAAAGGAAGAGGCAGAGGCTGCAGAAGATAAAGTTCCGAGCAGATCATATCAGAGTACCAATGCTGCTATTCATGCAAAAGAAGAAAAACTCATCACACTTCATACACCTATCAGCGTAAGACTGTTTGGTAAGGATGCAGATGGTAATGATATCTCAAAGATAATTGAGATTACGGTAGGAAGACTTCTCTTCAATGAAATCATTCCTCAGGATCTCGGATTTGTAGACAGAACAGTAAAGGGTAACGAACTTATACCTGAGATAGATTTCCTTGTAAAGAAGAAACAGTGTAAGCAGATACTTGAGAAAGTCATCAACGTACACGGACTTCCGAAGACTGCGGAGGTACTTGACCTTATTAAGGCTATCGGTTACAAGTATTCAACACTTGCATCAATGACTGTTTCCATTTCGGATATGACGGTTCCTGCATCAAAGAAAGAACTCATCGATCAGGCACAGGAGACAGTTGATAAGATCGGAAAGAACTACAGAAGAGGTCTTATCACAGATGAAGAGCGTTACAAAGAAGTTATCGAGACATGGAAGAAAACTGATGATCAGTTGACAAAGGATCTTCTTGACGGACTTGATAAATATAACAATATCTTCATGATGGCTGATTCAGGAGCCCGTGGTTCCGACAAGCAGATCAAACAGCTTGCAGGTATGCGTGGACTTATGGCAGATACTACAGGTCATACGATCGAACTTCCTATCAAGTCAAACTTCCGTGAAGGTCTTGATGTACTGGAGTACTTCATCTCCGCACACGGTGCCCGTAAGGGACTTTCGGATACAGCTCTTCGTACAGCCGACTCAGGTTATCTGACACGTCGTCTTGTAGATGTATCACAGGAACTCATCATCCGTGAGAGAGACTGCTCCGAAGGCAAGGCTATTCCTTCAATGGAGATCAAGGGATTCTCAGATGGCAAGGAAACAATCGAGACCTTAAAAGAGCGTATCACGGGAAGATATATTGCAGAAGATATCGTTGATCCGGATACAGGAGAAGTTGCAGTATCAGCTAATCAGATGGTTACACCTAATCGTGCAGAAGCAGTAATGAAGGTTCTTGGTAAGACAGGAAGAAATTCCGTTAAGATCAGAACTATCCTTACATGTCGCTGCGGTGACGGTATCTGTGCTAAGTGCTACGGATCCAACATGGCAACAGGTCAGGCCGTACAGGTAGGTGAGGCTGTAGGTATCATTGCTGCTCAGTCTATCGGTGAGCCGGGTACTCAGCTTACTATGAGAACATTCCATACCGGTGGTGTTGCCGGCGGAGATATCACACAGGGTCTTCCTCGTGTCGAGGAGCTTTTTGAGGCACGTAAACCTAAGGGACTTGCTATCATTTCAGATATCAAGGGTACCGTTGAGATCAAAGATTCAAAGAAGAAGAGAGAGATAACCGTATCTGATTCAGAAGCGGGCGATGCAAAGACATACCTCATCCCTTACGGATCAAGAATCAAAGTTACGGACGGACAGGTTATCGAGGCCGGTGATGAACTTACCGAAGGTAGCGTTAATCCGCATGACATCCTTAAGATAAAAGGTGTTCGTGCAGTTCAGGACTACATGCTCCGTGAAGTTCAGAGAGTATATCGTCTCCAGGGTGTTGAAATCAACGACAAGCATATCGAAGTCATCGTTCGTCAGATGCTCAGAAAGATAAGAGTTGAAGATGCAGGTGATTCGGATTTCCTTGCCGGAATCACAATGGATGTTCATGAGTTCAATGCAGTAAACGAAGCACTTGAAGAAGCAGGCAAGACTCCTGCAGAGGGAAGTCAGATTCTCCTCGGTATCACAAAGGCTTCGCTTGCAACCAATTCATTCCTGAGCGCAGCTTCATTCCAGGAGACAACAAGAGTTCTCACGGAAGCAGCAATCAACGGAAAGATTGATAATCTTTCAGGACTTAAAGAAAATGTCATCATCGGTAAGCTCATTCCTGCAGGAACGGGTATGAGAAGATATCGCGGTGTCAAAATTGATACTGAGGTTGTTCAGGAAGAAACAGAAGAAATAAACGAAGCACAGGATATAGTTGACGAAGCAATAGACACGGACTTAGTATAATCATAGATGCTATACTTTATCGTAAATCCTAATTCAGGCGGAGCAAAAGGCTATCTTGTTTGGAAGAAAGCCGAACTCCGCCTGCAAAAATTAAAGGTCGATTATAAGGTTTTCCTTACCACGGCACCGGGCGATGCGATGGAATATGCAAGGCAGATAACAAGCGGTGATGATGAAGACATCGTATTGGTTCCTGTCGGCGGTGACGGTACTTTCAATGAAGTACTCAACGGTGCAAACATCACAGACAGAGTTACATTCGGATATATGCCGACCGGCACGGGTAATGATCTCGCACGGGGACTGAAAATCAGTTTCAATGTGATAAAGAGTCTGGAGGCTGTGATTACAAGGAAAAATGTAATCGATATTGATTATGGCGTGCTGACCGTAGGTACTGATGAAGTAATTAACAGGCGTTTCGCGGTAAGCACCGGCATCGGATATGATGCCCAGGTATGTGTCACAATAGAAGATAGTATCAAAAGAGGTAAACTCGGGAAAGCCAACTTAAGCAAGACAGTATATCTGATATTGGGAGCACTTGATATTCTTAAGATAGAGCCTGTCAAAGGTCATATTATTATGGACAATGACAGAAGAGCAGAGTTTAACGATATCATTTTCATATCAACTCATAATCAGATGACAGAAGGAGGAGGAAGAAAATTTGCTCCTCAGGCTGATTTCCAGGACGGTATCCTGAATATGTGCGTCATGCACACAAAATCGAAAATCGATTTTGCAAAACTTCTGGCAGCAGGTCTTGGCGGAAATCACCTTAAATACAGCGGAGTTCGTGCATGTGATTGCAGGACAGTCAGCATACATCTTGATAAGCCGAGAACCGTTCATACAGACGGAGAAGTCATCGGTTCATTCACGGATTGTGAAGTGCACTGTGTTAAAAAAGGAATCAGAATCATTATATGAGAATCGGACAAGGTTATGATGTTCATAAGCTCGCAGAGGGCAGAAAATGTATCATCGGCGGAGTCGAGATCCCATTCGAGAAGGGTCTCCTTGGGCACTCGGACGCCGATGTTTTATTGCATGCAATAATGGATGCCATGCTCGGAGCCGCAGCACTTGGGGATATAGGAAAGCATTTTCCCGATACGGATCCGGCTTTCGAAGGCATTTCCAGTCTGGAACTTTTATACTGCACCTGTATGAAGCTGCGTGATGCAGGTTACAAGATAGTGAATATCGATGCAACCGTCATAGCGCAGCGACCGAAAATGGCAGCATATATAGATGAAATGAGAAAACAAATTGCAGATACGCTTGAAATCGGAGTTGACCGGGTCAGCGTGAAAGCGACCACCGAAGAAGGACTCGGTTTTACAGGCTCGGGTGAAGGAATCGCAGCACAGGCCATCTGCTTAATAACGGATATAGGAGAACAACATGAAAATATATAATTCACTTTCACTCAGTAAAGAAGAGTTTAAGCCTCTTGAAGAAGGCAAGGTTAAGATGTATGTCTGCGGACCTACGGTTTATAATTTCATACACATCGGCAATGCAAGACCTATGATTTTCTTCGACACGGTAAGAAGATATTTTGAATATAAGGGATATGATGTAAACTTTGTTTCCAACTTCACGGATGTCGATGACAAGATCATAAAAGCAGCCAACGAAGAAGGTGTCGCACCTGAAGTTATCTCAGAGCGCTTTATCAAAGAGTGTAAGAAGGATATGGAGGGGATGAACATACGTCCCGCAACAACACATCCTCAGGCCACAAAAGAAATCGACGGCATGATCGAAATGATTCAGACACTTATCGATAAGGGACACGCATATGCTGCAGAGGACGGCACGGTTTACTTCAGAGTAAAATCATTCCCGGGATACGGCAAGCTTTCACATAAAGATATGGATGCGCTTATGAGCGGTTTCCGTGAGATCAAAGTGACAGGTGAAGAAGGCAAGGAAGATCCTAATGACTTCGTTCTTTGGAAACCGAAAAAAGAAGGTGAGCCTTACTGGGAGTCACCATGGTGCCAGGGTCGTCCGGGATGGCATATAGAGTGCTCGGTTATGAGTAAGAAATACCTCGGTGAGCAGATTGACATACACGGCGGCGGTGAGGATCTTATATTCCCGCATCACGAAAATGAAATCGCTCAGTCAGAAGCAACTTCGGGAAAGACATTTTCAAATTACTGGATGCATAATGCTTTCCTCAATATCGACAATAAGAAGATGAGTAAGTCGCTCGGAAACTTCTTTACTGTCAGAGACATAAGCGAGAAATACGATCTTCAGGTGCTTCGTTTCTTTATGCTTTCTGCACATTACAGAAGTCCGCTGAATTTCTCGGCAGAGCTTATGGAAGCAGCAAAGAACGGACTTACCAGAATCGTCACATCAGTTCAGAGACTTAACGAACTTGAGGTAAAGGCAGCAGAGGGCGAGGCTGATCAGGCAGTGCTTGATAAGTTTGAAGAACTTAAGAAGAAATACGAAGCAGCTATGGAGGATGACTTCAATACTGCAGACGCGATCAGCGCACTCTTCGAGATGGTCAAACTTGCAAACATAGAAATAAATGAGTCATCAAGCAAGGCTACGGTTAAGGCGGCTTATGACCTTATGGATAAGTTCTGTTACATCCTCGGCATCATTACCGATAAGAAAGAAGAGTCACTTGATGCGGAAGTTGAAGAACTCATCGCACAGCGTCAGGAAGCCCGCAGGAACAAAGACTTCGCCAAAGCAGATGAGATCCGCGACAAACTTCAGGCAATGGGTATTATTCTTAAGGATACACGTGAAGGAGTTAAATGGGAGAGAGCATAAAAACCCCGGATAGAGATCCGTCGCAGTATTCTCCGCTTGCTCTTGCATACCTCGGGGATGCTGTGTATGAACTCATCGTGCGTGAGCGTGTGCTCAAAGAAGGCAACCGGCAGGTGGGTAAACTACATAAGGAAAGTACGAAGTATGTAAATGCCGGCGCGCAGGCTGATCTTATTATGAAGATAGAAGACGCACTGACGGACGAAGAAAAAGCCATATATAAGCGAGGAAGAAATTCCAATGCCCATGCTGCTCCGAAGAATCAGGATGTCATCGCGTATCGTAAGGCTACCGGATTTGAAGCACTCATCGGATGGCTTTACCTGCGTGGAGATATGGAGAGAATATTTAATCTGTTGGATATGGCAGAGAAGGAATCTGAGTGATATAAGTCGGGTTCAATAGGTTCACACGAATCAGGTTCTGCAGGAAACGGACGGGACGATATTAAATGAACGAAAACAGAATAGAAGGACGCAACGCAGTACTTGAAGCGTTCAGGTCAGGAAAAATAATTGATAAGTTATATATTCAGGAGGGGAGCCATGACGGTCCCCTTCAGAATATTATGCGCGAAGCCAAAAAGGCTGACTGTATAATCAACTTTGTTTCGGTTCAGAGACTCGATGAGATGAGCGAGACAAAAAAGCATCAGGGAGTCATAGCTGCGGCAGCGGCATATGAATATGCCGAGGTTGAAGATATCCTTAAAAAAGCCCGTGATAAAGGAGAAGATCCGTTCATCATTTTACTCGATGGCATCGAAGATCCGCATAATCTGGGTGCGATAATAAGAACGGCCAATCAGGCCGGCGCGCATGGTGTTATTATTCCAAAGCACAGAGCAGTGGGGCTTACGGCAACAGTGGCGAGGACTTCTGCGGGAGCGCTGAACTACACGCCGGTTGCAAAAGTCACAAACATTGCAAAGACGATGGAGGAACTGAAGAAAGAAGGACTTTGGTTTGTATGTGCAGACATGGACGGAGAATCGATGTATAAATGCAATCTCAAAGGTCCTATCGGACTGGTTATAGGGAATGAAGGAAGCGGAGTCGGAGAACTGGTCAAAAAGACTTGTGATTTCACGGCATCCATTCCGATGAAAGGTGATATAGATTCTTTGAATGCATCAGTTGCAGCAGGTATACTCATGTACGAAATAGTTAGACAGAGAGGATGATTTGTGGTAATATATATGCGTTGTTCGTAGGATCATAAAGATGAAACGAACTGCGATGCTAGCATGGCACAGGCGGTAGCGCACCTCATTGGTAGTGAGGAGGTCACGAGTTCGAGTCTCGTTGCTAGCTCTTCGATGACAGGCCGTAAACCCTTATAAATGATATGCTCCCCATATGGTAGACAATGGAAATATCCAAAAATCTATCATGAAGGGGAACATTTCTATGACCAAGAAAAGAAAATTCAGCAGAGAGTTTAAAGAATCAGTACTTAGAGAACATGATGAGACAGGCA
>JAZRYX010000010.1:0-3199 GCA_045600945.1 Lachnospiraceae bacterium
ATCAGATTGCCTGTCTGTGCGGGCGTAATCCCGGCCTTTTGATGCGTATGCGCCATGAGATTAAGCTCTGCGGTGATGAAGGTATAGACGTCGCGGATATTTTCAGTGAAAATGGCTCTTTCATTCACACTGCCTTCGACAGAATGGTTACACTGATGAATACAGAATATGTGGATCATGATAAGACTATGAGCAGCATGAGCATTTTCGTGCAGCAGTTTATCGGACCTGTGTATACGGACAATCTGGAGGAAAAGGTTAAGAAGCTTTACAGTTACGGCTTTATAACCCAAAAGGGCAAGAATGAGAAGGATATCTTTGAACTGGCCGGTATGACCAAGTACCGTGATGCAGGAAAGCTTATCTACGAGCCCATGTCTCCTTATTTTGTAGAATATGTCAAAGTGCATGTATTGCCGGATGATCTGCATTCCCTTGCAGGATTGTTGGAGAAGACAGAGCGAAAGATCAGAGAGATTATTGCGATTGCGCTGAAGAAAAAGTTCCCCGATACCTGGCAGGACGAACTGCAGACCTTTAATCCCAACAAAGATGACTATCTGGAGAGACTTCGTGAGGTTGCGGGAGAGAATGATGCGGACCTCAGACAGTTGACTATTTCCAAACTGAACGTTCTTGCATTTAATGATTATTACAAGATCATCAAACGCCATTGGGATGTGCTGAATGTTTACTTCACACGTTACAGTTCTCTTGACGAACTGAAGAAGGATATGGAAGAGTTAAATACCTGCAGAAATACGTCTGCTCACCTGAATCTGGAGATTCTGAACGATTCCGGACGAAGAGGTATTAAGGGAATCTGTGAGTTCATGTTGGCAAGCATCGGACAGGTCACCGATGCCGCCGGACAGACCGATTCAGAGGAGTCTGTCAGCGCACCTGTTTCTGAACCTTTGCAGTATGGCTATACCAAGGGCCAGGTTGTGACGATGAGAAATATGAGTGTTTCCTCCACAGGCGTTCTTCGAGGCATTATTGAAGGAACAGCATACGGCGTTTCCCTTTCAAAGAAATATCTGCAGGATAGCGGACTTTCTGCTCATGTGCTGATGAGCAAAGGAAGCATAACCGTTTCGCTGAAGCGTTGGGACGACAATGCGCAGAAGTTTAATGCGGAGTATGTTCAGTAGATTAAACTACTGATTGTATCCATTTGTCGCAGAAAAGGGATATATTTGAAATATGGCAGAGTTGTATGTTGATAAAGAAGAGATTTGCAGACGCCTGCGGAAAGACTGCGTTAATTCGTCATCTCGCCGAAGAATTTGATAGCGTAGAAAATATCATTAGTGCAGATCGGTTCATCAGAATTCTCTGTTCACTGACATCGCAGGGAGTACGAAACTTAAATCTTTCTGTTTTGCTTATTGCAAGAAGAAGCATCACAAAAATTTCTTCTGTTAATCATTATCTGTAATATTGGAAATACAATAATAATGCAGGGAGACATTGCTTAAGTGCGATCTCTTCTTGCATTTTTTTGTTGAAAAATGCATGGGAAATGTACAATTAGCCTCGACTTATGCCTTTAAATGAAATAGTAATTGCTAGTATATATTGACACTAAAAATTTTAAACCTTAAGATGGGGCTGAAAACGAGCTTAAAATGATATATAATAAATCAAAAGCTATTGTTTTGCATGATTTCTGGGCACAACTAATAAACGACATGCCAGTCGGTTTGCAAAAGTAACTGAGACCCCGCTTCGATTACGGATATGAGGCCTTTGTTTGATCCGACAGAGTTGTGGTTAGTGTTTAATTAGTTTTGGACTCAGAATAACCTCATCAGGTGGAATGGGTGACAGGTTAAGTGCAGATAATAGCTTTTTTTCATCCGCAGAATCCATTAAATCAAAAGGTGTTTTGCCATCAAGGTTGTCGCGTATGACGCTGTTGATGTGACAGCAAACAAGTCGAGTGTCTTCGACATTAAGTTTGTTTAGAATAGTTCCCTTTGGAATGATTCTTCTTATTAGTCTGTGATTGTTTTCAACATGAGGCTTCTGCCAGGAAGCTTGAGGATCACAGAAAAATACATGAGTGCGAATCAAACCGGGACGCGTGTGCTCCAAAGCGTTAGGATTCTTAAATTCGACTCCGTTATCTGTGAGGATTACACCGAAAAGCCTCTTGAAAAGAGCAGTACCAAGTAAGTTGCTTAGTGTGTCAAAGACGTGAATTACGCTGTCTTGAGTGCCATCATTCATAAGAAAGATAAGCATAAAGCAGGATTTCCTAAAAATCATTGTGAGGAAAACTTTTCCCTTTTCTCGACCTCCTTTTACAGTGTCCATCTCAACGATAGACACATCCGGATTAGCATTTACAAAGGAATTGAAATCCTCAATAGTTCGCCCTTGGCGATACTGGTATTCAAGCTTGGTAAGAACTCTTTTAGGACGATGTTCTCTATAAACAACTTTTTTAGGGAGATCGATATTTCTGACCACAAATACATTCTTATCGATGTAGTTATAAAGAGTTCTTTCAGATATACCAAGTTCGTCAGCGTGTGTAGCGCAAATGTGATTAAGTGATTGACCCTTGGCGATGAGCGGCTCAATGATTTCAGCTATTTCACGGAGTTCTTTTGGTGTCTTGCGAACACCACTATGAGCATCCTTAATAGATTTTTGATGAGCTGCATGTGCCTTGTGAGCAGTGTAATAAGCTTTGTTCTTTTTACATCTCTTCTGCAGCTTGCAGTTGTTGCAGACGTAGGGAGGCTTATCAAGTAAATCGCATTGGAAAGAATCATAGTTATCACAGATGGATGTACAGACGATTCCTTCGGGACAGCATTTACATCTGGATGCGAAACATCCATGAACACCCATTTCAGGGCAGAGTGTATTGCGCTGACAACTAGACCGATTAATACAGTCGTTTTCACCCATGATAGGGATCCTGCTTGTGAAACAGCGATAATGCAAAACTTCACGAGCAATCGTGGAAGCAGACCGGTCGAGGTTTCTTCCGATAGAAGCGAATGAGTAATCTTGATGAATCATTCGCTCAATAACATAACGTTCAGGTAAGGATAATTGTTTAGGCATAATAGCTCCTTCCTGATCAAACAAAGGCACCTTAAATATACGCCTTTGCAAAAGCAGTTGCTAGTTTGCAATCGTAGTTGCAAGCAAAATCTAGCGTTTAAAAATTCATTTATTA
>JAZRYX010000011.1:0-4748 GCA_045600945.1 Lachnospiraceae bacterium
TTAAACGTCGTGGCAAGAAAAGAGCTATTATAGCTATTGCCCGTATGATTCTCACTGCCATCTACCAGATGCTGTCTACTGGAGAGGTATGGAATCCAAGCGATCTTTACAAAATCGATATGCCTACGCCTTTAGTTGAAAGGCAGAAGGCTAAAGCTATCAAGCAAGCTAAAAAACTGTTGCAAAAAGAAGGTTTACTTCCTCCTGAAGAAGAATTAGCTTCTTGATCTAATCCATCAAGTCTGTGACCTCAAACAAGTTGCCTGATATAGACAGCTTATTTGAGTTTGCCATTTTACGGCTTTCCTCTACATTCTTTCACACTAATCCTCACGAAGCTTAACTGCATTTCTGACTGAACGTTTTCTTTGATCCTCAAGAGCTGCATAGTGTTTACGGGTGGTGTTGACATCGTTATGTCCGAGAACCTCTGCAACAAGATAGATATCACCGGTTTCTCTGTATAAAGAAGTACCATATGTTGATCTCAGCTTATGCGGAGTAATCTTTTTTAAGGGAGTAACTATCTTTGCATATTTCTTTACAAGGTTTTCAATACTGCGCACGCTGACCCGCTTGTTCTGAAGCGAAAGGAACAGAGCATCTTCACTGCCGTCTGCAGCAAGAATATGCTTTCTTTGCTCAATGTATTCTTTAAGAGCGGCTTCAACTTCATCTCCGAAATATACCGTACTTTCTTTTCCGCCTTTTCTGTGGACGCGCAGCCCATCATTTACAAAATCAACATCCGTTATATTAAGTCCTACACATTCGGAAACACGGATTCCGGTTCCGAGAAGAAGAGTAATGATTGCAACATCTCTGATCTTGGTTTTCTCGTGAAATCTTTTCTGCATATCCGTCAGCTGTTCGCCGGATTCAACCTGATCGATCATAGAAGCCACTTCATCTATATCAAGTCGTATGATAGGTTTTTCATGGAGCTTAGGCATAAGTATGCGCTGAGTAGGATTGTTGTCGATTCTTGATGTTCTGTAGAAATAATTGTAGAAACTTCTGAGTGATGAAAGCTTTCTCAGTATTCCCTGTTCTTTGTTGAATATTTCTTTGCCGCCCTCATCGCGATATTTCAGATATTCCATGTATTCCTCTATGTCGACAGGCTGTAACTGATCGAGGAAGTCAAGCGGTATATTCTTGATTTCGCCATATGAACTTGCTTTGGGATTGTTTGATATAAGGAAATTGAAAAATACGTTCAGGTCGTATGCATATGCAATTCGGGTTCTGGACTGAGTATTGGGTTCTATGCCTCTGAAAAAGTCTCTGCAATAAGGAGGTAGCTCGGCCAGGAGAGTGCGAAGTTTCTGAATGTTTTTTTTATCTGTTTCATCATTGTATGAAAGATTTGACATAATACACCTCGTTATTTCTCGTTATAACCATTTTCATCAAAACAAGTTTGACATATAGCGTGGAAGATTCGTTGTTTAACACCCGGATTCTCATGCTCCAATTGCTTCGTTAAATTATTAACATACTCCCTTTTTGAAACACCGTCCATCGGACAAGGATTTTTTACGACCGGCAGTTCGTATTTGTTTTTAAAACCGATAATATCCATTTCAGGCACATACATCAGAGGCCGTATGACTGTAAGCCCTGTCCGGTCAAGAAATGTGTTTGGCGCAAATGTATGTATGCGGCCTTCATAGATAAGGCTCATAAGTAAAGTATCGATCAGGTCATCCTTGTGATGGGCAAATGCTACCTTATTGCAGCCTTGTTGAACGGCAAAATCATTCATGGCGCCTTTGCGCAAGGTTGCACATAAACTGCAGGGATTTTTTTCCTTACGCTCTGAGAAGATAATTTCGGCTATAGGTGTGGAAATTATCGTATAAGGAACCGAAAATCGCTCACAGAGCTCGCTGATTCCGGAAAGAGCCTCTTTAAAACCCTCGAAACCAAGATCGACGGTAAAAGCGGAAATATTGAACTTTTGAGGATAAAATCTGCGCAGACCGGCTAATGCATAAAGTAAAGTGATGGAATCCTTGCCTCCGGAAATACCCAGAGCAATATGATCGCCAGCAGAAATCATATGATAGTCATCAATAGCTTTGCGAGTGTATGAATATAATTTTTGTAGTTCCATAGAGTTTTTAATCCGTTATATAGAATAGCTGCATTGAATATATGTGTACATTTTATCGAATAGCTTGCATTGATTAGCTATATTGATGATATCATATCCTTTTCATCAATGCAAGCTATTTGATAAAGAAGCATTTTGCGCATAGCTGAATGGAGAAAATATAGAACCTGCAGTCTGGAAAACCCTGAAATCCATGGCTGCAGGCTCTTTATCAAAAAGGTGCTACTACTTCTTTTGTATGAGTTAAATACTGGGAATGGACATATATTCTTATTCAAAACACATAATAGTCAGATAACACCCCGGATGAATAGTATCGGTATAAAGTGTATTGATACGTTTAATATCGTTTATATAGGCTGTATCGCTGTAAGTTTCAGATGTGTTGTACTCTTTTGCAATAGACTTCAGAGTATCACCCAACTGAACTTTTACCGAAGTATAATAGCAATCAGGCCTTACTGAATCTTTTGTCTCGGCTTTTGCTCTGATTGCTGTCAGAGAGCAAAATGTTACCGCAAGCGATATTACAATACCGGTTAATATGAATCTGGATGTTTTCATGGCATTTACCTCGAACAAATATTCTCGAACTCTTGTTCACAATATATCACTCGAACAGCTGTTTGTCAATAGATATTTCAATTTTCTTTTTTATGATCTGATTTTCTTCTGTAGAATGTCCTTATATTTACACCGAGACGTTCGGATATCTCGTCATTCGTCATACCGAGGGAGCTTAAATATTCTACCTGTGTCCAGTCTATTCCCGTTCCTATCTTTGTTCTTCCTGCATATCTGCTGCTCTTTCTGTATACATCAGAACTGTCCCATGACATATTAAGATCATAGAATTCTTTTGCTTTCTTATAGTTGACATCCACTCCGAATTGTTCAAGGAGTTTTTTTAATTTATCAAGCTGGAGTTCGGTCAGAAATGTTTCTTTAATCTGGAAATTTAATTTATCCTGCATAGATTTGTCCTCCTTAGATTATTATGCCATATTTAATTATGGCAGTAAAGAGTAAATATTTATTCAAATATATCGAACAAAAGTTTTGCAATTTAATCGAACATATGTTAGAATATAAACAGAATATTCTGGGAGGTAATCAAATGGGAAGAAAAAGAAGCGATACTCCAACTCAGAAGCAGCTGGAGATACTTAGTTTCATAAAGGACTATACCCTCAAGAAAGGTTTTCCGCCTTCGGTTCGGGAAATCTGTGAAGCTGTAGATCTGAGATCCACATCTTCTGTTCATGCGCATCTTAAGTCATTGGAGCGATTGGGACTCATATCCAGAGATAATCTTAAATCAAGAACCATCGAGATTCTTGATGAAGAGTTTTCACCGACCAGACGTGAACTTGCCAATATTCCTATGGTCGGTCAGGTTGCAGCCGGTCAGCCTATACTCGCAGAAGAAAATATAACAGACTACTTCCCTATCCCTGTTGACTATTTACCAAATAAAGAAACATTTATGCTTAAGGTCAAAGGCGATTCAATGATCAATGCCGGTATCTTTAACGGAGATAATCTTCTTATAGAATGCTGCTCAAGTGCCTCAAACGGTGAAATCGTTGTTGCAATGGTTGAGGACGGAGCTACGGTAAAAAGATTCTATAAGGAAGACGGCCATTACAGACTTCAGCCGGAAAATGACACCATGGATCCGATAATCGTAAATGAAGTAGCGATACTCGGTAAGGTCATCGGACTCTTCCGTATGATGAGATAATTACTGTCTTAAGGCTCTTGAATTCATATCATATGTACTATAAAAGCTGACCCCAGCGGTCAGCTTTTCGATTGTCACAAAGAAACAGGATCAGCCGAAGCTGACCCTGTCAGTAATATAATCAGAAATTCGAGGTAAATACTGCGCTCTCATTTCCTATCGGATAAACTTTCAATCCATAGATTTCTTTTAGCTTTGTGATTGCATCAGCATTCTTGATTGCTCCGAGTGATGAGATATTGTTCTCTTCTATTTCAAGATAAATCTGCTGTCCGTTGCAGTTGTAGAATCCGCTCTTATTTCTGAGCATTCCATAATGCGGGTTAGTAGGATCCATTTCCAGACTGTAGAAGTTTCCGCTCTTATCCTGCACAAGACCTGCAGTAAGCATAGTTCCGTCTGATTGAAGCAGATACCATACCTTCTTTCCGTTGCTTGCTACTACATCATCACAAAGCCATGCATTAGTAACTACCTTTCCGTTAGTTCCTGTGATGAACCATTTACCGTCTGTACGTTTCTGCCAGCGCGGTGAGTATGCCGGTGCTGTGTTGCTGATAGGGCCACCTGCGCTGCTACCGGATGATGAACCACCACCGCCGCCACCGGTACCAGTGCCAGTTCCAGTTCCAGTTGCGCTGTTGGTACCTGTGCTCGTGTCACGTGTTAAGGCAGTTCTGCTAAATATTGCTTTTACAGTTGTATTTGCAGTTACTTTTCCGCTTGTAGGGATGCCTGTCCATTCTACAAAGTCATAACTGTAGTCTGCATCAGCAGTTTTAGGAGTTGCTGTTACTGTAGTAGAACCGACAGTAAGAGTGTTTCCTGTTGTCGAAATCAAAGTACCATCTGATAAACCAGTAATAGATGTTCTATTTACAGAGC
>JAZRYX010000012.1:0-15658 GCA_045600945.1 Lachnospiraceae bacterium
TCATTTTAACGCTATTCTGCCGAAACTTTCCGTCAATCTGATCACACTGCTTATTATGGCTATTGCGGTTTTCTCGCATATGGAAATGACAGATTTCTTTGTATTGATTATGATTGCAGGAATCCTGGTATCCAATGTATCTGAATTGATTAACACAACCATCATTGTAACGGGATGCAGGGCAATGTGGGAAAAACAGAAATTCTTTCTGGAGGACAACCATTATGTCCGTCGCAAAAAGACCGTCGGCGTATACGGCGATATTCGTATAGAAAATCTAACATTCGCTTATGCGGATTCGGTAAAGATTCTTGATAATCTGAATCTGAAGATTAATACCAATGAATATGTGGCAATCGTCGGTCCGTCCGGAAGCGGTAAAAGCACCCTTTTGCATCTGCTTATGGGGATACTCTTTTCAGAAAACGGATCAATCTGGTACGGCAGAAACCGAATGAGCAAAGCAACACGATATGGCATTACAAGACATATCCGGTTTGTCAGCCAATCGGACACATTGATTCCCGGAACCATCAGAGACAATATGGAAATGTGTGTGAAGTCCGTTTCGGATGAGGAAATCTGGAGTATTCTTGAAAAAGTAGATATGGCGGATTATGTTCGTAAGCTTCCATATGGTCTGGATACGAAAATCAATGCCGGCTCCATTGCGCTTTCACAGGGACAGATCCAGCGGCTGATCATAGCGCGGGCGATTATTTCCAAGCCCAAAATTATGATTCTGGACGAGGCGACCAGTGCCCTTGACAATATCTGTCAGAGCAAAGTAAGAGAAACGCTCGACGAAATGAAATGTACGAAAATCGTTGTTGCACATCGCCTTTCCACAGTAAAGCACTGCAGCAGGATACTATTGCTGGATAACGGAACAATCGTGGAGGAAGGCAGCTACGATGAGCTGATGAGCAGAAAGGGAAGATTCTACGAGCTTGTAAAGCTCCAGGAAATCAAAGAAGCAGCTGACTGTCAGTGACTCGGAGAACGCTCCGGATGGACTTATGAGTTTGCGATAGACCGATCGGACAGATTCATGCGTGTCCGTAAGCCTTCCCGGGGACGGGGTTTTTGTGCTTCAGGAGGTCACTGACAGTTTTCAGCTCGTAACCGCGATGAAGCAGCTCCGGTATGATGACAGCGGCAGCCATACAGGTTGAAGTATAGATATCATGCAGTATGATTATTTCTTTGCCTGCAACGGAGTCAAGCACGGCAGACGTTACCTTTTGGGCATCTCTTAGTCTCCAGTCTTCAGGGTCAGAGTTCCAAAGCAACTCTATTTTTTCTAAGCTTTTCAGAACGGATTGCAGACACTCATTTGATGCACCGTATGGAGGCCGGAAGAATCGCGGACGGACACCGCAGGCACGAAATATGGCATCGTCTGTCCTCCGGATATTATCATATATTACTTCCTTGGGAGCTTTTGCCAGATACTCGTGATTCCATGAATGATTGACAATCTCACAGTTGAGAGAAAGCATCCTTTTCAATAATGCTTCGTTGGACTCAATCAGACTGCCAAGCACACAAAAAGATGCCGGTACATTATATTCGGACAGAATATCCAACAGCATCGGTGTGTTATCCGGCGACGGACCGTCATCGAAGGTCAATGCAATGATTTTTGTAGGTGAAGTCAAATTGTTATCCACACGTCACAGTATAACATTTTAAGGGGAGTTTGTCAGAGTAAATATGCAGATTTTTACAGTTATTATTTATATATGTCTGGCAGTGATTATGGCGGCTTTGATCGTCTGTATTATCGAAGCATGTGTTATCATGATGAAAAAACCTCTGCTGAAAATTTATGAAAAAAGATCTTCAGAACCCGACTACTGTCATTATGCAGACATGTCCGAACACCTGATTCGCATCATCACTATACTTGAAGATGATATTTTTTTTGAACATCATGGATTCAATTTTAAAGCATTTAGAAAATGCCTGAAACACAATCTGAAACATCCAGACGCCAAAATCGGTGGAAGTACCATAACGCAGCAGCTATGCAAAAATCTCTATTTTCACTTTGAGCCGAGCTATCGGCGTAAGCTATGTGAAGCAGTTATTACCCTTTATGCTGAAAGGAAATTCAGCAAGGAAAAAATACTGGAATTATATCTGAATGTGATCTGCTTTGATAACGGGCAGTATGGAATTCAGTCTGCCTCAGAATTTTATTTCGGTAAAAAAGCTTCCGAGCTGACCTTTAATCAGGCATATATCCTGTGCGCAATGCTTCCTGTGGTAGGAATCTATAATCTCTATCGTGTCCCGAAGATATTTTGTGAGTATAAAAACAAAAAGGCTCAAGCGCATTATGCTACGAATTCGCTTGAGTTTACACGAAAGGAAATAGACGAGATTATCCGGCACAACGAGAAGAATCTGGACGAGGAACTGATAAAAAGAGATCCGGAATCTGCCGCAGCTTATCTTCGGGGTCCGATGATCAATGAAAAATACGGAATCGGCTCCGAATGGCAGGAGAAACTGAACTGATACGGCAAAGCAGTTCGGCATGTCGGAAGAACTAATGCGAAAAAACAACTCTGCAGATCAACTGATGTTTATGACAGAATCAACAAATCAAAATAAAATCAATGTGTTCATTATCGGCGCAAGAGGCTATTGCGCCAATTACGGCGGGTGGGAATCTTTTTTGCATGGCCTTATAGATAACTGGAAAGATCCTGACGTTGTTTTTTATGTGTTTGAAATTGTTAAGAATAAGACCGAAGAGGGAATTGTCCGGGTCAATAATGTGAACTGTATACGTGTTTTTGTCCGAAACACCGGCAGTAGCACCATGATGTATTATGATGCAAAATGTACGAATCATGCCATACGGTACATCACGGAAAACGGATTGAGCAACCCGGTTCTTCTGTATCTGGGAATGCGCATCGCTCCTTTGATTTGGATGAAAAAACCGTATATTAAGCGAAAAGGAATCAGGATTATAGAGAATCCTGACGGAATGGAATGGAAACGGACCAAGTGGAACAGACTGGTTCAAGTCTATCTTTATCTCTCTTCGCAATTTATGGCACGGGCAGCTGACTATCTGATCTGTGACTCCGCGAGAATCAAGGACCACTATGACCGGTTTGCAGCAATAAAGAACGTTCCTAAAGAGTTCATTCCCTACGGAGTATATCCGGGAGAACGTGTAGCAGATCCCATGCCAAGACGCGTAAGACACTTTTTTGACGAATGGAAGATAGAACCGGATGGGTATTATCTGATTTTGGGGAGATATATCCCGGAAAACAATTATGAAATGATGATGAAGGGATTCATGGCATCGAATTCTGCCAGAAAACTCGTTGTGGTTACAAATTATAAAGAAGAAATGCAGTCATTCCATCAGTATATCAGGGAAAGCACCCGGTTTGAAACGGACCGACGCATTGTCATGACAGGAAGCCTGTACGACAGAGAAGTTCTGCCGTACCTTCGTCGCCATGCACATGGATATATTCACGGACACAAGGTCGGAGGAACCAATCCCGGTCTACTGGAGGCCATGTCTATGACGAATCTGAACATTCTTTATGACGGAGAATTCAATCGGGAGACCGGAGCGGATGCTGCCGTATATTTCAGTACTGCAGAGGAACTGAAGGACAGAATAGAAGAAGCCGACAAACTTTCGGAGGAAGTCCTCAGGCAATTCGGGAATGCGGCAAAGGAGCGCATGCGTAAGCATTATTCCTGGGGTGAAATGGTTGAAAAATACGACCGTGTATTTCGCAGAATTGTCAGGCAATACCCAGAAGGACCTGAAGCTTGAACCAGAAGTTTTTGCCGGCAGACGGGCTTGCGATTTCTTTATGAAAAAGAAGGCGCATCCGGGATGAAAGATTCTTACGGTAGTCTGCCATGAGCTGAAGTTTCTCCAGTTCGGCCGGGGAAACCCGACAAGCAGAAACTTCTCCTGGAGCGACCGGATGACTCTGCTGATAGAGAAAGTCATTATCCACGACGGACTGAAACTGCGACCCGAATATGCGTATCAGCTCTGCGGCCGGATACTCGTGAATATGGGGCTTGTGAATAAGCTTTTTGATGCGGTTAAGCCAGATATTCCGGTTCAGATATCCCATCGCATTGCTATCGTGCTGACGGTAAAGCACCCTACAGCTGTTGTCATATACAATCAGACCCAGATAGGAGCAGAGCAGATACATCCAGTAATCGTAGTATATGAGCCTGCTTTCATCGGCTTTGACAAACAGATTCAGGGCTTCTTTGTTGAATACCATAGTGCAGCCGAGAGCCGGATTATCTGTCAGACGCATGGACAGCATCGGCGGGAAAGAGAAGCTTCTGTGAAATTCTTTTATCGGTCGAAGCCTGCTATCCACCAGCATGGCATTGGAAAAATACATTTGAGGAATATTGGAAGAACTGTCAATCTTGCTGACTGCTGTCTGCAGTTTATCTGTAGCCCAGACATCGTCCTGATCACAAAAGGCATAATAATCCGAGTCACCGGCGTCTGAGGCGAGAGCCAGAAAGCTGCCGGAGAAGCCTTTATGCAAACCGCATTTGACAAAAACGCAGTTAGGAAAGCGTGCTTTATAATCTTCCAGAATCTCAAGGGTTCGATCTGTGGAGCCGTCATCACGTACAAGAATACGGACATTTACCCCCTGCTGCGCAAGGAGACTGTCCAGCTGTTTTGAAAGATATTTTTCTCCGTTGTAGGTTGATAACAATATCGTTACAGTCTGCATATTTGACCTCAGCATCATTTGATGATTACAGTAAAAGAACCGGACTTTACATTATCATACCGGATTATCAACTGTAATACAGATTTACTCCGGCAATCAGACTTTCGGCAATCCTTTGCAGGGCGGTATCGCTGTGATCGGAGAATTGATTGCCCAGTTCGATAACGACAGACGGAACACTACTGTAGGCTGTCTGCATCAGGTCTTTTTTCATATGGGGCAGAAAGATTTTGAATCCGTTTTTGCGTAACGCACAGATCAGGCTGTCTCCGAGGGCATCGCTTCGCTCCCAGACGGATGCGACAGGTTCCTTTGCCTTCATTTCGTCCAAAGCGGAAAGGTAAAAACAGCCCTTTTCGTAATCGCGTAGGTCAGCATCAAAATGTAGGGAGATATGGCAGTCTGCGGCATGATTACAGATAACGGTTCTGGCAATTACATCAAGTTGCACCAGTCTGCGATTCCGTACCATCAGCACATCATAGCCTTCTGCCAGAAGCATATTCTTAAAATGCTGCGCCAATGCCAGTGTTACAACATATTCCGGGGTTCCGTCCGGAAAAGCCATACCATAAGAATCGGCTGGCATCTTGAAAATCTGCTGAGTGGGATCACCAGTTAACTTTGCTGTATAATCCGGATGACAGTATGTCAAAATATTATCACCACCGAGGACTCCGTGTCCGGCCTCAACACCGATCGTAATATTTCTCCTGTTTTCGGCGGCTTTATACATAACAGCATAATCTGAATGAATCATGGAATTTCCGGCATATAGCCAGTCCATGTTCAGTCCGATATGTGCTCCGTCAGGATAATTATTTAGAAAATAGGGTGATTCAGTTGAGCTTGTCATATTTGTCCTTTCATTTTGGCATAACAACCAGAGGCAGTAAAAAAGAAGATTTAATTCAAACATACATTAAAGCGAATCTGAACGGGGTAATTCCGGAATCACTATATGCAGACCCTGCCGGTTTGCATAGAATCAAATAATTTTCAACTAAAGGTAGATTCTTTTCTTTTTTTGATTCGGTCAATAACCATAATATGGAAGCTGCACAGAACAACGGTTATCACGTACGCCAGTATATTTTTCCAGTCCATCTTAGTGACATGGGCGAGAGAAGCATTGAGGTCGGCGTGAGCGATGGCCTTTGCAATAAACATATAAATCAGATGAATCATGAAGACCGGCAGTGAGTTACGCCCGAACCATGCAAGAAAAGTGCTGACATACGGGATCTTTTTGATGTAGCAGGCACACTTGTAAGCAAAATAGCAGGCAAAAAACGCATAGAAAATTGTATAAACCACTTCACCGTCGCCTAGAATTTTGGTGGTCAGACCGGAGCCGCTGAGCTGACCGGCGCGGGAATTAACCAGTCCGAAGAATATTGTAAGCACTGCGGCAACAATGAAATTCACGACTGACCATTTTTTTGAGACACCAGAGTTAAACAGATCATATTTTTTGAAAATGCTTCCGGACATCATAATGGACGCATAGACCGGAGCATTGTGCAGTCCCCATGGAAGAACAATTCCAAATCTGTTGAGTATCGTGGAACCCATAACGCAGGCATACATGATGCTTAAATACCCGGGTACACTCGCATATGCATACTTGATGACCGCATAAAAAATCACATAAGCCGCGAACATATACAGGATGAACCAGTACGGCTCAAAAACACGTTGTATCCCAGTGTATGTTCCTATGGTCGGGAAGCCGAGACGGGTAGCTATCGGATCTGTCAGCCACATACCGATGTAGGATTTGAATATGGAAATAATCTCGCTTTTTTTCCCAAGAACAAGAAGACCGATCACCATAAGCGCCAGTACAGAAAGCGAATATTTCAAAAGAGGAATAAAGAGCTGTTTAGCTCGCTTTTTGAGGTTTTGACTATATGTAAGATTGTTCGGTTTATAGTTGTAACCGGAAAGGAAAAAGAATACGGGCAGCGCCGTACCGAGCAAAGCACGAACGACTATATCAACATCTTCAGTCATCGGGATGCAATGAATCAGAATAACATACAGGATAGCAACACCTTTGGCAATATCCTGCTCAATCATTCTTCCGGAAGGGGGATTTATATTATTCATTTGATAAGCCTCTTTTGAATCTTTTTTTTATCCGTTGCCAATATCTACACAAAACCATTATAACACAGTTGCGAAGCTATAAGCATTAAGTTCAGTATGAGGACAATTTTATATTAGAATATGTCAATAGGGTATATAATATATTATGATACAACTGATGTGTCAAATATATGTATATACCCTATTGATAATTTTTATGGACATTGTATAATTGATATAGGTAGGAGGCGTCAATATGGATTTCTCATATTATGAAAAGAGTGGCACCTATTTTGGCGGTAGTGAAAAAAAGCTTGGTTTAATTATCAGCAACAACGAATATATGATTAAGTTTCAGAAGCAAACCGAATTCGGAAAAAGGAATAATCATATTTCTGAATACATTGGTTCGCATATTTTTGAAATGCTGGGATTTGAATGTCAGGAAACTTATCTTGGAACTTATGATGGAGAGCAGGTTGTTGCCTGTAAAAGCTTTATTCAGGGCGGATATCAGTTTGTACCGTTTAATGATGTCGGTGAAAGTACGTTGGATCAGGATAAAGAAAAGTATCAGTACTCATATGAAGATATTATGCAAATGCTGCGCGACAATTCAAAGCTTACAAGGGTAGATGAAACAATCAGTCAGTTTTGGGAGTTGTACATTGTTGATGCAATGCTGGGTAATTTTGACAGACATGGTGCGAACTGGGGTTTTTTAAAAAAGGACAATAAATATAAACTGGCTCCGATATTTGACAATGGTTCTTCTCTGTTTCCTAATCTTACTGAGGAGGATGAGATGCTGAGCATCATAAATTCTGAAGAAGAAACAAGCAAAAGAATATATGCGTTTCCAACATCACAGATTAAACTAAACGGAAAAAAGAGTTCATATTATGATGTGATAAGCAGTTTACGGTTTACGGAATGTAATATTGCACTTGCAAATATATACGCAAGAATTGATCTTAAGCGAATACACTCTTTTATTGATAATGATGTACTTTTCATCAGTGATATACAGAAAAAATTCTATAAGCACATTATTACCGAGCGATTTAATAATATTATTAAATCATCTTATGACAGATTAATAGGAGCAAAAGAATGAATCCATACATTACGAATGCACTGATATGCCTTAAAGATGACTATGGCATAGAATACGTCATTTGCAAAATTGAATATAAGAAATGGGAGTCAGAAGAATTTGAGTATAGGTTCGTGCCGGTATACTCTGTGATTGATTTGCTGGACTCAAACTTATTTCAGGGAATACCCGGACTTGACCTTGATAAGAGGAAGTCTGAATATGTGAGAAAAAATGTTGTTCCGACATTTATCTCCGAAAGATCTCCGAGCAACAATCGTGAGGAATTGTGGAAGCTTCTTGAAGATTGTAACATGCAGTATCTGAATCAGCTTGAATGGCTGATCAGAACAGATACACATTATGTCGGTGACAGGCTCTATGTTAGAAAGACTACTCCGGCGTACGAGAACGATATCACATTCTGCAAGTTGAAGCGAAGCGTGGATATACAAAAAAGATTACTCGATTACATTTGTGCCGGAAGATCTTTCGCTTTTGAAGGTTTTATTATTGATGACTCAAATAGAAGAGATTGCTATAACCTGCTACACCGATTATACAGAAGAGAAAGCGAAAGGATAAAGGAATTGCAGGCTGATGGAATCAGGAGGGCAAAAGCAAATGGAAAATACCGAGGCAGAAAGACAATTCAGGTAGACGAACCTGCTTTTTATGATGTTGTGCATAGATTCAAAAGCAAGCAAATCAATGCAAGCGAGGCAGCAAAGAAACTTGGAATTAGTATGAGTACTTTTTACAGACGCATAAAAGAGGAGAAGCATGCTGAATGACTATGAGGGATGCAGGCATTTTATCTGGTTGTATAGGGATTTTTCTAATGCGAGTTCCTGATTTTCAAGCCTTAAGATGCTGATACTTGAAGTTTTTTCTATGTCCGCTCTGTTATGAAATTCCGCGGTCTGGATGAAGTGCGGGAACAGATAGACAGCGATATCGCATTGACTATCCTTTATCCATGGTAATTAAGGATAAAGAAACTGAACAACATCTCCTAAAGTTGACATATAACCCCGGTTTCCTTAATATTCAAAGAACATTTTGGCAATTTCCTGTGGATTGTCTGTTATTTCCAGCGATAATGTCAGAAGTATTGCTGCTTTCTGTGGATTCAGATCCGCAGCTGAAATTTCATATCCTGTATCCATCCCGCGATAGGAAACGGATCCCGAACCGGTCCTGGATGCATCAACAATCGGAATCTTTGCATTTCCAAACACCTCACCGTAATAGCTGCCGACGACACCATCCCCTGCGCCTGCTATAACGACGCCATCGCTATGGTCAATGATATATTGCAGGGTATCCGGTTTTCCTCCAACCCCGAAATAATATATTTGAACAGTTTTGGAAAAATCCATCTGGTCGACATCAAATATGGTATCAACAGTATGCTTTTTATCTATGTGATAGTAGTAGTGCAGTTCTTCATCACTGACAGTACCCATACATCCATGTAGGGGACTGTTCATAGTGGTAACGGATGAAGTATTTGTTTTAGTGACGTAGCGTGCACTGTATATTCTGTCAGAAAATACCACCATTACACCTCTTCCGGCAGACTCCGGACTACCCGCCACTTTAACGGATTCGTACAGATTTTGTGCGCCGTCTGCTGACTTTGCAGTCGCCGGCCTCATGGATCCGGTTACGACCACAGGTTTATCGGTTTTTACAGTAAGCTGAAGAAAATATGCCGTTTCCTCAAGAGTATCAGTACCGTGAGTGATGACAAATCCGACAATGTTATCGTCTTGGGCCATTTCATTGATTGTTTTTGCTATTTTGGCCATATCCTCATATGTTATATCATCAGAACCTTTGTTGAATAGCTGAATCGCTTCGATACTATTTAACTTCGCAAGCTCGGGAACGGAATCCAACAGTTGCTCGACTGTTAATATGCCTGGAATATAGTTTGAATTTTCTCCCTCATCGCCGCTTCCTGCAATTGTACCACCGGTTGCGAGTATTACTACGGTTCCCGGCTGTCTTTCGTTAACAGCTTCTTCGAAAGCAGTTTCTTCTGCCTGTGTATCTGCCGATGCTTCTGCCTGATCTGATGAAATGTTACCGCACCCGAAACAAGCAATGCTTAAGGCAAAAATAAATAATAATAAAAGTATTTTCTTCATTTTCTGACTCCTTTCGGAATACTATTGAAATCATATCGTCCTGCTTTTAACAGATATATACCTTCTGAATTTTTCTGACAGTAACGAACATGAATATTGTACACCAACGATATCGTATTGACTATCTTTTATACATAGTCTAATCAACATGAAGAAACCTAGTAAGTTTTTTGACTTCATTTAATTTCGAGGTTACTATTCAGAGTGTGGCCAGACGTAATATATGTTCGTAAGTATTGAGTTTTATGTTAAAATAAATCAACAAGGTCTTCTGAAAATCTTATGTATTTTTTTGCTCAAGGCGCTAAAAAGCATGAAAAAAATAAACCTATCAAAAAAGAATAACAGGTGGTGGCTGATAGACAAAGCTTTCATTTCTCTTTTTATCACCGGTATGAGCATTGAACTTTCACATGTCGGAGCCGGTTTTGTCGACGGCATGATGGTTGGAAGTTTTCTGGGGCCGGATGCACTGGCAGCAGAAGGAATTGCCCATCCTATATACAGCATCATAGGAATTCTGAGCGGTATGCTGTTTGTAGGAATGCAGGTCTGTTGCGCACAGGAGTTGGGACGCGGAAGACTCAAAAAAGTCTCTGAAGTATTCAGTATCACTGTGTATGCAGGAACTATTCTGTCAGTGATTATGACGATTTTAACAGTGATGTTTTCCGGAAAACTGGCGATACTGCTCGGTGCAGCAGGTAAGGCGGCGTGAATCGCGCAGATGGCATCGGAATACATCAGTGGTATAGGAATAGGTATTCCTGCTATTGTCTTAACGTCCATATTTGGATCGGCTCTTCAGCTTGATAACAGTTCGAAGATCGTAGTGAATGGAGCTATCATCGAGATTGTAACAGACATAGTATTTGACGTTGTAGCCATATTTTTTAATTGGGGCATCTTCGGAATGGGACTTGCAACGTCAATTGCAGCATATGTGAATCTGCTTTATATGTGGATTGCGCATTTCAGTAAAAAGAACAGAAACCTGCATTTTGTTAGGGCTGAAATTACTCCTGCAGAATTTATGAAAATGCTTGGAAACGGTACAGATAAAGCCTGTGTCCGTCTGGCCAATACACTTAGACCGGTCATTGTAAACCGCACGATTATTCTATACGGCGGAACCGCAGCGATGACGGCGCTGTCTGCACAGAATAGTTATTCCGGATTTCTTAACGCTTTAAGCTTTGGAATCGCATCGGCAGTTTCTGTACTTACAAGTCTTTTTTACGGAGAGATAAATGAAGAGGGGATCAGTGAGCTTGTCTCCTTCGAACACAAAATGATTGCCTTCGTTTGCGGAGTGATATCTATACTGGTAATTGTCCTCAGAAAACCGATTGCCTCTCTTTATGTGAATGAAGCAGGTGGTATATTTGATATGGTGTGCTTCTCTTTTGTGATGCTGGCTTTGCAGCTTCCGATAAGAGCTTTAATAGATAGCCGTATAAAGTATCTGCAGGGAATTCATCACCTTGTAAATATGAATATTTTGATTTTTGCTGCAAGATTTATAGTGGTCGTTGCTACGGCATTTATCTGCGGAAAACTGTTCGGGGTATATGGCATACTTGCATCCTATGCGGTAAGCGATGCTGTTACATTGTTACTGGTCTATGTTTACTATATGATAAGGTCCGGTAAGCTCATTCCGTCCAGGAAGGACTTCTTGAATCTTCCTGAGGATTTTTATCTCCATGCCGGAGATCTTATATCATTGGATATTCGTGATTATGAAGAGGTTTCTCTTGCATCTGAACAGCTTATGATGTTTGCAAAAGGCCACGGATTTGATAATAGAACGTCTTTCCATGCTTCACTGGCATTACAGGAGCTTGCAGATAATATTATTGAACACGGTTTTACAAACAAACAATCACGGGATAATATGATCGATTTCCGGGCCGTTTACAAAATGGATAAGCTGGTGATCAGTATACGAGACAATTGCCCCAAATATGATGTAGTCGCAAAAATCGCAGAAATTAATGCTGAAGGGGCAGATCCGGGCAGAAATATCGGAATCCGTATTATCAGTAGAACTGCTTTAAACATCAAGTTTCTTAATACACTTGAGATGAATAACATCATATTTGAATTAAATAATACTACTTTCGGATAGGAATGCTTTTTAAAAGTACCCCTCGAAAATCCCGTCCGAGTCTTAATAACAGGACAGTGTAAAAGGTATCATGGTAAATGACAGGAAGATAGTACTAATCTATGTTTATATAAGTAAAAATTTCTAAGAAAAAGGCAAAGTAAAAGTTTTATATGGTACCCCAAAATGATATACTATAACCAGTCCGGAAATCGTTGCAGAACTTGACCGGTATGGTGTGGAGGCTGAAAGAAAAGGTATCTATAACGACATAGCTTTATTAAGAGAATGCGGCTATGACATCGTAGGAGAGCATGTCGGAAGAAATTATAAATATTATCTGGGAGAGAGGGATTTCAATCTTCCGGAGCTGAAACTGTTAGTGGATTCGGTTCAGTCTTCAAAGTTTATCACAGAGAAAAAGTCAAAGGAACTCATAAAGAAGCTCGAAAAACTCTGCAGCGAAAATGAGGCAAAGCAGCTCGAACGACAGGTATTCATAGCCGGAAGAGTTAAGACTATGAATGAAAGCATCTTCTATAACGTAGATCAGATTCACTATGCAATCAACCGGAACCGGAAGATTACTTTCCAGTACTGGAACTGGAACGTTGATAAGAAGATGGAACTTCGCAAAGACGGGGCAAAATATAAAGTCAGCCCATGGGGACTCTCCTGGGACGATGAAAACTACTATCTGGTGGCATACGATGATGCAGATAAAAAGATAAAGCACTACCGCGTAGATAAGATGCTTCATATCGATACAGTAGATGAAAAACGCGAAGGAAGAGCTGATTTCAGGAATCCGGACATGGCTGATTACGCCAGAAAGACCTTCGGAATGTTCGGCGGAGAAGAACGAACAGTTACCATAGAGTGCGAAAACAGATTTGCCGGAGTAATGATAGACCGATTCGGAAAGAACGTGACTCTGGTAAAAAGAGATACAGAACACTTTGCAGTTATTGCAAAAGTAGCAGTCAGTCCGCAGTTCATCGGCTGGATTGTAGGACTGGGAGATGGAGTGAAAGTGACGGAGCCGGAGGATGTAGTGAAGAAAATTAAGGATACTTTTGCGGCTGGATATAAAAGGTACTAAATCAGGGAATGCAAAAAATGTCATTAATCTTCTAATAATTAATACAACATAACAATGAATTATCAAATATTATACAAATGATAGCTGCCCGATATAAATCAAAGTAAAAACGGAAAATGAGTGTTATATATTTAGGGACATGTAAAAGCTAAAGGTTTATACGAAGATATATAGGAAGGATACTTTATGGCTAAATCAAAGTTTAAATCAATAGAATTATTTGCAGGCGCAGGTGGATTGGCTCTGGGTCTGGAACAGGCAGGGTTTGATCATATAGGTTTAGTTGAATTTGATAAATTTGCAGCTGAAACGCTCAAAAAAAATAGACCTAAATGGAATGTGTTGAATGAAGATATAGCTGAAACGGCGAGTAGAGATTTGGAAAAAGAATTTAATATTCGAAAGGGAAAACTCGATTTACTTTCAGGAGGTGCCCCTTGTCAAAGCTTTTCATATGCAGGAAAAAGATTGGGATTTGAAGATGCAAGGGGAACGCTCTTTTATTATTATGCAGTATTTTTACATAAGCTTCAGCCCAAGATGTTTATTTTTGAAAATGTTAGAGGATTATTAAATCACGATGGAGGAAAGACCTATCAAACGATTCTCGACATCTTTGAACAAGAAGGATATACCACATATCATGATATTTTAAATGCGTGGGACTATGGTGTACCACAAAAAAGAGAACGACTTATTACTATAGGAATTAGGAAAGATCTGACCCCAAAATGTAAATTCAGTTTTCCAATAAAACATAGCTATAAGCCTGTTATTGGTGATGTAGTGCTTGATGTTAATCCGGATGCTGAACATTGCGTTAGATATTCTGCAAAAAAGGAAGCAATATTTGCCCTTGTTCCTCCTGGAGGATATTGGAAAGATATCAACCCAGATATTGCCAAGGATTATATGAAAACCTGTTGGTATATGGGCGGTGGTCGAACAGGAATACTGAGGCGATTGGGTTTAAATGAGCCTTCTTTAACTGTACTTACCAATCCTGGAATGAAACAAACAGATAGATGCCACCCGTTAGAGGTTAGGCCATTTAGCTATAGAGAAAATGCACGGTTCCAAACATTTCCTGAGGAATGGAGTTTTTGTGGAAACATACAAAATAAGTACAAACAAATAGGAAATGCGGTTCCGGTAAACCTTGCAAAGGAAATAGGAAAAGAAATAAGGAAAACTCTCGTGGAAATGGAGAAATAACATGAAAAAGTGGGATGTGAATTTCATATCATATACAGATTTAGTTAAGCATGTTTCATTAACAATCGATCAATATGGAGACAAACTAAAATCTTTTGATCTTGAACGTTTCAATAAAAATATTGTCGATCCAATTAAACTTTTATTCGACAAAGAAGTATATCGTCAAAACTGGGAAACAACAATTAGCAATGAGATTTTCAGACAAAGAGATAAGTCAAATAACAATGATATAGGGTATTTCCACCAAAGAATATTTTCATATATTAATAATTGTGTAGTTCCGGAAAATGGAGAAATGGGAGGTTGGGATGTAATCTTTTCAAATGAAGAAGGGATTGATATAGACGGTGTATTAGTTCACAAGATATATGTTGAAATGAAAAACAAGCATAATACTATGAATTCATCATCTTCACAAAGAACTTATATAAAAATGCAAAATCAAATAATGCAGGATGATGATTGTGCCTGCTTTTTAGTGGAGGCAATTGCAAAACACTCTCAGAACATTAAATGGGCAATAAGTTTAGATGGAAGACAAGTTAGTCATAGATTAATTCGTAGAGTAAGTATGGACAAGTTTTATGAGATTATTACTGGAGATCCTGAGGGCTTTTTTAAGTTATGCAGTAATCTACCCGGTATCATTGCAAAAGTAGTTGATTCTATGGATGAAGGTAATGAAATGCCAAAGGACACTGTATATAGAGATTTGCAATATAAGGCTAATGAAACTGGATTGAGTGATAAGGAATTAGCAATAACAATGGCAATATATTTATTGGGCTTTCCTGAGTATAGCGGTTTTTGTCAAATAGTATAAAATGCATAAGAGGGTAACAATATGAATGAAATTGATCTAAAAATAATAGCAGGTGCACTTGATGAAGCATTTGATGAATACCCAGGGGACGGTTCTCTGAGTCTTTATAAGAATCGATAATATGTCATATAAATCGGTTTCGGTGGAAGGTGAAAATACATTTATTTATGGAGATTAATTGTGAACATACAAATATTTGGCACAAAGAAATGCTTTGATACAAAGAAAGCAGAAAGATACTTCAAAGAGCGCAACATCAAATACCAGCTCATTGATCTTAAAGAGAAGGGAATGAG
>JAZRYX010000013.1:0-24180 GCA_045600945.1 Lachnospiraceae bacterium
ATGTGCATTAACCGGAGGAAATCAACATGATTATCCGACTGATTGAGAAAGGAGACCGTTGCCGGGTAAATATCTTGCGGGGATAAAAAAGCCGTCTCCGTTATGAGACGACTTTTCTGATCGGGAGTTTCGTTTTATACGAACCTTAATTTATTTTCTTCCCTCACGCATTCATCAAGATAAAGGTTGATAAGATTCTGGTAGGGAATATTGGTCTGAGCAGACATGTTTTTAAAGTACGTGACCGTACTTGTATTCAAGTTCATGGTGACCTGCTGTTTCTCGGCTTTCAATTTCTGTGCGTATGGATTTTTTATTGCATTTGAAAAATCATATTCTTCTCTCATTTTTGTCACCCTCTATCGTTATACTGATCTGCTTCCTGCCGGGTAGCTTTTCTTGCAGAGATGATTCTGATGATTTCGTTGCTCATTCTGTAACAATGGCATTCCACTCGAATTTTATAATTATATGATAATTATGACCCTGCCTTTGTCAAGTGGTTTTGTATTTACTGAATCGGAGCAGCTCTATGATCGCTGTATCATACTGCATTTTTCATCTGCAGGGGAGGTGGTGATAGCAGTCTTTATCACTATGCGTTATCCCAACTGAATCATTCAGAATATGTGAGTATAATTGGGATAACAAAAAATCAGGTACCGGGAATATGGCTGTAAAAAATAAGCCGGTATCTGTATTGACAAAGACGGCATACCCGATCAAACTTGTTTTAGTAAATGACTAAAACAAGTTTCGGAGATGCTATATATTCCTTGAAAAAATGTTTTTGCCGCAACTGAATATCCACCAGAAGGATTGCCACATTAAAAATTCATGTTGATTTCCTCTATAAAATGCAGTATTATGTGTATTAGCAGGAGGAAATCAACATGATTGTTTCTTCAGAGCAGTTATTGTTTGAAAACAGAGATTTGGCTAACCCACAGGCACGTGTTCAGGCGATGGTAAAAAGAGGGGAGCTTATTCCATTGAAGCGAGGCTTATTTGAAACCGATGGGAATACTCCGGGCTTTGTGCTGGCGAGTAACCTGCTTGGGCCGTCTTATCTGTCTTTTGAATATGCCCTGTCTTTTTATGGAATGATTCCCGAGCGGGTATCAACATATACTTCAGCTGTATGCGGACGCAACAAAGCAATTGAATATCATAACCGGTTTGGCGTTTTCACTTATCGTGATGTACCAAAGACAGTGTTTCCATATTATTACACCAGAGAGCTTTCCGGAGATCGTCCTTACCTGATAGCAAGTAAGGAGAAAGCACTCTGCGATCAACTAAGTACCATTTCCCCTATCCGTGGAATAAAGGATTATCAGGAATATCTATTTGATGGGATGCGCCTGGATGAAGACATTTTCAAAGAACTTGATTTTGCAAAAATCAGGCGTATTGCTCCGATGTATCACAGGACAAATCTTGATCAGCTTATACGCCTGATTGATAAAGGAGGCCGTTGAATGAACGATGCTTTTTTTTCTATGATGGAGCGTTATCATTGCAAAAACAGTGAGGATTACGAAAATGCTTTAAAGGAAATCGTCCAGGAGGTTGCCCTGATGGGGCTTTCCCGCAGTGATTTCTTTTCAAAGGCTGCGTTTTACGGAGGTACAGCACTCCGGATTTTCTATGGATTGCCAAGATACAGCGAGGATCTGGATTTTTCTCTTATGGTTCCGGATGCGGCTTTTGATCTGGCGGCTTATCTTTTTTACGTTGAGAAAGAACTGCAGGCATATAACTTTACCATGACCGTACGCAAGAAGGAAAAGATAAAAGAGACAGCTGTTCAATCGGCTTTTATCAAGGGCAATACGGTACAGAATATCCTTGAGATCACATCCAATGATGCAAGTGTTTACGGAATTAACCCGCAGGCTTTGTTGAAAATCAAGTTTGAGGTTGATACCAATCCTCCGGAAGGAGCAGGCTTTCAGTATATGAATGCAATCAATCCTGATATCTATAAAGTCAGACTTTATGATATGCCGTCACTATTTGCAGGGAAGGTGCATGCCGTTCTATGCCGTGATTACAAGCATAGAGTTAAAGGACGGGATTTTTATGACTATATATGGTATCTGAAAAAAGATTGTACTGTGAATCTGATGCATCTGCAAAAACGAATGGAACAATCCGGAAAATGGAATCCGGAGGAAGAGCTTACGATGCCGCGCCTTAAGGAACTGTTGAATCAGAGATTTCAGTCCGTGAATCTTGACAGTGCAAAAACAGATATATCTCCGTTTTTATCTCAAACAGAGAAAGCAAGTCTTGAATTCTGGTCCGCGGACTTCTTTGTTGATATTACAGAGAGGTATCTGCATTAAAAGACTGAAAAACATACTGCACCATAGGAACGGTTTTCCTATGTTATGATATCTTAAAGAATGTTGGCGATATCTACTGTCAAACCTGTGATAAGAAAGGTACAAAGTACTATGAAGGAAGAATGTCTTATTTGTAAAGCTCCTCTTGAATATCTGAATGAAGAAGGTCTTTTTGTGATATAATATCCTTGTATTAGTATGCTCAAATGTGAGCGGGAGAGTAATTATGCCGGGACGAATGAGTCTGGGTCCGCGCGGATTCCTCACGGATGAAGAAAAAGAGAATAAGCCCAAAGTTACAGGCAAACTGTTAGGAAGGATACTGAGTTATCTGAAGCCTTATTGGTTCCAGTTTCTTTTGGTGTTTGTGGCTATACTGCTTTCAGCTGTTATAGGTCTTCAGCCAAGCATCATAACCGGTAAGATAGTTGATCAGGCGCTGGTAGGCAAGGATTTATCGCTTCTTATAAAGCTGCTTGTTTTTGCATTCATAACCATGGCAGCGTCTCAGATAATAGGCGTGCTGGAGAGATATATCAATTCCTGGATATCTCAGAGGATAATCTTTGATATGCGTAATCAGATGTACGATCATCTGCAGCATATGCCGCATGCATTTTTTACAACAGAAAAGCAGGGAGATATCATTACACGCATGAATACCGATATCGCGGGTGTGTCCACTGTTATCAGCGGAACGCTTACGAGTATAGTATCCAACGTGGCAGTTGTCATCACGACACTCATCGCGCTGTTTTCTCTGTCATGGCAGCTTGCATTGGTCGGGATAATAGTCATACCGCTGCTTATCATACCAAGCAGAAATGTCGGGCGGACCAGGTGGAAACTTGCAACAGAATCGCAGGAGAAGTCCGATGAGATGAATCAGCTTGTAAACGAGACATTATCCGTTTCGGGATCATTGCTGGTTAAACTTTTTACTCGTGAGAAGACGGAATATGACAAGTTTGTAAAAGTAAATGAAGACGTCACTCAGTTAGCCATGAAGGAGCAGCGTTCCGGTTCATGGTTCAGAGTAGTCATGGGTATGTTCACGCAGCTGGGACCGCTGCTTATATATTTCGCAGGCGGCTTGTTCATTATCAAAGAAGTTGATCCTACTTTGACAGTCGGTGTGGTTACGGCAACGGTCGCACTTGTAAACAGACTTTACAGACCGGTGGAAAGTCTTATGGATATCAGTATAGACTTTACAAGGTCTCTTGCGCTGTTCAAAAGGATCTTCGATTATTTCGACAAGACTGTTACCATCAAGTCTCCGCCTGAGGGCGGAAGACCCGATATGGATAACAAGGACATATATTTTCAGCATGTTGCATTCGGATATTCCCCGGAAAAGCAGATACTTAAGGATGTTGATTTTACGGTACCGGGCGGAAAGATGTATGCAATAGTAGGACCGAGCGGCAGCGGAAAATCCACGATAGTCAATCTGATTCCGCGTCTTTATGATGTTGACCGCGGCAGCGTTAAGATCAACAAGGTTGATGTTCGCAGATTTGATCTAACATATCTTCGCGGGAATATCGGTATGGTTACCCAGGAGTCGTATCTTTTTAACGGTACCATCATAGATAATCTGAAATATGCCAAAGCCGATGCCACGATGGAAGAAGTGGAGAGGGCATGTAAGATGGCGAATATCCACGACTTCATATCAGAGCAGCCGGATGGATATTATACGGAAGTAGGCAACAGAGGACTTAAGCTTTCCGGAGGAGAGAAACAGAGGTTGTCATTAGCCCGTACGATACTTAAGGATCCAAAGATACTTATCATGGATGAAGCGACAAGTGCACTTGATTCGATATCCGAAAATGCCATACAGGATGCGCTTGAGAAACTTATGGAAGGACGTACGACCATTGTTATCGCGCACCGTCTTTCGACCATACTCAAGGCCGATTGTATACTTGTTGTGAGTGATGGTGTAATAGCCGAAAAAGGAACGCATGAAGAGCTTCTTGAATATGGTGGTATATATAAAGAATTATATGAAACACAGTTCAGCCGAGTGCTGAAAACGGGAGATAAAGACTGATGATATACAGAATGGGAATCGATATTGGGTCTACGACCATTAAGATAGCGATTCTGGATGATGAGAATAAACCATTATACAAAAATTACCGCAGACATTATGCGGATATTCAGAAAAATATGAGTATGCTTCTTTCACAAGCTCATGACCTTCTGGGTGATATTGAATTAAGACCTGTCATAACAGGTTCCGGAGGACTTACACTTGCAAAGCATCTGGGGATTCCGTTCACACAGGAAGTAATAGCAGTATCGACCTGTCTTGCAAGGTATTATCCGAAGACTGATGTTGCAATAGAGCTTGGCGGAGAGGATGCGAAGATAATATATTTCGAGGGAAGTTCCGTTGAACAGCGTATGAATGGTATCTGTGCCGGAGGTACGGGATCATTTATTGACCAGATGGCAGCTTTATTGCAGACAGATGCAGCAGGACTTAATGAGCTGTCGAAGAGTCATCAGGTAATATATGATATTGCTGCCCGCTGCGGTGTATTTGCAAAGACGGATATACAGCCGCTCATCAATGAAGGTGCATCTAAGGAAGACCTTGCCGCTTCAATATTTCAGGCGGTGGTCAATCAGACGATATCAGGTCTTGCCTGCGGTAAACCTATAAGAGGACATGTTGCATTCCTCGGAGGACCGCTTCATTTCCTTGATGAGCTTCGTGAAACATTTAAGAGGACGCTTAAGCTGGATGCAGAGCATAGCATCGAACCGGAAGATTCTCATCTTTTCGCAGCGTTTGGTTCTGCCATGAATGCAGAGGCAGATGCACCGATGGTATCGCTTGAAGAACTGAATAACAGGATGAAGACTCCGCTTAAACTTGAGTTTGAAGTCGCGCGTATGGATCCGCTTTTTGAGAATGAAGAAGCGTATAGGGTATTCCGCGAGCGTCAGGATAAGTATCAGGTAAAGAAGCTTGATATTGCATCATATCACGGGAAATGTTTCCTCGGTATCGATGCAGGATCTACGACAACAAAGACCGCTCTTATTTCAGATGACGGTTCTTTACTGTATTCATTCTATGACAATAATAACGGTGATCCGCTGGCAACGGCTATACGTGCAATAAAAGAGACATATGAGCACCTTCCGAAAGACGCAGTCATAGTACGTTCGTGTTCCACAGGCTACGGGGAGGCTCTTATCAAGTCAGCGCTTATGCTGGAAGATGGAGAAGTTGAGACGGTATCGCATTATAAGGCTGCCGCATTCTTTAATTCTGAAGTTGACTGTGTGCTTGATATAGGCGGACAGGACATGAAGTGTATAAAGATACGCGACAAGAGTGTAGATGATGTTCAGCTTAATGAAGCATGTTCATCGGGATGCGGATCATTTATCGAAAATTTCGCAGTCTCTCTCGGATATTCCGTTCAGGACTTCGCCAGTGCCGCACTTTTTGCAGAGCATCCCATAGATCTCGGAACACGCTGCACGGTATTCATGAATTCCAAAGTTAAGCAGGCACAGAAGGAAGGCGCGTCGGTTGCGGATATTTCGGCCGGACTTGCATATTCGGTAATCAAGAATGCACTTTATAAGGTTATAAAAGTTTCTGATGTTTCCGAACTGGGAAAGAACATAGTTGTTCAGGGCGGAACATTCTATAACGATGCAGTATTAAGAGCATTTGAAAAAATCGCGGGATGCGAGACGATAAGACCTGATATCGCAGGTATCATGGGAGCATTCGGAGCAGCGCTTATAGCCAGGGAAAGATACAACGAGTGTCTGCCGACAACCATGCTCTCGCTTGATGAGATCAATAAATTCGAATATTCAGCAGAGTTCGCACGCTGCCATGGTTGTACGAACAGTTGCAGACTTACGATAAATAAATTCTCCGGCGGAAGAAGATTCATCTCGGGCAACAGATGCGAAAGAGGTCTGGGACTCGAGAAAAATAAAGATAAACTCCCGAATCTTTATGAGTATAAGATAAGGAGATTGTTCGGATATGAACCTCTTGAAAAAGGTAAAGCTTCGAGAGGAGAAATCGGCATCCCGAGAGTTCTCAATATGTACGAGAACTATCCGTTCTGGTTCACATTTTTTACAAAGCTCGGATTCAGAGTTGTACTGTCGCCTCTTTCTTCAAGAAAGATTTATGAACTCGGTATAGAATCTATACCAAGTGAGTCAGAATGCTATCCGGCAAAACTGGCTCACGGACATATCATGTGGCTCCTTGATCAGGGAGTTAAGAAGATATTCTATCCGTGTATTCCGTATGAGAGAAATGAGTTCAAGGAAGCCATCAATCATTACAACTGTCCGATAGTTACTTCATATGCCGAGAACATAAAGAACAATATTGAGCAGCTTCGCGAGCCGGGCATCACGTTTATGAATCCATTCCTTGCTTTTACATCAGAGGAGATTGTTGCAAAGCGTCTCGAAAGCATTTTCTCAGATATTGATTCAAAAGAGGTAAGAGCTGCTGCTCATGAAGCGTGGAAAGAGCAGGAAGCCTGCCGCATAGATATTCAGAAGGAAGGAGAGGCTGCCCTTAAGTTCATGGAAGAAAATGACAGGCACGGCATCGTGCTTGCAGGCCGCCCCTATCATATAGACCCGGAAATCAATCATGGTATACCGGAGATGATCAATACATACGGAATGGTAGTTCTTTCAGAGGATGCGATATCGCATCTGGCTCCGATTGAAAGACCTATACGTGTAAACGATCAGTGGATGTATCACACAAGACTTTATGCCGCAGCAAATTATGTGAAATCAAATGAGAGGTTGGATCTTATTCAGCTCAATTCGTTCGGCTGCGGGCTCGATGCAGTTACTACGGATGAGGTTCATGAGATACTCCAGAACAGCAGGAAATTATATACTTGTCTGAAAATTGACGAGGTAAATAACCTCGGAGCCGCAAGGATAAGAGTCAGGTCTTTGATAGCAGCGATACGCGAAAGAGATCAGAGAGGAATCACCGCTTCGGTTAAACCTTCTTCAATTGATAAGCCTTTATTTACAAAGGATATGAAGAAAGATTATACGATACTTTGTCCGCAGATGTCACCGATTCATTTCAACATACTTTCGGAGGCGGCAAAGGTCGGAGGATATAATCTGGAGATACTGGGTAATGATAATCGTCATGCCATCGATATGGGACTTAAGTATGTAAACAATGATGCATGCTATCCGTCGCTTATCGTAGTCGGACAGATTATGGATGCGCTGCATTCCGGAAAGTATGATCTGGATCATGTTGCAGTTATCATGTCACAGACGGGAGGAGGCTGCAGAGCTTCCAATTATATCGCGTTCATAAGACGTGCGCTGAAGCAGGCGGGAATGGGACATATACCGGTTATCTCAGCCAATTTTGTCGGACTGGAACCACAGCCGGGATTCAAGCTTACGCTTAATGTGCTTGAGCGTGCCACCATGGCTATCGTATTCGGCGACATACTTATGAAATGTCTGTATCATATGAGACCGTATGAAGTGACGCCGGGGTCGGCCAATGAGTTACACAAAAAATGGGAAAAGAAATGTATCGACTTTGTAGGCGGAAAGAAAGTCACCATAAGCGGATACAAAAAGATATGCAGGGAGATAGTTGAGGACTTCGATAATCTTCCGATAACGGATCAGAAAAAACCGAGGGTAGGAATAGTCGGTGAGATACTTGTAAAGTTTTCACCTGTTGCCAATAACTATCTGGTAGATCTTCTTGAAAGTGAAGGCGCTGAGGCAGTTGTTCCCGATTTGCTTGATTTCTTTAACTATAGTTTTTACAATGAGTATTTTAAGGCAGATAATCTCGGAACAAAGAAACGTTCAAGGATAGTAGCTTCTGCAGCCATAAAGGGAATGTCCTTGATAAGACGCGCGGGATCGAAAGCATTTGCAAAAAGTAAACACTTCAGTCCGCCTGTGGATATCAGGAAGATCGCAGAATATGCCGCACCGGTTACATCGATGGGTAATCAGACAGGAGAGGGATGGCTTCTTACCGGAGAGATACTTGAGCTTGTTCATGGTTCGGTGCCGAATGTAATATGTATTCAGCCGTTTGCATGCCTGCCGAATCATATTGTGGGCAAGGGTGTAATTAAGGAAATCAAGAGACAGTACCCGCAGGCTAATATAGTAGCAATCGATTATGATCCGGGAGCGAGTGAGGTTAATCAGCTGAATCGTATCAAGATGATGCTGACAACTGCAAAACGTAATATGATATGATAAAATCAAAAGGTGCAGATGCATCGAAATAAAAAATGAGGAGGCAGATATGGCAGACACGATGAGTAGCTGGGAAAGCATCCGTGATGGTGCTGGTGATGTGGAACATCTAATCGGACATAAGCAATACAATATGGCTATGGTCAAAGCGCGTCAGACATTGGAAATCATGGTCAATTCACTTGCGGACCTTTATGGACTGGAAACAGGTGATTTGAAAACTACCATTGATGATCTCTACAGAATAGGTGCAATCTCCAAAACGAGTGCGGAGCATTACCATAAGATACGCATGATAGGAAACAAGGCCATCCATGAGGGAGAGGACAGCCCGACCGGAGCAAATGTTGCATACCATCTGTTAAGTCAGGAGTTATATACATTTGCCAATGATATTTCCGAAAAGAAGAAATCATCACGCAAGACAAGAAGTGGATCGACGCAAAGAAATCTTGATGAGGATATCAGACCGATAAGAGTCAGGAAGAGCAGGAGAAACAACAGATTGGGCGAGAAGATATTTATCGTCGTAGCTATCATCCTTGCGATACTTCTGGTTGTCGGAATCATCAAGCTTCTTACAGGAGACGGAGATAAGCCTTCAAATAATAAGGAAACCGAGACAGAGATGCAAACTGTTGTTGAGACAGCGGCACCCGTTATTCAGCCTGTAACACAGGCAGAGACAGAGCCGCCGACAGAGGCATCATTAATATATCTTATAAATGCGCAGACTGTTAATGTCAGAGAGCAGCCGAATACTGATTGTAAGATACTTGTCCAGCTTGCAAAGGGGACACAGATAAATGTTATCGAAGAAGTTGATGCCGATTGGGTTAAGATTGACATTGACGGAAAAGAAGGATATGTAAACAGACAATTTATCATTGAGACAAACGCTCAGAGTGTCGAAGAGGGTGCAGGGAATGCACAGGAAGCTGAAGGAAATGCAGAGCAGTAAAGTTAAAACAGTATGGGGTGTGATTCTCGGAGTTATCTTTGCGATATCACTGATACTGGTGCTGTTTTTCACATCCATGGACATCACGATTTACGGAAATATGCCGCAGTCTTTCGTGAATGAATGCGAAAAATATGGAGTGCTGGATGATGTCGGTATCAGCAGCGAGGAAATGGCTGATGTCACGATAGGTATGTTTGAATACCTGAGAGGGAATAGAGATACTCTCAAAGATATAACAGCTACTATTAACGGACAGCCTGATACACCGTTCTTTAATGAAAAAGAATGCCTGCATATGGCCGACTGCAGAGAACTTTTCTTAAAAGGTTATGCACTCAGAACATTTTGTATCGTTTTATGCATCGTGCTTCTGGCAGTCATACTCATAATGTTCAGGGAAGAGTTATTTTATGCATGGCATGTACTTGCATCGGGAGTTTTTCGCGGCACGATAGGATTCATCATAGTGATGGCTCTGGTTGCCGGATTAGCCGCAAGTTATTTTGATCAGATGTTCATTATGTTCCATGAGGTATTTTTCGATAATGACCTTTGGCTGCTGGATCCGACCAGGGACAGACTTCTGATGGTTATGCCAACGGGATATTTTGTTGACTGTGTTAAGTCGATAGGACTGTATTTTGGTATAGGACTTGTCATTCTTTTGGTTTTATCAGGCTCTAGGTTATTATACGAAAAGAAACTTAAATCCAAAAAGCATATTTGATGAAAAGATTATTTTGCATAATATTCAGCATAATATTTGCGCTCAGCTCAGCATTTGCTTCCATGGCATCACCGGTATGGCCGGAGTATCCGCCGAAGGAAGTACAGGCTGAGGGTGCATGCCTTATGGACGCCCGTTCCGGGGCGGTGCTGTATGGCAAGAATATGCACGAGCATTATTATCCGGCAAGTATTACAAAGATACTTACCGCTCTTGTTGTCATAGAAAACTGTGACAATCTTGATGAGACACTGGTGTTCTCACATCGTGCAGTTTATGATGTCGAAGAAAACTCATCAAGCGCGGGATATGACGAGGGAGACGAAGTTACGGTACGTACTGCGCTGTACGCGATGCTTCTTGCATCTGCAAATGAGGCTGCCAATGCTCTTGCGGAACATGTCGGCGGAAGTATAGAAGGCTTTTGTGAGATGATGAATGAGAAAGCACGTCAGCTGGGATGTACGGACAGTAATTTTGCAAATCCGAGCGGACTTAATAATCCGGATCATTATACAAGCGCTTACGACTATTGTCTGATCAGTAAGGCGGCATTTGCAAATGATACCTTCGTGCAGATCGACGGATCAACATATTACACACTTCCGCCTATGAAGAGAAATCCTGAAGAGGCGATGGTCTATACACATCACAATATGCTTAAGAAAAACAGTTCGTGGTATTATGAAGGTATAGTCGGAGGTAAGACAGGATACACATCACTGGCAGGAAACACTTTAGTAACCTGCGCTGAAAGAGATACGATAAAACTTGTGAGTGTGGTTCTGAACGGACACCAGACGCATTATGAAGACACGAAACTGCTTTTGGATTTCGGATTTAATAATTTCTATAATGTAAGTCTTGCGGAATACAAGACAGAATTCGATACGGTTCTTGAGCCGATGGATATAGCGGGATTGGGTGTCAAAAATGCTGACATGATAACTACTTCACGTGAAGCAAGTGTGACACTTCCGATAGGAGCTACAATGGATGATGTGACTAAGGATATTGTTTATGATCTGGACACTGTTGCTCCTGAAAATGCATGCGCGAAGATAATATACAGATACGGAGATAAAATTGCGGGAGAGCAATATGTCCTGAGAAAGTTAGAGTATTCGGAAACCGAGATAGTACTCGGGGAACTGATTGAAAACGAAGAAGAGATTATTCAGGACACATCACCGGCAAAGACAGCACGTGACTGGTTTTTGGAAACACCTGTCTGGGCAAAGATACTCATGATAGTCGGATTTATTGCCCTTGTGGGCGGACTAGTATTTCTGATAGTAAAACTGCTTCCGAAGAAAAGAAGAAGATAAAGATATAAATAAAAAAGAAGTGCGGCTGTGATATGCCGCACTTCTTTTTTATCAGTTGCTTTTTCCGAGATAAGCTTCTCTGACCTTCGGGTCTGCAAGGAGCTCTGCTCCGGTACCTGTCATTGTTATGGCACCGGTCTCAAGTACATATGCGAGGTCTGCAACCTTGAGAGCCATGTTGGCGTTCTGCTCAACCAAAAGCACTGTAACACCTTCGTTGTTAATAGTTCTTATGATTGAGAAAATATCCTGAACTACCAAAGGAGCAAGTCCGAGTGAAGGTTCATCCATCATGATAAGCTTCGGCTTACTCATCAGGGCGCGGCCTACTGCCAGCATCTGCTGCTCACCGCCTGAAAGCGTACCGGCATATTGCCAGGATCTTTCTTTTAGACGGGGGAACAGAGTATATATCCACTCGATATCCTTTTCAATCTGAGCTTTATCTTTTCTGAGGTAAGCACCGATTTTGAGATTTTCAAGTACGGTAAGGTCGGCAAAAACGCGGCGCCCTTCGGGAACCATTGCTATACCGCTTTTAACGATTGAATCAATGGTTTTTCCGTTAAGTTCGGTTCCGTTCCAGTTTATGGAACCGCTCTTTGCCTTTACTAGTCCGCTGATGGTTCTGAGCGTTGTTGATTTACCGGCACCGTTTGCTCCGATAAGTGTGACAATCTTTCCATCGGGTACATCGAGGGAAATGCCTCTTAGGGCATTGATTCCGCCGTAATTTACATATAAATCTTTTATACTAAGCATATCAATCCTCCGCAACACCAAGGTATGCATCGATAACTCGCTGATTCTTTTGAATTTCTTCCGGAGTACCGCTTGCGATAAGTTTTCCGAAATCGAGTACATAGATTCTGTCGGAGATATCCATAACCAGATCCATATGGTGCTCGATAAGAAGAATAGTCTTCTTAAATTCTTTTCGAATCTGTCCGATGAACTCTGTGAGCTCAAGCGTTTCCTGAGGGTTCATTCCGGCTGCAGGCTCATCAAGGAGCAGCAGAGCAGGATCTGTTGCAAGTGCACGTGCAATTTCGAGTCTTCTCTGTTTTCCGTAAGGGAGGGATGTCGCAAGTTCGTCTTTAACATCCAAAAGACCTACAGTTGCAAGTACTTGTTCAACCTTCATTCTCTGTGCAGCTTCTTCGCCGGCATTGCCGCGGAAAGTTGCAGAGAATATGTTGGCTGTTGAATGACCGTGCATAGCGATAAGAACGTTATCAAATACCGTCTGAGTCTTCCATAGACGTATATTCTGGAATGTTCTGGCCATACCACGCAGCGTAATCTTGTCAGGAGTAGGGTTAAGTACCGGCTGTTTTACATAATACTCGGCACATGTACCCTTATATCCCTTTTTCATCTTACCCTGAGGATGATTACGTATTATTGTCTTACCGAAGAAATCAATCTCACCGTTTGTCGGTTCATATACTCCGGTTATGACATTGAACGCGGTTGTCTTACCGGCACCGTTCGGACCGATAAGTGCGACAATCTCGCCTTCGCCTACTTCCATTGAAAGGTTATCAACGGCAACGACACCACCGAACTGCATGGTAACATTTTTAAGTTCAAGAGCTTTTGTCATGATCTTGACCTCCTTCCGCTGTGACCTGCAGACTCATCCGGAGCAGAATCAAGGACATTGCTGACACCCTGACGGTTTTTCTTACTGAAGAACCCATTCTTCTTCCAGTCACGTATTTTATCCGGAAGTTCCTTATCTCCCATGATACCTTTACTGAAGAAAAGTACGACTATCATGATGATGACTGAAAATACAACAAGTCTGAATCCGTTTCTGAAAACATTCGGAGCATTGATTCCCAGGAAGCTTCCCGAATCAAGACCTCTGAGCCACCACTCACTTGCGAAGATGAACAGAAGCGCTCCGATAACGGAACCGGAAATCGAACCGATACCGCCGAGAACTACCATAAGCAATATCTCGTAAGTCATGGATACTTTGAAGTTTGATGCCTGAGCGATAGAAAGAACCATTGCCATCATGGCACCTGCAACACCTGCAAAGAAAGAACTGATGCAGAATGAAAGCTGCTTTGTTTTGGCAAGATTGATTCCCATGGCTTCAGCTGCAACTTCATCATCACGTACTGCCTTGAAAGCGCGCCCGTAAGTTGAGTTTACGAGAAGAACGATAATAGTGATACAGATGACCGCAATCAAAACGGGCACGAATGTCGAGAATGACAAAGTGACATTACCGATCTGTAACTGCATGGTCGATGTTCTGACAAAACTCTTTAAGAGGTTTGAGCCGTTAGTTACCGGACCGAGCTTTTCCCATTGGAATATAGCGCGGATGATTTCCGCAAATCCGAGGGTGGCGATTGCCAGGTAATCAGATTTAAGTTTGAGTACCGGAAGTCCGATAAGGTAAGCAAATAAAGTTGCGATAAGTCCTGCTATGATGATGGCTACCGTAACTCCAAGCACCGTACCAAAGGGCCCGAGTACTTTTGAAAAAGCTTCCGGGAAAGAAAAACGAACAGCAGCATCAAAATACTGATATACCGTATCTCTTTCAGCAGAAGGAATCGTAAAGATAGCATATGCATATGCACCGATAAGCATGAATCCGGCATGTCCCAGAGAGAAAAGGCCGGTGAAACCGTTAAGCAGGTTCATCGATACTGCAGCAAGCGCATATACCGAACCTTTCTGAAGAACGGTAAGGAGCATGCCGAGCGAATCTGTAGGTTTAATAAGCTGATCAAGTGCAAATACAAGAAGCATAAATGCAACGATAATAATCAGGGCGATGTAATTTTTCTTTTTTGTCTTTTCCATGAATTACACCTCCTTAGACCTTATCTGTCTGCTTCTCACCAAACAGGCCCGTAGGTTTAAATACGAGAATGATGATAAGAAGGACAAATGTGAAAGCATCACTGAATGTTGCGAAACCGACTGCACCGGAGATGACTCCCTGTGAAACAAGTATCGTATCAAGTCCCTTGATAATAGACTCACAGATACCGATTATGAATGCACCGATAACAGCACCCGGTATGGAACCGATTCCTCCGAATACCGCAGCAACAAATGCTTTAAGACCCGGCATAGATCCTGATGTAGGAACGAGTCCCGGATAATTTGAGAAGTAAAGGATGGAACCTATGGAAGCGAGGAATGAACCGATAACGAAAGTTGCTGAAATTACGTTATTGATTTTGATTCCCATAAGCTGTGAGGTTTCAAAGTCCTTACTTACGGCACGCATAGCCATACCTATCTTTGTATGGTTAATAAGCCATACCAGAATGAGCACCAGTGCAAGAGTAAGGAATGGTGTAATAGCCGTTACTCGCGTAGTGGTAGTACCTAATATTTCTATCTTATCTGAGATCCATGGAATCTCAGGGTAATTCTTATTAAGACCTCCGGTAATGTAAAGCGCAAGATTCTGAATCAGATAGGATACACCGATTGCAGAAATCATGACAGACATACGCGGTGCGGTGCGCAGCGGTTTATAAGCAACACGCTCAATCGTAAATCCGAGTGCAATGGTAATAATTATTGTAACAGGGATGGCAACATACAGAGGTGTTGATGCTGCAAGATATATCATAACGAGACCGGAAACCATGAACACATCGCCATGCGCAAAATTGATAAGACGCAAAATACCGTAGACCATCGTATAGCCTATGGCAATGAGTGCATACTGTCCTCCGACCGATATACCTGATAACAGATAAGGTAATACTGTATCAAATAAATTCATTGTTTTCTCCAAATCCGTATTACATAGTATGAAGAAAGGCGCCAAACCTTTTGAAGACTGGCGCCTTTCGGTAACTTTATTACTTACTGAACCTTAGCTTCTGTTACAAATTCCCATTTACCTGTTTCGGTATTGCACTTCTTAACGAATGCTGAATCACGGATTGCATCACCGATTTCATTAAGAGCGATGTTGCCTGTAACGCCTGTATATGTTGTTGAAGGGATTGCCTTAAGAACATCTGCAGGAGCTGTTGAACCTGCCTTCTTGATTGCCTCAAGTGCAAAGTAATAAGCATCATATCCCATTGCTGAAACAGCTGCGATTTCATCGTTTCCGCCGTTATTGGTTTTTGCTGTTGAATCGCTGTTAACCCAAGCCTTGATTCCTTCATCGAACTTAGGATTAGCACCTTCGTTGTAGAATGTTGTAACTGCAATCTGTACGTTTGTTCCCTTTGCTGTATCAAGAACTACGTTAGAATCCCATGTATCACCTGCAAGGATCGGCATGCCAAGGTTCTGAGCGTCAGCTTTTGCGATGATCTGAGCAGCTGCTTCGATAGAAACAGGTGAAAAGAATACGTCACAACCATTGTTCTGTGCATTTGTGATGTATGTAGAGAAGTCTGATGTTCCCTCAGGGAATACTTCTGATACACAGTTTTCTGCACCGAATGCTTCGATGAAGTAGTTCATAAGACCGTTAGAATAGTCATCACCCTGTTTTGCAAGGCAGTATGCCTTTGATGCGCCGAGGTCGTTCTTTGCATAGTTTGCAAGAACTGTACCCTGGAACGGATCAAGGAAACATATTCTGAAGTATACATCACAGTCTGATGTAACCTGTGGGTTTGTACATGTAACACCGATTGCAGGAACGCCTGCTGACTTGAAAGTATCACCTGCTGCGATTGAAACACCTGAACCGTAGGATCCGAGAACTACAGAAACGCCTGATGAGCAGAGCGTCTGAGCAGCAGAAGGAGCTTTATCGTTTGATGATGCGTTGTCTGCATAAACAAGTTCAACTTTGTACTCCTTATCACCGATCTTTACTGTAGGAGTTTCGTAGTTTGCAAACTGCATACCGAGAACTTCCTGCTTTCCGCCGGCACCATTGTCACCTGACTGTGGTTCAAATACACCAATCTTGATTGTGTCACCTGAACTGCCTGAACCACCACAAGCAACAAGTGAAAATGCCATGATTACCACAAGGGCAACTGCTAAGATTTTTTTCATAACTATCCTCCTTAAAAGCCTCTCAAACAACGAGACGGCATAGTTTAACAAAATACGGACATATTATAGTAGAAATACGTTTATAAATCAAGAAAAAAATAAGCCCTTACGGCATATGCCATATGGGCTTGAGAAGCATACTATATATTGTGTCTGTCACATGAGAGGAAGCCTCGGAAATCCTCCGCAAAACCCGTAATGATCCATAGCTTTCTTAACTCCGCAAACGCCGGTTTTTCCGGACCATCTTGCCGATGTTTCGGCAACCTGAAGATAAAGTTCACGCGCCTTGGAAATCTCACCGGATTTATAGAGCCTGTATACTTCGCAGCAATCATCCGGAATATAATCCGCACAGGCAAGAACTGCCCCTATAGCGCCCGCCTCCAAACCGGACATAAATTTTTTAACTGTCCCGGCAAGAACTACAAAATCAAGACCTTCAGCGGCTGTGACATATTCGGATATATCATTCAAGGATGTGTCTTTCATACCGACTATATTATCGTGTTGTCCGAGTCTTCGTATGAGATCGGGAGGCAAACATAATCCGCCGGTGAATCTGGGCGCATTATATATAAGCACCGGAACCGGAGATCTATCGGCTATATATGTAAAATAACCGTACAGACCGTCTTCCGTGAGCAGATCTTTGAAATAAAAAGGGGTAAGTACAGACACAAAGTCCGCACCCAGATCAGCAGCCTTTTTTGAAAATTCGGCAGCGGAATACGCCGACTCACGTCCCGCTCCGACAACAAGCGTTTTGGATGACGGTGTCAGTTTGCGTATCAGTTGTACCATTTCGAGAGACTCACCTTCAACCAATGAACGGAACTCTCCGTTTGAGCCGAGAGGCATATAACCGACAAGATCGGTAGCATTATACTTTTCTATATTATCGGAAACGGCATCAAAATCCAGAGACTGATCCTCTTTGAAGGGGGTAGTCAAAGGAGCGATAACACCCGAAAGTCTGTTTTTTAACTCATTTTTATCCATAACAAGCATATTTTACATCAATATCGGGATAAAGTGTATTTTTTTTTAAAAACGATATTTGAGGGGGGCATCGGTTGTAAAATAAACGAATTTTTGATACAATGTAACACATTATAGGGCAGTTTGCCCATACGAAAGGAAAACACTATGACGCAAAACAAAGATGGTGTTATAGAAATAGATTTACTCGAGGTGTTTAGTGCCTTTATCAAGAAGGCGTGGTTGGTTATTCTCTGTATAGTTTTATTTGCCGCAGGTGGATTTTGTTATGCTTTTTACGGCATAGATCCGACATATCAGTCCGGTGTTATGTTTTATGTAAACAATACCGGCATAAAATCCGGAATCGACCTGGCAAAGATGAATATTTCTTCAGCAGATATTACGGCTGCAAAAAGCCTGGTAGATACATATATTGTTATTTTGGAAACAAGAAATACTTTGGATGAAGTTATACGAGAATCAGGAGATAATCTGCAGTTCGAGGAACTCAGCGACATGATCAGCGCATCTGCGGTCAATGATACCGAAGTGTTCCGGGTAACTGTTACAAGTACAGATCCGATGCAGGCAGAGCATCTTGCCAACACAATAGCAGATGTATTGCCAAGAAAGATTGCTTCAATAGTTGAGGGAAGTTCCGCAAGGGTTGTTGATTACGCAATAGTTCCTACCAAAAAGTCAGCACCGAGTCTTACAAAATACACCATGATAGGTGCACTTATAGGATTTATCATAGCTGCGGCAATTATTATTATCCTGATGCTTATGGATTCTCAGATACATGATGAGGATTATTTGATTAATACATATCAGGATATCCCTCTTTTGGGAGTTATTCCGGATCTTGATCTGAAGCGCAGTTTCGGAAAATATTATAAATATTCAAAAAACAAGTATAGCGCTGATTATTACAATACCGGTAAGAGTGAAACCGAGAATACTAAGACAGAAGAAGGCAAAACAGAAGAGGGCAAAGCAGAAGAAGGCAAAGCAGAAGAGGCCGAAGCAGATATAAACGATGCTAAAGATGGAAATACCAAGAAAAAGGGACAACCCAAAGAAGTGGTAAGAACCGGAAAAGAAAGGGAACCTGCAGATGTCAAAGAATAATTACAGAAATTACAAATATTATTATTCCGGAGATTATGCACAAAGCAGATCACAGAATCATATTAATGACAGAAAAAACATCGGAAGATCATTGAACTTTGCAGCAAGAGAAGCATACAAGCAGTTAAGAACCAATCTTGACTTTGCGCTTGCAGATGTCAGTGGATGCAGATGCGTCGGAGTAACCAGTTCGATGAGGGGTGACGGAAAGTCTCTTACATCCATTAATTTAAGTTATGCACTCGCTGAAGACGGATATAAAGTTGTCCTTCTTGAGGGAGATATGCGTATTCCTACACTTGGAAAAAAGCTTAATATCAAACAGGAAACAGGACTTTCGTCACTGTTGATAAACGGAGAGATAATTGATTCAGTAAGCCCGCTTTGTATGATGGAGTACAATACAGGGTATTTTGATGTTATTACTGCAGGAGAGATTCCTCCTAATCCTCAGGAACTTCTGGGTTCTTCGAGAATGGAGGAATTGATGACGTTTTTAAGAACAGTCTATGATTACGTCATAGTGGACCTTCCACCGATAACAGCTGTTGCCGATGCACTGGTTGCTTCAAAAAATCTTGACGGTATGCTCGTTATTGTAAGACATAATAACACCGAAAGGGGTGCGCTTGCGGAAGCGATAAGGCAGCTTGACTTTGCAGGAAGCAAGATACTTGGATTTGTCTTTAATGCAGCCAATAATGAGGATGCAGGATATTCAAGAAGATATAGATATAGGTACAGGTGTAAATATAAATCGTACAGAGGATACAGGGGATATGGCTATTCGGATTATGCTTACAGATCCGATAAGCCAGAAGCAGTAAATAAGGATAAGATAGTTGATTGATATACATACACATTTGTTACCGGGAATCGATGACGGAAGCAAATCATACGAAGAGACAGAGAAAATCTGCAAAATGCTGAAGGAGCAAGGTGTGAACAGCATAATTGCTACTCCGCATTTTTATGCTGACAGTAACGATCCGGTTGCATTTCTTCTTAAAAGAGATAAAGCATTTGAAACAATAAAAACTCTCGCCAAAGAGTATAATATTCGCAAAGGGGCAGAGGTCAGATATTTTTCGGGTATCGGCAGGTCAGAAGATATTGAAAAGCTGACATTGGAAGATTCCGGATTTATGCTACTCGAACTGACAGAAAAAAGAATCAATGATTTTGTGATCAATGATATCATGCAGTTGAAGTCGAGAAATATAAGACCGATAATTGCGCACCTGAACAGACACAGGGAGTTCAGGGATGAAGGATTTATTGAATTTTGCAATATCAACAATATCCCTATACAAATCAATACAGAATGTTTATTCAACAGGTGGACAAGAAAAAGGGCATTGGATTTGATTGCAACAGGGAGAGTACAGTTTTTAGCGACGGATTGCCATGATTGTGAAAAAAGAAAACCCGATATGGGGGAAGCAGTAGATATATTAAGAAGATATCTCGGTGATGAATATACAGAAGACTTCATCGGGAACGAAGAAATAATTATAAATGAATAGATTAAAGAACAACAAATTAAACAAGAAAAAAATCATTCAACTATTGATTTGTGTCGCTGCTATAGCCGTTGTTGTTTTTTGTCTTTTATTGATTGTCAGGACAATTGAAAAAAAGGAATCTCCACTTTCATCCAACAGTATGGAAGGATTGATGATACGGAAAACCGAGAACAAGGCAGAAGATGATGACAGAGTATACATTGACGGTCATTGGTACAGATACAAGAGTGAAATAAGGACAACGCTTCTTATAGGAATCGATGACTTCGGACAGATAAGGGAAAATGATATATATAACAACAGTCATCAGGCAGACTTCCTATTACTTTTGGCAAAAGACGATAAAACAGGGGATGTTTTTTCGATACAAATCAACAGAGATACTATAACCAGTGTCAATGCACTTACAGTCAGCGGAGAATCAGTAGGAAGAAACGAGGAACAGATTGCACTGGCATACGCATACGGAGGCGGAGGGACAGTAAGCTGTGAAAATACTGTGGATGCCGTGAGTTATCTTCTTTATGGGTTGCCAATGGAAAAATATATTGCCATGTCAATGAGCGGAGTAGGTGTACTCAATGATGAAGTTGGAGGAGTAACACTCCCGGTTTTGTGTGATTTTCCTCAGCTTGGTTATAAGAAGGATGAGGTTGTTACGCTTAATGCCGATGAGGCACTTGTCTATGTAAGAGCCAGAAGCGAGATGGAAGATCCTACAAATATCGCACGTATGGAAAGGCAAAGACAATATATCCTGGCATGGAGTGATATAGCAAAAGATAAATTCAAATCTGTAAAAGCCGCAACTCAGCTTATTGAACACATTGAACCTTATCTTTGCACAAACTGCGATTCTATGGTTCTTGCCAATATGGCACAGGAGCTAAGTGAGTATAAAGGAGCTCCTATATATGTTCCGGAAGGTGAAACTTTGTATACAGGAACGAAATCCGGGTTTGCAGAGTTTAGGCCGGATGAAGAAAAACTCAAATCACTGATTCTGGATCTCTTCTATGAGAAACTGGATGAATAATATTTATAAACAATCTGAAACAATCAATCATGTGAATAGTCACTTTATCGGGAGGGTTATTGTGAAGAAGTTAGTATTCGGTATCATTTTTTCATTGATTTTTGCAACAACTGTTTATGCCGCAGGGTTTAAGACAGTAGACGGAAAGAAAGTTCTGTTAAATGATAACGGCGAGGTAGTAACAGGCTGGATCACCGAAGATTTAAGAGCTGCAGGACAGGCCGATTCATGGAAGAATGCGGTATATTATGCAGAAGCTGATGGAACTGTTGCGGTAAATAAGTGGCTTAAGCTTACTGTTCAGGATGGCGGAACGAGTAAAGATTACTGGTTCTATTTCGGAAACGGCGGAAGAAAGACATTTAACAACGGAGACAGTGAATGCAAAGAATTCAAAATCGATGGAACCGGATATGCATTTGCCAATGACGGACATATGGTTACCGGTTGGGCAAAAGTAAGAGATGATGATGACAACGTTTCAGGATGGCGTTATTACAGAGCCGACGGTTCACGTCAGCCAAAGGGATGGTTCCAGGTTGCTTCTTCTGACGGTACAAAGGGTTCATGGTACTACACGGATGAAAACGGCAAGCTTTATTCAAATGCAATTAAGGAAATCGATAAAGTCAGATATCTCTTTGATGAAAACGGTGCTATGGTAACAGGCCTTGTTGTTGTATCGTTTGACGGTGGCAATTCTCATGTTTCAAGCGTTGAACATATCAGAACACTTAACGAACTTGAGGGAGCAAAGGGAAGCGGAGACGACGAGACAAAGACAGGAATCTATTATTTCGCAGACGATGGTTCTATGCAGGTCGGAAAACATGTTCTTTTGATTGATAATAGCGAAGTTCAGTTCTACTTCACAGTAAGCGGAAGCAAAATAGGCAAAGGATTTACAGGTATTCAGAACAATCGAAACTATGTTGACGGTGTTCTGACAGGTGCAGATAAAGATGCCAAACTTGAGATTATAGAATTAAAGAATGGAAAACAGGCATTGCTCAATTCGGACGGTGTTGTTTTCACGTCAGGGGTTCATACGGACGGAGACGGTACAAAGTACAGAGTTAAGAACGGTGTGGTTGAGATAGTGGACTGATTAATATGCTTCATTGCTGATAGCAAGCAGAGGTTATTGTTATATGGAATGGATTACTCTAAAAAATGAAGAGATTGACAGAGTTTCTCAGGAACTTGTAGGCTTTTTTACAGAAAAGGGAATAGAGAAAAAAGAGATTGTCAGAAGCAGACTCATTTTGGAGGAAATCCTGTATAAATATCAGACACATTTCGGTGAAGACAGCCGGGTCAGCATCAATTTTTCGGTCGTTTTAAATCAGATAAGATGCTATATACGGCTTCAGGGAGAGGCATATAATCCGCTGGAGATAGAAGATGATTCCGAAGCAAAGCTTATAGGATCGCTTCTTGATTATGAGGGCGGAACACCTAACTGGACATACAGAAACAGTGAAAATATTATTTTTCTTGTCTCCCACCGTAAGAGAAAAATCAGTCTTATTGCACAGATAGCTATAGCTCTTGCTGTCGGAATAGTGCTGGGAATAGGTGCAAGGAGTTTCATGAATCCGGAACATACCATGACTTTGGTGACGGATTACCTACAACCTATTGCCAATGCCTACACCGGTTTATTGTGTGTCATGGCAGTGTTGCTTACATTCTTTGCATTTCCTTTGGGAATCAGTGCCATGGGAAATTCTGAAGCTGTCGGCAAAGCATCTGTGAAACTTGTTGCCAAGATGTATCTGGTTATGGCAATATCGGTTTTTGCTTTTACACTGTTCTTTTTGCTGAGACAGAGTTCACTTGCGCAAACCAGTATCGCTATTGCAGGGAAGTCGCTGTTTGACATAGTTATGGGTTTTTTTCCAACAGGACTTGTAGCACCGTTTCTGAATTTTAATTCTGTTCAGATACTTATCATAGGAATGATGTTCGGCTTTTCATTCCTTGCGATGGGTGAAAAAGCAGGTAAGGTACTGGATATATTTGACACATGCAACCTGGCAGCAATCATTACCAATAATTTCCTGAATAAATTTATACCTTATTACGTAGGAATCAGTGTTTTTTCGGGAATCATAACAGCGGATATTTCGGCATTGTCTACCGTGCCGCAGATTCTTATCTATACATTGATCGGATTTGCACTTTTGATAGTGTATTATGTCGTCAACATAAGCGCCACATTCAGAGTTAATCCGATAAAATACTGTAAGACTATGCTGCCGACATTCCTGATAAGTCTTTCTTCGGGAAGTTTCGGCGCCGCATTTACAACGATGATCAACACAGTACTGTCGTTCGGACCGGATCCTGCTTTGACCGGAATGTATATCAATATGGGCGGAGTATTCTTTAAACCCGCACACAGTATTACATTCATGGTTTCCAGTGTTATTATGGCACAGGTGTTTGGAATTGAGATTTCAGTACCGTGGCTCATCTTTGCAGCATTGCTTTCAATAATACTTACCGCAGCGGTTCCGAATGTACCGGGAGCTTCTGCATCAGTATATGTTTTGTTGTTCACACAATTGGGACTTCCGAATGCGGCATTGGTGCTTATGATTTCAATAAACGCATTCCTTGAATTCCTTATGGTTGCAGTCAACATTTTCTGTCTGCAGTCAGAAGTCACATTGCAGTTATGTGATGAAGTTAATTTATAGCCTGCAAATAAAAAGTCAAGGCTAAATTAATGAACATTGAAAAATTTATACAGGTTGAAAAGAAGGTATCAAAATAAGACCACCACAACCAGTGCTGGTCTGAAAAGCGATATTGATGAAGATTAATTCGATT
>JAZRYX010000014.1:0-44247 GCA_045600945.1 Lachnospiraceae bacterium
GCTTTGGATGAACCTGCCTGCAGCGCAAGTTTGAGTGCATCAAGCGAATCAATATCTACGCCTTCTTCTGCCATCTCATTTAATATTTCGTGCGGATATTTTGCCAGACCTATCGTCACCGGCATCGGTTCTCTTTCTCTGGAATTTACAATAACCGTCCCGTCTGCTTTAAGACAATCCAGATACCTCGCTGCTTCTATTTTTTCAAATGCTACGATAAAGTCCGCCTCACCTGTCGAGATAATCGGAGAATAAACTTTCTCACCGAATCTCACGTAAGTTACCACGCTTCCGCCTCTCTGGCTCATACCGTGAACTTCGGACATCTTTACGTCATATCCTGCGTTGACAAACAGATTACCGAGCAACCTGCTCGCAACCAAAGTGCCCTGTCCTCCGACTCCTACTATCATTATGTTTCCGCTGATCATAGGCCACCTCCCAGCGCGTCAAATCCACACATTTGCTTGCAGATTCCGCAGCCTGTACACAATGTTGTGTGTATTGTTATCTTTCCGTTTTCCACGTAAATTGCAGGGCATCCGATACGCATACAAGACTTACAGAACTTGCATTTATCGTTATTGATCTGAATTGACGGATTTGTCTTAACGCTCTTTAACAATATACACGGTCTTCTGGAAATGATAACCGAAGGCGCATCTGCTTTCAGTTCTTCCAGGATGACTTCCTCGGTCATTTTAAGATCATATGGATCTACGACTCTGACTCTTTCGATTCCGAGTGCATGACACAACTGTTCAAGATCTATCCTGGTTGCCGGATCACCTTTTATATTGTATCCCGTTGTGGGATTGTGCTGATGTCCGGTCATGCCTGTTGTAGAATTGTCTGCAATTATTACCGTCGCATTGCTTCCGTTATATGCTATATTTGCAAGACCCGTAATACCGCTGTGGATGAATGTAGAATCCCCTATTACCGCTACTGTTTTTGTCGGGTCTCCTCCTGCCTTTAGAAATCCGTGGATACCGCTGACAGATGCGCCCATACAAAGCACTGAATCAATGGCGGTAAGCGGCGGCGCTCCTCCCAAAGTATAGCAGCCTATATCTCCGAGCACCGTAATCTTGTTTTTGCTGAGCACATAGAACAAACCTCTGTGCGGGCAGCCCGGACACATTACGGGCGGTCTGCCGGGTACATCTTTGTGATCGGGATGTTTCTCCGGTTCTATACCGAAAGCTTTTGCTACCATAGCCTGATTTAATTCACCGGTTATCGGGAACAGATTTTTTCCTTCAACTTCAAGTCCGATACTCTTGCAGAAGGTCTCGATAACAGGATCCAGTTCCTCGATGACAACAACTCTGTCATATTCTTCGGCAAATGCTTTAACCAGCTGTTCCGGAATCGGATTGATGATGCCGAGTTTCAGGATGCCGACATCATTTCCGAATACTTCTTTCACATATTCATAGCAGGTTCCGCTTGTGATGATACCAAGCTTGAAATCTTTGCTGTCTTCGATTCTATTAAGCGGACTTGCGCCGGCGAACTCTGTCAGATCTTCCATCCTTTTTTCGACTATCGGATGTCTTATTGCTGCATTTGCCGGATTCATAAGAAATTTTTCCGGATTCTTTCTGTACGGAATCGGATCTTTTTCCTTTCTGTCCTCCATTTCTACAACACACTGTGCATGCGCTATTCTGGTACAGGTACGTATCATGACAGGTGTATCGAAACGCTCGGATATATCAAATGCTGCCTTGACATATTCTTTTGCCTCTTTGGAATCGGACGGTTCAAGCATCGGAAGCTTTGCTGCTATGGCATAATGTCTTGAATCCTGCTCATTCTGTGATGAATGCATCGCAGGATCATCGGCAACACATATTACGACACCTCCGTTTACTCCGACATAGGAAAATGTAAACAGCGGATCTGCAGCAACATTAAGTCCTACATGCTTCATTGCGCAGGCAGCTCTCTTTCCCGCAAGAGATGCCCCGAAAACTGCCTCCATGGCCACTTTCTCATTTGGTGCCCACTCACAATATATCTCATCATATTTGGCAGTATATTCCGTAATCTCCGTGGACGGCGTTCCCGGATATGCCGATACTATTTCACATCCGGCCTCATACAATCCGCGGGCTACGGCTTCATTTCCCAACATTAACTTCTTCATTACTACTCCCCCATCAAAACTCTCATGCTTTGCTCTGCGCTTCTACAAGTCTCGTACCACCGTATATTTCCCTCAGTTTTGGTTTTTCAATCTTACCTGTAGGATTACGCGGAACATCTGCAAAAATAACTTGTTTAGGTCTCTTGTATCTGGGCAGTCCCAGACAGAACTCATTGATTTCCTCTTCCGTTGCCGTCATTCCCGGTTTGATTTCAATGATTGCAACCGCTCTTTCTCCGAGTCTCGAATCTGCAAGACCGATGACTGCGACATCCTTAATCTTTTCGTGTGCCCTGAGGAAATCTTCTATCTGTACCGGATACAGATTCTCTCCTCCGCTTATAATTACATCTTTCTTCCTGTCTACCAGATAGATAAATCCGTCTTCATCTTTTCTGGCCATGTCACCCGTAAGAAGCCATTCACCTCTCATGATCTCGTTAGTTGCATCCGGATTTTTGTAGTACTTAATCATGACTCCCGGGCCTTTTACTGCCAGTTCTCCGACAGTTTCTGCCGGTACTTCCTCGAATTTATCATCTACGATTTTAACTTCCCATCCATAACCGGCCTTACCGATTGCACCGACTTTATGAACATTCTCAACTCCAAGATGTACGCATCCTGGTCCGAGGCTCTCTGACAGTCCGTAATTGGTATCGTACTGATGATTCGGGAAGATTTTGTTCCACCTCGCAACAAGCGATGGCGGTACCGGCTGTGCTCCTATATGCATAAGCCTCCACTGGTCAAGCTTGTACTCATCAAGATTGACATCGCCTCTGTCAATTGCATCCAGAATATCCTGTGCCCACGGAACAAGGAGCCATACTATCGTACACTGTTCTTTTGAGACACATCTAAGTACCCACTCCGGTGAGACACCTCTCAACAGCACTGCCTTGGAACCTGTGATAAGCGATCCGAACCAGTGCATCTTGGCACCTGTATGATAAAGCGGTGGGATGCAGAGGAAGACATCATCTTTGGTTTGCCCGTGATGAGCTGCTTCCTGCTCACATGATGCAACCAGTCCCTTATGTTTATGAAGAATCGCCTTCGGAAAACCGGTTGTACCGGATGAGAAATATATAGCTGCAAAGTCATCATCCTGTACCAGCACCGGCGGACAGGTTGATGAACAGAACTGTGTCACATATCCATAGTTAAGCGCATATTTCGGTGTCTCCTTCTCATCACCTATAAAGAAATAGTCCTTAACAAATCTTATGTCATCCCTGCATTCATTGATTCTGTCTATGAATTCCGGTCCAAACACCAGCATGGATGCATCTGCAAGATCCAGACAATATCTGATCTCATCTGCGGAATATCTGAAGTTCATAGGAACTGCGATAGCACCGGTTTTTAAGATTCCGAAATAAACCGGGAGCCACTCAAGGCAGTTCATGAGCAGTATAGCAACTTTATCTCCGCGTTTGATCTCACGTGTCATAAGAAGATTGGCAAATCTGTTGGCTTTCTTGTCAAACTCTGCCCAGGTCATCTCACGACGGTACCTACCTGACTGATACGCAGATTCAATGAGATTTAACTCGCTCCACTTTGTGTCCTTGTCCGGTTCATTGACCGGATTTATCTCAACGAGTGCTACATCGTTGGGATATACTTTTGCATTTTTTTCTAAAAATTCTGTAATAGGCATTCTGTCTCCTTCTGCAGGCCAGGCCATAAAAAAAGCCCCCTGCATTTTTTATGCAGAGGGCGAATATATCGCGGTACCACCTCTTTTCACGGTTTCCTCACGAAAACCGCCTTATCGAGAGCCATCACTCTCTATCCATTTACGGTTGGATCCTCCGTGCTCGCAAAGTGTATTCGTTGCACCTATCCTTCTGCCTTGCACCACCCGGCATCTCTCTGAGCGTATTCAGTGTTCCTACTTGTCTTCGGTCATCGCACGACTGTATTAAATTAATGAAATTATAACACCTGCTCTGTATCAGGTCAAGTTTCACCGTCCTCGGGATCTCATAAACATTCTCTTTTATACCTCCCCCCCTTCTGATCTCATATGAATCAAAACAGATGTGCCGGAAATACCATTCTTCCGTTGCTGATAATTGAAATCAATGATGCATCTATACAAGAAACATCTTCTGCAACTTCTTTATCCGTAAAGTCCTTGTTGTAAATTGTAAAATCTGCCGCTTTCCCTATCTCTATGCTGCCGAGATTATTTTCTTCTTTCAGCAAATAGGCCGGATTATTTGTCAGGCATCTGAGACTTGTAAATCCGTCGATACATTCTTCCACACCTCTTCGTTCATCCGGAAAGGCTTTTTTCGCCTCCTCTGAAAAAAATCTGTAATCCTTAGCAATATGTGCAGCATTGTTTTCCCGTCTTGTCACAGCGCAGAATATCTGTTCCGCAGCTGTCCCGGAACTGTCAGTATGGAAACTTGTCACAACACCCGCATCAACAAAGGATTTGATCTTGTACATATTCATTGCCTCTGTTTCACCGTAAACCTTTATTTCGTCTTCTTTTGTTCCGAACTTCCAGGTTGACCATGTAGGATTAACAACTGCAATCACCTTATTATCTGCAAAACGTTTCGGCATATCATCGGTCACATAAGTCAGATGTGCAAGCGCATTACGCGCGTCTATGTCCGGAAGAGCGTTGTATGCCGCTTCATAACAGTCAAGTCCGTAATCGGCGGCTCCTTCTCCGATTGCATGCATATGAACCTGTAGTCCTTTTTCGTTTGCGGTTTTTATTATTTCGATAAGATCTTCTTTTCTGTCCTCACCCCATCTGATATATCCGTGGTAATCGTCGCCTTTTCCGGCCTCTGCGGTATATGGACTCAATGTCCAGGTTGTCAGAGCTTCCACAACACCGTCAAGGAATACTTTAATGCCTGTGATTCGGAAATATTCATCGTCACATGCCTGTGCAAGTGCCGCAATTCGTTCAACCTCTTTTACAGGTTCTTTACTGACATCTGCAATTTCACAAAGGGCACGGATTTTTATCTTTAACAGTCCCTCTTCTGCAAGCTCTTGATAGGCACTAACCATCGGAAGCTTTTCGGTTTCAACGATGCCTGCGTCGCAAATACATGTAAATCCCTGTTTAATGCAACTATCCTGTTGTACAAGAAAAAACTCTTTAATTTCTTCTTTACTAATAGGTATCTGCTGAAACAGGTCGAATCTCGGTGTCTCAACAACATATCCCGTGGGTTCTCCGTTTTCATCCACTTTGATCCCATCCGTACCATACACACTGATCAGATCTTTGATCTTAAAATATTCTATTGCTTTCTGATTCAAAAGTGCCGCATGTCCGCCACCTCCTGCAATCACAATAGGAACCTGATCAGAAGCATATTTATCAAGCACTTCATGAGTAGGTTTATCTTCGTCTCCCTCCTGAATCCAGAATCCCAGTCCTTTATAGACTTCCTTCCCCGGATGCTCCTCTATGTACTGCTTCATCACTTCAGCATCCCGGCGAAGCGTGTCACTTGCAGAAAGCGCAGCACCGTCAATCAGCATTGTAGCTAAAAGGCCCATATGACTGTGACCATCTATAAAACCGGGATATATAACATTCTCCCCGTAATCATGTATGTCAGTATCCGTTCCGACATATTTTTTGACATCTTCGACACTCCCGACAAAAACAATCTTTCCGTCTTTTACGGCAACCGCCTCCGCAACGGTGCCTTTGTCATCCATTGTCACGATTTTCCCCAGGAAAACCGAATCGGCAGCTTCTACATCTTTAGGCTTGACACTGCAACCGACCGTCATAATGAGCATACATATTATCAAAATGAATACTACAATTCTTTTCACGTCTTTCTCCTTTATCCGAAAAATTATTGAGGAAGTCCTGATATGTTTATAATAACGTATTCTGACGGAACCCCGCTTTTTACCGGCCAGCTCCAACCGTAAAAACCGGATGTAACGATGGCCGTGGTCCTGCCTATATCATAGCGCCCGTAAACCCCGTCATCAAAATGCATAAGTTCTTCAACGTGCTTTGCAGGCCAGATCTGTCCGCCATGGGTATGTCCGCAGAGGATAAGATCAACTCCTGCTTCAGCTTCTTCCGCAAATGCAGATGGCTGATGGTCTGCACAGATAATGTACTTTGTGGGATCCTCGTCCTGCATCAGTTCCGCCATTGTCTTGCGTATCTTTCCTTTTTTTACCTCATAAGCATCATCTCTTCCCACAAGAAGCAGATCATCCTCTATCGGCTGCACGGCATCCTCTAAGATAGTGATACCGGAATCTTCAATTACTTTTCTAAGATATTCCTCAGAAAATTCTGTATGAAGCGACTCGCTTGAGCGGTCATGATTTCCCCAGATAAAATAATTGCCATATTCTGACTTTATTCCTCCAAAAGCTGTGAAGACCTCTGCCGCCTCATCAGCCGTGGTGTTTTCATCAACAATATCGCCGGCAAGAATTACGATATCCGGTTGTGCTGCTTCAATTTCATCGCATTTGGTCAATAGCCCTGCATAGCTTCCTGCCGTACCATAATGACTGTCCGCGATAAGAATAACTTTGTATCCTTTCGGGCGAATGTCCTTTTCTGTTGTCACGTCATAGATAACAGGAATGACCTTGTTCATCGTAACGATACCTGATATCAGCAAAACTGCGGCTACTGCTATTGCAAGAAAGCCTGACTGAAACACCCACTTGCGGACCGATTTCATTTTCTCACCAGGCTCCACACTTACGAGTTTTCGGATAAGCCAGTCGATAATCGTAAGGATAATATCTACGACCGCTATGTAGTACAGTGCCAGAGCCCCGATTGTACGGAAAAAGCATGCGACTATTCCGAGTATGACGCTTATTATAATTACCGTCACCTTGATCGACTTTTGTGAGAAATCAAAACCAAACGCCACGAGGGCGCGCTTCATCATATGATAAAGATATAAGCCTGTTATGATTCCCACCGGGATCATCGCTGCAATTATGTATTTCATATGATTATTATACCATTCACAGTTGTTCATCACACTGCTTTTTATTCTATCAAATCGTTTTTATTCATATAAAGAAGAGCCAACCAAACGGTCAACTCTTCCTGTCTATTTTCTATTATTCTTTTTTTATATTCAACCCGGATACTCCAATCTGTCCGGTCTGATATCCGTAAGAACTTCTTTTAAGTATTTACCGGCATAATACTTTGCCATGGGAAGATTAATGTCCAGATAGTTTCCACAGTCAGCCGGCGATGCACCGGGCACCTCGCCTTCAAAATCACGGATAAATGTAAACATTTCCTGCATAAGAGATACGATATCCACTGACGCAAGATCTCCTGCCAGAAGCAGATAGAATCCGGTGCGACATCCCATTGGGCCGAAATACACCACATCATCTTTCACGTCTTCTTTATTGCGAAGAAAAGTAGCGCCCAGATGCTCTATGGTGTGAACTTCTGCAGTGTTCATGACCGGCTCTTCATTGGGGCTGGTCATGCGGATGTCAAAGGTAGTGATGACAGCACCTGCGACATGATCTTTTCGGGACACGTAAAGACCGGGTTGCAGTTTGTTATGATCAATCGTAAAACTTGCTATCTTTTCCATACTTTTATTAACTTGCATAGCTTCTCCCGTCCAATTATTGATATTTTAGCACGAATGAATAGCATGCACAACTTAAGCTTTATTTACAAATCCACAGGCATTAGAAGGCGAGCGACGAGAGACAGTTCCGAAACCACACCCCTTTACAACATCACGGTATAGTGATACACTGTTGACAACAGGAGGAATTTTAGAAGGCAAACTTCCCAAAAACGCTTTAAAACTCGTTCAACAGTGGACAGAACTTCACGAAGAAGAATTGCAACATATGTGGGACACTCAAGAATTCAAGAAAATAACACCATTGGATGAAGAGGACAAATAATATGTTTCATAAAATTAAAAATGTAACAGCCTTAAATGACTACAAACTGAGCGTGCAGTTTTCTGAAGGAATTACCAAAAAATATGATGTCAAACCGTTATTTAAAAGATTTAGAGTTTTTAATAGGCTGAAAGACCATCAGTTGTTTAATAAGGTTCATGTCGGACCGGGCGGATATGGAATAATATGGGATGACGAGATAGATTTATCGTGCGATGAACTATATGATAACGGCACGACAGTTAAAACCCCATTTGATAATTTAATTGCTTTTTCTGACGCAACTCAATTATGGGGTTTAAATGAATCTACATTAAGAAAAGCGATTGGCTACGGCAAATTAATAAATGGTGTTGATGTCTGCAAATATGGCAAACAATGGGTTGTTTCAATAGATGCTATGAAAAGAGAATATGGGATCCCGGTAGAAAGGTAGTAACCTGGATAACTAGATTTGGGATTTACAAGCCTTGTAATTTTTTTCAGTCTTAAGAAAGGAGGATTTACAAGTTTTTTACAAGTTTGGGTGGAGAATGGCACGAAAAAAGAAGCCGAACCGGAATTCAGCTTCTTCGTAGATGGTTTTCTAAATTATTGATTTTATTGGATTTTTGATGGCGACAATTATTAGCTGATAAAATGTCTCGAACTTTCTTTTCAAACTCAGCCATTATGCACACACCACCTCTTGCTGTTTGGTTACAATCACAAATGCTCTTTCGGTGATATGGTTAAGATCAATCAATTCCGGAATGGCAATTTTAACTCGTTCAAGCAATGCATCGTAAGATCCAGACTCTAAAACGAGACCGAGCTTTTCACACTCAGCAATCCATACACATGCTTCTTTATCCCAGCTTATGTTAATCTGCATAGCTTCTCCTCCAATTGTTGATATTTTAGCACGAATGGATTGCATCAGGCATATAATAATCTACCACGGTGTTCCGGAATATCTCGCCCGGTCTCTCGCGCAATCTCTACCCACTCATTTATTATTACTTCTACGTTTGATAAAGCTTCTTGTGGAGTTTCTCCATCTGCCATGCATCCTAGCAATTCAGGAACCTCAACAATCCATTTTTCATCATCATCTGACCAATATATTATACGTTCATATTTTGCCATTATTTCACCTCCAATTTGTATTTTGAAAGAAGGTTTCTAACTTGTTTTACTTGATATGGTTTTGCTTTATTGCCATCTGGCTGAATATTTATGATTTCATCCACGTCTGGTTTGTAATAAATAAAGTGATCACCTTTTATCCGACAATTAAATCCGACAGCAGATAGTATTTTTTGCAAATCAATAAATTTAATATTTTTATCCTTTGTTCCGGAAATAATGTCTATATAAATGTCTCTTGTTGACGGCATAAATGACTCCTTATTTATGTATGCGGTTAAATCTTATCATATAGATTGGAATTAAACAACTTAAGCTTTATTTACAAATCCACAGCCATTCGGATTCCGCTTCGCTGCATCCTCATGGAGGCGGTCGGCAAAAGACGACCGCCTATCTCAGGCGAGCGACGAGATATTGTTTTTAACGCACACGCAAAACTGCTGCGCAGTTTGTTCTATAAATAGAAAAAGTACGGGGTTACAAGCGAGCTTGTCCCCGTACTTTTTTCTATTTATTGCCGCCTTCGGCGGTTGCGTGTGCTGTGTAAATTAGAAATATCTCTTCAATAATCCTGCAAATGCTTTGCCGTGTCTTGCCTCGTCGCGAGCCATTTCATGAACCGTATCATGAATAGCATCGTATCCTAATTCTTTAGCTTTCTTAGCGAGGTCATTCTTTCCTGCTGTTGCGCCGTTCTCTGCGTCTACATCCCCTCAACTTATTTACAAGTCTTGTAAAAAATCCCACTACTTTACCACTAGTTATTTACAACTTTTTTACAACTTTTATGGAGGTAAAAATGGGTAAAAACGATGATACCGGCATCATCAAACTTGACAATGGCTGCTATGCCTATCGCTTCACAATCATGGTAGATGGGCAGCAGATCAGCCAAAGGAAGTCTGTCGATGTTAATGGTAACAAATTACGGACGGTAAAGCAAGCGATCAGAGCAAGAAATGATGCTATGTATGTTGCCAGAACAGAAAGGGAAAGGCAGCGGAAGATCACCCGCAAAACTTATCAGGAAGTTTACAACGAGTATTCCGAAACCGGAAGGAAGGATAGAGCATACACCACCATTGAGAAGCAAGAGCTACTTTGGAACAGCCGGATCAAAGATAAATTCGGTAAAAGATTTCTTGATGATGTCAGCGTTGGAGAAGTTATTGATTTCTTATCTTGGCTTTATTACGATCTCAATTACTCTTACAGCTATGTTGAAGGATTCCTGAAGATGTTCTATCTCATCTTAGGTCAGGCCTATTCCAGAAACTATCTGGATGTTGATACCTACAACAAGCTTTGTAAGGATCCTAACACAAGAATCAAAATGCCAAAGATGAAGATTGAGGATGATAAGGAAATTGAGATCTACACGGATGATGAACTGAAGCTGCTTGATAAATACTTCTCAGGCAACAATCTGGAATCTGCCTACATGCTTGGCCGGTATTGTGGATTAAGAATTGCTGAATGCTTCGGCCTCAAATGGAGCAATGTCAACTTCAAAGAGGGAACTATACTCATAGATCGGCAGATGCAGTATCAGGAGGAAATCATCAAACTGGTTCCGGTTAAAACAAGAAACGGCCACAGAACATTATACATGTGCGACAAGCTCCGGAATTATCTCATACAGAAGTATCAGGAGAGAAGCCACAATCTCATCAAATATGCTCCGATAATTGAGCAGCGGCGAAGACTTATAACGGATCTGGATGGCAGTGGAATTTGGTCAACGGATCTGGTAAATTGTCAGCCAAAGGGAAGGATTCTGACAACATCATCATTCAAGTATGCTGCCAGAGATATTAAGAAGTTCTATGGGTTGCAGTTTCACTATCATGCACTCCGGCATACTTACGGAACAAAGCTTGCTGAACTGAATACTCCGCAGCATCTACTCTGTAACCAGATGGGACATGCGCACATCCATGTTACCCAGATGTATTATCTGGCTGTGTCCAAAGGCGGAACAGAGCTTCTTAAGAACAATTTGAATCAATTATAAAAGCAGAAGAGGCAGCGGGATCAACCGCTGCCTTTGTCGTAGGGTTGTTTTTTATCTTTGATTCTTTTTCCGTCTTTTGAAAACTCTACGACCTTATCATTTAATTTTCTGGGTTTTGAAGTATGAATCATAATATCACCCAATAATGTCGTGTCTCCCCATCGTTTTTTAAAGCCTTCTTCAAGATAATACGTATGTCCTGATACAAAGGTGTAAAATCTTAAATCTTCAAACGCATCAAGCCAAATAATATTAGGTTCAGATATTAAGATATAGTTGTAGAAATCAAAATCCTTATATACTTCATTCTCATAAAGGAAATGTTCTTCATCATACTCTGAAAATTTAGCTCCCTTCTTTCCGAATCGCTTAATAATTTCATCAAGACAGTAATTTTTAACTTTAAGCCTTACGGTCTCCTTTGGTGCCAATAGCTCAGCATCTGGATATTCAGCTAAAATAGCTGAATTCATTCTTTCTGTATTAGGCAAATACTTTCCAGTAAAAATATCTTCTACGTCAAAAAAGCGGAATTCGGTTGATCCTTCAAGTTCTTCATCATACAAGCATTCGACATTATCAATCTCTTCTAGTTTAATTTTATTGAAGGTTCCTATTTCATCATCCTGATCTCTTTCATAACAGATCAGATAATAATCTCCATCGTAAATGGCAAGGAGCAACGGACTCACGATTCTCCCTTCAAGAGTTTTTTTGATCAATTTTGATCCTTTCACGCAATAATATATTTGATCGAACTTTATCTTGCATGGCTTCTTGGGCTGTCCATCAAAGAATTTGGACATAGCCTCGTTGATAATCGGAATATTGTATAGAACTTTTTTGTTGTCTGTTTTCTGTCTATCGAAAAGCCTTAGTGAATGCTTAATACTGGTAGCCTCTCCTTCACTTAACACACTACATGCTAAATCTGCTAACTCCGAAGATTCCTTTTCAGTTAAGAATCGGGCAGCATAAATTGATTCTACAATTAGTTGAATTTCCTCGAAGCTATGATTCCGATGAGTAACATAATATCCACGATCTACTGGATTATACAAAACGAGTCGATCATAACCCTCCAAATCATTATCAATAGCCTCCTCTGCTTCAAATACATCTACATCGTTTTCGAGCATATAATTGATGATATTTATTTCTCGGATATCTCTGTATATTGATTTCCTATCTGCATGAATTCCCCGATCTTCTAATTCATTTGCTATAGTTCCGGCTGAAATAGGGCTTGTTTCTGTAGCATTATTAATCAGGAATTGTAGAATCCAGTATGCCTTTAGACTTTGATGAGCTTGTCGGCCACGTCTGCACTTTCGACCTTCGTATCTATTTGTTCCCTCTATTTTCTTTAAATCTTTGTTTGTTCCGTTTCTACCCATTAAAATCCTCTTATAGTCTCGATTTTATGCTTTTTGTCTGATGCTATTGCCAATTTGCTACACTTACTTTCATTCTACCAAAATATGTGGCATTAAGACAGTTCGTATTGTTGAAAAGAACATTTTTTCAAATTATAATAAGGATGATTTCACAAAAGGAGATCTATGCAATGACAGATTTGGAACAAAGAACTGCTGCAAAACATTTTTCTGAGTATTGGAAAGACAAAGGATATGAAAAAGGGGAGTCTCAACCATTTTGGCTTTCTCTTCTTCGAGATGTTTACGGTATAGAACATCCAGAAGAATATATTTCTTTTGAAGATCAAGTTCATTTGGATCATACAAGTTTTATTGATGGATATATTGGCTCTTCTAAGGTGCTTATTGAACAGAAAAGCATCGAAAAAAGCTTAACCAATCCTATCAGACAATCTGATGGTTCCTTGCTTACTCCTTTTCAACAAGCTAAAAAATACATAACCGAGTTGCCGCTGTCAAAACACCCTCGTTGGGTAGTTACCTGTAATTTCAAATCGTTTCTAGTTTATGATATGGAACATCCAAACGCTGAACCTGAGGAGATTTTTTTAGAAAATCTTCCTTCAGAGTATTACCGGCTTTCTTTTCTAATTGATAGTGAGAACGAACATATTAAGCGTGAGATGGAAGTGTCCATAGCCGCAGGTGAAATTGTTGGTTTAATATATGATGCTTTTGAAAAACAATATGTTGATCCAGAAAGTGAAGAAGCAAAGAAAAGCTTAAATATTCTTTGTGTCCGTCTAGTATTCTGTCTTTATGCTGAAGATGCAGGTATTTTTGGAAGTAAAGGAATGTTTCATGACTACCTTGAATCGTTTGATGCAAGACATTCAAGAAATGCTCTTATTGAGCTTTTCAAAGTCTTAGATCAAAAGCCTGAAGAAAGAGATGCTTATTTAGACAAAGACCTCGCAGCGTTTCCGTACGTTAATGGAGGCCTTTTTGCAAACGAAAACATTGAAATTCCTCAATTCACAGATGAAATCAGAACCTTGCTACTAGATAAAGCAAGTGATAATTTTGACTGGTCAGAAATAAGTCCAACCATCTTTGGGGCAGTCTTCGAAAGCACATTGAATGGTGAAACACGCCGACAAGGAGGTATGCACTATACTTCTATTGAAAACATTCATAAAGTAATAGATCCCCTTTTCCTTGATAGTTTATACAAGGAATATGATGAGATCAGCTCAATAAACATTCCAAAAACAAAGAAAAACAAACTTGAGGCATTCCAAAACAAGTTAGCATCATTAAAGTTCTTAGATCCGGCATGTGGAAGCGGAAACTTTTTAACAGAAACCTATCTTTCGTTAAGACAATTGGAAAACAAAGTAATATTTGACCTTACTTTTGGTCAGATAAAACTTGCAGATGAAAACTACTCTCCAATAAAGGTATCAATATCACAATTTTATGGTATTGAAATAAATGATTTTGCAGTTACCGTTGCAAAAACAGCTCTTTGGATTGCTGAAAGTCAAACTTTAAAAAAGACTGAAGAAATAATTCTAATGCAATTAGATTTTCTCCCGCTTAAAACAAACGCAAACATAATTGAAGGGAATGCACTTGAACTAGATTGGAATGACATTGTTCCAAATACTGAGTTGAACTATATTATGGGAAACCCGCCATTTGTTGGTGGAATGTACATGAGTGAAAAACAAAAAAAGGATATTCGTACTCTTTTTGAAGATGTTAATGGTGCCGGAGAGTTTGACTATGTAACTGGATGGTATATTAAAGCAGTTAATTACTCAAAGAAGACAAATATTAAGAGTGCCTTTGTATCAACAAACAGTATTTGTCAGGGGAGTCAAGTAATTACTTTTTGGAAATATTTGATGCAAAATCATTTAGTGACTATTGATTTTGCTTATACTACTTTTATATGGGATAGCGAAGCCCAAGAACAAGCAAGAGTACATTGCGTGATTGTAGGTTTTTCGATGAAAGACAGTCATTCGCCTAAAAAACTGTTTATCGATGGAGAAAACTACAAATTATGTGATCAAATAAGTCCATATCTAACTGATGGAGAAATCGTTTTTGTTGAATCACGGTCAACCCCTATCTGCAATGTTCCGGCAATGAGATTTGGAAATATGCCTCGCGATGGAGGCGGATTCATTTTAAGTGAAGAAGAAAAAAATCAATTGGTTAAAAATGAACCTTTGTCAGAAAAATGGATACGGCCTTATATTGGTGCAGAAGAATTTCTGAAGAACAAGAAAAGATATTGCTTGTGGTTAGTAAATGCTGATCCTAATGAGATTTCAAAATGCCCAACGGTTTTAAGCAGAGTGAGATTCGTAAAACAATTTAGAGAATCCTCAAAGGCAGCGGGAACCAGAAAGTTTGCTTCAACCCCAACATTGTTCTGTCAGATTGCTCAACCAAATTCGGATTACATTATTGTGCCAAAAACGTCTTCTGGCAAACGAAGTTATATACCAATAGGCTTTATGTCCAAAGACACTATTGCTAGTGATCTGGTCTTTTTAATACCAAACGCAAATCTCTATGTGTTTGGAGTGCTAATGTCAAACGTCCATAACGAATGGATGCGTTTAATTGCCGGTAGATTAAAAAGTGATTATCGTTATGCAAAAGATATCGTATACAATAATTTTCCATGGCCATCACCAACCGATTCACAAAGACAGCAGATAGAACAAACAGCTCAAAAAATACTTGATGCCAGAATGGAATACGGCAATGTGTGTTTGGCAGAGCTTTACGGAGATAATATGTTCCTTTATCCCAAATTATTGAAAGCTCACCAAGAGAATGACAAAGCAGTTATGGCAGCATACGGAATTACTAAAGATCATCCAGCTTTTACAAGTAAAAGTGCATGCCTCTCAGAATTAATGTCTCGTTATAAAAGTATTGTATCAGGATAATAATGAAAATATTGCACTCACAATTATCGTGAGTGCAATTCCTTTTTATGAACAGCATTTTGGACAAATGCAAAATCCATCGGAGTATTGATCAATTGCTCCACTTCGGATCCAAGGCGGAACATCCGGAAAAAGATCCTGAATAAATCCCATTTGTCTTCCGTAGATTCTGTATTTTTTTATTGTCTTCGATTCTGTTTTGCTCATTGAGTAGGTCTCTTTATAGCCGCATACTGAGCATGTTGCTGTGATTTTCATTTTGGTTTCCTCCTTAAAGCAGTTGCGCATGATTTTGTATTGCTTCTTCAATCCGCTGTGGTTCAATTCCAATGTATCTTTGTGTTACGGCAGCGGAACTGTGCTGTAATAATCTTTGAACCAGTGCAATATCATAACCGTTATTCTTGTAAATTTCTGTTGCATACCATTTTCTGAAACTATGAGTTGATATTCCGGTATAACCAAGATAATCACAAGTAAGGGCAAGTTGCTTCTGGATAGCTCTTTCTGTAATCGGAAAAATGAGATCATTTTCCTCAATGCTATTCCGGAGACAGTAATTTTCAATATACTGCCGGATTACTAGCGGAACTGTAAAGATTCTTTTCTTACCGGTCTTCTGCTCCGTGATTTCTAATCTATATCTATCTCCATCTAAAACAATGTCTTTTGGTCTGAGCTTAATTATGTCTGAAATCCGAATTCCCAGATTACCTTCCAGAACAAGAGCAGTTGCAACTCTGTCATTTGGCCGGCATCCGCAGAAACCTTGCCTCAATGTTTGGATGATTTCTTTGTATTGATCCGTTGTTAATGCCACAGTTTTCTTATTCATCTTATCCTCCAAGTCTGTAAAAGTTCGTATTTTTTCTTCAACCTGTTCGTAAATATCCGGTATTGGCAGCGGAAGCTCGTATTTCCGTTGTTTTTGTATTCGTATAATATGACAATTACGAACTTTGCTGTCCCGCCGGTTTTGAGGTTTCCATCATGCGATGGAAAACCTCTTGCTTGCTACTTCCTTTGTGAATGCCTTGTAGATTTCCTCACCCATCTTTTCTTTGAAAGATTTGGTATCAAATCTAGTTGTTACCACAGAAGTATTTCTCACAACATATTGTCCGCAATCCATTTCTTCAGTTCCTCTTGCAAGAAGTTCTGCTTTGAGTTCATCCTTGATTGCCTCAGCCTGAGCTTTGATTTCATCCATGAATGCTTCCAGATCCTTAAGTTCGTCTACTTTTGCGATGATTGAATTGTTTGACATTGTTTTATCTCCTTTACTTAAAACGTTTATTTCTTACTTACAACGTAATTATATTACTTTATAAGTTATTTGTCAAGCGTTTTACGTAATATTTTTACGAAACCAGTAAATTGTTTTCGTAAGACGTGTTGACTATAACGTTTTGCGTAATTATAATAAAAGAGAATCAGGAGGTTTACCAATGATTAAGTTTAAACTTAAAGTCATGCTTGCCATGAGAGACATGAATCAGCAGGAGCTTGCAGAAGCAGTTGGGATTCGTCCGGCAACTATCACCGCAATGGTAAAAGGCACATTAAAAGAACTTCCCCTAGAGAAGTTCTCAAAGATGTGTGAAGTATTGAATTGTCAACCGGCGGATTTGTTGGAATACATTCCAGAAAATGACAATTCCAATGAACCTTGAGTTGATAATAAATCTACTAAATAGTATAATAAGGGATATATTATAATACGTTTAACATTGTTCAATACTAAATCTATATAATGGGAGGGCTATACTATGAAAGATTATATTCCAACGTTTTGCCCTAAGTGTGGAGGAATATGGGCTCCGGAAAGTTCAACTACTAGTTCTGGTTTCAGCTTTGGAAAAGCAGCAGCAGGAGCACTACTGTTTGGTTCAGTAGGAGCAGTTGCAGGGATAAATGGAAAAAAGAATCATATTTTTACCTACAAGTGTAAAAAATGTGGTTATTCACACGTTTATCAAGTATAATCTAATCGTTTCTCAGCGCAATGATTATTCTATTAAATTCAGGTAGGGAAGTATCTCTACCTGAATTTTATATTTCTGAAACATGACACTATCGCCGGTTCCAGATTTCATTTGCCGGTTCCTCGAACATATCAAAGGCAGCGGGCAACTCAATCTCTAGAGGTGGCAGCGGATCCTTTTCAAATTCTCCTTCAATGGCAATTCCCGCCCACATCTGCATTTCGGCAGTCCATTTCTTATTCACAATTGGATCAAGTCCATAATTAATAGTAGTCATTGTATTGTCCTCCGGTTAAAGTTTAATTTTTACATTAATTGGTTTGAGATTCTTTTGCAGAATTTCAAGAGCTTTGGCTTCGATTTTCTCTTCTAATGTTTTGGCTAGCTTCCTGCCCTCGTATTCTGCAATGAATTCTTCATGTGCATCTCTAAGACGTTCCCAAGGTTCTCTCTTGTCATAAGATGTTATCATGTGGTTGTTGTAGCCCTGAGTGTGCAGTAAATATTTTTCATAGTCATTTAAATCTTTTGTCATCATCGTTAATTCTCCTTATGATAATATGTCTGATTTTTATAAATGAATAAAATTTACCATGCTAGAAATTAGATTTCTAATCCGGAAAATTTTCTTCTTCTGGAAATTAAAAATAGAGTTCTTCGGTAAGCTCCGGATTTTCTTGCCGTAATTTGTTTAAGTATGGACTGAATGTTGAACCGTAGTCGTCAGCTCGCAAAGAATCAATGAAGAATTGAGTTCCATCTGTCCTGAATGAGATTGGTATTCCGTTGATTCGTTCTTTTATGGTATGATGTGTTTTCTTTTCCAATGAGACATCATCAAAGTCGATCATCTTGAAAATCTTATAAGCCTTGCTGAAGCATTCAGCACTCATGTTTAATTCTTTAGCACAATCAGGAATCATCCTGACCTCTCTGTCTTGAAGAACAACATGAGCATGAACAAAAACCTTCACAACCTTTACCCAACTGATTGACAGCTTTGGATCCAACAGTTTTCCTGATTCATCATGATTGGCTTTGCGGATCTGCTCTAGCCATTTTCTTTTAAAAGAAAACATTCCCCATCCTTCTTCAAACAAAAGTTCAATGATCCAGTTGTTTCCGATGTTGCTAAATGTTAAATAACCTTCATCAGACAGCTTCGCCAGAGCTGCTTTTATCTTACTTCGTGTGTAGGAATTTGGTTTTACATCTAACCAACGGCACATATTTGCTAAAGTTTGCCTGCATTTCCCATCAGATTCCGTTAAAAAGCTTGTCATAATCAAGATTTTTAATTCATACTCATCAGAAAGTTGCATCCACTTAGGGTAAAATGTGAAATTCTCTGTATATTTTCCTTCTACCATCTAATATTTCCTCCTAGAATTACTTATTTTTGTTGATTCGGCAGCGGAACTGCCGAAAACCTTTAAAAAAGTGCAAAATAATAGCCCTTCCTTGTAGAAAGGCTTTGACAAACAAAAATTGTTCAAGAGATAGCTTTTATCTGCCCTGATAGGGTGGAGGCAGCAGCGGCAGCGGGCGGGGATGGTTTTGGGAATTTTACCATCGCGATTTTGAATTCGGTATTATTCCCCTGAAGTTTCTCCCGCCGGAAGTTTTTCCGAAAACGCGGCTTCTGCGGCATCTCTTTTTTGTTTTTGCTGTTCCTTGTATCGTTTTTCTTCATTTTCCATGAAGAGCATATACATTAGGTTGTCCATGCTTTCATCGAAGTTGAGCATACGTCATTACTTCCTTTTTTATTTTCTATATATATTATACATCAAAAAAATTTTTATGTCAAAAAATTAACAATCGGTGTTTCTTTTCGTGTGTTCCTTGACGAACTTACTTTTGAAGCAATAAAAAAAGCCACATCAGGTGGCAATTTTTATTTTAGGTTAGTATTCTCATCTTGAAACAATACCGTCATTACTTAATCCTCAAAATAGTTTCTTAATGGATAATCATAATCTTTGATACCGTATTCTTCTTCGTAATCAATTTTAGGATAAGCTAGAACCTCTCCGTTTTTGAAATGGAAATGTCCATCATCCCAACAATCTTCCTCAAGCGACTGAACATCGATATCCATTCTGAGCCACTCGGATTCCTCCCTGAGACTGGTTTTGTTGCAGATGCACATTGATAATTCAATTGAATCTGAGCAGCTGCCAATTATTTCATATCGGAATAGGTGTTTCGGTTTCTTGATTTTTTGAACAGAATCAATGTTGATTCCGTTAAAACTTCTCTTACCATTACCCGATACTACATTGAAAAACATTTGGCAGCTTTCTGCCGTTCCCTTAAGTGTCATTTTAAATTTCTCCATTTTTATTCTCCTTTACGCTGCTTTAGTATTTGCTGTTTCATTGTTACAGTTGTTTTCTGCTTTTGCAGAATCATTTTCTTTGTTACTTTCCTCCGGTTTATCTGTGATATCTTCAACCGGAGGCATACCAAATTCTTTGATCTCCGGAAACTGATTCAAAAACCATTGCCTGATTGTTGAAGATCCATAAGAATCTGTAAAGCATTGAGCAATAACTTTCTTGTTTTTAAACTCTTTCATTACTTCCTCAGTTGCTTCTTTTCTTTTAATCTTGTAATTGATATACATTTCCATGTATTCATAGTTCAAACCGTGATATCTTCTCTGCTTAGGGTTCACCTTAATGTGTTTAACTTCAACTTCAATACCGGGATAGCAGGCTCTCGCCTCCTGCAACCGCTTAAATTCATCGGTTGCAGTATCGGCTGCCCTCTTTGCAAACTCTCTGTCCATTTCCAGATAATATGCTCCGGAAACTTTTCTTCTTTTTAGCTTCAATGTATTTGCCATAAAATCACCTCCTTACGCAGTCTTTCCAAGAATTCTGTTGATTTCGGCCTTTGAGTCTTTAATATACTTCTCAATTTCCGGATAAGATTTTAAGAACCATCCTTTGATCTCAACAAATGAAGCGGACTGATCAAGCTTAATGTCGTTATCATCATGTTCAAATTTGCCAATCAGAATCTCAAGCTCTTTTGTTTTTGTTCTCTGCTCATCATCATGAGTTGCGACATACTTCTGAATCTTATCCAGTTTGAGGTTCTTTAACGGGTCTTTCTTTCTAACCTTGATTACCTGAACTTTGTATCTTGGGTAATCCCTGCGGACGTTCTGTAAATCCTCATACTCTGTTGTTCCATACTGGAAAGCCTTGTTTGCCTCTGCTGTTGTGAGCTCAATAGCTCTTTTCTTTTCGTTAATAAACATAATTTTTTCTCCTTTTGAATTTGATAATTTTATTTGTTATTTTTATTTAAATAGTTACTTTTGACCGGTCTGCTCGGCTGCGGGAGCGTTTGTTTTATTCTTTGTTCCCTTCACCTTACAATGGAAGTATAACATTATTAAAATGCCACATGTCGTTATAATGGGATATATAAATAACGTTAATTCAATACTTTTCGTATTTTTATAATACGGTTCGTATTAAAAATCAAAAGATGTGAAAAAGTAGTAAAAAAGTAGTCCAAAACTACTAATAGAGATGACAAAGAGTAGTATTTATCTTATAGTAAAGTAGTAACCTGAATAACTAGTTTTGGGATTTACAAGCCTTGTAAATTTTTTCAGTCTTAAGAAAGGAAGATTTACAAGTTTTTTACAAGTTTGGGTGGAAAAGGACAAGAAAAAAGAAGCCGAACCGGAATTCAGCTTCTTCATATACATTTTTCTAAACCATTGATTCTATTGGGCTTTTGATGATTTAGGGCATTAGCCAAAATATCTCTTCAATAATCCTGCAAATGCCTTGCCGTGTCTTGCCTCGTCGCGAGCCATTTCATGAACTGTATCATGAATAGCGTCGTAGCCGAGTTCTTTAGCGAGCTTAGCAAGTTCTGTCTTTCCTGCTGTTGCGCCGTTTTCTGCGTCTACACGAACTTTAAGATTTTCTTTTGTTGACGGGCTTACGAGTTCTCCAAGCATCTCGCAGAACTTAGCTGCGTGCTCAGCCTCTTCCCATGCTGCTTTCTCCCAGTAAAGGCCGATCTCAGGATAGCCTTCTCTATGAGCTGCACGTGCCATTGCAAGGTACATACCAACTTCTGTGCACTCACCGTTAAAGTTTGCCTTAAGTCCCTCAATAACTCTTTCATCAACACCTTTGCCGACTCCGATTACATGCTCTGCTGCCCATTCCTGTGCTGCTGCTTCTTCAAGCTTAACGAATTTCTCTCCCGGAACTCCGCACTGAGGACACTTCTCAGGTGCTGCATCTCCTTCATGAATATAACCACATACCGGACATTTCCATTTTGCCATTTTAATACCCTCCATATTTATTTATTATTGTTTTTACATTCTCTGCAAAGTCCATAGTAAATGAGCGAATACTCTTCCACGCATCCTATGTCTTTGCTTTTAACCTTTTTATCGAAATCTTTCTCCTTTGATTCCATATCGATGACTTTTCCGCATTTTCTGCAGACGAAATGATCATGCGGATAAATAAAGCCGTCATACCTTTCACTTCCGTCTATACATGGTATCTTTTTGATCTCACCAAGCTCGCAGAGCAGGGCAAGATTTCTGTATATTGTTCCGAGACTGATTTTCGGATATTTGATTCTTACCGCCTGATAAAGCATGTCTGCCGTAGGATGATCTCTGCGAGATCTCAGTTCCGCAAGCAGTGCTGCTCTCTGCCGGCTGAATTTCAGTTCTGACATATTCCCTCTCGCTTTCTCAAAATCAGTAATAATTATCGTTATTGGTATTATAATTTCTTATCGGTTATCTTGTCAACTACGAAGGTCAATAAAGCTGCGAGGATAAAATAAATCACCGCCGTTACGATAAGCGGAAAAAATGCATCATATGTTCTGCTTCTTATTATATCTGAAACTCTGGTGAGATCCTGTACGGTTACATATCCGACTATTGCAGTTCCTTTAATAAGGGTAACTATCTCTTTCCTATATGCCGGAAGGATGATTTTCACTGCCTGAGGTAAAATGACTCGCATAAAGGCTTTCGTATCCGTATAACCCAGAGCCATTGCGCCTTCGTACTGGCCAATATCGATAGCTGAATTTCCGGTTTTGAGCATATCATAAATGACCGTACACTCTATTATAGTAAAACCAATAATTGCAATAACGGTTCCGCTGAATTTTGCTTTGGCAAAAACAATATAAAATAGTATCATCAGGAATAAAACCGCCGGAAGGCCTGTGATGATGTAACAGAAGATGCCGGCGATCTTTTTTACAGCCCTGTTCTTTCTTGCCGCAAAGAACAACAAAAATCCCATAATAGTTCCCCCTATCATGGAACAAATTGTTATTATGAGCGTTGTTATCATACCATCAAAAATCAGCTTCCAACGATCTTCTTCTACAAATGTTCTTTTAGAACTGTCTCTTATTGACTCAATAAATCTGGTATTTCCGACTGCAGCGCCACTTCTTACAACAGGAACAACATCTGCCGTATATGTTGGGTCGCAGAAATCTACACTTTTCTTCCTCTCTTCGGTAATATAGATTCCGTTAAATGCTATGTCATACTTATTCGATGCAACAGAAGATATAAGTGCGTCAAAAGATGTTCCTGAAATCTCCAGGCCATATCCGTACTGCTCACAAAATTCCGTAAGAAGTTCTGCTTCGTATCCATGATACTTATTATCTTTAAAGAATGAAAATGGAGCTGCATCCGGTGTTGTTACTGCCTTTATTGTTTTTTTCTTTCCCTCAAGCTTCCTCTCGACAACCTGTTGCTGATTGCCTGCAGGAGTGATCCACTTATCCTGAAGCTCCTTTAGATGCCCTGAATTTTTTATTGAGTTTAAATATTGATTGAATTCAATTCGTATTGGTGCTGCATTCGAAGAAAAGCATATGCCGTAATCTACATAATCAACGGGTTCTTTAAGATATTTTATTTCCGGATTTTCTGCCTGAAAAAGCATCGCTACCGGTTCATCCGCCAGGTAACCATCTATTTTCTCTGAAGTAAGTCCCAAAAGAAGCTCCGCCCTGCTGGAAAAATATACGATTTCTGAATCCGGATATGTTTTGGCAATGTTCTGGTCGAATATGGATCCGCTCATGCAACCCATCTTTCGTCCGTTAAGCTCTGCAGAACTTTGAATCTCCGGAATATCTGATGAAACACTTGTCCGAGTACCACATCCCACAAGTAAGCTCGCTGTCAGAATCACCATACATATGATTGTAAACACTCTTCTTGTCTTCATTTTTTTGCACTGCTTTCCATAATTCTTACAAGTAATGACTTATTATCCTGTATAATGATTTCATCTGCATAATATTCTATGATTTTGGACGAAAGTTGATATTCATCATTATAATTTTCCGCATCCAGATTCCATTTGACATTTATCTGAGCCCCTTTATGTTTTGCAGAGTATGTAATATCAATTTTAAACACCCATCCTTCTGAAGAATAACTATCCATAAACGGCAATATGATGCCCCCGATAAATTCTTCAGTAATCGCGCGCAGTCTTCTGGCAACCTCGCCCGGCATTTCATTCTTATATATGAACAGATCCAACTGTGAACGGAATGAAATAAAATCAAAAGTCGGTTTATCAATGACACAATTCAGTGTTCTGAGTTTCATGATGAACTCTTTGGTCTTTTCTCTCGTCGGATGGTGAAATATCTGCTCAGGCGTTCCATCTTCATATACTCCACCTTCAGCAAGGAATATTACTCTATTTGCAACCGTCTCTGCAAACGACATATCATGAGTTACAAGGAGCATGGTGTAACCAAAATCCTTGAGTTTCTTAATAACGGCTTCAACTTCGCCAACCATTGTCGGATCAAGTGCAGATGTCGGCTCATCAAAAAGAATCACCTTAGGCTGCATAGCTATAGCTCTGGCTATAGCAACTCTCTGTTTCTGTCCGCCGGAAAGCTCACCAGGATAGCTGGCTGCAAAATCTGCCATGCCAACCTGTTTGAGCAATTCCATAGCCATTACTTTTGCCTCTGTCTCGTTTGTTCCTTTCAATGATATAGGAGCATCAATGACATTCTCCAAAACTGTCATATGATTAAATAAATTATAGTTTTGGAATACCATCCCGACTTTTTGTCTGTACTTCGAAAGGTCGTATTTTTTTTGAGTTATATCCTCCCCGTTGAAAAATATTTGCCCTGATGTGGGCCTTTCCAGCATATTTATCATACGAAGAATCGTAGATTTTCCTGTCCCGGACGGGCCTATGATGGATATTACATCACCCTCTTCTATGGTCAGGTTCAAATCTTCGACCGGAGTAACCAACTCATATTCTTTTCTTATGTTTTTTAATTCAATCATTCTTCTTTCTTCTTTTTATGTTATAATATGATTAACCGCGTGATTAGTACATCGGTAGTATGCGACCTTCCCAAGGTTGAGAGGCGGGTTCGACTCCCGTATCGCGCTTTTTTCTTTTGTTTTCAAGGGTTTGCAAGAGCAAGCCTTTTTTTATTTTATCACTAATCAGTTCTTGTGTGTTGATAAAAAGGGTCAAGTGGATATATAATGCAGATTATGATGGAAAAAACACGAAAAAAGATATTAATGATAGGTACCGGAGGAACCATAAGCAGCCATGATGAAGGTCAGGGGCTTTCTCCGGGAATGCAGGCGGATGATCTTATGAGATTCTGTCCGGAGATAGAGTCATTATGTGATGTTGACTGTATCCAGCCGGTATTTCTGGATTCCACAAATATACGTCCCAGTCACTGGTTAACTATAGCTGATGCAGTACAGGAAAACTATGACAGGTATGACGGTTTTATAATTACTCATGGAACCGATACTATGGCATATACTGCTTCCGGACTCAGTTACCTTATCCAAAACAGCGTAAAACCTATAGTTATCACCGGCTCACAAAAGCCTATAGATGAGCCCGGATCCGATGCTATACAGAATCTTCGGGATGCTTTTATCTGTGCCTGTGATGATTACAGTCACAATGTTATGATTGTATTTTTCGGTAGTGTCATCGCAGGAACCCGCGCAAGAAAGAATTATTCCCGGAGCTATGCTGCATTCGGCAGTGTGAACTTCCCGGAGATTGCCAAGGTTATCAACGGCAAGATGCTTCATTATATCAATGACGATGTTTCCGGGGAACCTGTGTTTTACGATTATCTGAATCCCAATGTAGGTGTGCTTAAGTTCGTACCGGGACTTCGCAAAGAAATCTTGCAAAGCCTTATAGAGCAGTATGACGGACTTATAATAGAATCTTTCGGAGTCGGTGGTCTCCCCGAATATTCGGACTATTATTCACAGATCAAACAGGCAAGTGAAAACGGGACCCTGATAGTCATGACTACACAGGTCGCAAATGAGGGAAGTGATTTATCTGTATATAAAGTCGGTGCCAGGATCAAGAACAATCTAAAGGTACTCGAAGCATACGATATGACCACGGAAGCATTGTTTGCAAAACTTATGTGGATACTTGCAATCACCGATGATTTCAATGAGGCACAGAAATATTTCTATACAACAATTAATCACGACATGCTTTGCATATAACAAAGCATGTCGTGATTTGATTATCATTCCTGTTTCGGCGGGAATTTCTTTTCAAACTTTGTAAAAATGATAGGGTAAACCGTCATAAACAGAAACGGCACCATCGCCTGTATTATAAAATGCACGATTCCCACTCCTATCTTCTTTCCGAGCGGATTGGCGATTGCCGTAAGAATAAATATATATGCAAGAGACCCCGCGGCACATCTTAAAACCTTCTGTGTTCCTGTTCCTTCGGTGCTGAATCGAATAAATCTTCTCTCAACAAACCATCCGAGCACCATGCCAAAGCAGGTCCCCGGATCTTTGAATCCGTCTACTGTCATCTTTTTAGGATCCACAAGCAGCTCACCGTCAACATAATCCATCGGGTATTTTTTCAGTCCGATATATAACAGAATTGCGACCATGAATATTATCGTTACTACCAGAACCACCCAGTCCTTGTCAGGGTTTTTATCTACCCATCCGACAATCTTCATTCCTGCAAATGCTGCCGCAAAGCCTATAGCAGAACCCACTACAACATCCTGCGGTGTGTGCACTCCCACATACATTCGGGAGAACATCGTGATAAATATCATAAGCGCAAAAAATATACATAGTCCCTTGTATTTCCTATACAGTAGTATAAGTGCCGCATACAGAGAAGATGTGCTTGCAGAATGTCCGCTCGGAAACGAATAACCAGTAGCTCCCGGCATTACTTCGGGAAGCGGTTTGATACGGGGATCACGAATCCACGGACGGTATACGCAGAAAATAGTTTTAAGAAGCGCTGTAAGATATCTTCCGATTCCTGCAGAAAAAAGCAGTATCTCTCCTTTTTTCTTATCAATTGCCCAAAAGAATATCATTGCAGGAAGTATAACCCAATAATCAACTGCAATAGTCGTAATAAACTCAAAGAATGTGTTCAGTGAACTTCCCAGCACTTCTCTCAAGTTCTGTAATGCAAGTAAAATCTGAATATCCATAATTAATCCCCCCTCGTGATCAGAACTATAAACATATCAGAGAATAGATCTTCTCATCAACAAACAACATCAGAGATTCGATGTATATGTTGCTGTCTCGTTTCCTATCGGATATATGGTTAATCCGTAGATTGATTTTAATTTTTCGATTGCATCGGCATTCCTGATTGCTCCTAATGATGAAACATTGTTCTCCTCGAGTTCAAGATAAATCTGCTGTCCTCCGCAGTCATAGTATCCGCTCTTATATCTGAGCATTCCGTAATGCTGATTATGCGGATCCATCTCCATGCTGTAGAAGTTTCCGGTCTTATCCTGGACAAGGCCTGCCGTAAGCATCGTTCCATCTGCCTGAAGCAGATACCATACCTTCTTGCCGTTGCTTGATATTACATCATCGCAAAGCCATGCATTGGTTACTATCTCCCCGTTGGTTCTCGTAATGAACCATTTTCCGTCGGCACGTTTCTGCCAGCGTGGTGAGTATGCGGGTGCTCCGTTATCCGGTCCTTTTTCTGCATCTTTTCCGGGGCCTGCGGAACCGCCTCCACCGCCTCCGCCACCTCCGGTGCCTCCACCGCCTGATCCGCCGCCACCGGTACCGCCACCACCGGAGCCACTTCCACCGGAGCCGGAACCACCTCCGGAACCGGAGTCATCATCTCCGGAGTTATCATCGTCAGAGTCATCATCGCCGCCACTACTTTCATATCTTTTAACTTTATCCCCCAGGAAAGTACCTGCAACCATCTTGGTGACATTATTGGCGTTCATATATGTATCAGTGCCCGGGTTATAACCCTGATATAAGAACTGATATACGCAGCTTTCATCTTTTAGGAAATTTCTCGGATCAAGATAATATTCCGCTTCTTCTTTGGTAGCATCCACCCAGGATCCGTTTTTCTGAATGACATTCTGTCCCTTAGCCGATTCTCCGTTGACTATACTATCCCATGATGTATCGGTATTGTTATACGACGCCGGAGTTTCTATCTTTTCAAAAATCCAATTCGGATGTTTTTCATGTAAAAGTAAAAGTCTTTCTGTATAACCCGGACAACCTTTAAAATCTTTTTCTATTTTCTGTGCCGCGAGATCTTTGTCATCATTTTTCTCATATGGTGTTCCGGGATTCTCCGGCATTCCCTTATATACCGGGATATAGAATGTAAGTTTATTGTCGTCCAGTTTATTTTCGATATAAACCTTACCGACCATCTGTCCTTCCGTCATACCTCCGGTAAGATTCGTCATATATTGATGAGCCGGGACAAATGTATTGCCGCTCATCCAATGTCCTTTTTCCCAAGACGCCGGATTAGTATTGAACTTCTTGTAATAGAAAGTTTCCTGTCCCATTTCAAGATAATTTGCGGTATATATTCCCATCCCTCTGAAGATGGCTCTCTCCGGTGAATCCCACGGTCTTCCTTTATCAGGTTTTTCTTCGCCTGCACCGCTTGCCCACCAAAGTCCTCTTTCCTGCGCGCCCATTTCCTTTGTTGCATATGCCTGATAATTTGTGAAGTTATATATGCCCTTGTATTTTCCGTTCTTTCCTTCTCCCGTAACCATAGGAGTTGTTGCCGTTCTTCCCTGCTCCTGGATAATCATTGACACCGTCACGAAAGGATTGAGTTTTGTGACCCTTGTGACTTCCATGATCATCTCAACATATGTTTTGTTTTTGGAATAATCAAAACCATCAGAATCAGAACCTGCGCCGAGTAAAGCTCCCTTCGCAGCAAAAAGAGGCATCATAAAAGATGCCTTCAACAAATCTTCCTGTTCATCTTCACCCTCATACGGATCTATATCATCATCACCCATCGAGTATGAAGTATGAACATTTTTTCCTCCGAGTCGTATGTCAGCATCGGAGTTCCATTCCTTCTCCTTATCCGGAAGTTCACTTGTTTCGTCCGCCTCAACAATAGCATCACCGGCTTTTAAAGCAAATGCTGTCAATGTCGGAACAGAAATCATAATGACTGCAAGTATCAAAGCAGCAATTCTTCTGATCTTTCCTCTACGCATCTTTGTCTCCCTGATTTATCATGGTCTGAAACTAAAATATATCTGTCCCGGCTGCGCGCCTCCGCGTGCATTTGCAAGCTCAGTTATTGTAACCAGCTGATATCCTCTGTTGATAAGTTCCGGAATAATCGTTGCCGCAGACTCGGCCGTACATCCGTGAATATCATGCATGAGGATGATATCTCCGTCGCGAACATTATTGAGAACTTTCTCAACGGTCTTTGCTGCATTTCTGTGTTCCCAGTCTCTTGTATCGATGCTCCAGTAGTATGCACTCATTCCGAGTGAACCGACTGTGGCAAGCGAAGCATTATTATATCCTCCTCCCGGCGGACGCATGATGATCGGACGTACACCGCATGCAGCCTGTACTGCATCATTAGTGCTGTTAAGAACCCCGACAAGTGCCTCTGCCGAAATTTTATTTATGCTTTCATGATTCCATGTATGGTTTCCGATCTCACATCCGTCTGCTACCATTCTCTGAAGTATGTCTGCACTGGCCGCTGCCTTTTGTCCGAGAACGAAAAATGTTGCCCTCGCGCCATACTGTTCAAGATAAGACAGTATAACCGGGGTATTGGCTGCAGAAGGTCCGTCATCAAATGTTAACGCAACCATCGGCTTTGCAGGATCTGCATTTTGTCCTGCCTGTTGTTCGACAGGCTGAGTCTGTTCCAGATCTACCACTCCGGGGCCGCCGGAATACACTCTTCCATCCGTGCTTGGCGGATAATTCTCAGTGACTGTCCCAAAAGACTGTCCAAGTCCCGGACCTGCTTCTCCCTGTTCTTCAGCGTATGTTGTAAATGCTGCCGAAAGCGAAAGTATTGTAACAAGTAAAACCGCAAGTAAAACTTTTCCTTTTTGTTTCATTCTGTCCCTCTATACTACTTTATCGTTAAAAATACTTTGTTCGTGTATCCGTCCTCGTCGATAACCGATGTCTCCAGATCTGTCGCGCGCATTTTTATGATAGGCCAGGAGAATACAAACAGCGGAGAATCTGTGTCGAGTATCTCTCCGGAGAAAAGTATGACTCCTTCCATCTGTTCCTTCTTTTTGTTGTACTCAAAGGTCATCTTCATCTTATTGTTTTTTGCCTGCTGCTGAATGATGATCATCTGGACAAACTCTTCAACTATCGACATGAGTTTATTTGTAACCATAGTTGAAGCACCGTTTCGGTATGTAAAATCGAGTATTTTCGTCTTCATACCGATGAAATCGAAATCCGACGACTGCATATCGAACTCCAGAACTCTGAGAGCCTGAACGAATCTTCTTGTTTCTCCCCTGTCTGCATTATCAAAAATCTTATCCGGTGTGCCTTCTTCCCAGATAACTCCGTCATTTATGAATGCAACCTTCGTACATACCTGTCTTATGAGTTCCATTTCATGAGTTGCGATAACCATGGTCCGGTTCTCTGACCTGAGCATACGAATTACAGATTCAACCTCTCCTCTCATCAAAGGATCCAGCAGACTGGTCGGTTCATCCATGAGTATGATTTCCGGTTCCAGTGCCAGTGTCCTTGCGATAGCTACACGCTGCTTCTCGCCTGATGAGAGCATCCTTGGGTAAGCAAATGCTTTATCTGCAAGTCCTACGGTCTTTAATAATGCCTTGGCTTTGTCATATGCCTCTATCGGTTTCATCTCGTTCAGATGAACCAGACCGCTCATAACATTTTCCACTACCGATAAATGTTCAAAAAGATTGAAGTTTTGAAACACCATACCGATTCGTTTATGAACATTATCAAGATCATAACCGGGTGCAGTGATTTCCTCTCCGTCAAGATATATCTTTCCGGAATCAGCTATATCAAGCATGATCATATATCTGAGAAGCAGTGACTTTCCGGAACCTGACGATCCGATGATTCCTACCACGTCGCCATCATTTACTTCCAGATTTATATCCTTGAAAATCTCTTTTTCTCTGAATGATTTTTTCAGATGTTCAATTTTTATCATCAGAATCTACCTTTATTAATATTCTCTTTTATCGTTTCTTCCGATTTCTCATAGCGGCACTTGATCAGCAATTTGTCTATGCCTTTATCACATAATACTTCCAGCAAAACATAAATCACCGTGGACAGAAGAAGAGGAACCACGGCATTAGCATCCTCTGCGGCTATTTTATCTGATACAAACTGAATATCGGCAACATTGATAAGTTCCACGAAAGCCGTATTTTGTATAAGCGTCCTGACTATTGGTTTCAGTCCTTCCAGAAAATATGGCATGGCCCTCGGTATATATATCTTTTTAAGCGCCCTGTCCTTGTCATAGCCCATCGAGATGGCGGCTTCTCTCTCTCCTTTACTTATCTGTTCCAGTGCGCTTATTGCATTTGAAAAGACATCAAATCCGAATAGGATGGAAAGTGCAACGATAGCTGATATAAAATTCAGATTCAGCCTGCCTCTGAAAAAGATATAAAACACAACCAACAGCCAGTTGGCTGCCGGAATATATGTCAGAAACAATGTGACCCAATTACTGGTGACGATAGATGATTTGGATCCTTTATATCTCCATCTGAACATAGCGATTCCCATCAGTAATCCTATTGATATTGTTATTACATTAATGAGAATCGTGACCCCGGTTCCGGTAAGCAGGCTCATCCATCGGTTATTTAGTATATACTCAATCGAATTTATAGATTGTTGTATGTCCATATTGCTCTCCTGCTTTTAATACTATGCTCGGAAAATCCGGATTGTGCATCGCATCTGAATAATACTGCGTCTCCAGGCAAAGTGCCTGACGGTGTGCGAATCTCTTTCCTTTCTTTCCTATGTCTCCGTCTCCGAGAGAGTTGCCTACATAAAACTGCACTCCCGGGTAATCTGTATAAACTTCCATACGATGACTCTTGTCAGCATTTTCAACTGTTATACATGGTTTACCGGGTTTGCCTTTAACAAGGCTTCCCGGATTAAGCGCATAGCTGTGATCATATCCTCCGAACACATGAACCTGTTCAAAGTCATCATTGATTCTTGATCCTACTGTCATCGGGGTTCTGAAATCCATCGGAGTTCCCGTGACATCATCAATGGTTCCTTTTGCCGTTCCGTCCGAATTAGTCGGGCAGTACCTGTCTGCATCTATCATCACATAATGATCGAGAATTGAATCACTGTCCTGACCGTCGAGATTAAAGTAACTGTGATTAGTAATGTTAACAATAGTATCTTTATCACTGATTGCATCATGTTTGATCCATAGTGCATTATCATCATCCAGCGTATATGTGACAGTCAGATCCAGATTTCCCGGATAACCTTCTTCCATATCAGGGCTGAGATAATGAAGTCTTACCGTCTTTTCATCACAGTCAAGGATATCGAAGATTTTTGCATTAAATCCTTCCTTGCCTCCGTGCAGGCATTCCTCTCCCGCGTTCTTGAAAAGTTTATATGTCTTACCGTTAAGTGTGAACTGCGCTCTATAAAGAAGTCCTGCGGTTCGTCCTACTGTAGCGCCGAAATACGACTCGCCTTTTTTATAACTTTCAAGATCATCATATCCAAGTACTACATCCCTTCCGTCGGGAAAACGTATGGCCTGTATGGTGGCTCCGTATCTCAGGATATCAACTTCCATTCCGTTTTTATTTTTCAGTGTTATCTTTTCCATCTTGTTCCTTTTCCGGTGATTCTGTGTGAATGAGTTTCCCTACTATTGATTCAACTATCTTTTCGATCTTCGGCATAAAGAATCCGGCTACCGGTCCTATAAGAAATGCTGCAACTATGGTACCGATTCCGAATGTTCCGCCAAGCAGAAAACCGACTATGACGAATGTCAGATCCACTATCACTCGTACTACAGAGAATTTTTTGTGCGTCTTATCGCTTATGATCAGCGCAACCAGATCATTTGGTCCTGTTCCTGCATCTGATTTTATTACCACGCTCATTCCGATAGCTGTAAGTATGCATCCGATAACGATGGCCACAAGTCTTGCCGGCATCGGTGCGCTGCTGCTGATAAGCGGTGTGAGTATGGGATTCCAGAAGTCGAGTATCATTCCTCCGAAGAGCATGCAGACCACAGTTCCTATCTTTACATATGTCCTGTCAACAATCAGATAAATGACAATAAGAATAAGACATACCGCTGTGAATACTATTCCGTGAGTAAGCCAGCTTGCGGTTATCACTTTCTGCAATGTCCGGAAAAGTCCCTGCACGAATACATTGAACGGATCCGATCCCAGTTCCGATGCGATAAACATCGATATACCCGAGTTCGCTATGAAGAGTCCCACTGTCATGATAAGCAGTCTTAATATGACTTCTTTTACGCTTCTTTTCATTGTTACCTCCGAAAGCCTTACCTGAATTCTATTGTCCTCATAAGATACAGTATGTCTTCTTTATGAACCGATTCCGTGAAGACATATAAGATGCATCCTATACCGTTTTCTCCGTTAGCCGTAAATACAAACTCGACATTATGTGTCTTTTTGTCTGCATCGACAAAATAGGTTGTGAAATAATCATAGGTTCTTTTAAAATCTTTACCTGATACCGAATTGTATTTTGCATTTATTGTTTTGGTCGGGAATTGCAGCCTGTCCAGGATACCGTCAACTTTTTCTCCCGGAAGTATGTTTTTTATAATTGCCATCTCGATGGCTTCCCGTTGATTTTTGTCATTCAGATTCAGCAGATATTTCTCATTATCAAAATAGAATACAAAAAGATTCTCTGCACTGGTGTGATACTGCGACGGTATCTCGTTGAGTTTATACTGGTAACCTTCTATGTTTTCAGTCGGGCTCTCGACTTTTATGAAGTCTGCAGGTACGGAATATGTCATCTTGTTTGAAATATTCTTTTTGACCGATCCTGCTGATGTGAATTTCCTGTTACCGACGGTATATTCGATCTTGCCGGCATTTTTTGATTCAACTACTTTATTCTTGCCTGCGTCCAACGTGACCTTTGGTCCCTCAAACAGATCCTGTATGGTTTCGGATATTCCTGCGAACGATGAAAGCCATACTACTGAAACAAGAGCAAGAATAATAATTGTCTTTAATGCTTTTCTCATAATTTCTGCTCCTCGTTCGGTCTGATTTTAAGCTCTTCAAGTGCGGCTAGTGCATCCGAGTAGGTATTGTATTCCGCATAGTCATCTATAAGTCTGACTTCCATACCCTGTTTGTAATTTGCCTTGATTGCACTCTTTGCTGCGTCAACATCTTTTTCGGTTATCCCGTTTACCTTGATGGTCCTGTCGTGAACCTCAATGATAAGTTCTACCTTAGTCACGGTTTCCATAAGCGTATCCTGTACGACTCCTGCAAGTCCGGTTCCGCCTTCGTCAGGTGTCTGTGCATCTGTATTGCCGCTGAGACCTGCCTCGGCATTTCCTCCGGTTCCCAGCTCGGCATCACCGATCAGCTCTGCGAGATCGATGAATGGCTTGTCTGCATTTTTAAGCTTTGCAGCATTTCTGAAAGTAAATGCATACGACGTCAAAGCAGATGTCGCAACAAGTGTAAGTATTAATATTGTTAATACAAGTTTCTTCATAAGTTTTATTCCATTTGTTTCTCTCTGTATGTAATGCCCATAAGATCCAGATAATCCTTAACTTCATGATATGTCGATGCAAGCGCATAGTTATCCTCAAGTCTCACATCATGACCTGAAAGCTCCGGTTCAAGACTTGTCATAGCCTCTTCAAAACTGTCAATATCCGGAAAGTCTGTACTGCCTATGCTGATCGTATTTTCATTCACGGAAATATGTATCGTCGAATCTCCGCTGACATTCCCTTCAAGTGCTTTGGCCATATTGAAACCTATGCCGGTTTCTTCGGATTTTTCTTCCAGCTGAGTATCCTGCGATGCATCTCCTATCTCGGTTCCTTCGACATTTTCGGAAAACAGTGAGTCCTGTCCCTTCGGACCGAAAAGCTGAACTGCAATAAATGCCAGGATGCCGACGACAATAACGAGCATAAGAAGATATGCCCATAGAGGTGTGCGTGATACCGCTGCTTTCAGTCTCGGTATCAGTGCGGCAATCAGCACTATCAGAATAATGATGCCGATTACTCCAATAACTATCAATACGGTTTTATTCATGTATCAAAGCTTTCTTTTCAATATTTTTTCATATACAGATTGTCGTGTTTATCAAAAAGTCTTCCTATTATCTCATCGACTGCTTTTTCATCACGATATAGTATCTGCGAAGTATCTATCGAAATGATTACCGGCTTAGCGGCTTCTTCAGCCTCGGCAACTTTCTTCTCAAGTGATTTTTCAAACTGCTCGAAACTTTCCTTTGTATTACTCGGGCTGAGTTTAATTATCGGTAGCTCGTCATCATTTGCCATGATTCTGATCTCACGATTCTTTATATCCGACGGTATGTAATCAACGTACACTGTAATCACATCCATCTGCTCATTGACCGTTTCAAAAGTCTCCCTGTGCTGCTTATAAAGCTCTTTTTCGGCATCGGCATCTGCCTGTGCATCCATGGCCTGTTCCATTTTGACTTTTGCCGTGTCTTCCTTTACGGTCATGTTGATCTGCTGATTGCAGATAACTATCATGAGAACGATGAAGATGACGTCGAGAAGTGATGTCAGTTCGATAGTGTTCTTTAGTTTTCCACTGAATCGATTCTTCATGCTTTCTCCTTATTCTTCATTCTCCGAATCACGTATATCTACTGCATCCTGATACTTGATGTCATAGTCATTGAATATGGTTTCGATATCATTTATCTCACGCTGTACGAGCCATGTCTCAACTATCTTAAGAACGATAGCTGCTATGAGTCCCCAGAATGTCGTCATGAGTGCTACATTGAGTGATGCATATATCTCTGCGGCATCAGCTGCCTGAACCTGTGCGATAAGGCCTGCAACTGTTCCGAGGATACCGAGAAGCGGAAATACCGGAATCATCTGTGCTATGGTAAGATACTTTGCGCAAAGCTCATCAAAAGTTTTTCTGAGCGGATACGTATCTTCTCTTTTTGCAATAGCGGTATCCCTCTGCTTGAGATCCAGAGTTTTCTGATTCCTGTAAACCTTTCCCTTGTTTCCCTGAATCTGATCTTCAACTTTCTTTTTAAGTTCTTTAAGCTGATTGGATAAGATGATCAATATGATCAGTACGATTACTGCAAGGATGATGATGACAGGACTGAGTATGGTTCCTATCGTTGACATGATCTTGATGCTCATTCTTTTTCTCCTTTCGGGATATCGATTCCTTTATTATTTCTGACCGGAGCTACCAGTACTCTTCCGGTCCCTCTGTAAACATTTACAAGTCCTTCTTTTGCCGCTGCCGATCCGATAAGCGTGTGTGTTGCTTTTGAAACCCTGAAGTCCAGATCATAGGACCATGCTATAGCCATGTTTCCGTCTATCTTAAGCTCATCATCTACCAGGTCGATAATGAATAATTCATCTTCCGGCACAGGACTTTCAAGTGCGACAACACCTTCGCCGAAAAGCGTCATATTAAAGAGTCCTTCTTTGCCGAGAATGGCAGATGAAAGATTCGTCCTTGATGTAACTCTTAAATCAATGGAATCATCACAGGCCATAAACATTCCGTCCTCTACAACCATCGATTCATTCCAGTCTGCCATATTCAGGAGAATGATGTATTTATATGTCGGCTCAAGTACGATTGAACCCTCACCTATATAATGCGGTTTGATGACCGTCTCCCCTGTAACCTTACTGCCTACGAATTTTTTGAACAAATCTCCGGCACCTTTGACATTGGAAGTGGCATCGACCTGTCCGAGCATCATCTGCATCGCTCCGGACTGGATGATTACTCCGTTATCGTCTGTAAGCTGTGCCAGAATCTGTCTTTTTCTTACATTCATCTTTGAGGCAAAATATGCCTCGTGAGCTTTTTCCGGAGACACGGAAAGATCCTTTTCGTACTCCATAACCGAAAATCTTCCGAGCCTCGATACTATCTTGTGGGAGTCTGTTGACTCGAATAAATTAGTTCTGATCATATACAATCCTCCACAATATATTGTATCATAAATGATATGAAATAAGTGTATATTGATGATACAATTATCATAAGCTTTCATTACGGAAAAATAAGTCTTGACAAATCCCCCTTGTCTTCATACAATGTTCAATAGTTCAAATATTTTTATAAAATTGAACACTATTTTTGAACATCAGTGTGAAAGGACTAATAATATATCATGAAGAATGAAAATCTCAAAAATAAGATCGACTTCCCTGTTATCATCATTCCATGCGTACTTGTAGCCGTGCTGTGCGTCCTGTTTTTTGCCTTCCCGGCTGCATCCAACGCCGCTTTTTCGGTAATTAACCCGATTTTCAGAGACAAACTTGGTCTCACTTATCTTGTTGTCAATCTGGGCGGATTCATACTGGCATTCTACCTGGCATTTTCTAAGTTCGGCAATATAAAGCTTGGCGGTAAAGATGAAAAGCCTGCTCACTCATTTTTCTCCTGGGGAGCTATGATGTTCTGCTGCGGACTTGCAGGCGATATCCTTTTCTATTCTTTTACCGAATGGACCAACTATGTCCAGGAGCCCTATATCAACGCTCTCGGTAATCCGTATCATTTTTCAAATGCTTATTCTATGTTTTTCTGGTCAAACTACTGGCTTTATCTGGTTATTTCAGTCTGCTTTGCCTTTATGATTTTTGTTCGTAAAAGAAACAGGCAGAAGTTCTCGGAAGTTTTAAGACCTATACTCAAGGGTCAGACTGACGGCATAATCGGAAAGATCATCGATGTCTTTTCGGTATTCGTAATTGTTTGCGCCGTTACATGCTCTATATGCTTCTCCCTCCCGGTTATAACGACTTGCCTTAACGAGCTGTGCGGTATCCCGAATACAGCGGCAACTACCATAGTTGTTATACTTGTTGTTTGTGTGCTTTACACAACTTCGGTTCTCAGAGGAATCAAGGGCATAAATGTTCTTTCAAAGATTTGCGTATATGTTTTCTTTATCCTGCTTGCTTACATCTTCCTGTTCGGAGGAGAAACGCGTTACATACTCGAGAGCAGTTTCAAACAGATAGGTGTATTGTTTGATAATCTTCCGTTTATGTTCACGGATATAGATCCTACAAGAGCAAGCACTTTTGTTCAGAGCTACTGCGTATTCTATGATGCATACTGGCTTACCTGGGTTATCACCGTTCCTTACTTCATTGCTATCATCAGTAAGGGAATGACTGTCAGACAGGTTATCCTCGGCGGACTCCTTTTTGCAGTTCCCGGCGGACTCCTTGCTTTCCTGATCATACCGAACTATGGCATGGCTCAACAGCTTCTTCACGGAATCGATATACTTGGAATATATAACGAGACCGGTGATATCTATAATGTAATCTCAACCACGATTTCAACCCTGCCTTTGGCTAAACTGGTTATGGCGATATTGATTCTGTCCATGGTATGTTTCTGCGCAACAAGTTTTGATTCGATTTCACTGTCATGTTCATACTATTCATATAAGAATATTGATCGCAATGATGTTCCTTCCCGGAAAATCAGATTCTTCTGGGCTATCATGCTTTCGTTGTTCCCGATCGCTTTGATCGCATCACATGCGCCGTATGATAACCTGCAGAATGTTGCGGTGCTTGCCGGCTTCCCGGCTGCGATACTGTTCACACTTTCGGTTATTTCATTTATCAAGGATGCGAGGAAGTACATGAAAGAACCGGAGCAAAACAATATAACTGAAAACGCCTCATTATCTTAATAATTTATACTACCGAATCGGGTAACCGGTTCGGTATTTTATTGTCCTTTTTGCAAAATCAAATTATAATAAGAAAGACCATACTACAGGAGGCTGTTATAGCAATGGAACTGTCTTTAACTATGCTGAATCTGATTTTCAGATTTGTCCGATTGATTTTACTTACTATCGGACTCTGGAATCTCTTCAAAAAATTTGAATTATCCGGATTTTGGGCTCTGGTTCCTTTCGGCAGATTCAAAAAACTGGCACAGTGTGCCGACCGGGAAGAAGACGGTCTCGGATGTATCGTCTGTACCGTTCTTGATTTTGTTCTCGGCATAATTTTATCTCTTTGCCAAACATATGCTCCCGAACTCAAAAGAACCATTTCCATTCTTTCATTAATAATTCTGATTGTCGGAGTTTTCTATCTGATTCACTACCTGCGTGTATACATAGGTCTGTGCGAAGTATTTAATAAAAGTAAATGGTGGGTTCTGCTGTGGTATTTTGCAAATTTCATAGCTGCCCTTATCTGGGGATGCGGCAATGAATATCAGCCTGTCAATTCCGCCCGTCTTGCATCTGCTCCTCTTTCTGACAGCAAAGAAGCCGAAACAGCCACAGGTCTTGTAGTCAATATCAAAAAGAGGACAGCCGGTTTTTTATTAAGCAGGGTTACTTTGCTTCGTGATATTCACTTCACCATTAATCCGGGAAAGATGGTTCTTCTTCTCGGAGGATCGGGTTCCGGAAAAACCACTCTTGTTAACGCCATCACAGGATATGAAAAGGCAAAGGCAAAGATTCTTCTCAACGGTGAGGACGTTTACAAAAGTTTTGACAAAATGAAATATAAAATAGGATTTGTTCCTCAACAGGAAACTATCCGGCTAAATGATTCCGTCTATCGTACCGTTTCCGATAACGCTTATCTGCGACTTCCCAATTCCGTAGATGACAATCAGCTCAAAAGCCGTGTCGATCAGGTGTTGGAAGATTTTGCTCTTACCGGAGCAAAACACAAGTTTGTTTCAAAGCAGTCGGGAGGTATGAAAAAAAGAATCTCCATTTCCATGGAGTACGTTTCCAATCCCGACCTGTTTGTCCTGGATGAACCGGACTCCGGACTGGATGGTATTATGGCAAAATCGCTTATGCAGAAACTGCACGATATTTCCCGTGAAGGTAAAATCGTTCTTGTCATTACTCACACTCCGGACCGTGTTATCGATATGTTTGACGATGTGATCGTACTCGGCCGTGATTCTGCCCGTACCGGCAGACTTGCATTTTACGGAAGTGTTGATGAAGCCAAAACATTTTTTGAAAGAGAATCTATGGAAGAAATCGTGCGTATCATAAATCGCAGTGATGAAGGCGGCGAAGGCCGTGCCGACGAAATGATTCAACGTTTTGAGGAGGGCAGAAAATGAAGAGTTCCTATCGTGGCAGGTTGGGACAGATTCCCATTTATTTAGGAAAATGCTTTCGATCCTTCTTATATATGGATGACTGGAAAATGCTTCCGATGTCAGCGATAATCGCAGGCCTTGTATCTTTAGTGGCATGCCAGAATCTTTTTGTAACGATGGAAGGTACCACCACCGGTGGATTTACTCTGATTTGTGTATGTATATGGGTCGGAATGTTCAATTCCATCCAGGTTATATGCAGAGAACGCAATATCGTCAAGAGAGAGCATCGCTCGGGAATGCATATTTCTTCCTATGTGATTTCACATATGATATATCAGGCTTTTTTGTGTCTGATGCAGACCGTTATCATATTAATCACCTGTCAGTTCTGCGGAGTGGTATTCCCTGAAGAAGGTGTCGTATTCCGTCCGTTTTTACTTGATGCCGGTATCACCCTGTTTCTTGTAATGTACAGTGCGGATATGCTGTCTCTTATGGTTTCCGGAATAGTCAAAACTCCTACTGCAGCTATGACGATAATCCCTTTTATATTGATTATTCAGCTTGTTTTCTCGGGAACCATGTTTCCGCTTGAGGGAACATTTACCAAATATCTTACCGGATTGACTATTTCGAGATGGGGCATGGAATGCCTTTGTTCAATAGGTAACTTTAATTCCCTTCCTATGGTCAGTCTGTGGAATCAGATATTTAATTACAGGGATTTGGAAATCGGCGGTACTAAGCCGATTCGTGAGATCACAAATTATATGCAGTTTAATATGACCGAATCCGGTGATATGAGTGTCCGTGACCAGTTCAACCTGATGGTCGGACAATATAACGCAAACCCCAGCTACACAAGCACGATTTCTCATGTTGTAAATTGCTGGGGTATGCTCATACTTTTTACTTTAATATATGTTGTGATAACAATAATAATTTTGAAGAATATTGACAGGGACAAAAGATAAGTCCCCGGTTAGTCTTATGGTCTGATACCGCAGGCGATTTTGTAGTATGCGGAAAGATCGTTTCCATATACTCTTACAAGATCAGGATGCTGACTCATATATGTGAAAACATTCCAGTCGGCACGACCCTGTCTTCCCTCATAGATACCATTGTTTACGAAATGTGCAATAAGGGCGTTAGGATTGGTTCCAAGGGCAGCAACAACGTCAGGGTTGTTGGCCTTGTAATACTCGTAGTCATAGACCGCTGACCAGTCGTGTCCTGCATAGTACGTGGTACTTGATCCGGCTGCACCGGGAACCTCCAGATAATCCGATACTACATATCCATACTGTCCATTGCGTGTCCTGCCATATGCAAATCCGTCAGTACGAAATTCCTTTACAAAGAACATGTCCCCATTATAAAGTTTTCCGATTTCGTTGCTATCCTGACGGCTTGGCGCACTGCGAAGAGCAAGATAATGCTTGGTTCCGCAGACAACTCTGTCTACACCGGTTTCTACCGGAGGAGTATATGTACCACCGTCCGAATAGGATGTCAGATTCGATGTAGGGATATAACAGAATTCGGTTTCATTTGTAAAACAGTATGTGAATCCGTTTCTATCCTTGTGCTCCTTGGGATATGTGATTACATCCTTGCCGGGTCCGAAAACAGCAAGCACTTTTGAGTTTACGTCCGGTGATGCATATGCACTGGTGGTAGTTGACGTATACATTGTCTTAGTGCCATCATTTGCTAAAGCAGGCACAGCCATGGCAATCATAAGAGCCATTATCAAAAAAACACTTACAATACGTTTCATTTATCAGTCTCCTTATATGAATTTCTTTTCTAAATATTATATCGGAATGGATTAATATAAACAACCTTCTGATTCTTGCTTTATGGAAATAGAGACTTCCTTTGAAACATCTTAAATCGTAAAGGAGCAGTATATTACTTATCAAAAAAGACATCCCACAAAACAGGATAATCAGTATACCGATTGCTTTCAAAAACAGGAGTGAAATTTTGTTTCGAGATAGCGTTATACCAGCTTCCGTACACTGCATTCGGTAATACGATCCACTCCGTACCCCATTTGTCCTTATAAGCAGTATCTGTAGCCTGATTAGCTCTGGTGATGGCTTCTTTTTCAAAGTCATCGGTGAAATCATTGATATCATCACCGAGAAGCATTGCAATCTGAAAGCCTTTCGCAATGATTGACTGTCTTGCCGATTCCTTGCTTCTGGGAGAATCCTTTAATGCATTATTAATAATCAAATGCTCCTCATCCGCATATGGAAACTTAAGATACTGTAACTGCTTAAGCGAAATATTATACATGGATATTCCAAGATCATCTGTAAGACTGTCCTGATTCTCATCATATCCGTTTTTATTTTGGTAACCCTCTTCCGTTGACTTATAGCCCTTTTCCGAACGATTGGTCACATAAAAAATCTCTACGCCGTTTTCTTTGGCATAGTTCAGAAAATCGAGTGCTCCCGGAAGAGCGTTACATGCGTCTGTCATAAGGAATTGTGCAAACTGAACATTGTTCCTTTTACCACCCAGCATCAAATCAGTGGTATAGTGTACACCGTCAACCAGAGTATCATCCATATCCGTTATGATTGCAAGACCTTCTCCTGTACCGCCATTTTTGGCAATAGCGTCATCCAAACAGTTCCTTGCAACTTTAAATGACTGCATCATAAGTCCCTGCGCCTCAGCTGACATCTGCCACGCAGCCGCCCCTTTCAGATTTTCATACACCATCTGACTTTTGGGTATTATTTGTGCCTGAAGTTCTTGATTCTTTTTGTTTGACTGTATTAAAAATACTGAAAGCAAGCTGGAAACAGCAATGAGAATTATAATGAATAATAAATATATTTTCTTGTTTGTTTTCATATCTTTTCAATTAAGGAAGTACATCTCCCGCTCTTCGGCAACACATGCCCGGATATCCATGTTTTCACGAAAGATCGGTCTTCTTAGGAGTCATCACTACTGCGTTGTTATTGAAATAGCTCAAAATAGCTGCCTTTACTTCTTTTGATTTTCTAGTGGCTGCTATCTCACCGTTAATATCATCCAATGACATCTCACTGATACCTATAGCTTCTGCTTCTAAACTTGCTTTCCGCATAGCAGCTTTGGCTCTGGAAGCAATTATTTCATCAGCATTCATGCTAAAGGGAATTCCCCTTTCACTGATCAAACGGGAAACACACATCCTGAGGTAATCCTGAAGTTCTATTCCCATAGTCTGGCAGATGTCTACTGCATTCTGCTTCGATATGTCGTCTGTTCTAAATTGGACCAATGTACTTGCCATCTTTATCACCTCCATCCCTAATATATATCAATATGTATTCAAATGCAAGCATATGATTACGTATACGCGAAAGTTTCTCCGCTGTCTTCCAGAAACGATCAATCTTGAAATCCTAAAAGATTTATGCGTTTAATCCGGACGGCTTTCTCTATTAATTCTGTAAGCATCGAAAACCGATTCATAGGAAGCAATCATCATTATTGAAGCAACCTGACCGATATGCCAGCTGACAGCTTCAAGAATTACTGAAAACTCATTGTCCCATACGACCGGAAAGCTCAGAGATACAATTGTAATGACTGCAATAGCAATAACAAGTAATTGGTTAATAAAAATGTTAATCGGTCGGCTATGATGATCACTGTTGATAATAAAATGATTTACAAACAAGAATCCAAACAGTATTACATTAACGGTACACAGAATAATATATTCCGGCTCACATGACTTGTTATATTGTATGAATAGGTCGCTGGTGAAAACCATATTTCCAACTACAAAATTAAACTCATCATAGAGATTCCACATAAGGACAGCTCCAAGAAGCCCCTTTTGCACATTCTTATTATGTTTTCGATATGCAATGTAAAGAAA
>JAZRYX010000015.1:0-3174 GCA_045600945.1 Lachnospiraceae bacterium
GGATTAGGTTTTGAAACTTGCTTTGTAGTAACTGCAAAATTACAAAATTTTCTTCAATTTCTGTTATTTTTTGACCACTATTTTACATGTTTTTTTACAATCCAAAACCACCTTTCAAAGGGTGGGAAACTTTAGTTAATACAATTATCAATTAAAAAAATCAGAACTATTATGAACATTCGAAATTTTATCTTTATAATCCTTACGTTGTGTTTCATTTGTTCATGCAATAATGGAAATGAAGTACGGAAAGAGACAAAACAAGTTACCGTACATTCACCTAAGAAACCAAAGACTATTCATGTTTATTTCTTTGAGGGATTCAATGAAACGTTAGGCAAGAATACAATTGAACAGCTTCAGCATGTTTTTGATTCCGTAGTGTTTGAGGGAAATCTTCCTTATCCCGACAGTGCTTATTATGCTCCAAGGAACAGATATAAAGCAGACAAACTCGTTAAGCATTTACGGAAATTACAAGGCAACAAGTCTGAACTTGTAATAGCTTTCTCTCCGAGAGATATTGCGGATAAAGTTCACGGCTATGATGACTATGGGGTGATGGGGTGGACGCGCATTTCTCTGCATTCATCTGTAGTTTCTACATATAGATTAAAAGATAAGAGTAGGCAGCAAAAGGATTTCTTGAAGTTGGTGCTGCACGAGCTTGGACATGCTGATGGGCTTCCTCATTGCAAGCATTCTGATTCTTGCTATATGAAAGATGCTGATAAAAAGAATCATTTCCCTGGTCTGGACGGATTCTGCAGCCATTGTAAATCACACTTGAAGAAAAAGAACTGGAAATTATAATCATATATCACACAATCATGGAAGAGAAATATCAAGTATGCGTAGTATGTACAGGAAATGCTTGTCGTTCTCCCTTTGTAGAGAGTGTTCTGAATGTTCTGATAGCCGAACATAATTCTTTGAACATTGAGGTGTATTCTCGTGGCACATTGGATTGGGGCGAGAATCCACGTGATAGAGAAATGGTTGAGCTCGCGGATCATCTCGGATTCCCAATGGAAGGGAAAACAACACACATGACATACGAAAGCCTTATGAAGGCAGATAAAATAATTGTCTTTCAAGCAGAGCACCGAGATGAGATTACAAAAGTGCTTCATCCATCCCATTGGGATTGTATTGTACTATTCGATATGATAGCATTTGGGCAACTGACAGAAGTGGAAGACCCGCATTACCAGTCAAGTGCAGTGTACCTCAGAGTTGTCAGGCATCTTGAGGAAGGTTGCTACAACATCATAACAAAATGGCTGCAATCTCATCCTCAAAAGTGTAAAGAATGATTTCCTAACCAGAAATTCAGATTGAGTTCTGTTTCCGAGACGCAAAGCAGTTCACCAGACTTACTCATTGCCAGGCTCGCAGCACATGGAAACTTGACTTCCATTTCAACGCATCGTTCGCTGCGCTGAACATCGCTAAAGTGATGATGAAGGAAATCGGGATGGATTATTCCCTGGCATCGTTCAAGTCGATGATGTTCAATGACTACATCACGAAAAGAATTTTTGCTGCAAGCGGGTATCGCCCGAACCAAAACAAAATTAATAAGATTTTCAAAGATCTCTTTGGCTTACAGAGAAAGGCTGTATAGCTTATGTTGAATTTTTAACGAACTATTGTCATTATTCTGGGTGGAAATAATTGATTATCGTATGCTTCACACAAGATTATCCAACACAGCCTTTATTCTCTCTGCCACAGCTTTTTCCACACCGTATGTCTCGCATAATGGCAGAAATCTGTCGAGGGCATTGAAGACTCTCTGGATTTTCTCTTCTGGATTATCAACAAAATCCTCTGCAAACTCCATGAAATCCTTTATGGTAAGTGCGGATCTCTTGCCCATTACTCCCATGCAGTGTATGTGTGCCGACGAATTCTCCCATGTGTTGGCAGAAAACATCACATCGTATGCAGGAGACAAACGCCAGTTTCCAGACTTGTCCATAAGGAACGAGAAGTTCTTGTTGTGGTCATCCGATACACCAGCAGCAAAGTTGAACACCATTCTAATGAACAATTGGTCTTTATCCTCCTGAGGAAGATTTAATCTGTCTGCCAGCCAGCATATTTTCATATAATCATCAGCCTTTGGGGAGATTGCTGCAAGGGTCTGAGAGAATACCTTCTCGCCATCATTACGGTCGAAGCGTTCCGTCACGAAATGGTTCTTTCCGCCTATTTCCTTCAGAAAACAAGGCATCATATCTATTCCGGCAGCCTTTGCCATTTCATGATAGACCATCTCTATCTCCGCCGTTGGAGATTCATCCGATTCCTTGAATTTTATTATATAATGCTTAAAGCCTTGTGGCAAGTCTATCTGCCCCGAGCGGAATTCTCCCGTTTCCTCATTATATGCAACTACGGCCTTAGGGCGCATACCGCCTGCAGAAGTTCCAAGGAAAATGAGTTTCTTCATCGTGAGACTTTCCTTTCTTGATATGACAGCCGTGCCTCTTTCTGTCTGACTTCATGCCTGTTTTCTTTTACTGTTGAACCGTTGTATTTGCTGACCTGTTCGCTCGTTTATGAGATACGGAGACACAGGAAGATCCGGAATTAAATCCACCACTCCTTCAAGCGTACCACTGATGCGCATGATTTTCAGGAGCGTCCCCATCGTAATGTCGTTTGCCTTTCCCGACTCTATCCTCTTTATTGTGATGACAGAGACACCGCATCTCTCGGCAAACTCCTGCTGCGAGAAACAACAACTCATGCGTACAGACTTCAGTTTCCGACACAATTCCTGTATTATGTCAGCATCAGAGAAGTCGTAAATCATATATTTATCAAATACTTTCTTCATTGATTCTATGCTTTAAAGTATCGATTATGATACAAAAGTACGCGTTTCTCCCCAATTAGCCAAATTATTTGAAGAAAAATATATCCAGTTGATAAAGGAAAAGTATCATTTATGATACAAATCAGTAAAGATAGTCTTTACTTCTTATATTTTTCACGCTAACCTTCTTTCCCTTGTAGCTTAGAGTTTGACAAGGGACGGATCTCTTTCACATTCCTTTCCGCAGCCTAAATAAAAGCTATTTTCACGTACATAGAATGAATAAGACGTACATCCCATGAAATTCACGATATGTCCGAAACCATTTCATGATTTGTTTGGGAAAC
>JAZRYX010000016.1:0-38570 GCA_045600945.1 Lachnospiraceae bacterium
CTTCAACATTCCGGATGATGCAGCAAAGTGGAGACTTGAGTTCTTCGGAGATCGCGGAAGACTCTGCGGAGACACAGTCATCGGTCAGGTGGACGGGGGCAGTCTTGATGCGATGTTCTGCGGCGACGTAGGCGGCTACGATGCACAGCAAGATGTGAAGACATCTGAAAGCGAAAAGATAGAAGTTGAGTTCGGCAACATGTACACGCGTGAGATCGAGAGCTTCTCTGATTCGATTCTCAACAATAAACCTCTGGAAGTACCTGCAGATGAAGCGGTATATGTTCAGAAAGTCATGGAAGCAGCATACAAGTCAAACGACTTCGGAAAATTCATACAATTATAAATTGATAAAGGAGAAATAAAAATGGGAGAGAAGAAAGCTTCTGATTTCAGATATAACACAGGTGAGACCAAAGTTCCGTGGGCAGCAGTCGGTGAGAATTATAATGCAGACGACGTTATGGCATTTATTAAGTTCCTTATGGTCGGCGAGGGCAAGGAATACGATGAGGCAGTAGCAAAAGTTGAAGAACAGATCAAGGCTCTTGATAAAGTTTCAGAGGCTCCTGCAAAGTTATCACTTGATAAGGAAGTTACAAAAGCAGAGCAGATGACCGATGAATATCTCGGCACGACAGGCTCAACATTCCTTACAAACTGTACTGCAGGTTTTGAAATCGCAGGCAAGTGGGCAGGGCTTAAAGCCGGTGACGAAGTAATTGTTCCGGCTATTACATTTATCGCAACGATGGCATATCCGCTTTCAATCGGATGCAAGCTCGTATTTGCGGATGTAGATCCCAAGACTCTCAACATGGATCCTGCAGACGTAGCAAGAAAGATCACACCTAACACAAAGGCTATCTACCCTGTACATATGGGCGGATATCCGGTAGATATGGATCCTATCATGAAGCTCGCAAAAGAGCATGACATCACGGTTATCGAAGATGCAGCTCACGGCTTCGGAGGATGGTACAAGGGCAAAGCACTCGGAACAATTGGTGACTTCGGCGCATACTCATTCCATGAAGTTAAGAACATAACATCATTCGGGGAGGGCGGCATCCTCTGCACAAATCATCCCGAGTTCATTGGCGATATGAAGAGATGCAGATTCCTCTGTACAGATTTCTCACAGCATATTGACAAGTGGTTATATGATGTAACACCCGCAACAGGTAAGGGCGGATACAAGTTCATGGGCAACAACTTCTCAACAACTGAGATTCAGGGCCTCGGACTTCAGAGACAGCTCTTAAGAATAGATCAGATTATCGCAAAGAGACGCGCAGCAGCAGAGTATCTTAACAGCAGACTTTCAGGTTGTGATGCACTCACCGTACAGGATTTAGGGAATGCTGACATTAAGCCGACATTCCATCTGTACTGCTTACAGCTTGATCCCGAAAAAGCAGGCGGACAGGACGTACAGGTTCTTAAAGCTAAGCTTGCACAGAAGGGCGTTACGGAAATCGCACACTTCGGACCGCTTTACAGATATGAGATCATCAAAGACTTCGGTTATGATCAGGACGCTATCGCAAAATCATGCCCGAACTGTGAAGAAGTATTCTACAAGAGATACACACACTTCCCGCTTTACGGACTTTCAGATGATCAGCTTAAGTACATGGCAGATGCCATCCTTGAGTCAGTACAGGAAATGAAAGAAGGCAGATAATCAAAACTAAATGAGGCCACAGGTACATGCCTGTGGCTTTTAACTGACAATCATCACAATTACGGAGGCACATATGTTAAAAACCGGTTATGCAAGAACTGACATTACACCGCCGCTGGGACTTCCTATCGACGGATACTATAAAGACAGATTCGTAGAAGGCGTACTTGATCCGCTGGAGGTATGCTGTATCGCAATCGAATGTGACAGAAAGAAAGTACTCATCATATCCATCGATAGCTGCGGAGTAAATGTTACAGAGCAGTTCACCGGATATCGCGAGAACATCGCAAAGGAGACGGGAGTTCCTTTTGAAAATATCTATATCGGCGCTACTCATACCCATACGGCACCTGCAATAGGTGAAGGATTTGAAAGTGATAACACCAGGGCATACAGAGCATGGGTTGACGGAAAGATGACGCAGGCAGCTGTACTTGCTATCGAGGATCTGAAGGAATCCAGAATGGGATGGGGCAGAGGCAAAGCTCCGGGTGTAAGTTTCATAAGACGTTTCCGGATGAAAGACGGAAGCGTACAGACGAATCCGGGTGTTAATAATCCCGATATCGTTGCTCCTATAGGTGATATTGATGATCATGTAAATGTCGTCAGATTCACAAGAAAAGAAGGAAGAGATATAGTACTTGCAACATTTGCAAATCATCCTGATGTAGTAGGCGGAAGCAGAGTATCGGCAGACTGGCCGGGATTTACAAGACGCATCACAGAGAAAGCGCTCGACGATGTATATTGCCTGGTTCTTAACGGAGCACAGGGTGACATCAACCATGTGAACGTACATCCTACAGGCGGAGATTTCAATGACATGTTCAATGACTTCGATGCTGTATCACGTGGTTACAATCATGCGAAGTATATCGGAAGAGTAGTTACAGGCGGTATAATGCAGAAGTTTGATAAGGTTAAATACTGCGATGTCGATGAAGTAAAGGCTGTATCAAAGACAATTAAGATTCCTTCCAATATGCCGACTGAAGAAGAACTTGATCAGGCTTACAAGTATGAAGAACTTCATCAGGCAGGTAAGGATGATGAGATACCTTATAAAGGCATGATGCTCACAACAGTAGTCGCTGAAGCAGAGAGAATGATAAAGCTTAAAGATGGTCCGGAATATTTCGAACTCACGCTTTCTGCAATCAAGATCGGGCCTATAGCGCTTCTGGGTATACCGGGAGAGCCGTTCAATGGAATCAATGTCGGTATCAGAGAGATGACTTCAGGATATGATAACATACTGGTTACTTGCATCACCAACGGATATATGGGCTACTTCCCGATGAAGGATGCGTACGATGAGGGCGGATATGAATCAAGAAGCTCCATCTTTAAAACAGGAGTCGCAGAGCTTATAATAGAGGCAGGTAAAAAACTATTGGAAGAACTCAGGTAAGCGGGCTGTCGTCAGCATTTACCATTTGGATTCAGGAAAAGGATATGGAGGGATACTATGTCATACGCAGATAAAGTTTTTATAGATATGTGCAGAGATATCATTGATAACGGAACGGACACTCAGGGTGAGAAGGTTCGTCCGCACTGGCCGGACGGAACACTGGCTTACACGATTAAGAGGTTCGGTGTCGTAAACAGATATAAACCGGCTGAGGAGTTCCCTGCACTTACACTCAGAAGAACGGCTATCAAGTCGGCGACTGATGAGATACTCTGGATATGGCAGAGGAAATCAAATAATATTCATGACCTTAAATCTCATATCTGGGACGAGTGGGCAGATGAGAACGGTTCTATCGGTAAGGCTTACGGATATCAGATGGGTGTTAAGCATATTTACAAAGAGGGCGAGTTCGATATGATCGATCGTGTCATCTGGGACCTTAAGAATAATCCGTACAGCAGACGTATCATGACTAACATTTATAATTTCCAGGATCTGCATGAGATGAATCTGTATCCGTGCGCATATTCAATGACATTTAATGTTACGAAGAATAAGGAAACGGGTAAGCTTGTACTTAACGGTATACTGAATCAGCGTTCACAGGATGTGCTTGCTGCAAATAACTGGAATGTTGTGCAGTATTCGATTCTTCTTATGATGATCGCACAGGTTTGCGATATGGAGGTAGGCGAGTTTGTTCATGTCATCGCCGATTGTCATATTTACGACAGACATGTGCCGATTGTTGAGGAACTAATTAAGCGTGAGCCGTTGCCGGCACCGAAGGTTTGGCTGACACCGGATATCAGGAATTTCTATGATTTCAAGCCGGAGGATGTTCACGTAGAAGGATACGAAACACACGAGCAGATTAAGGATATACCGATAGCCATCTAATTATTCATGCTTCCATATGATGATATCTTCTCAGGATGACGGCTCTCGCCTTCGTTGCTCGAGGTAACGGCTTCACCGGCAAGCCGGTGAGTCCTCGGTATTCGTCTATGAAATCAAGCTTTCAAGACGAAATACCTTCGGATGCTAAACTCGCAAAAGCATGCTCGTTAAGCACCGACGTCTCGCAAGACACCTTCGAAGATATCATCATCTGTCCGCATAAATGAATAATTATATAGCAATCAGAGAGGTACATATATGAAAGAAATAGTAAACGTCAGTAAAGAGTGGGGAATCGGGAAAAACGGCGACCTCCTTATAAACATCCCGGGAGATATGAAGTTCTTCCGCGAGACCACAAAAGATGCGGTAGTCATCATGGGAAGTACGACACTTGAAAGCTTTCCGAACATGGCACCTCTTAAAAACAGAATAAACATAGTACTCATCGACGATGACAAAAAAATCAAACAGGCATCGCTGGATGCAGCAAAAACAGATAAAGAAGCAGGAAAGAAAACAGAACTCATATACGTTCACTCAATAGACGAAGCGCTGGAAGCTGCAAAACCGTATCCGCCGGAGGATGTTTTCGTTATAGGCGGAGCCACGATATACAGGATCATGCTTCCCTACTGCGACACTTGTCTTGTAACCATCAATGACTGCAAAGACACACCGGATGTATATTATCCGAACCTTGAAGAATCAGGTGAATGGGAAATGACGGACGAAGGTCCGGATAACGAGTGGGAAGGTGTCCACTACAGATTCACCACCTGGAAAAGAAAATAAACCAATCTTTATATCTTATCTATGATCACTATCGGAATACTGGCACATGTTGATGCCGGAAAAACCACACTATCGGAAAATATATTATACGATTCAGGAAGCATCAGACGGGTAGGCCGCGTAGACAGCGGCGATACCTGTCTGGATACTCATGAACTCGAAAGAGCACGGGGCATAACCATATTTTCAAGTCGTGCTTTATTTGAAGTATCCGGAAGAAAGTTCACACTGCTTGACACTCCCGGACACACTGATTTTTCCGCTGAGATGGAAAGGACACTTTCGGTACTTGATTATGCGATACTTATAGTTTCAGCTCCCGAAGGAGTACAGGGGCATACGCTCACACTTTTTAAACTCCTTGAACGATATGATGTGCCGGCATTTATCTTCGTAAACAAGATGGATCGTTACGAGGGAAGCAAAAGCGAACTGATGGCCATGCTCAGGAATAAACTTTCCGTTGATTGCGTGAACTTTACCGATATGGATATGGAAGGTATAGCAGGATGCGATGAAAAGATGATGGAAGATTATCTTGAGTCGGGTAAGCTTGAAGATACGGATATCATAAGAACCATAGCAGACCGAAAACTCTATCCGGTCTATTTCGGCGCGGCTCTCAGAAATGAAGGAGTTAAGGAACTATTAGGCGGCATGGCAAAATACATGTCGAACATAGCGTACGCGGATGAATTTGCGGCGAGAGTATATAAAATAACACACGATGATAAGCACAACAGATTAACGCACATGAAGATCATGGGCGGAAGTCTGAAAGTCAGAGATAAGGTCGGTAACGATAAAGTAAGCATGATAGAAGAAGGTCAGGAAATATTCGCCGGAGAGCTGTGCACGGTCTCGGGACTTACCGGAACTTATCCGGGACAGGGCATAGGATGTGAAGATGCTCCCATCCCTGCCATCGAACCTGTCATGACTTATCAGGTATTCATAAAGGATGATGTATCACCAATAGTCGCTATGGACCATCTGCGTGAGATAGAAGAAGAAAATCCCGAACTTGAGTTTACGTGGAACGAGGAAAGCAAAGAGATTCATATCAAAGTAATGGGGCTCATACAGCTTGAGATACTTAAAGACATCGTGAAGTCACGATTCGGAATGAATATTGATTTCGGCGCAGGAAGCATAGTATATAAGGAAACCCTTACGGGACAGGCATATGGAGTAGGACATTTCGAACCGCTGCGTCACTATGCGGAAACACATCTTATCATGACACCGGGAAAACGCGGCAGCGGCATCACGGTTGACAGTGAAGTCAGTGAAGATGTGCTTGCAAAAAACTGGCAGAGACTCATCATCACTCACATACTTGAAAAAAGACATACCGGGGTACTGACAGGATCGGAACTGACCGATGTGCATGTGTCGGTCAGAGGCGGCAGGGCGCATGTAAAACATACTGAAGGCGGAGATTTCAGACAGGCGACTTACCGTGCAATCAGAGAGGGACTCATGGAGGCGATGAGTGAAGGAAAGATTGCTCTTCTTGAGCCGTATTATAACTTCATCATGACCATGCCTCAGGAATACATAGGCCGTGCAATGAATGATGTGGAGGCAATGAAGGGCAGATGTGATGCTCCCGAGATAAACGGTGAGACAGCAACGATCACAGGCTCTGCACCGGTATCTCTGCTGTGGGACTATCCTAATGAAATAAACGCATATACCAGAGGCTTCGGCAGCATAAGTCTTACACTTAAAGGATACGATCTGTGTCACAATCAGGATGAGGTGACAGCTGCATCAGGTTATGATCCGGAAGCGGATCTTAAGAATCCGACAGGATCTGTTTTCTGCGAACACGGTGCGGGGGTTTACGTTCCGTGGAATGAAGTCAAGTCTATGATGCATGTTGAGAGCGTACTCGGTACCAAGCGCAAGGCAGACGGTGCGCCGATGAGTGCAGTGCGTACTGCACAGGTGGATGAGTGGATCTCGACGGAAGAAGTCGATGCGATATTAAAAGCAGCGACGGGATCAAATAAAAAAAATAAAGTTGCCAGGCCGGCGAAGAAGGTTTATACTTACGAAAACAGCAATAACAATTCTGTAAGTCATAAAAAATCCCAGATCATAAAACCTGAATATTTTCTGATTGATGGATATAACATCATCTTCGCATGGCCCGAGCTTAAAACTCTGGCTGATGCCAATATTGATTCGGCACGTCTTAAACTGCTTGACATAGTAAGCAACTACGCGGGATATCGGGAGACGGAGACGGCAGTTGTATTTGATGCCTACAGACTCGAGCACCATAAGACGGAAATGCTGGACTACCACAACATACATGTAGTATTTACGGCAACAGCCGAAACAGCAGATCACTATATAGAAACATTCACACACCAAAATGCTTCAAAGTATAATATCACTGTTGCAACGAGTGACTCAGTTGAGCAGATCATCATACGATCAAGCGGAAGCAGGCTCATGAGCGCAAAAGGATTTTACGATGAAGTAAAAGCGGTGAACGATAAGATAAAGGAGATTATCAATGGATCTCTTTGATTACATGAGAGAAGAAAATATGCAGAAGGATGCACCGCTTGCTTTGCGCATGAGGCCTAATAAGCTTGAAGAAGTCGTAGGCCAAAAGCACATCATAGGTGAGGACAAACTCTTATATAGAGCTATAAAAGCGGACAAATTAAGTTCCGTCATATTCTACGGTCCTCCCGGTACAGGCAAGACAACAATCGCAAGAGTCATAGCAAATTCAACGAGCGCAGTTTTCAAGCAGATCAATGCTACGACATCCGGCAAGAAAGACATGGAAGATGTTACGGCAGCGGCAAAGCAGGACATGGGCATGTACGGAAAACGCACGGTGCTTTTCATCGACGAGATACACCGCTTCAATAAAGCCCAGCAGGATTATCTGCTCCCCTTCGTTGAAGACGGAACCATCATACTCATCGGAGCGACAACGGAAAATCCGTACTTCGAAGTAAACTCGGCTCTGCTGTCGAGATCGACGGTATTTGAACTTAAGCCGCTGTCGAAAGATGATATACGCACGCTCATTCACAGAGCGGTAAATGACAGCGACAAAGGCATGGGAGGATACAACGTCGTACTCGATGAAGATGCCGCAGAGTTTCTTGCCGACACATCAAACGGAGATGCCAGAAGTGCAATCAACGCCATAGAACTCGGAGTGCTCACGACACCGGTAGCCAAAGACGGAAAAATACATATCGATATGTCAGTCGCATCGGAGTGTATTCAGAAAAGACAGATACGATATGATAAAGGCGGAGACAATCACTACGATGCAGCATCGGCACTCATCAAAAGTATGAGAGGCTCGGATCCGGACGCCGCGGTATATTATGTCGCGCGCATGCTCTATGCAGGTGAAGATGTTAAGTTCATCGCACGCCGCATCATGATATGCGCAAGTGAAGATGTGGGAAATGCTGACCCGATGGCCCTTGTTGTCGCAACGGCCGCCGCACAGGCAGTTGAGAGAGTCGGCATGCCGGAGTCAAGAATCATACTGTCGCATGCCGCATCATATGTAGCCTGTGCGCCGAAATCAAATTCAGTAGTCATGGCTATAGATGCCGCGCAGGCAGCGGTTGAAACTTCCATAAGGCAACCCATACCGACGTATCTCAGAGACTATCATTACAACGAAGATAACGAAGTAGAGAGAATGGCCGGATATAAATATGCACACGACTATCCGCATCACTGGGTAGATCAGCAGTATCTGCCGGACGGAGTCGAGGGAGGATTTTACGTTCCTTCCGAAAACGGAAAAGAAAAAGAAATAAGAGAATGGCTGGATTATATCAAGGGAGTTAAGAAAGGTAAGAGAAAATGAGAGAAAAACTGGCAACATTATCACTGGCACAGTTGAGAGAACTCGCTAAAGGAGAGAATATAAAAGGTGCGACCTCAATGAGAAAAGCAGAACTTGTCGAAGCGCTTGCTCAGCATGCAGATGAAATCAAGGGTACGGCCAGGCCGGAATCAGAGAAAAAGACAGAACCGGAGAAACCCGCACCGCAGGCAAATTACGAGAACCAGGTTCCGGCGCACGGCATACTTGAAGTCATGCCCGACGGATTCGGATTCATAAGATGCGATAACTTCCTGCCGGGTGAGGACGATGTATATGTATCACCTTCACAGATCAGAAAATTCAACCTGAAGACAGGTGATATCATCACAGGAGTAAAACGCGGAAAGAAGGCAAACGAAAAGTACGGCGCACTCCTTATGATCAAAGCCATAAATGGAAGAGACCCGGACAAGGCAGTCAAAAGACCTAACTTTGAGAATCTTACACCAATCTTTCCAAACAGCAGAATACATCTTGAGACGCTTACCGGCACAACGACTGCCATGCGTATAGTTGATCTGCTTTCACCTATAGGCAAGGGACAGCGAGGTATGATAGTTTCTCAGCCAAAAGCAGGTAAGACAACGCTCCTTAAGCAGGTCGCACAGGCAGTGCTTAAGAACAATCCGGATATGCACATCATTATCCTGCTTATCGATGAGCGTCCCGAGGAAGTTACGGACATGAAAGAGTCAGTAGTCGGAGATCAGGTAGAAGTCATCTACTCGACATTCGACGAACTTCCCGAACGCCATAAGAGAGTATCGGAAATGGTTATCGAACGCGCCAAGAGGCTGGTTGAGCACGGAGACGATGTCATGATACTGCTCGACTCGATCACCAGACTTGCAAGAGCATATAACCTGACAGTCACAGCCAGCGGCAGGACGCTTTCCGGCGGACTTGATCCGGCAGCGCTTCATATGCCAAAGAAGTTTTTCGGTGCAGCCAGAAACATGAGAGAGGGCGGATCGCTCACGATACTCGCCACGGCGCTTGTCGATACCGGCAGTCGTATGGACGATGTCGTATTCGAGGAGTTCAAAGGCACCGGCAACATGGAACTCGTACTTGACAGAAAGCTCAGCGAGAAGAGAATATTCCCTGCGATCGATATCACAAAGAGCGGCACGAGAAGAGATGACCTTCTGCTTACTCAGAAGGAGCAGGAAGCAGTAAATATCATCCACAGGGCTACTAATTCACTCAGACCGGATGATGCCGTAGAACGCATTCTGGAGCTTTTTAACGACACAAGGAATAATGCCGATTTCGTTGACAGAATAGTCAGAATGAGGATGATTTAAATGTCGGCAAGACCCTTGTTAAAAGGGCTATCTACTTGACAAAAGCAGCGGCTTTAGATAAAATAGTTTCGTTCGCTTATGAACGAACTGCAGAGGTATCGAAGAGGTCATAACGAGGCGGTCTTGAAAACCGTTTGTCCGCAAGGGCACATGGGTTCGAATCCCATCCTCTGCGTCAAAAGTCGCAGCATAGGCTGCGATTTTTTCATAACATGATGTTCCCGGAATCGGAGCATGTTGACATCGGCAGAAGTACCCAAGTGGCCGAAGGGGCTCGCCTGGAAAGTGAGTAGGTCGTTAATAGCGGCGCGCGGGTTCAAATCCCGCCTTCTGCGTAAGACTCCGACGGAATATTTCCGTCGGATTTTTGTGTAAGAGGAAACTTAGGAGGATAAGATAGAAATGAAGTTAATAATCAAAAAAGATTACGATGCTATGTGCGACTGGGCTGCAAAGCACATCGCGGCAGCCATCAACAAACATAAAGGAGATAAGCCATTTGTACTCGGACTTCCGACAGGTTCATCACCTCTGGGTGTGTACAAAAGACTTATTCAGCTGAACAAAGCCGGCAAGGTAAGTTTTAAGAACGTTGTCACATTCAACATGGACGAGTACGTAGGACTTTCACATGCTCACAAGCAGAGCTACTGGTACTTCATGCATGATAATTTCTTTAATCATATCGACATCCCGAAGGAGAATATCAATATACTTAACGGTATGGCCAAAGACCTTGAGAAAGAATGCGCAGACTATGAAAAGAAGATAGCTTCCTACGGCGGCATCGACCTCTTCATGGGCGGAAGCGGAGTAGACGGACATATAGCATTTAATGAACCGTTCACATCACTTAATTCACGTACGGGCGTAAGAGCACTCACACAGGATACGATCATTGTCAATTCACGCTTCTTCGGAAACGATACAAAGAAAGTCCCGGTAAAGGCTCTCTCTGTCGGCGTGGGTACAGTTACGGATTCAAAAGAAGTTCTTCTTCTTATCAACGGACACAACAAAGCACGTGCACTTAAGCACTGCGTAGAAGGAGGCGTAGATCATGCCTGGACTATCAGCGCACTTCAGCTCCATAACAATGCTTACATCGCCTGCGATGAGCCCGCATGCGGAGAGCTCAAGGTAGATACATACAAATATTTCAAAGAAGTTTATAAAAACGAAAAGTAAAAAGGAGATAAGGCGATGACGGATGAACTCAGATCAAGGATTCGCTGCGAAGTACTGCTTGAAAAAGTACGTTCTGCCAGAGAGGCTGCAAGTTATGTTGAAAAGGGCATGACACTCGGTGTCAGCGGCTTCACACAGTCAGGATATACAAAGAAAGTTGCCGCAGCGCTTGCAAAAAGAGCCGAAGCAGGAGAGAAACTGGAGCTGACGGTTTATTCGGGTGCGTCACTCGGAGATGACTTTGACGGAGTGCTTACAAGAGCAGGCGCTCTCAAGTGCCGTATGCCTTATCAGACAAATAAAGACTTAAGAGATGCCATCAACCGCGGCGAAGTTAAGTACGTAGATATACCTCTCGGAGTCATGCCGGGATGGGTAAGAAGCGGATATCTCAATCATATCAATATTGCAATTGTAGAGGCAGTTGCCATAACAGAAGAAGGCAACATCATACCGACGGCTTCAGTCGGCGCAACAGACACATATGTACAGTGCGCGGATAAAGTTATAGTAGAGATTAACACAGCGGTGCCGGCAGCATTTGAAGGCATACATGATATTTTCACACCTCAGCTGCCGACAAATACACAGCCGCTTCAGATCGTAAAACCGGGTGACAGAATAGGAACCACATATATCCCGTGTGATCCGGGCAAGATTGTTGCCATAGTAGAAAGCGATGTGCTTGACTGCGGAGTCAAAGACGTACCGGTAGATGACGATTACAGAGTTATGTCAAAGTACCTTATCGACTTTTTGCAGAAACAGGTTGATGAAGGAAAGATGTGCAACCCGCTGCCTCCTATTCAGGCAGGTATAGGCGGCGTATCAAACGCAGTGCTTCAGGGGCTGAGCGAGTCACAGTTCGAGCATCTGAGTGTATATTCGGAAGTTATGCAGAACTCTATACTCGAACTCATAGATGCAGGCAAAGTTGACAGTGCATCGGCAACATCAATCACTATGCCGGGAAATATGCTGACAGACTTCTATCAGAATTTTGAGAAATATAAGGATAAGATAGTCTTAAGACCTATGGAAATCAGCAACAGTCCCGAGGTCATCAGACGACTTGGAGTCATCGCAATCAACACGGTCATCGAAGCAGACCTTTACGGCAACATGAACTCTAGCTACGTCGGAGGCAATCGCCTCATGAACGGCGTCGGCGGTTCAACTGATTTTGCAGGAAATGCCGGGCTGTCCATCTTCATTACCAAGTCCACTGCAAAAGACGGTAAGATATCAAGTATCGTTCCGATTGCAAGTCATATGGATCACAGCATCAAGACTGCTCATGTACTCATTACAGAGCAAGGCATAGCAGATATGAGAGGACTGGATGTAAATGAAAGAGCGGAACTTATCATCGAGAACTGCGCCCACCCGGATTTCAAGGCGCCGCTCAGAGATTACCTAAGAAAAGCAAGAGTGCTTTCGGACTATCCGGCGTATCCATGGAGTACCGAGGCAAATGAAATCTTCCGTGCAAAATATGCTCAGGTCTGAAAGATAGCAAAATATTAAAGATCCTTGTCATCAGGACAGGGATCTTTTCTGAATCCAGAAAAATATATATGTCAGTCCTTAAGATCAGGATCGAACTTCTTGATCATCTCAAGCATATCGGCAAAAGGACCGTAGGTCACGATACTGTCATAATCAATAGCATTATTCAGCGGATTTGACATCATCAACATATCACCGTAATCCGTATTTGGTAAAAGCCCGGTAAATCGGAAGTTCATGTTCTTGAGTTCTTCATAGCAGTCTACGGCACCCGGATCATCTATACGCATATAGAGTTGACAGTCTTCGGCGTGATAATAAGCTATAAGATGCTTAATGTTATTAATAACATCTTTGTAGTCTTTGCCGACACTGCTAACAATAAGATTAATAGTTGAATCTATACTTGGATGATGCTCCAAAATGGTTTTATCATTTTTAATCGGAAGCGACTCCGTATGATAAGTACGGGGAAGTTTCTCACCTTCATAGATTACATCAAGTACGTGAGTGACCTCTGCCGGGACATAGATGTCTTTGTGAGAGTGATCGATTACATGACATGAGTTTGCGTATGACTGCCTGGAAGATATCTCTTTAAAAGAAGTCTTATAACTTTCAGAAGAGAAACCATTAAAAAGAAATCCGCAGGGAGTATATCCGTATTTAAGTCGTGTCTTCTGAGTTATCTCATGAACGGTAGTAGCCTGAGAAATCTGAACACCGTGAGCAATCACCTGATCGAAATATGCATTGTTGGCTTCCATAAGTTTGGCGAAAGCACCACATTTTCTGATAAGAGGAGTGGTTATGGCCATGCCGCCTTCATACACTCCCGGTATTTCAGTCCAGCCGAGTAACATATGGAAACCGGCGAAACGCCCGTCCAATGTCTCAGCTACAAGTCCGTGATTTAATTCGGAATTAATCAATTCCGCAAAAGCCTCGCGCTTATAGGCAGCGTCTCTCATATAACTGAATCCCATTTCACGATAATAAGCTCTGGATACCTCAATATAATCGCCTTCCACAGCATCACGCAATCTCAACTCGACACCTGTAAGAGAATCCTCATCATCGAGGTTTTCCTGCTCAGGGCAGACAATGTCACCTTTAAGAGTATATACCATTGATTGGCACCGTCCGTTTCTGCCAAGATTCTCAACTTTATAAGAATCAGTGATATTTATAATCTTACCGGCCTCTTCGGTGGTTGAGAGATCATACGGGATACCGGTATCACATAACTCAACATGCAGCTTACCATCATCAAGATAAATATTGAGAATGATATCGAATTCCCTTTCCGAACTTGCATGCAGTATGACATTGTTAAGAGCAAGCGCAAGAGCATCTGCCGCGGATGATGCAAATTTATCATCGCCGGTAAGTGAATTAATGCAGCTTGCTGCGGCAGTATATACAGTCGGAGAAAATGTTCTGTTAGGAATAATTTTCAATTCAAGTAAATTTCTCATATCGATCTTTCCTTCCTTTAAAATGGTATGTACCTTCAGACAATTATATTGTATCATTAAATGGTTCCGGAAGAAAAGCTTGTTATGCTGAGGCAGCAAATAATCTGTGCTATTACGTAAGTATAGAAGACATTTATATTTATTTAATGAACTAAATATGTCCTATAACAGTTTCAACAATGCAATGAGAGAAAGATTCGGTGGTAAGGTTTACCGCCTTTCTTTAAGTACGGGATGTACCTGCCCGAACAGGGATGGTCGATGCGGAACAGGGGGCTGTATATTCTGCAGTGAAGGTGGCTCCGGTGAATTTGCCCAGTCTTCAGTCTTACCGGTCAATGTGCAGATAGAAAAGGCAAAAGAGCTTGTTGCAGGAAAGGTTTCATCAGATCCGGCAGGGTATATTGCATACTTCCAGTCTTTTTCAAATACCTACGTTCATGATAAAGCAGAACTTGCCGGACTCAGAGAACTATATTATTCGGCAATTAATCATGAAGATATACTCGGATTATCGATTGCAACCAGACCTGATTGTATCGATGATGACGTACTTATACTCCTGAAAGAATTAAACAGTATAAAACCGGTATGGGTCGAACTGGGTCTCCAGACATCGAATAATAAAACAGCTGAACTTATAAACCGCGGTTACAAAACAGAAGACTATGATGCCGCAGTGAGAAAGCTTCATAGTATCGGGATAGAAGTTGTAACACATGTTATCATCGGATTGCCGGGTGAATCGTATGACGATGCAAGAGATACCGTGAAGCACGTTGTAAGACTGTTCGAAGAAAGAAAAAGCAGAAAGCTTCAGGATGGAATAAAACTTACTTTGTTATATGTTCTGAAAGGCACGAGGCTGCATGAGATGATACAGAACGGAGAGATAAAACTGCAAGAGTATACGCTTGAGGAATATACGGACGTATTAATACAATTACTGAAGATTATTCCTGACGGTATGGTCGTACACAGAATAACCGGAGATCCACCCAAGTCGAGTCTGATTTCTCCTCTTTGGGCAGCGGACAAAAAGAAGGTACTCAACTACCTGAGGAAAAAAATGATATAATATCAATCAGACGTATTGTTTTTTAACGGAATTACAGGATAAGGGAAGAGACACAATGACGCAGAAACTTATATATATTACAGGAGAATGCAGTCAAAAACCTATAGTATATGCCCTTCACGGTGAACAAGGCGATATGCTGATAGACACAGGTAATGGAACGATGGTTCATCAGCTGGATGACTGGATTAAAGAAAGCAATTTAAATGTCAGATGGGCCTTCCTGACGCATGGACATTTTGATCATGTATGGAATTGCAGATTCCTGAAACAGAAGTACGGGGCACAGATAATATTGCATGAGAGAGACCGTGAACTGCTTGCGCTGGGAGAAACCAGAACATTATATGCTTCAAAGTATTGTAATAAGGCCATAACAGAAACGAGTAATGCATATAATGAATTATTCGCTCCGTATACACCTTTTTGCAAGGTGGATCATTATATTACGAATGAAGATTCGGGCTTCCTGCGCAAACTCGGATTTGATGCTGACATTGTGATGCTTCCCGGACACACAAAAGGTTCTATGGGAGTCATGCAAGGCAAAGTGCTGTACTGCGGAGATGCCTGTGCTGCAAAAAACGGTCAGTATTTTACCACGATGTTCGGAGAGGAGACTGAGAGTATTTTCTCTTCGGAGAACAGGATATTTGAACTTGACCCTATAATCATAGCTCCGGGTCATGGCAAAATAATAATCAACGAAAAGTATTCGGGTTTTCAAAAATAATAATCCTAATCGCAGTATGTAAAGACATATTCGACGACGGGCATATAACAAATAAATAAATGCAAGGAGAGTAGACTGAAATGAAAAAAAACAGATGGATCGGATTATTGTCAGTAATTATGATGATATGCATCATCTCGGGGTGCGCAGCAAAGACAGAAGCACCGGCAGTAAATGAAACAGTTCAAGAGACTGTAGCTGAAGTCAAAGAAACAGAAGCTGCAGCAGAAGAGAATGCACAGATAGCTAATCCTGTGGTACAGGTTGATGAAACAGAGTTTAAGGTATCATTTTCACAGCCTTTTACGATTCCGGAAGGAATGAAAGATGTGAGCTACGCAATCATTGATAAAAACTTAGGTGAGATCAGATTCTCTGATGATAATGTTGAGTATACACTCAGACTTCAAAAGTCTGACGCACTTATCGATATTTCCGGACTGTATTACACATGGACTGCAGATGAGAAAGATACGCTGGGCAGTTATGAGGCAACAAATTCACGCTATATAGGTCAGGGAGAAACCATAGACAGATTCGCATGGTACAATACAGAGTTTCAAACTACATACTGTCTTATTGCGAAAGGCACTGACCTTAACGGTTTTGATATAAAGGCGATAGCAGAACAGATTGCCGGTGTCGGAAACTCAAGAACTGCAATGCAGACAGTTGATAATCCCGCACTGCTTCACCCGACAATAATCAATGTTCACGAAGGCGGACAGGAGCAGGACAACCGAATGGCATACACACTCACATATGCGGGAATCAGTCTTCCCGAAAATGAAAAATCCGCTTATCCGAATCTGGATACGGCTATTCATGAGGACCTTGATAACTATATGTATCAGCATTCGCTGGATGCACTGGAGCATATTGAAACAGCATACAGACCGGAACTTCAGAATGAAGAGTATTTTAACGGTCTCAAGGTAGATATCAAAGCACAGGTTTACCGCGCGGATGAAAACTTTTTCTCTGTAAGAGTAGACAGAAACTATGATTATCATGAAGGACAGCACGGAGACTATGCTTCGGACGGCTTCACATATTCGACTCAGACAGGAAGCGTACTGGCTCCGGCAGATATCTTTACCGAAAAAGGAGCAATGCTTGAAGCACTCAAGAAGGAACTCAAAAAGAAGACAGATGCAGACTATTTTAATCTTGATGAAGATCTAAATACTTATTCTTTTGAAACGAGTTATCTTAGCGGGTCGGTAGCATTTAACATACTCGTAACCTATGACGGAATAATCTTTATCTTTAACCCTTATGAGATCGCACCGTACGCTTCCGGGCAGATAGAGGTTATGCTTCCTTATGCCGAATATGCAGACATCATCAAACCCGAGATACGCAAGGTTCCGGCTTCGTATGTAACACCGCTGAAACCGTATGTCGCAACATCAGCTGGAAGCAGCAAGATCACCCTGAATCCGCAATACTCACAGTACGATTTCATTGAGAAAATCAATCTTGATATTGACGGTACGGTAACATCTTTTGATACACGGACATACCACATTGATGCGTATATTGCAAAAGAGGGTGACGCCACATATGTATATGCCTTTGAGGACAGCGATGACGATGTGACCTTCTACCAAAAGTTTGCAGTGAAAGACGGAAAAGCCGAAGAGGTAGAAAATAAAGAGTACAAGAGAGTATATGATGAGGTGAATGTCGAGGCACGACCGATACTGGGACTTAATTGTTATGCAAGAGGACACAGAGACATCTGCTTCTGTGATCCTGCAATTCTTCCGTACGGGATAAAGTAGATAAAAACAGAGCTTCACCTTATAGGAGATTGTTTATGACAGAGATTGAAGCAATTAAAGCAAGACATTCTGTAAGAAACTATACAACCGGGAAAATTGAGCAGGAAAAGATAGATCAGCTTAATGAGCTTATCGCCCGATGTAACGATGAAGGCCATCTTCATCTCCAGTTCTGTGCTGATGCGGGTGATACATATAACAGACTGCTCAGCAGAGCTATGGGACTTGGAAGTGCGCCAAGTGTAATTGCATGCGTAGGACCCGACGATGATACTGTTGAAGAACGCATCGGATATTATGGACAGAAAATAGTATTATTTGCACAGCAGATCGGACTTAATACATGTTGGGCAGGAACCTTCAATAAAAAAGCTGTTCCTGCAAAAGTAAAGCCGGGAGAGAAGGTAGTTATTACTATCGCCATTGGTTACGGAGCAACTCAGGGAAAAGAACGAAAGTCAAAGACCATTGAGCAGGTTACATCCGGAAATAATCCGGCCTGGTTCGATTATGGCGTTAAGATAGCACTTCTTGCACCGACTGCAATTAATCAGCAGAGTTTTATGATAACGCTGGAATCTGATGAAAGCGTAACATTCACGGATAAAGGAGGCCCCTTCAGCAAAGTGGACCTAGGTATCATAAAATATAATTTTGAAGTTGGCGTAAAGTATTACAAAGAAAATATTTAACCGGAAGAGATTAAAGTATATAGTTATTTTGCTGCAGAAATATAAGGTAATATGGACGGAGGCGATTATGCTGGATTTTTCATGTGATTATAACGTAGGAGCTGCACCGCAGATAATGCAGGCACTTAATGATATCAATAATGATCATGTAATAACATACGGTTGGGACGAATACAGCGACAGCGCAAAAGCGAAGATAAGAAAAGAAACCGATAATCCCGATGCAGAAGTATGGTTCATGGTCGGAGGTACACAGTCCAATCAGATTGCACTTTCATTTATGATAAAACAGGATGAAGGTGTAATGGCTGCTGCAACAGGTCATATTTCGGTGCATGAGAGCGGCGCCATAGAGATGACAGGGCACAAGGTCATCGAAATTAAAGGACACTCAGACGGAAGAATAGATATCACGGCAATGAAAAAGTGGCTTGAAACTTTCTATGTGGATCCGTCGTATGAACATATGGTAACTCCAGGTGCATTGTATATCACACATCCCACGGAATACGGCGGACTTTACAGCTGTGATGAATTAAAGAAGATAAGAGCTATCTGTGATAAATACAACATGAAACTTTATCTTGACGGAGCAAGGCTTGCGTATGCTCTTGCATCGGACGGCAGTGATGTAACCATGAAAGATCTGGGCAAGTACTGTGATGCCTTCTATATCGGCGGAACAAAGTGCGGAACACTTATGGGAGATGCGCTTGTCTTTAATAAGCCGCAGGAAAGATTTTTTACACACAGAAAGCGTTTGGGCGGACTTCTGGCAAAAGGATGGCTTCTCGGAATACAGTTCGATACCATGTTCACAGATGGTCTGTATTACAAACTTGGAAAGAATGCCGTAAAACAGGCAATGAAGATAAAAAAGAAATTGCAGGAGATGGGTTATGAGTTCTTCTCGGAAAGCATGACAAACCAGCAGTTCATTCTGGTGGATGATGGGAAACTTGAATATCTGCGGCAGCATATGAACACAGACTACTGGGGCAAATACAAAGGAAAGAACATCGTCCGTATCTGCACCAGCTGGAAGACAACGGATAAGGAAGTAAAAGAACTGCTTAAAATCATGGGCTGAAAGGGTATTCCGAGCCGGAATCATCTGTGAAAATAGTGAAAAAATAGTGAAATTTTAATGGAAAAAGCACATCTGATTTAGTATAATATTTTTATGAAAGGATGTGCTTTTTATGATTAAAGTAACATTAACAAACGAAATATTAAAATATATAACCTCAATTGAAAAAAACAGGTTTAGTCTTGGGACAGTTAAGCTATCAAAAAGCATTGCCGGGAAACTTAGAAAGAATTCAAAGAAAAAAAGCTCCTATGCTTCAAATAAAATCGAAGGGAACCCCCTGTCAGAGGAGCAGGTTGATGAAGTAATAGAAAGAGATGAGAGAAAACATCTCTTAAAGCCGGAACAGGAAGTACGTAATTATTTTCTTGCTTTGAATTATCTTGAAGAAATGGCAAATCAAAAAAAACCGTTTTCAGTGAAACTGATATTGGATGTTCAAAAGCTTGTAGAGAAAGGTGCTTCAAAAGAGAAAATCGGTCTTAGAGGAGCTATGCCTCCCGGGGTGTTGTTTGCGGTATACGATTCCCAAACCGGAAATCCGGAGTACATTCCGCCTGAATACACTGATATACCCGCATTGTTGGATGAACTTGTGCAATATGTCAATACAACAGATGATCATCCGTTAATAGTGGCAGCAGTAGTGCATTATCAGATAGTAACAATCCATCCGTTTGAAGATGGAAACGGAAGGACTGCAAGATTACTGTCAGGTTATATTTTGGATTTAAACGGATATGGATTCAACGGAATAGGCTCTTTAGAGGAATACTTTGCCTATGATATCGATGAATACTATGATTCGATACAGATGGGACTGCCGGCATTATATTATTCCGGACGAGATAATCCTCAGCATCCGGAAATATGGATAAATTATTTCCTGCGAATGGTAGATTTATATTCCGGAAGAGTGTGTGATCTGCAGAAAATATCCAAAGAAGAAAGTGTTGCCGGAAGTATCTCGTACCTGAAAAATCAGGAAAAAGAACTGCTTTTGTTACTGATAAAGAAATATAAAAAAGAGTTTACTCCGGTAGAGGTAAGCAAGTATATTTCAGTAACAAATAAGACCGTCATCAATCGTCTGGCAGTATTGGCAAAAAACGGGTTCGTTGTACCGATAATGGCAAAACAGAGAATAAGATATTATAAATTAAGTGAGTTTACAGGAAATAACGAAAAAGAAATTGTTAAAGTGATAAATGCTGAGCTGACTCGAAAAAGATTGTAAAAACGGTGAGTGTAAATGTAACTAATATTTTGACAGTTCCGCGGGCAGAAGACGGCAGTGTAGCTCGAGTGGGAGTGAAAAGCAAAGTGGGAGTTTGCAAGCATTTACTTAAACGGGAATTGTGAGGAATCGATATATGTTTTTTTTGATAGGTACCTGGCCGGGGAAAAAGGTACTCGGCGTTATAAATGGATACACGGTGTACATGGTTTATGAGTCACTGATGCTTTTCTTTATTCCGATCTTTAAGTTCGGAAAGAGGTACTTCGCGCAGAAGGATTCGACAGTGTATGAGATTGATAAGGAGACCGGGCAGTCGATAGAGAGGGGCGAGGAGGTCAGCCTTGATTTTTCAAGGGCGAGCACTATCAGTCGGAGTGCGAATTACTACAATCCGGCATATAATGGATTTCCAGGAAGTATGCAGAGAACGGATATCGGAAGTGGTGATGCTGCAGGTGGCGGCATGGCGTGTGCCGGTACAACCGGTGGTGGCATGATAGTCGGTAAAATCTGTATGAGGTGCGGATTTAAGACCGATATTCAGGAGTATACGCATTGTCCGATGTGCGGAAACCTGCTGGTACATGATGATGGCGAGGGATGATTCCCTCGCCGCTTTATGGCTAAGATAAAGGAAGCTTTTATCTTGTGAACTTGTACTTTATTAATGATTCGATTTTTTTAACTACGAAATCAAACAGAAAACAAATAACCATTACGAGAATAAAAATGGATGTGTAGTAAGCATAATGTTCAAGAACTGTGCAATTTACCGGCAATACTATCCCTACTGCCTTGTAAATATCTTCTACTATCGGGGTAGCAATTTGTTGATGCCAGGCATAATATACTAAAGAATTTTTCCCAAAATAACTGATGAATGGGTTGTTGTACTTTTTAGAAATAATTATGATACAAATAATACCCGCGATTGCAGAAGTAAAGAATAGTATTGGAACCCCATAGTCGTTCGCGAACATATCAATCTGTTTGCCGGTAATAATGAAAGAATAATAACCACTTACCACATTGATAATGAAACATATAATGAACACCGGTAAAAGTTTTCCATTAACAAAACCATCAATTTTTTCTTCATTTTGACGATAATAGTCTCCTAAAGCGAAAAACGGAACGGTCATTAAACATGTATCAATGTTCCATGGCAAAGCTGAACCACCAAGTTTGTAATATATAAGGCCTAAAGCAGACAAAACAAAAGATACTGCCAGTTTTATATAGATTTTTGGGATAATACGATTTAAGAAATAATATAAGATATTCAAAAAGAATAGGAGCGCCAAAAACCAAAAAGTCCATAATCTTTTTTGAATACAGAAATCAACAAATAATTCAAAACAATTAATATTCTCATGAATAGCCTGGAATATTACAGTTGGTATACCTAAGGCAAAATAAGGCAAGACAAGGCCTTTAATCTTCTTCTTGAGAAAATCCGGGAAGTTTTCGTTACCATTGAATAAATATCCGGATAAAACGAAAAACAACGGAAGATGGAAAGTAAATAGCCATTTAGCGATTGCGCCTTTAACGATATGAGCAAATATTACAAAAATAATGCCATATCCACGTGCAATATCAATCCATTCTTTGCGTTTTGTAGTTGCATCCGCCATAATAATCACCCCTGTTTATACATAATAATAACAGAATAAAAACCTTTTTGCACCAAAGACTTTGCTTTTTCACTGTTTTAGCCTGACCAGATTCAATCCGCCTGTTTTTTGTAATGTTTTGACTTGAGTCAGCATTTGCTTTCATTCCGAAGTGTTGTAGAAAGGATACGTTTGTGATACGATATGATGTGGTGAGAAGGAGATAAACTATTATGATGAGATGGTTCGAATATGTATTTGCTAAATCAGAACTGATGATTGTTGCGGCCTTTGTCGGAATCGTCGGAAGCATAGTTGCCACGTATATGAATATCAAGGCGGCATGGGAAATATACGGAACGATTCAGTTTATTTTTATAGGATTACTTTTGGTAGCGCTGCTTATATTTTATAAGCTTGGTGAGACTAACTGTCAGAAAATGCTGAGCGGAGCGCTGCTGATGGTATGCGTCGAGTTCAGATGGATGGAAGCACTGAATGTATTCGGCTTCGAAAATGCATTGGTTCAGGGTGTTTCTCTGGCTACGGGTATCCTCACTTCGATAGTATTTATCAATCATTTGCTGCTGCAGATTGATCACATCGGAAACAGAGGTCTGGCAACCGTTAATTCGATTATTCTATGCATCATGCTTATCCTACAAATCATTCGTATTGTTAATATTATCATGCATCCGGAGATTCTTGATCAGATGTTTGGAGACAATGAATGGGCTAAGAAAGCGGCGTTCTATGATTGGCTGGCACTTTTGGGAACCAACTTTGTTATTGTCTGTATGGAGGCAAGAATCCAGAAATATAAAGCTAGAAGATACGTAGCAAAGATGGAATACAGGTGGGACGATAAGGAAAAAGAAATCAGCAAGAAAATATTCAGGCTTTGAGATTGTGATGAAAGTTGAAACTGAATTTTGATTTTGAGAGGAACCTGATGTAAAGGAGGCTTGACATCAGGTTCTTTTTGTTTTATCATTAATGTAAAGTTAACTTTACACTAAAAACAGGAGGCAGTTGTGACAAACAGGATAGAAGAATTGAGAAAGGCCGCGGGTATGACTCAGGAAGATCTGGGGAGAATACTCGGTGTATCGAGGCAGACTATCATTTCGCTTGAGAGAGGGCGGTATAATCCTTCGATTAATCTGGCTTATGCAATAGCAAAGGAGTTTGGTCTGACTATCGAGGAAGTTTTTATTTTTGAGGAGGATAAATGATGTATTACGATAATAAGAAGCTTGCGCTTAGTATATTCGAAATATTTCTGGGAATAGCATTGATTGTTCTTGGTATAATCGGAAAGATTGATTCAGATGTCTGGTCGGCAGTCGGAACGGCTATTATGGCGGTTGGTATCGGTTCTGTGGTAAGGCATATTAAATACAGGACGGATGAGAGGTATCGCGAGAGGATAGACACAGAGGTCGCGGACGAGAGGATGGCGCACCTGCGACTTAAGGCGTGGGCAGTGGCCGGATATATTTTCCTTTTCGCAGCAGGAGTAGTGACGATTATTTTTCTTGTAATGGAGAAAAGAGAACAGGCTATGATGCTGGCATTTTTTATCTGCTTTATACTGGTCGTATACTTGATTGCATATCTGGTACTGCAGAAAAAGAACTGACAGTATGTAAAGAATGCTATATAATAGTAGGGTATTTTTTATGAAAGAGGTAGCCATAATGAGAGAAAGAATATTATCCGTAATCGAGCAGAACAGCAGACTCAGAAGTGAGGAGATTGCCGCACTTTTGGGAGAAGATATTGAGGCGGTTCGCAGTGAGATGAGAGCCATGGAGGCAGAGAAGGTCATCGCGGGCTATCACACCATCATTGACTGGGATAAGACCGGTAAGGAGAAGGTTAATGCGTTGATTGAAGTTAAGACCTCTCCGCAGAGAGGACTCGGATTTGACCGTATAGCAGAACGTATCATGCAGTATCCGGAAGTGGATTCTGTTTATCTTATGAGCGGGGATTTTGATTTCGCTATTTTCCTTAACGGTAAGACTATGAGGGAAGTTGCAAACTTTGTATCGGAAAAGCTTGCGCCGCTTGATGAAATCAGAGGAACAGCCACACATTTCCTTCTTAAGAAGTATAAGGATCACGGTGCAATTATGGATGAGACAGAACACGACGAGAGGCAGATTATACAGGCATGAAACAGTTATTATCTGAAAAAGTAATCGGACTAAAGCCATCGGGAATCAGAAGATTTTTCGATGTTGCTACGACTATGAAGGATGTTATATCATTGGGTGTCGGCGAACCGGATTTTGATACTCCGTGGTTCATCCGTGAAGAGGGCATATATTCACTTGAGAGAGGCCGAACATTTTACACATCCAATGCCGGACTTCCGGAACTTAAAAGTGAGATTGCAAACTATCTGCAGCGAAAGCTGAAAGTGACTTACGACCCTAAGGATGAGATCATCATTACTGTCGGCGGAAGCGAGGGCATCGATCTTGCAGTAAGGGCTATGATCAATCCCGGTGATGAGGTTATCATCCCGCAGCCGAGTTATGTATCTTATGAACCATGTGTAGTTTTGGCAGGCGGTGATGCGGTGATACTGGAGCTTGAGGAGAAAGATAAGTTCAAGCTTACCCCGGAAAAACTAGAGGAGAAGATCACTGATCGTACGAAGCTTCTGGTTCTTCCGTTCCCGAATAATCCTACCGGATCGGTTATGACTTATGATGAGCTGGTTAAGATTGCGGAGATTTGTATAAAGAATGACATCTGGGTTCTATCGGATGAGATTTATGCAGAGCTGACGTACACAAAGGACGGACATGCTTCGATCACCCAGGTTCCGGGCATGAAAGAAAGAACCATTCTTATCAATGGTTTTTCAAAAGCTTACGCCATGACGGGATGGAGACTGGGCTATGCCTGTGCTCCGTCGGTTGTTCTTACGCAAATGCTGAAGATCCACCAGTATTGTATCATGTGCGCACCGACTACCAGTCAGTATGCTGCGATTGCTGCGCTTAAGGGCGGCGACGAGGAAGTTGCGAGGATGAGAGAATCATATAATCAGAGGCGCAGATTACTTATGAAGAGATTTCAGGATATGGCCATACCGGTTTTCGAACCGGAGGGTGCGTTTTATATTTTCCCGAATATCAGCAAGTTCGGTATGACCAGCGAAGAGTTTGCATTTAAGCTTTTAGATGAAAAGCATGTGGCTGTTGTGCCGGGAACTGCGTTTGGTGATTGCGGAGAGGGATTTCTCAGAATCTCCTATGCTTACTCGATAAAGCAGCTTGAGCAGGCAATGAAGAAGATAGAGGAGTTTATAAAGACAATTTGATATTGCTTTGTTGACATCGGGAGTTAACACTGAAAGGATGGCACTTGCAATTTGACACAGCAGACAGGTGAATAAATTCGCGCAGAGGAATACAATTGGTGCTGTACCCAGGGGTATAGGATTTACTGTAGAAGTTATACACGGATATCATCATGGCACTGAGTTAAAGCGGTTTATAAACCAGGATCTTGTAAATGACAGGATAATAGATAGAAAGCCAGTGGACTATGACGAGGGTATTACTTTTTTGAAAGTCGCATGATAATATTTTTTGAGGTTTTGGTGTGCTTTAGAATAAAAGGTAAAAAACAAAGTTTTTGTATCGTAGAAATTGGCGGCCTTTATGGCCGCCGTCAATTATTGCCATTTATTTCATGCCACTCCTTGTATTTTTCTTCAATAGCATGAAAATCGAGACAACCGGCGACCATCGGTATGTGATTCCTCAAATAACGCATTTTATATAGTCTTATAGCATAGTTTTTAATTTTGCTCTGGTGTTTCCTGATAAAAATCATTTCTTCAAGAACAAGATTTTTATATTTAGCATCAGTTTCATTATCTATATCATATAATTCAAGGGCATCGTCCGGAACAGGAATCATGGTCCCGATTTGGAGCGTTGCTTTGAGCTGAGGATTGTTGCCGGAGTTTGATATGATTCTAATAACAATAAGAGAATCCTTACGTATGGTTTTTATACCGTCTTTTTCTACATAATCATGCTTAGCCTTTGGTGACGATAGCGGGATATAATACTTTATTTCACCGATGTTAATTACTGTCCCAAGGTATTTTCTTGAATGTATACGATGCCCTTCCTTATTTGAATAAACGCGGGGGAAAAACTGTCTTAGATATTCTATATATCTATCTTTTATATAGTATAATTTCATGCAACCTCCTAAAAATAAAAAAGGGAAGCAAATATTCTTGCTCCCCTGCTTGTTAAACCTTCCACTTAAGGGTAGGAACTCACCCGTTGTTAAACCTTCCACTTAACGGTAGGAACTCACCTGTTGTTATGTTTATTGTAATGTTACTCGATAAAAAAAGCAATAAATATATAGCTTAATATTCTATTAATTAAAATGTGTTTATAGCTTTCTTACTTGTTCTTTTTCCTTTCCAACCAGTCTAAAATTATCCCTGCTGTTCGTTTTTGCTGATCTTCGGCAGAGATGGATGCCTCATAATCGCGGGGCTGTTTTCCGTAATCACCGAATTGTGCGTGATTTGCACCGGCGATGATGTGTTCCTCAAAATCTTTAGAGTTCTTTTCTTTGCATTTATCATATCGATCTTTATTCAGCACACCATCATTACCGCCGTATACAGAAAGCATAGGAATATAGCTTGTTTCAACTCGGAAAAGTATCAACCCGGAAATCATACCCCAAACTTGAATACGAAGCTTTGAAATACTATAATGATACAATAGTGTAATAGAGAACATCCAAACAGTAAACTATTAGATTGGAGCAACTATGAAAAGATTTTTAAAAACAGTTTCACTGTTATGGGCAATTGTAATGGTTTTGAATCTGTCGGCTTGCGCAACAGGACTTGAGCAGACTGCAGCGGCTCAGTCGGATAACGATTTGATAATTCTTTATACAAATGATACTCATGGATATATAAATAATTATACAAAGACAGATGAAGATGGTCATCCCGGTTTGTCATTTGCCTCAGTAGCTGCTATGAAGCAGGATCTTATCAATGAAGGAGAGACTGTACTTCTGGTTGATGCCGGAGACCATATTCAGGGCACGGTTTATAATGCCGTCGATCAGGGTCAAAACATAATTTATCTGATGAACCTTTCCGGATATGATGTGTCTGCTATCGGCAATCACGAGTTTGACTACAACTGTTTCAGGATGCTTTCAGCGACAACAAAGGCATGGTACCCGTACGTATGCTGTAATCTTTATGAAGTAAGTGATGGGCTTCCGCTGTTCCAGGCTTATCAGGAATTCCAAACCAAGTCCGGCAAGAAGGTAGCAATCGTAGGAATAGGAACACCTGAGTCGGTCACAACTCCTGTAAGATTTGAAGATGATAAGGGTAACTACTATCTGGACTTCTACGGACGTCATGATGAAACTGATTTGTATATGGTAGTTCAGAATTCAATCAATCTGGCAAGATATTACGGAGCTGATTATGTAATCGGTCTGGGACATCTTGGCGTGGATGCTTCCTCCGAAGGACACAGAAGTGAGGACGTAATAAAACATTTAACAGGTCTGGATGCATTTATCGACGGTCATTCTCATACCGAAATGGAAAAGAAAATGGTCGAGGATGCGTCAGGAAAGATGATTCCGCTGACACAGACGGGATGTAATTTCAATGCTGTAGGTAAGATGACATTGAAGAATGATGGCAGCATTGACACCGAACTTATAAAAGTCTATGACAAGTATAACATCACCATCAGAGAGCTTGAAAAGAGATGGATAAAGACTGTTGAGATAGAAAAGAATGACAAGATTGCGTCTACAGATTATAATCTTTGTATCAATAATCCCGATAAACCGGAAGAGAGAATCGTCAGACTGCAGGAAACCAATCTGGGTGACTTGTGTGCAGATGCGATATACAGCTATTACAATAATCAGAAGAATATTGATTGTGACCTTACCGTAGTTAACGGAGGAGGAGTCAGGGCTGAGATTCCGGCAGGAGATATCAACTATTTATCATGTAAGTCTGTCCATCCGTTCGGAAATATCGTATGTGTAATAGAGGTTACGGGTCAGCAGATTCTGGATATGCTTGAGTGGGGCATGTGTCAGCTGGGGCTTATGGATGAGGAAACCGGTGCTCCGGCAGAATGCGGCAATTTCTTCCACTGTGCCGGAATGAGATATACCGTTGACACAACTGTACCGGATACAGTTCAGCGAGATGATAACGGAGACTGGGGCGGAAAGCCTACAGGTGAATACAGAGTCAGGGACGTATCTGTATATAACAGGGAAACCGGAGAGTATGAGCCACTGAATCTTGAGAAAACATATAAACTCGGAGGACAGAACTATCTGCTCAGAAGTCTCGGAGGAGGTCTCAACATGCTCAGAGAAAGCAAGGTTGTAGAGGATTTCTCCGGAGAAGATTACATGATTTTTGCAGAATACCTTGCAAGCTTTGACAAGGATGATAAAGGAGAGAAAAGTATTACAAGCAATAACAGTCCTTTAAGCAAGTACAGCGGATATGATCTTAATTATGAGAATCCTTATGGTGCAGGAAGAATAACAATTATTAAGTAACAGAAAATTGCTCTGTATTTGATATGGTATCACTTACCATGAACAGGATATTAAAACTTTCGGAACTATTGAAAGGAGAAAAGCAACATGAAGAGTTTTAAGAGAAAAGCAGCAATTATCCTTGCATTATGCCTGATAATTACTACTGTAATGCCTGCATTTGCAGAAGGTACAGAAGAGGTAAAACCGGCTGCAGGGCAGGAGATGGTACAGGATCAGATTTCGAATCAAATTTCGAATCAAATTTCGGATAGCGAAATTGAAGTGACGGAACCTGAAATTGCTGCTACAGCAGATGATGAAATTGAGGTCGCAGCTGATGGCGAAAAGACAGAAGAAACTGTCACAGAAGAAACTGTCACGGAAGAAAATGTCCCCGAAGAAAATATCCCGGAGGAACCTGTCGAGGAAAAAGGGGCCGCAGAGGATGTGCAGGAAGAAATCAAGGAAAGCTCACCTTCTGAGACCGTTGTGTTTACAGCTGAAGAAGAAGTTGACGGTATTAAAGTCATAATAAAGGCTGATAAAGGTGTCTTTCCGGAGAGTGCCAAGCTTGTGGTTTCAAAAGTAGATGATGCAAAAACAGAGGATGCTATTGAAGAAGCCGTTGAACAAAAGAGAGAAGAAAATACAAGTGTTGCGGAAAGTATTAAGCTTGATATAAAGATGTTTGACGAAAACGGACAGGAGATACAACCGGACAATACAAAGGGAAAATTCAAGTTACTCTTTGAGTTTAATCAGAAATTAAATGATAGCATGAATGTAAATGTATATCATATCAAAGATGACCCTGAAACAAAAGAGATCACGGATGCTGAGGTACTTGATATCAAAGATGACAGTGATACCGAAGAATTTGTACAAGTGAACGAAGATTCCGAGACTCAGGAAATACAGGGAGATGCGGAAGAAACCGGCACGGTGATTCCTGTTGAACCTGATGGATTCTCATTTTATGTAATTGAGTTTTCATACAGTTGGTTTTCTTATCAAATAGATGCAAATGCTGAAGTTCCGCTTGTAAAAATACTTGAAAAACTGGGAGTTAAAAATGCAAAAATCGAAACAGCCTCGACAAGTAATTCTGATTATCTTGAAATTAAAAAGAATAATGAGAATGAGTGGACTGTAAAGGCAATTGATCCCGACAAAAATCCTTTCTTAATGGAGTGGATCTATGTTGATGTTGACAATGAATATTCCCGGTATGATTGGGATTATATTATTATGGTAACACTGTCAGGAACCGACAATCCTGACTATCGCAGCAAGATGGTACCAGTAGCAGATCATCTTTATGAGGTTGAGTATTATGATTGGAATGACACAAAGGCCAATGCTATCGCTGCACTGCTCAACAAAGCAAATTTCAGTGACGGTGGAGAAATAATACCCGGGTTCCTTGATGAGGAGGCAAGAAAAATATACGATTACCTCTATGGCAGCGGACTCTGGGATGACTTCCTGGACGGAATGACAGAGGCTCTTAATAAACAGATGTGTACCAGCTGCCGTAATAATGAGTTTATCGGAAGAAACTTTGACTGGTCTTACGATGATGTAGACGAGCTTGTCATCAGAGTTCCAGCTGTCGAGGGAAGACATGCATCAATAGGTGTTGCATCAAAGTTTTTCCCTCAGTTTTTACAGGATATGATAGGCGGAGTGGATGATATCATTCCTATGCTTACGATGGACGGAGTCAATGATCAGGGAGTGGCTATCAATGTAAACGTAGTTATGGGTGATCCTGAGGTGTCAGGTGATACTACGGGAACAAATCCTACGGTAAGTAATTCGGTTTGTGCCGGATTTATTGTAAGGTATATCCTTGATAATGCAAACAGTGCAAAGCATGCAGTAGAACTGCTTAAGAAAACCAATATATTCTCCGTAATTACTCAGGAGTTCCACTGGATGATTTCGGATTCGAAGGAAACTTATATAGTTGAGACAGTTAACAACACATTGTCAGTGCTCCAAAGCAAAGGAACACAGGCAGCTATGTCCAATTATCATGTATCGCATTCTGAAAGGTGCAAAGAGTATAATCAGTATCTGGGACAGAACGAAAAAGACTATTCCCATGCAACGATATATAACAGAGATATAGAAAAACTTTATTCCTTCAGTGATCTCTACTTCCTTTATCCAATGGGAATAGAAAGATATGATATCGTATCAGAGAATCTTTCAAATGTTAAGTCTGAAGAGGCAATGATGAATAACATGCGTAAGGCATGGTACCTGCAAGGTCTGTATCATAAAGGAAATGAAAGGTTCTGGAGCGATCACAACTTCTATCCATATAAGGATGCACAGGGAAACACAAAACAGTTTACATATTATGATAAGGATGAACATGCGATTCGTGCCCGTAAGCAAACCTTTGTGGATGCTGTAAAAAAGTTCGAAGAAATTAAAGAACACGAAGACGAAACGGGAGAGAGATTGCCCGGAGCTGTTCAGACAGTGCATACCAGTGTTTATAATCTGAAAACTAAAACACTTATGGTTGATGTTCAGGAAAGAAAGACCAGCTTCAAATTCAGTCTCAAGGAGCCGGCATATTCAAACATTACCACTATGTATATAAACCACGAAAATGTAGGCTTGGCTGAAAAATGTGATGTGCCGGGCGAGAGATGGGTATATAACAAAGCGGCAAAGACAGTCACATTACTTGATGATGAAGCGAATTACTACATAGAGACTACCGGAGATAACGATATAACTATAGTGAAAAAAGGTCACGGCGGTGGTGGAACCGGATCAGGTGGCGGTTCAGGCACATCAATTACATTCTTTACAGGAACAGAAGCAAATCCTGTAAAGGACGGCAAGTGGGCTAAGGATGCCGACGGTGACTGGACATTTACAACATCAAGAAAGTTTACAAATACCTGGGGATGTATAGTTAATGCATATTCAGCAACAGGATACTCATGGTATCATTTCGATGCAGCCGGTAAGATGCAGACCGGATGGCAGTATCTGAGCTGGAGGAGTGCATATAACTGGTACTATTTCAGCCAGGCAGCCGGTCCTATGCTGGGTGCCTGCCAGCTTGGCGGAATAACACCTGATGGATTCAAGGTAGATGCTTCCGGTGCATGGATTAAGTAAGCAAAAAATGAAGCACAATTATAACTGAGATTTATAATAAGGAGCTGTCGCACAATTGATTTGATAAAAATCATGAGTGCACAGCTCCTTGCCTTTGCAATTCATAGTATAAAAAAAACAGGGATTTTTGCCCCATTTGTTAACATTCTACCACTTCTGACACTTATTTGCAATTCGCAAAATTGCAGAACTTACAAACCGGTTTTCTGTATTTTTGTCAATAGAAATATTCCATTCGGTGGTGTATATTATATGCAACACAAGGAGATATCTTAAAAAACTTGTGAGGCCTATATAATTGAATACGCCATTGGTAATCAGAAAAGGATCGAAGACATAAGATCGGCTTTGATGAGGTCAAAGCAAAAAGTGATTACTGAATCAAAAAATCAGGAGGTAAGGTCCAATGGCAACACAGAGCTAGGGGCTCGATACTAATGTAAAGAAATTGGTATCGGGCCCTTACCATTGGTACTGCCGAGTAACATTTTCTAAAGTTGCTTGAAAAACGTGCTCCGAGGAGGAAAAAACAGTGACAAAGGGATTCTATACCCAGCGGTTTTCACCTACAATTAATAAGAGAATTACAAAAAATGCAGAAGCAATTCCGGTTCTGATGTATCATTGGTTTTATGATCTGGAGGCCGGAAGAAAACCGGATGATCCCGGCGGAAATTGGATATCTGCTCAAATGTTTGAACAACAGATGCAGTATCTGCATGACAATAATTATTATTATGCATCCTGGGAAGAATTGGAGGACTGGATCAATTATAAAATCGATTTGCCTAGGAAAACAATAATCCTGACAGATGATGATGCTTATATTACTTTCTTCACGATTGCGCTGCCGATATTCCGAAAATATGGAATTCCATTTACTTCCTTTGTTCCGACTTCTTTGGCGGATGATATACTTCCGAGAGTTCATGAATATGAGGATGAACCGTATATCAATTTTGAATCTCATTCAGATGAATTTCATAAGTATAGCCGGATTTGTTATAATAAGAGTACGGAAGAACTGTTCGAGGATACAAGAAAATCAGTTGAATATCTCGGTAAGCATGGAGTATTTGCATATCCGTTCGGACAATACTGCGATGCTTATATAGATGCATTGAAACTGAACGGTTTCAAAATGGCATTTACCACCGTAAACACAAAGGTCAGACGCGGGATGGACCCGTATGCTCTGCCGAGAGTCCGAATCAGTAAGGATATGACCATCGATGATTTTATTAACGCCATTCAATAAACAAAAAAGACTACCGGCGGTAGCCGGCTTTTGCTTTGAGGGATAAATGTATAAACACTTTTTCAAGAGAATAATTGATATATTCGGATCAATTTGCGGAATCATCGTAATGACTATTCCAATGGTCATATGTGCGATTATCATAAAACATGAGGATCCGGGTCCTGCATTTTTTACACAAAAGCGTGTTGGACAAAAGAAAAACGGTGAGATTACCTATTTTAAGCTTTTCAAATTAAGAAGCATGAAGATGTCAACACCCCATGATACACCCACTCATCTGTTGGAAAACCCGGATCAATATATGCTTAACTGTGGTAAGAAGATGAGAAGATTCAGCATAGATGAGATTCCACAGCTAATTAATATACTAGTAGGTGATATGAGCTTGGTAGGGCCTAGACCAGCACTGTGGAATCAGGATGACCTTATAGCAGAAAGAGAAAAGTGCGGTGCAAATGATTGTAAACCAGGGTTAACCGGGTGGGCACAGATTAACGGTAGAGATAAATTAGAAATATCCGATAAGGCCAGGCTTGATGGGGAGTATGCTAATAATCTGACCTTCATAATGGATGTGAAATGTTTCATTGGAACATTTCTTATAATATTCAAGACAGATGAAGTGGTCGAAGGTGGAACCGGAGAACTTGAAAAAAAGAAAGCAAAACAATGAAGAGAGTATTAATAACCGGAGCGAATTCATACATTGGAACTTCAGTAGAAAAGTATCTAAATCAGTGGCCAGAGAAATACTATGTAGAAACAATCGATATGATTGATAGTAGCTGGAAAGAAAAAGACTTTTCTTCATTTGATGCTGTGTACCATGTTGCTGGTATTGCACATTCTGATAGTGGAAAAACCAGTATAGAGAAAGAAAAATTATACCACTCCGTAAATACGGATTTAACAATAGAAATCGCGAAAAAGGCAAAATCAGACGGCGTAAAACATTTCATATTCATGTCATCAGCAATAGTATATGGGGACTCTGCTCCGATAGGAAAAGAGAAAGTCATAACAAAAGATACAAAACCGAGTCCTGCAAATTGCTATGGAGATAGTAAACTGCAAGCTGAAACAGGAATACAGAAGATTGAAGATGAAACATTCAAAGTAGCAATCCTTAGATCGCCAATGATTTATGGAAAGGGTTCAAAGGGCAATTTTCCAATCCTTGAAAAGATGGCACTTACATTACCGATATTCCCTAGGATAAATAATCAACGATCAATGCTTTACATCGGCAATCTGGTGGAGTTTGTAAGATTGATGATTGAGAATGAGGAACAAGGGATATTCTGGCCTCAAAATGTTGAGTACAGCAATACTAGTGAATTAGTAAAGATGATAGCCGAGACCAACAGAAAGAAGATAGTCTTTATTCCAGGGGTTGTCTGGGCTTTGAAAATTTTGGGCATAATTACCAGCTTGGCAGATAAGACCTTTGGAAATTTAACATACGACCAAAGCATAAGCGAGTACAAGGAAGAGTACAGAAGGTATTCATTGGAAGAAAGCATAAGAGAGATGTATATTTCGATGAAATAGATGGCATTATATGATATACTGCAGATAAACGGTCAGAATATTGATTCCAGTGAATTATATGACATCAGTATAGTTATTTGATTGAGTATAGAGTGGATAATTATGGCGTTAGAGCAAAATACCGGAGAAGTGAAAGTGACAAGAATACAGCAGCAGGAAAATCTGATTATGCAGAAGGCTGAGTCATTTCTGGGAATGACGGATCAACCGGCAGGCAGCAACAGTATTATATTCAATACAGATTATTACGGGAGCGAAGTGTCCGGATGTGAATATTTATGGTGTGTCGTTTTCATCTGGGATGTTTTTAGAATGTGTGGTCTCTCAGAGCTCTTTTACAATGGCGGAAAAACGAATCAGTGTATCAAGGTTCATCAGTGGGGAGAGGAGCAGAGACTGCTTATTCCAAAGGATGAGGGTCGATACGGAGATATCGTAATCTTCAGCTGGAAGGGAGATTCTTTTGACCATATAGGGCTCATCTGTGAAAAGAATGAAGACGGAAGTTACACAACCATTGAAGGAAACACCCAACCGGCACCGGACAGTCCGGTGCGGGGAGTATTCAAGAAAAGAAGAACTGTTGAGTACATTTACAGCATCGTGAGACCGAGATATAACACTCAGCTACCCATCGCATGAGGATAGACGGTTATCATCGATATTTGTATTGCGACCAGTCCGCATAATGGAGATTATATATATGAGTAGAAAAGCAAAAAACAGGTACAGCAATATACTTCTGTTAGGATGTGATGTACTGGCAGAGATCTCGGAAATAGACAACCCGACGGAAGAACAGAAGTGTATGCGATCAGATGCCATGATTGTAGCTTCGCTGGACCGGAAAAACGGTCAGGTGAAACTGATCAGTATGGCAAGAGATATCTGGGTTTCGATCCCGGGGTATGGCATGGGTAAGATCAATTCACCGGTTGTTTACGGCGGACCCGAACTTGCCATACAGGTGGTGAATGATTCGTTTCACCTGAATATTCAAAAATATGTCCGAATCGGCATTAATAACATGGTGGACTTTGTGGATTCCATAGGTGGAGTGGACATGGAGATCTCTGATGAGGAAGCTGCCTATATCAATGAGTGGATTCCGAATATGAGGATAATTACCAAGAGAAATGACGATGTTCCCGTTCTGGAATCGGGTGGAATGTGTCACCTGAACGGAATGCAGACAGTTGCACACGCAAGGAACCGTTCGCTGGGAACGATTATCAAGCGGGAAAACAGAATCAATCAGGTCATAAAGGTAATCCTTAACAAGCTGAAACGCGAATATAGTTTTCTGCAGCTTATAGCCCTTGCTGCCCGGTCACTCAAATATGTAAAAACCAATATCAGTCTATGGGAGGGGATTGGACTGATCCGGTTCGGCATGAAGGCGGATCTGAAAAATATTCAAACCTACCGTCTGCCGGAGAAAGGCACTTTTGAGATAAAGAGAGGCCGGATATTCAGAGTTGAAGTGGATTTCGAAAAAGCAACGGACAAAGTTCATGCATTTATTCATGAGGAGCCTGTATGATATGAATGAAAATGACGAAAGACAATCAATTATGCCTAAATACATCAGGATTTCGTTGATAGTGATTGTGATTACCGTCCTAGTTGCACTGATTATGATAGCAGCAGGGGTGATAATGCAAGTATAGGCTCCGGTTGTGGTGAAAAATACTATGAATTCCTATGCCGTTGACTAAAAACGGACAGAGGAGGATCAATATGAAAAAAGTTCGCGAATTCATTCAGAATCATGATTGCGAGAACGGCGCGGCCTGTCTGGCAATGATATGCGATTATTTCGGGAACAGGATCTCGGTTGATGATGCCTGTTCTCTTTGTGATGTAACCATAAACGGATGTTCCACCACTGCCATCTGCTATGGAGCAGGTGAGAAGGGGATTAAGGCTGTGTTACAGGAACTTTCCATAGACAGTCTTCGTGAGACAGAGCATCCGTGTATTGCGGTCTGTTTGGATGAGAAATATGTGGTTGTTGAAGCTGTCAGAGGAGAAAAAGTGTTCCTGTGTGATGCTATCGAAGGACATAAAAAAGTCTCTGTTGATGATTTTCAGGAAAAATATACAGGAAAGTCGATTACATTTACAAAAGTTGAAGAAGTGAAGCAGGCCGGCAATAAACTCAGACAGAATCCTATTCTCAGAATGATGAGTCTTATTACGGAAAACCTTACTGTTCGGATTATTGTATATTCCGGAATCATGCTTCTTTCAAGTGTGTTGTGTATAGTAAAACCGGAAATTATCAATAGTATCACAAATGCACTTTTTGTGAACGATATAAACACACAATACACTGCCTTGATTTTTTATGCAGCTGTCTGTCTTTTAGATATCATCGTGCAGTATGTTCCGATTGTGTTTAACAGAATCCTCAGAGAAAAAATCACGATAAAGAACACTATGGGATTTGTGATTTCTGCATTGAAGCTTTCAAGTAATTTTTATGAGCGGAACGGTGCGGGAGACATAGTCCTCAGAAAAACGGAAAATTCTGATCTTACCCAGTTGCTTACAACGGACTTGCTAAGCTTTATCATTGAGGCATTGACGGTGATTTTGTGTACATTTTATATTTTCAGCAAGTCAGCATTCATATCCATTTGGATTATGCTGCTGTATATCATCGCCTACGCTTTTTTGTATACGAAATCACGTGCAAGAGATGCGGCTTATAAGAAAATGTGTTATTACCTTACGCAGACATTGAGATTCTTCTATACTAGTATGTCTATGCTTGAGACGATCAAATCCGCAGGAACGGAGTATATATTCTTCCGCAAACATGTAGACAGACTGGCGTATGCAACGGAGTCAGAAACAGTATATTTTGAGAGAAACAGTTATGAAAAAATCCTGCCGAACATTCTCATATCCCTAGTTCAGGTAGTGATTCTTGTAGGCGGTATATATGAAATTACGCAGGGCGGTAATCTTACACTGGGGGGAGTCCTTGCCTGCTTTTCAGCATACAATCTTATGAAGGGTCCGTTTCAGGCTATTATCAATACCTCCGCAGAAATTCACGTTACATCAAATTCTGCCGACCGGGTTCTGGCAATCCGAAATAACGAAAAAAGCATCTACGGGGAAGCCGATTCAAAAATGCTGAAAACCGAGGGTATTCTGGAGGGGGAGATTGAAGTTCAGAATCTCAGCTTTGCTTATAGCAGATTTGCGGAACCGGTTCTCAAGAATCTCAGCTTTACCATTCATAAAGGAGAACATGTGGCCATCGTCGGACGAAGCGGCTGCGGAAAAACCACGCTGAAAAATATACTGACAGGAAGATATCAGCCGGGAAAGGGACATATCCTTTTTGACGGAATCCCAGCGGAACAGATATCCAGGGAAGTGAAAGCAGACAGTATCAGTGCTGTGGACCAGACCCCCATGGTTTTTGATGATTCCATAGTCAACAATATTAAAATGTGGGACGATACGATAGAGGACTATGAGGCAATCCTGGCGGTCTATGATGCTGAAATATATGATGTTATCATGGAAAGGGAAAACGGTCTGGAGTCCCGGATTCTTGCACATGGATCCAATTTTTCCGG
>JAZRYX010000017.1:0-2180 GCA_045600945.1 Lachnospiraceae bacterium
TCTGGTCTGGCAGGCAGCACGGCTCATACCTGTCACTTTATATTGTTCCATGCTTCCTCCTATTTCATAAGTTTTTGCATAGTGTTTACAAGTTCATCTATAACATCATCATTTCCCTGTCTGATATTATCCGCCACACAGCTCCTGATATGGCCGGCAAGCAATGCCTTGTTAAAGCTGTTGAGTGCAGATGTTATCGCTGATATCTGGATCAGTATATCCGTACAGTATGCGTTCTTCTCCAACATTCCCTCGACGCCTCTGACCTGACCTTCGATCCGTTTCAGGCGATTAAGAAGCTCCCTGTATTCTTTACCGTCCCGCAGCTTCTGCTTGCCCGAACAGCAGGGACACACATCATCGTTTATATTTTCATCTGCTATGATTTTTTCATCGCACATTTTACGGCTCCTTCCATGCGGGTCATATACCCCCATAAGGTATTTACGGTATGTAAATATTATACCCCCTATAGGTATATTGTCAAGCGGCAATCTACCTTTCGACGGTGTCAAGTTGTTGTGGAGTTTTTGATTGACAGAAACCAACTCCCGTGTTTTTGATTAACTCTAACTGAGAATCCAGTCATTTTGCTGACCAAGCATTCCAATCAGGATCTGTGTTCCACTGGATCGATCGAATACCATTGGTTCCCCATCAAATATGCTCCAGTCAAAGCATCCGGAAACATTGGATTTAATCATTTCTTCTACATATCCGATGTCCTTAGGGCAGCTTTTTCTGAAATGTTCTCCCTTAATTTCTCCACCGTTTTTTATGTATACTCTCAGTTTGCTTAGTTTCCCCAAACCTTCTTTACTCCATCCCATTGGATTTCTGCTGAATCTCTCCGACAGGATGTGGCTTACCTGTCCTTCTGTGCAGCTTCCCGGGATTTCAAGGGTCCTTCTGTTTACAATCTCATCCCATTTGTTGTTCAAATATACTTTTGCCGTTTCTGCTGCCATCATTTGATTGGGCTCTTTTGCTTCTCTCATCAGCCCGTTCACGATTTCGTCGGCTTTTTCACGGTCATCTGCTCTGATTGCTTTCTCAAGTCTGTATCTTACGCTTAAGCCCGGAAATTTGGAGTTGAGGGCTCTCAACTGTTTCCCGAGATGATATCCATCCATTACATGTTTTGTCTGCTCATAATCATTAAGTCCGTTTAGAATCCAACTGCCACCATCTCCATGCACATATATCTTCTCGATACCTTCAATATCGTAGCTTGTATTAATGTATCCGTCTACATCTTCCCAAAGATTCACTGTATCGAATTCTGTATCTACAAAATGCATCGGATTGATCGTGCTGTTTCGTCCTGCACTTTCTCCCGTAACGCCTTCTGTCACAGTTATTAGAGGTACTATTCTGCTTCTTTTCCCTTTTTCTTTGTTTGGCTTCTGAAGGTGTACATGATCTTCATCCGCAAACACATGCAGTTCTTTTACTGCTTTCTTCTCAGACGGAAGAGAAATTACTTCGAGCTCGGGGGCTTTCAGGATCTTGTTTCTGACGGTCTGTCGGCTGACTTTCCCGTCTGTGACTATCTTCGAGCTTTTTGCATATGAGTATTCTGTCGCAGCCTCTACTAATCTGGCACTCACATTCTTTCCGGTTCTTGCGAATGGTTCTACTCCGAGAACTGCGTCTAACGGAAAGGCATAACATTTATTGGGCTTATCATAGTAGTAGTCCCTTTTCAGGTGCAGTTCTCCTAACGACACAAGCAGACTTCTCATTCGATCCTTTTCTTTTAGGATAAGGCCGTGTTCCTTCCGGGCAGGTTTGTCCAGACGAATTTCTTCGTTCATTTCCGTAACGATCGTCTCAACTATCCTGATGGCTGCTGTTTTGCAATCCTCCAGAGCCATGTCGGAAAGCTCATCAAGATCAAATTTCTCAGAAATTAATGCTTTTTCTGTAATATTTTTTGCCAATTCCAATGCAATCTGCTGTATAATATATTCCATAGAGATCTCCTGTGTTTCTTAGATTTTTGCTAAAGCTATTTTAACACATATGGGTTGATCTCTATTTTCTTTTCTTCAAAAACTCCACAACTATTTTACACTAACTTGTGTTCGCGCCGAAATACAGAAGAAAAGTCTTCTACGGTGAGAAACGTATTGCAATAGGACGAATCCTCAGACAGCTCTGTGAATGGAAAGGCGTGA
>JAZRYX010000018.1:0-11850 GCA_045600945.1 Lachnospiraceae bacterium
ATCAGTATCAGGTGGTGCCGGTTCAATAGCACTTGCCCTTATCGGATGTTTCGTAATAGCTATTCTTAACAACGGTATGTCAATGATGGGTATCTCAGCTGACTGGCAGCAGACAGTAAAAGGTATCGTTATCCTTGCATCGGTTGCACTTGATCTCGTACCGAAGAGAAAGAGAAAATAATAATAAGATAAAAAACACAAGGCAAGGCGGAGACTCCGCCTTGCCTTGTGTTTTTTATAGGAAAACGATTCTCATTTCCTGTGATATGCTTTGTTCTGTGGTAAAATATTATAAAAACTATTTACATGAGAGGTATAACATAATGCCCGGCAACAGACCGATAGGAAGAAAAACAAGCAATACAGGTTCCGGAAAAGTTTTTAAAAGAGGAAGCGGACTAAACCTGGGAGGCGCAGTCGGAAACGGCGGCGGCTATTCAGGCAGACCAGGTATGGGCGCCCCGACGGGCGGAGGAATGCGTAGCGGAAAAGGTATCGGCGGTCTGACGGTAATCATTATCGCAATCATAGTAATATTTATTATTGTTAAATGCGGGTCCGGAGCGATGTCGTCATTTGACGTTTCCGATCAGTCATCATACACGGATTATTATACAGATACATCTGCTTACGATGACAGCTTTGATGCTTCGTCCGGCAGTTCATACGGAAGCATGTACGATTACTTCGGCAGCAACGAGGACTCGAGCGGAAGTTTCAGTACCTATACATCCAGCGGAATCAGCAATAACAGCGGAAAACTTAATACAACAGTCGCTTCAGGGACAAGAGATAAATATACGGTATTAAAGGGCAACGGAAAAGATTCCGTTACCGTTATGGTTTATATGTGCGGTGCCGATCTTGAATCGGGAAATGCTGCGGCAACAAAAGATATTCAGGAAATGCTCTATGCGCAGGATACCGACAACATTAACCTTCTTGTATATACAGGCGGATGCAGACGCTGGCAGAACAATGTAGTATCAAGTTCGGTAAATCAGATTTACAAAGTTGAGCCAAACGGACTTAAAGCTGTTGTAGAGAATGCCGGAAAAGGAGCGATGACGGATCCGAAAACACTGACGGAATATATCAAGTGGGCGGCAAAGAATTATCCCGCAAACAGATATGAGCTTATTTTCTGGGATCACGGAAGCGGTTCGGTCGGAGGATACGGATATGATGAAAAGAATCCGTTAACAGGATCGATGACGCTTGCGCAGATCAATGATGCGCTTAAGAACGCAGGAGTGAAGTTTGACTTTGTGGGATTTGATGCATGTCTGATGGCCACACTTGAGAACGGACTTATGCTGAGTCAGTATGCGGACTATATGATTGCATCCGAGGAGACCGAGCCGGCAGACGGCTGGTACTATACGGATTGGCTTACTCAACTTTCACAGAACACATCCACATCGACAGTTGAAATCGGAAAGAAGATAGCAGATACATATTATAATGCCAACAAAAAGTACAGTGCTTATTCCGGAATCACACTTTCGATGGTGGATCTGGCGGAACTCGAGAACACTGTGCCGGTAACATTTGCGGACTTTTCAAAATCGATATCGGGACTTATCGATAACGATGAGTATAAGACGGTTTCAAATGCAAGAAGCAAAACAAAAGAATTTGCCGCATCATCTAAAATCGATCAGGTTGATCTTGTAAATCTGGCAGACAACCTCAACAACGATGAGTCAAAAAAACTTATCGATACGATTCAGTCAGCGGTTAAGTACAATATAACTTCATCGAACATGGCTACGGCATACGGACTTTCAGTGTACTTCCCATATCGTAAGCTCAGCAATGTCGATGAGATGACGGAAACTTACGAAGCTATAGGGCTTTCACCGGATTATTCGAAATGCATATCAGATTTTGCAGGTCAGCAGACCGCAGGACAGATAGGCGGCGGAGGGTCGCTCAGCCCATACGGTTCGCTGTTCGGAGGACAGACCTCGGGATCATTGTTCGGATATGATTACACGGGCAGCGGCAGCAGCGGTGCTTATGATACAAGCAACTACTCCGGATCCATGACATCGCAGCTACTCGTGCAGCTGCTCTCGTCAGCATTATCCGGACAGTACAGCGGAATAAGTTCACTTGCACCCGGCAGCATGAATTATCTGAATGCGGACAGACTTCAGAAAAATGCTGACTACGTAATAAAGAACTCCATCGATCCGACACGAATAGTATGGACGAAAAATGCCGAAGGGAAAGCCGTACTTGGACTGACGGAGAAAGACTGGGAAGTAGTTGATACACTTCATCTTAACGTTCTGTATGATGACGGTGAGGGATATATAGATCTAGGACTTGATACGGTTTACAACTGGGACGATGGCGGCAATCTTCTCGGAACATACGACAGAAGCTGGCTTGCAGTCGATGGTCAGCCGGTTGCATATTATCATGTAAGCACAGAAGGAACGGAAGATGATTATGTAATAAAAGGTTATATCCCCGCCTTCGTTAACGGAGAAAGATCAAATCTTCTGGTAATTTTTGACAGCAAAAATCCCGATGGATACATCTACGGAGTTCAGAGAGTATATGATCAGGGAGAGACTGAGACAGAAGCAAAGATGTATGATCTGAAGGATGGAGATAAGATTGATTTCGTGTGTGATTTCTACAGTTACGAAGGAGAGTTTGAAAACAATTATTATATCGGCGATCAGATGACGGTATCCGGAACGCCGGAGCTCAGCAATGTGACAGTAGGAGCAAGAGCAAATGCTGCCTACAGGCTGACGGATATATATAACCAGAGTTACTGGACACCGGTAATCACCTGGTAAAAAAAGACTGACAGAAATACCCTATTCAGGATTGAAGAAACAGTTTATGGTCAGTTTTGCAAAGGCAGACAAATGAGGATTCTTTCCGAGTTCCATAAGAAGGTCTGCCTTTTCTTTGATACTTAATTGCGACAGTTCGGTTATCGTTGTCGCGCCTGTAGAAAGAAGAACCGAGAAAAACTCATCCGTGAATTTCTGCCGTTTATCATCATCCATATTTAACAACACATCATCAAGAACCTGTTTAAACTTCAGACTCCGTTTGCTGAGTCGGGATGTTTTGACAAAACGAGGGCCTGACACTTCCCAAAAATATCCGTCATGAGCGGTAGGACCGGTGACATTGGATTTCACGAGAACACGGCGTCCGGCTTGCTTCATAAGAAGACCGATTGAAGAATAATCAGAGAGGACAGTGACCAGGCGCTTTTTGATTTCCTGATAGTTCTCATTTTCGAAAAAATCATCTTTGAATCCGGGACCATCGAAACTTATGGCAGTAGTGATACGGTCTCGGTTTTCTTTATCGCAGTTTACCGCACCGTAAAGAGAAAGATGTCCGCCTTTTGAGTGACCGCAGACAAAAACTTTCGGTGCATCTGAAGAAGATATTGCCTTGTTAAGGTATTTGACGGCATCTGTGTGTGATGCAATTTCAGAGGACGATGCAAGTTCAAAATCTTCCTTCCATCCGATAATAGTGTCGTCGGTTCCCTGAAACACAACGCAAAGAAAATTACCGGGACACTCCACGGAAAGACCGCAGAACTGTTCGGTTTTTGCGGTTTTAATTTTACAGACGTACCTTTTAAGAATCAGGTTTTTATATCTGACAGAAGCGGCCATTGCCTTAAGAGAAGGAAGAACTCCGACAGATTGAAGCAAGCCGAGGCTTTTTGAGTCCTCGGAGTGTGTATCAAAATAAGCATCAACGGCTTCTTTAAGAGTTATGCCGTTGTTATCATTTTTGATAATACCTTTATAGTTTGCAGCGATGATCTGTGCAAAAATGAAGATATCGACTTCATTGACAGGAGATTGGTCGAAGTTTAAATCGCCTCTCCATGAAATATAATCCAATGCATTTCCCATAGCGTGCCTCCGTTAAAGACGATAACGATAAAACAATTGTACCATAAAAATACATGTGATAGAATTACATTCAGAGGTACGAAGTGCCGTACAATGAAGATTTCAGGAGGGTGGTATGAATTACAAAAACAAATATATCGGTAACGAAGATCAGCTTATGACTGTTTTCGAGAGCGTTCTTTGCCAGGGAAGACAGAAAGGTGTTAAGACCATACACGTTGAGAACGGCGGAAATCTGAGCGTTACTATTCTTCCGGACAGAGGAATGGATATTTATCAGGTTCGTTATAAAGGAAAGAACTTAAACTATATAGCACCAAGCGGAGTGGTTGCACCTGAGTATTACGATCCTCGTGGTCTTGAGTGGCTGAGAAACTTTTATGTAGGATTCATGACTACACTGGGACTTCAGCATTTCGGAGGACCGAGAGTTGTTGATGGAGATGAAAGAGGACTTCACGGCAAGGCATCAAATGCACCGGCAGAAGACGTACGCATCACTCGTGGAATCGAAAAAGGCGTACCGACTGTAACCGTAGAAGGCACAATGCGTGAGGCCAAGATCTTCGGTGAGAACTTAAGACTGCACAGATCGATCAAGTTCTTCTATGAGCAGGACCGGATGGAGATTACGGACACCGTTGAGAACTACGGATTTGTAAAACAGCCGTATGTACTCGGATACCATATCAATTACGGATGGCCGCTTCTTGATGAAACAACAAAAGTTGAGGTTAAGAGCAATGCCATGAAGCCGAGAGATGAATATGCCGCATCATTCCCGGGATCTGAGAAGAAGGTTTCAAAACCGGAAAATTCATGGCCGGAGCGCTGCTATATCTATGATATGAAGGGCGATAAGAAGGGCATGACGGGATACTCCATCAAGAACGCAAAGAAGAAAATCGGAGTAAATGTAAGCTTCAACGCAAATGTACTTCCGAAATTCTGTCAGTGGCAGTACTTCCAGAGCGGACAGTATGTAATGGGACTTGAACCGCTGTGCTGCGAGATGGACGGACCGCTGGTTGGTGAGAAGAACTCACCATGTCCGGTACTTAATGCCGGCGAGAGCAGAGAATACAAACTGTGTTTTGATTTTACGGATAAATAAAAAAGAAAACCCCTGTGTAAAAACGGGGGTTTTTATGTAAGCGTAGGGCAGATTTATAGAGTATTTGAAATAATTAGCATCAAGCAGAGAAAAGTATGTAATGACAATCTTTAATTGAGAACAAAGATTCCATGGGTTATAATTTATCTGTCGGTCATTACCTGACGGAATAATTATTGTATAAAGGATTTTTGGTCATTTTTAAAGGTATTCTGATAGTTTTTCTTCTGGCAGAAGATTCATAAGCGAACAGGAGCCGATTTGGATTGCCCGTTATCAGAAAACCTTGTGAAAAGGGGACACACGAGGAACTTCTATCAACCTGTGAAGAGTACAGGAATTTGTATCAGTCGGAAAAGTAAAAATATGTTTGAGCAGTAAGTGCAGGAAACGGAAATTGAGAAAAGAAGCAGCTATTTTACTTGCAAAAACAGAATATGTCATCGGAAAGATAGTCGGGAAAGAGGGATCTTCCATGCCCGGTGCCATAGCACGGTATGTGGATCCGGGATTTTTCAGGAAAATTGCGGAAAAGGTAACGACCTATGCCGTGACCGGCACCAATGGAAAGACCGTCACCACGAAGATGATCCATGAAATGCTTTCCGCGGAAGACATCCCGAATATCACCAACTGGTCCGGTTCCAATCTGGAAAACGGAGCGGCCACGCCGTTTCTGTTAAACTGTGACCCTTCCGGTAATCCACGGATAAGGACGGCAGCCATTGAATGCGATGAGCTCTGGTCCAGGCTCCTTTTTGACTACATGGATCCGGCAGTAATCACCGTCACCAATTTATTGCCGGATCAGCTGGATCGTTTCGAAAGCCCGGAAAAACTGAAAGAAAAGATTGTCACCTTTCTGCAGGCATCTCATGCAAAAATCTGTCTGAATGCCGAAGATCCGCTGTGTCTTGCCATGGCCGGAGAACTCACCGGACATGAGATCTTCCTTTACTCGGAAAAGGATGGGATTGTAATGGTAAACGGAGCATCATATCCGGTAACACTGCATGTCCCCGGCAATTATAATTATAAAAACGCGGCAGCAGCCACAGCAGCCCTTTTTGCAGCTAATACACTTACGGAAAAAGGACTGAAGGCTCTTTCGGATTTTAAGCTTCCTTTCGGCCGGATGGAGACGATTCAGGTACACGGACGCCCTATATCTTTCAATCTGGCAAAAAACCCTTCCGGTGTGGAACTGACACTGGATCACATCGTATCTTCGGGCGAAAAACCGATGATTGTTTTCGGGTTCAACAACAAGCTGCTGGATGGTTATGATACGACGTGGATCCGCCGAGTCCCATATGAAAAATACCGGAATATTCTGTCGGACGTGGTCTGCTACGGCAGTATCCGAAAGGAAATGAAAGAAGTGATATCCACTTATGCGGAGCGGACAGAAGAGATCGCCGATAAAAAAGAGCTGTTCCGACTGATTCAAACCAGCGAAAAACCGGTCTTTCTGATCCTGAACTTTACTTGTATGGAGGAGATCCGCGGCTGGCCTCCGGGCCCGCTGGAAATCTGATTCCTGTCGGTGAAAATGCGGGACGGGAGTATTCTTCAATCGTAATTCCGCCTTCCTTTGAGTAGCGGAGCGTCCCTGTTGATCTCAGCGGATGTTCCTTTCAGGCGGATCAGCTGTGATTTCGACAGAAGAGTATTTTCTGCTCTTTCCTCCCGGGGATTTCCCGTAGTGAATCATCTCTTAAATAACAAAGAGCAGTGAAGTTCGGCACTGCTCTTTTAATTTGTTTCAGAATAAAAGTTCGCGTCTTAAAATCTCGGGCATTATCGAGGAGAAGATCAGTTTGATCATTTTCTCAGGTCTGTCGTGAATGACAGAAGCGACGATGATCTGCTCGACAAAAGTATCTACCGCAATCTTTTTGGATTCCTCGCTACTGATAGCAGGACCGTTGGTAAAGGGTTCCACAAGGGGAAGAATCTCAAGTCGCATCTGATGCAGGAAATCTTCCGTACCCAGTTCATGCTTTGTGAAATTCAGGAGGGGTTTAAATCTTGTAAAGAAATTTGCTATACCATCCTGAACCTCATAATATCCGCGGTCTCCGACTGCTTTTGACAGCTCATTGTGTATCGTCCATAAGCAAAGTTCACGCATATCGCGGAAGTGATAGTATATGGTGTTGCGATGCATATTTGCGGCAAAAGCAACGGAAGAGATATTGATCTGTGTCGCACGCTCGGCATTTTTTGTAAGATCTATAAGCGCGGCAGCGATATCGTATTTTGTGTTCTTAGAGTTTATATTACTCATAGGGCACCTGCCTTATTGTGCGGCTGCTTCTTCAGAAGGAGCCTCGTTTCCGAGTACATTTACTGCATTACCTTCGCCGAATGATATGATAGATTCACGTCCCATCTTATCAAATGCATGAACCTCTAAAGAAGGTGTATCAAAATTGAATACTACCAGAGACTCTCCCTCGTCTATATATGAAGGTTTAAGCGTCTGACCGTTAGTATCTATGGCATAGATGGAATCAAAATCAACACCCGATTGAGCATCATCAACATAGAAAGATACAAAGCCTTTTGCAGCATCCGATTCGGTAAATGTCGGAGGAGTATCATCAACACAATCCACGGTTTCATAAACGATTTTGTTCATGCCGTTTTTGTTGGTCATACTGACTTCGGCGGTACCGTTTCTGGTGACTGTCGCAGAATAGACTCCACTCCCCTGATCCTGCATCTCAAGAGGTTCGCCCTCATAAGTTACTACCAGCCCATCATTAGGGAAGTGAGATTTAACCTTAACAACTATCTCTGCGCTGGTAAAAGTGCCGGGGTCGTTGATAGTAACTTCGAACCTCGGTTTTGCCGTAAAGATAAAAACAAGAAGCAGGTTAATAGCGATAAACGGCAAAATCCAAAACAAAAGCAGTGACAGAAAAGAGCCATCCTTAGGAGAAAGTTTGGGTTTCTTTCTCTCAGGGCTGGCCATGTTTAAATGATCGTATTTTTTATAAGTTTCCATACGAGAATTATAGGATAAAACGGAAAAAACTACAAGCCTGAAGGGGGTAATTGGTTCCTGGCAGTCAATTAGAAGCTTGATAGTTCAGAATTAATTATTACTCTGCAAATACGCATCAGGATTCAAGATTACAGTATCACCTTCTTCAAGTTCACCGGATAATATCTGAATCCTGCTTTCATCTTTTATTCCGGTTTCGACAGCAACCTTACGGATGTTTTTGTCTTTATTTAAAACATAAACACGAGTCTCATCACCATTTTCCGATACAGCATTTATCGGCACCGTAAGAGCGTCATTTGCAGTCAGAACCAGTGCCGCCTTTCCGGTTATTCCTGTCATCCATTTTTCCCGGAGAGCATCAAATTCGACAGTGACAGGGATGACTACGGAACCGGTTTTCAAATCTGCTTTCCCGGATGGAGCAATTTCCGTAACCTCTCCAAAGGCCGTCATATTCCCCATAGCCTCTGATGTAATTTCCGCAGCCTGTCCCACATATATAGAAGATATATGTTTTTCTTTTGCATCCGCTTTGAGTATATAACCGGACTGATCCTCTATTACAAATGCCGGCTGTTGGAGCACCGATAATGATGCATATCCGCCTTCGGAACAGTTAATCTCAGTCACTATGCCATCGATAGGACTTATGATTTCTCCGGCATTTTCAATATCATATGACCGGCATAAAAGCTCTGCTTTATTAAGGGCGCTTTTTGCTTCTTCCAAAGAAAACGCAGGAACTGAACCGCTTTCTGACAATGCCGACATGTTGTCATAATTTTTCTTTGCGCTTTCATAATCGATACACGCTGCATCATACTGCTGTTTAAGTTTTTCAACATCCAAAGTTGCAAGAGTCTGACCTTTCTTGACCTCATCTCCGATTTTGACCAGTATATTTAATATTTTATTGGGAGAATCCGAATATACATTTCTTACATCTCTGCCTCTGACAGTACCTTTTATTATAACTGAAGAACTGATATCTGATCTCTGCACAGTATCGGTTGCATACTCTTTCTTTCCATTATCCATGAATCTGAAAAAGCAAAACGCGAGTACTGCAAGAACCAGCAGAATTATTAAAACAACTATTGTTTTTTTACCATTGTGTTTTTTCATAGTCATCCCCCAATGTTTGTGTGAATACCCCTTCATATAAAAGCTGCATCATTCATTCGTAAACAGCTTATGCGGGGTGATATTGCGCACGGAATAAGAAAGAAGAATCGAACATATAATTATAAACGAAATCAATGCAATACCTGCTCCCGTAAGATATGAGATTTTTGTCGGAGTGCCGAACGAGAATATACCGATACCATTAAGCGCGAGAGTTAAAACAGAAGCAGCCCCGGTTCTTGAAATCCACAAGCCTGCTATAGTTGCTATAACACTCGTCGGCAATATGCTTACAACAGTCTGGTAAATGATATCTCCGGTCGTAAAGCCGAGCGCTTTATATATAGCATATTCTCTTTTTCTGCCGGATAGAAGCACATTTAATAAAACGTAAAGAATAAATCCTGTTATCGCAAAGCTAAGCACAACGACAATAACTGTTGTCAATTTCAATATAATGGTATAAGAACCTGCGATTTCATTCACGTTTCTTCTGTAATTTATACTGTACATTACATCACAGTTTTCACCAATTGAACTGTTAAAAGTATCTATATCGACACCATTCTTCAAATCAACATAGTACCGTATGTCTTTCAATACGGCAAATCTTGTATAACCATCTCTTGTTATGAAACAATCGCGTCCTGAAGAATAGGCTCCCTGAATTATTCCCGAGACAGTAAATCTGACATCTTCATCCTCCTGTTTGAAGATTATAGTATCGCCTGTTTTAAGACCATTCTGTTTCGCATACGCACCATTTATCGCTATTTCGTGGTCTGAGGACGGAATCCTGCCGTTGATACAAACGTGCTGTGCATCTATATATTCCGCAGAGTCTATGACATAGGCAGCCATCCTGGGCATACCTGACGGTGCAACGGTATTAATAGAAAACATATAGTAACGGTCAACATCCTCATTATCACTGAGTTCGTCTTTTAAAAGCTGCTCATGTGATGCATCAACGCCTATGACACTGTCAGTCATCTGCCCGCATACCATCTTCATTACGTCCTCATTGTTAATGATAATATTCTGATACGTGGCACATGCAAATCCGACATTAAAAGCTACGATACCGATAAAAATAAAAATAACCACATTGCGAGCCTTTCCGGACATCCAGTTTTTTAGAGAAATGGAAGTGTTAAGGCTTAAATTGGACTTGGCCAATGAAAAACAACTCGTTTTATTTACTTTTGTACGATAATCACGGATGGCATTAACGGGAAGTATACTTCTTATCTTCAGCACTGTAAAGAATGCTGTAATTATTACTATGCCAGTGCATATAAGAGTAGCCAATACTGCTTCCTTCGGTAAGAAGTGTACATGATACGGGATCCCCACCTGTTGTTCCATCGCATTATTAATAACAGGCAACAGCGCATAAGAACCGGTGACTCCCACTGCAGACATGATCAGGGAAATGACCGCAAATTCACATACAACAGAAATAATAAGAATATCTGACGTGTATCCGATAGCTTTAAGAATACCGAGGTTTTTGATGCTGCTGCGTATATAGTTTGAAAGAGTAATCGCTATAATCGTAAGCAATACCGCAATAATTACAACAGCGGAAACCACTATAATCGCCTTGAATATCGTTGTGGTAACATACCTTGCGGTTGACAGTTTCCTTATGGAAGAAGATGCAACAAGCAATAATGTCGGCAGTGTAGAGGATACAACTCCATTTATCTCGGATTCGATAATATCTGCCTTACTCATATCACGCAAACGTATACTTACACGGTATGAAGTCGCTCCGAAATTTTCAATATCATCATAGCAGTCGTCAGTTAATAAAAGCGCAGTATCACTGCAATTGGTGGTGCCGGTATCAATATTATTGTAAAATCCGGCTATTCTGAAAGAGGTGCTTTGACTGCCTATCGTGACGGTTACAGTGTCTCCGATGGAACATCCCGCTCCTACTTTAAACACATAGCTAAGATACGCACCGCTTTTTCCATCGGATTCCAGTATCTCATATTTTCCTATCAGTTTCTTTTTCGCATCTTCAAAGCGCAGCAGGGAAATGCTGTTGAATGCCGATGTATCACCAAAATCAACTGTTCCCTTTCCGGAGAAGCATTCATCTATTTCAAACTGTCTGACAGCTGCATTTTCATTCAGTATATCAGCAATATCATCTTTTTGATCTGCACCATATGAAGCTTCCGCAAAAAGAAAACAAATATCGTCACCGCTCAAGCGTTCTTTTTCGCGCATGAAGCTCTGCTTATAATCCATAGAAAGAAACAAGGCGGTATTTAACAGGGCTGATGCAAAGATAATAAGCAATGCAATCGCAGCAATACTCCCCGGGGAGTGACGTATAACTGATAAGGCAAAATTAACGTATTTATTTTTTACCATCCCATGTCACCTAAGAATCCGTTAAGCTTGTTTATTCTTTCCTAGCTGTTTCCGTCATATTTACCCAGCCTGCATTCATTGATCAGCTTTCCGTCGCGCAAATACAGCACACGGTTTCCGCGTATTGCGCTTTTTATATCATGGGTAACCATAACTATAGACTGGCCCATACGATTGAAGCGGGTAAAAAGATCAAGAGCATCCGCTCCGGCTTGTGAATTAAGGGAACCCGTAGGTTCGTCGGCAAAAAGAATCTCCGGTGAGTTTATCAATGCTCTCACTATACCTACACG
>JAZRYX010000019.1:0-3462 GCA_045600945.1 Lachnospiraceae bacterium
AGTATCCGAATGCAAATCTTCTGCAGCTAAATGACGGTGCTGCAGTATTGAATGGAATGTCTTTGAACGAATACGATTATACATGGGCTTTTGACCCGTCTATGAATGAGCCTGTTTGTTCAGGTGAAGAACCTGATACAAGTGAATGCTATATAGCTCACGATATTATTTATTATCCTGAAATTGATGAAGATAAATTCGTTAAGGAAAACTATGATGGCGAGACAGAATGGGTCACACATTATACAGCGGAAGGACTGACAGACTATCTGTTTTCGACGCTACCTGTTCTTGGAACAGAGCTTCCTAAAAACATGATGCACTCTTCGGAGGAAGCATATGCAAATCCTGTGCTTCACATCACGCAGCCGGGAGAGTATATATTGGAAGGTTCATGGGGCGGACAGATATATATTGATTTAGGCGATAAGGATGAATGCTTTGCTGATGAAAGCAAGAAAGTTACACTGATTATGAACGGTGTAAATGTAAACTGCACTGTTGCTCCATCAGTTGTGTTCTATAGTCTTTATGAATGCGATAACGAATGGGAAGGCAGGACAGAAGCTATCAGTTCGGTGGACACCTCAAATGCAGGGGCAAAAGTCGTTCTGGTTGATGGTACGGAAAACAATTTTTCCGGGGCAAATGTCTACAGACTGTTAAAGCCTAAATACAAGAATGACAGCACAAAAGTTCAAAAGAAATATTACAAAACTGACGGTGCATTTTACAGTTATGTTTCCATGAGTATTGAAGGCAATACCGGAATAATGAATATCATCGGCAGCACCTTTGAGGGTCTTGATACAGAGCTGCACCTAACAATCAACGGGGGACATGTCAATATTGTTTCGCAGGATGATGGAATCAACGTAAACGAGGACCATGTTTCAGTCTTTGCTTTGAATGGAGGCAGAGTAACGATATTTGCAGGACAGGGAGCAGAAGGAGATGTGGTTGATTCTAATGGATATATCAGCATCAATGGTGGCGTTATTGCTGGCGCAAGTCCATCTGTAGCTGATGATATGCTTGACTCCGAGGACGGCACATTTATTGCAGATGGAGCAGTTGTTATAGAGAATACTGCAGGAATTAAAGGAGGCATGCTGCGCCCAGATGACCCGCAGGGTGAATTTAATCCTGGAGATCTAAGAAGAGGATTTAATCCTGAAGACATACAAGGGATGATGCCTCCTGACAATGGGGACAGACCAAAACCACCAGACAATATCTCTACGCACGACTACACACGGTGAAAATTGTATTTCAATATATAGGTTACTATAGATATGTATTAGACAATATATTGTGATTTTAAAAAAACATTTTCAGAAGCCAGTTCTCAAAGCGTTAAAGCATGTCTTTTTCGCGAGCTGCTTCGTTGCTGCAAAACCTTCGCTCGCTTGCGTACCACGTGTACGCGCGCTTCGACTCAGGTTTTCCGCGCCTCGCATCTCATCGAAAAATCCAAGCTTTAATAAAACTTCAAAACAAAGCAAAAAGAGAAGACATCCATTTGGGTGTCTTCTTTTTTCTTGCAAAACAACTGAATTTGAGATATTATATAACCAAGAAACCAAGAATCAAAGAAATAATTGGAGGGAAAGGATATGGCACTTACTGTGACAGATACTTGTAAAAGAGTTAGCATTTCTTCAAAAAGACAGATTACTATTCCGCAAGCTTTTTTCAATGCTTTAGGATTTGGCAATGAAGCAGAATGCATTTTTAGAGACAATGAATTAGTTCTTCGTCCTACATATCATGAAACATCAAGTGAGTTTGCAGAGCAGATACTTGCAGATATTATTAAAGAGGGTTTTTCTGGAGAGGCTCTTTTGAAAGAATTTAAATTGCGCCAGGCTAAAATTAGGCCTACTGTAGTTCGGATGCTGGAGGAAGCTGATGCTGTGGCAGAAGATGCTGCAGAATACATGACAATGGATGAAGTATTTGGAGATTGTTAATATGTATGAACTAAGAATATTACCTCCAGCTGCTAAATATTTAAAGAAGATCAAAGACAAAAATCTCAAAAAACTTTACAAGGATGCCCTGGATGCTATTTGTAATGATCCATCTATTGGAGCAGAGAAGACGGGAGATTTATCAGGTGTACGCGGGTATGACATTTTTTATAACAAAACTAATTACGAACTTGCTTACACCATCAAAGAAGAAAATGGTAAATTAATAATTATTATAATGGCAGGTACTCGAGAAAACTTTTATGAACAGCTAAAACGATATTGGGTATGTATATGTATAAAACAATATATTGTGGTTTTTAGAAAAAATTTTTCAGAAACCTGTTCTCAAAGCGATAATCCGGGAACGATTCTTTCAATCACAAAGACAAAAGAGAAGATATCCATTTTGGGTGTCTTCTTTTTTTATGCAAAGTTCAGTGATTCAGAGCGCATACTTTGATTGATGTCTTTACAGATGATATGATAAATGATAGTATAATGATATGATAAATGATATGTTATTGAACTAATTGGGAGACCAGAACATATGGAGAGAAGAGAATCTGAGACAGTAGAATTTAAAAAAACGACAGCCCAACTAAAGGAAGGTGTTATTTCTCTATGTGCAATGCTCAATAAGAATGAACACGGTGTCGTATATTTTGGAATAAAAGATGATGGATCAATTGCAGATTTGACGATTGGAAAGAAAACAACTTCCGATATTTCTCACGAAATAAGAAACTATTTGAAACCTCTTCCGGAAGTAAGTATATCTATCATCACCATAGATGAAAAAAACATTATTAAAGTAGTTGCTGACGGTAAAGATACACCGTATTCGGCATACGGAAGGTATTATACTCGCGTTGACGATGCTGATATGTTTATGGATTCAAAGCAGTTATGGACTTTCTTTGAATCTAAAGACAAAACGTATTCTAAATGGGAGGAAGAGATTACGCCTTACGGGATAGAAAAGGTTAATGAGGAATTGCTTATTCAGTTTATAAGAGAAGCAAATAATATTGGTCGTTTAAATTATTTATTCAGAAATTCGGCTGAAGCATTAAGCAAACTAAATCTTATAAATGATGAGGGATATCTCAACAATGCCGGATACTATTTGTTTGGCAATGACGGACCAGTTCTGTTGAAAGAAGTCATTTTCCCTACAGATGAAAGAGATTCATTTTCTGACTTGAAACAGTTCCGAGGAAACATCATTGAATGTATAAATGAAGGAATGAAATATATACAAAATAATATTCATTATGTAGCGGAGATTATAGGAGCAAGAAGGATTGAGCATCCGGAGATACCTGTTCAAGCGATACGTGAAATCGTGATTAACTCATTTGCACACTGCAAATACCAAAAAGGTGATTATAATGAAATCTCTATCACCAAATCTGCAATTAGAATATATAATCCCGGGGGAATTTTGAATGATGTCAGCCCGGTTGATTTTGCGAACGGAAAAATA
>JAZRYX010000020.1:0-13528 GCA_045600945.1 Lachnospiraceae bacterium
GCGTTACTCACCCGTCCGCCACTAAGTCATCCCTCTGCTTTGGCCGAAGCCTCTGCTTTGGGCGCTTCGTTCGACTTGCATGTGTTAAGCACGCCGCCAGCGTTCATCCTGAGCCAGGATCGAACTCTCATCTTAAATTTCTACAGCTATTGCTGCTTTTAATGTTTTCAATCCGGTTAGATGAAGCTTAGCTTCATTTTATCCCTTTTACTGTTAGTACTTTTCTTTGAATTTCTTCAAAAGATTTTCAGGGTTATGTGTACTGTTTAATCTTTGATTTTCAAGGTTCATTTCGTGCCGCTTTTGGAGCGACAGCTTGTTCATAATATCACTCTATTCTCCTGCTGTCAACAGCTTTTTTAACTTTTTTTCAAGTTTTTTAAATAATTTTTCGGGGTATAAAAACAGTGGTCACAGATTGTATATTTTCAATTTGTGACCACTACTAATAGTACCTCATTCTATATTAGAAGATTCTCCATCCGACGATGAAATGATTTGCCCACCAACTGCCGAGTCCACGTTCGATTACACGTCCGTTTGATGACGATGCATCGATTACGCAACCGCCTGTTGAGATAAATCCAACATGTCCGTTAACAACGATTACATCACCCGCACGCAGATCTCCGTAGTTACTGATACGCGTATACTTTCCTACACTCTTCCAACCTGCACTTGTAATATAAGACTGTGATACGCCGCACTGATTAAGTACCCAGTTTACAAATCCGGAACAATCAAATGAACTCGGTCCTTTTGATCCCCATACATACGGGCATCCTATCTTTGATCTTGCAACTGAAAGAAGATTAGCTACCGATCCTGATACTCCGCTTGCATCCGTATTAGGAATAGTGCTTGCATCCTGTGTCTGTGTTACGGAACCTGCGTCCGTTCCGCTTCCCTGCGCAGTTGTTGTCTGCGTTGTTGATGAAGATCCTCCACCTGATGAACTGCTTTGAGTCTTTCCGGTAGTTGTAGTCTTATTAAAGTTTGCACCGTCAAGCATACCGCTTGCAGCTTTCTTTGCTTTATCTGATGTAAGCTTTGCAAGTGTCTGCGCACCTACCATACCATCAACTGAAAGTCCGTTTTGCTTCTGGAAATTCTTGACTGCTTTTTGTGTTATATCTCCGAAGTATCCTGTTGCATTTTTCTTGCTTAAGTATCCGTACTTGACAAGCAACGACTGTACTTTTGAAACCTGTTCGTTTGAATCACCGAGTCCGAGTCCGTTATGAAGTGCCTTTGAACTCATAAGTACATCCTTGGTTGTAGGTCCGAGGAAACCATCTACTACAAGCGCATTCTTCGACTGGAAATTCTTTACTGCATAATATGTATCGTCACCGTATGTTCCGTCCGGAGTACTTGTCATATATCCCAGATCGAAAAGTCTCTGCTGACACGCAAGTACCACATCACTCTTTTCTCCGAGTGACAGAAAGTTTGCTCTTACTTCATCTGAGTAGATAAGGTTGTATGTCTGTCTTCCGACTTTTCCGTCAACCGCAAGTCCGTTGACTTCCTGAAGTTTCATAACTCCTTCTTCCGTCTTCTCTCCGAACTTGCCGGTTACCATCGCACGTTTTGCAAGATAGCCCAACTGATAGAGACGTTCCTGGATATTACGTATATCTTCACCTGTATCACCTTTTTTAGCTGCGTAATATTTCGCATCTTCCGCAAAAAGCATTTCAAGAGTTTCAGGTCCTACTACTCCGTCCTGATCCAGTTCGTTCTGTCTCTGAAACTTCATTACTGCGGCTTCAGTAGCATTTCCATAATACTGTGTCGGTTCATCAAAATCCATGAATCCAAGATCCATAAGTCTTTGCTGAACATCCGCAACTATCGGATGTTCTGTTCCGACAATCAGAAACTCCGGTGCGGGTTCCTCTGTCGGCAATACTCCAAGATCAAGATTCGGAAATACCGGTCCGTCTGCCGTAAGCGGAATTACGTTTGCAGTTTTGATATCTTCTGCAACTGCTTCCGGTTCTGTTTCGACTATCGCCGCTTCTTCCGTCTCGTTTTTCTTTCCGGCTTTGCTGAATGCGACTGCGATAACAACAACCAGAATGACCGCAAGAAGCACGGCCCCTGCGATGATGAAGAATCTCTTCTTATTCGCAGTCACCTTATCGACTCCTTTATGAATCCCTGTAGTGATCCTATTCTTCAAATTTTTTATCAGTTCTTTTTTTCGCATTAAATATCCTTTGATTTTAATTTATCTGTTAGTTCGGCGTATTGCTCAAGTGAAAGTGCCTCACCTCTGATGTTCTCATTAATATTCATTTCACCAAGTACGCCTGCTACTGTTTCTTTATCAAGTTTAAGTCCTTCAAAATGATTGAGACAGTTCTGAAGAGTTTTTCTTCTTTGGTTAAATGCTGCGCGGATGATGCTGAACATAAGTTTTTCATCTTCTGTTTTTACAGGCGCATCTTTGTGGAGCGTAAGTCTTATAACCGCACTGCCTACATTGGGACGCGGCATAAAACAGTTCTGCGGAACATTAGCTACGATATAAGGCTGTGCATAATACTGAACCGCAAGCGACAGTGCGCCGTAATCTTTTGTTCCGGCTTTTGCCTTCATTCTGTCCGCAACTTCTTTCTGCACCATGACCGTTATTGAATCAAGCGGCACTCTTGCTTCCAGAAGTCCCATTATTATAGGTGTTGTGATGTAATACGGAAGATTTGCAACCACTTTATTGACTCCGAGTGATGCGATATCAACTTTCATTACATCGTTATTAATTATCTCAACATTGTTGTACTCTTTCAGATTTTCTTCGAGTATGGGGATCAGGTTATCATCTATCTCAACGGCGATGACTTTTCCCGCGTGTTCCGCAAGTGCCTGCGTCATAGTTCCGATACCGGGCCCGATCTCAAGTACCGTATCTTCCGGGCCTATCTCCGCAGCTGCTATGATTTTATCAAGCACGTGTGCATCTATCAGAAAGTTTTGTCCGAATCTTTTCTGAAACACGAATTTATTTTTCTGTATGACCGCTATGGTATTTTTCGGATCAACCAAGTTTGGCATATACTTCTCTTGCGTTTTTTTCTGTTATTTCAATTACTTCTTCCGGAGTTATTCCTTTTATCGCACCTATCTGTGCAGCGACAAAATAAAGATTCCTCGAGTCGTTTCTTTCTCCTCTGTGAGGTGTCGGTGCCAGATACGGGCAGTCCGTCTCAAGTACTATTCTTTCAATCGGAAGGTATTGCACAACTTCTTTTACCGTCTTTGCATTTTTATATGTAACCACTCCGCCGATTCCGAAATGAAATCCCAACTTCATGTATTCACGGGCAAGTTCGACTCCGTATGAGTAGCAATGTACTATACCTCCGAACTTTCCGGCATTTTCTTTTTTAACTATATCGAGTGTATCCTGCGCCGCATCTCTTGAATGAATGTTTATCGGAAGTCCCGCCTCACCCGCAAGATGTATCTGTTTGATGAACCACTCTTTCTGAACTTCGCGGGGATTGACATCCCAGTGATAATCAAGACCTATCTCTCCGATGGCCAGGACTTTTCTTTCTTTGGACAGTTCAAGGAAATGCTGCATATCGTCATCATTACACTCTGCCACTTCGTCCGGATGAACACCGATTGCGGCATAGATATTGGAGTATTTCTTTGAAAAGTCAAGTGCCGTAAGCGCAGACCCTTTGGTGGCTCCGACATTTACGGCAATGATATTTTTTTTATTTAGTTCCCCGATGAGCTGCTCTCGATCCTCATCAAAAGCAGCATCATCGTAATGAGCATGTGTATCGATTATCATCAGCAAATCTCGCTTCCGGCCTTGATAGCTTTTTCCGGAGCCATAAGGATTACATGTCCCTCATCGTCTTCTGCGCACAGAAGCATGCCTTCAGACATAACACCTGCAATCTCACGAGCTTCAAGGTTCACAAGTACCATTACATGTTTGCCTACCATCTCTTCAGGTGAATAGTACTGCTTGATTCCGCTTAAGATAGTACGAACCTGTGAGCCTACTCTGACTTTTGATTTGAGAAGTTTCTTTGACTTCGGAACCTCTTCGCATGCTTCGATAACGCCGACCTGCATCTGAAGCTTTGCAAAGTCATCATAGCTTATGGTGTCTTTTGCTTCGATATCAATGTACTGCGCATCTTCCTTTTTCTCTTCTTCCGGAACTCCTGCAGCTGCCTTCTGAGCTGCCTGAAGTTTTTCTACTTCTGCGAAGATCTCTTCTGCTTTAAGTCTTGCGAAAAGGATCTCCGTTTTTTCGGAAACTTTGTTGCCTGATTTATAGTTGCCCCATCTTGTCATCTGCTCAAGATCGAGTTTTTCGGTATTAAGTTCGGCAAGTATCTTCTTTGATGTCTCGGGCATAAAGCTGTAAAGAAGTGATGCGCCGATTGTGATGGACTCACAGAGATTATAAAGTACTGTCTGAAGTCTTTCACGATTTGCACCGTCTTTTGCAAGCTCCCACGGACATGTCTCGTCGATATATTTATTGCTTCTGCGGAAGATAGACCATACTTCCGTGATGGCATCTGCTACACGAAGTTCGTTCATCTTGGCTGTACATCTCTCAACTGCAAGAAGCACAGTGTTCTTAAGATCTTCATCTGCCTCGCGCTGTCCGGGGCCGCCTTCATCGCCCGCATCTGTTACAGTACCTTCAAAATACTTATTTGACATAGCGATGGTTCTTGATACAAGGTTACCTAAGATATTGGCAAGATCCGAATTGAATCTCTCTATCATAAGATCCCAGCTGATGACACCGTCATTATCAAACGGCATCTCATGAAGAACGAAGTAACGAACTGCATCCACTCCGAAAATGTTAACAAGATCATCTGCATAAAGGACGTTACCTTTTGACTTACTCATCTTGCCGTCGCCCTGAAGAAGCCACGGATGTCCGAATACCTGTTTAGGAAGCGGAACGTCAAGTGACATAAGGAATATAGGCCAGTAAATCGTATGGAATCTGATGATGTCCTTACCGATAAGATGCAGATCTGCCGGCCAGTACTTACCCCAGAGTTCTTTGCCGCCTTCCGGATCTGCAGGCTTGCATGTCATACTGTTTGCATATGCCGCGCACTCTTCATCCGGGTCACCGTCAACATTATATCCGAGTCCGGTTATGTAGTTTGACAGTGCATCAAGCCATACATATACGACATGATTCGGATCAAAATCAACCGGGATGCCCCACTTGAATGATGTACGTGATACACACAGATCCTGAAGTCCCGGAAGAAGGAAGTTATTCATCATTTCGTTCTTTCTTGCAACAGGCTGAATGAACTCAGGATGTGTGTTAATGTGCTCGATAAGACGGTCTGCGTACTTGCTCATCTTAAAGAAGTATGCTTCTTCTTTTGCAGGCTTAACAGGACGTCCGCAGTCCGGGCACTTACCGTCAACAAGCTGTGACTCCGTGAAGAATGACTCACAAGGCGTACAATAAAGTCCTTCGTAATATCCCTTATAGATATCTCCTTTGGCATACATCTTCTTGAACATCTTCTGAATCTGTTTCTCATGCTGAGGATCAGTCGTACGGATGAACTTATCGTAAGATGTGTTCATAAGATCCCAGATGCCTTTGATCTGAGTCGATACCTCGTCAACAAACTCCTTGGGAGTCTTGCCGGCTGCCATAGCCTTTTCTTCTATTTTCTGACCATGTTCGTCCGTTCCTGTCATGAAACGTACGTCATATCCCTGTTCTCTTCTGTATCTTGCGATTGCATCGGCAAGAACGATCTCATATGTATTACCGATATGAGGCTTACCCGATGTATATGCTATCGCGGTAGTGATGTAATACGGTTTCCCTTTGCAAGTGTTACTCATTTTTTCTCTCCTTATTATTGAACTCCGGGGCCGCCCTCTGATGAAGTAGAATCGAAATCATCAGCTCCGCCCTCGAAGTTATCATCTACTGTTTTCCAATCTGCGCAGTATCCTGATTTCATAACAGGATCTCCGTCAATCTGGAGTTCCCACTGCCCGTCAAACTCAAAGTTCTCAATGAATGTATTAAGGATGGCTATAGCCTGTCGTGGTGTAAGTGTTGAAACTCCTGTGTAACTTATAACATTATTGTACGGATCAAATACCGAAAGCTCTGCTCCTTCCGGAAGTACTTTGTATTCTACCAGCTTATCTGAAATATCTTCGTCCGTGATTGCCGGAACATCGTCCATGTGCTGCTCAAGTCCTGTATCGCCTTCTTTAACCGAATATACCATGATGATTTCTGCAGGTGCTGCATTCGGATCCGGAACTTTATCTGCTGCTCCGCCTGTCTCCTGATTGGCCTGAAAATCTTCAAGCGCCTGTTTGAGTTCTTCCTGATGCTCATCATATTCTGATTCATGCTTTGAACATCCCGCAGCCACCATAGCAAGTGCTGCCGCCATAACTAACATAACCATAAGACAAACCAATTTCTTCATTTTAAGTATCTCCTTTTATGCTTCATCTTTAAATATTGCTGTTATATTACAGATTATTAATCTGATAAAATCATGTTGTGTTTTTTCTCAAATCCGAGAGTGGTAAACTCCATGTGCCCGGGAAGTATATCAATATCATCATCCGGAATGGTAAATATCTTTTCTTTGATTGATTTTGATATCTCTTCAAAGTTTCCGGTCAAAAGATCTGTTCTGCCATAACTTCCTCTGAAAATCGTATCTCCGGAAAACATGAGCTTTTCGCTTTCAATATAGTAAATTACACTTCCGGCTGAATGTCCCGGGGTATGTATCACTTTCCATTTGAATCCGATCAGATCAAGCACATCTTCGTCATGTACTTCCGTATACTCCGTTACCGCTTTATCCGATAAATCCCTGTTCAAAAGGCTCACATCCGGATGAGCAAGTATCTGTCTTTCATCCGCATGTGCATATACCTCGGCTCCCGTAATCTCTTTGATATCATTTACTGCAAGTATGTGGTCAAAATGTCCGTGCGTTAAGAGAATCGCCTTTAGTTTCAGTCCCGCTCCTTCAATCTTTTTGAGAATCGTACTTGGATTGGTCGCGGGATCGATAATCACACATTCTTTTGTCTCAGGGTTACTTACTATGTAAACATTTGTCGATATGGGTCCGAGTACCAAATGGTCTATGTTCAGTCCGTGCATTCTTTATATACTTCCCTCTTTCCGATTCCGCGATCAACCGCCGTTTTCTTCATGGCCTCTTTCTTATCAAATCCCTCTGCCATGTATCTTTCAACGTGTTCACGTATCGATATTTCATCCCACTTGCTTCTTTTCTCTTCAAGAATCGCCTGCGGGTCTTTTCCTTTTACAATGATAACGAATTCGCCGCGCGGGTCATCGCTCTCAAATCTGCGGATCAGTTCTCCCAGTGTTGATAAGCAGACTTCCTCATGAACTTTTGTGAGTTCTCTGACTATACTTGCTTTTCTGTCCGCTCCGAATGTATCCTTCAGAATCTTAAGCGTTCTTAAAAGCCTGTGCGGTGCTTCGTAAAAAATGATGGTGCGCGTCTCGTCTTTTAAATCTTCAAGTCGTGCTGTAAGTTCTTTTTTATTCTTATCATTCGGCAGAAATCCCTCGAATACGAATCTTCCTGTCGGCTGTCCGCTGAGTGCCAGCGCGCTTACTGCCGCGCATGGTCCCGGGATAATCGTTACTTCTATTCCGGCTTCATGGGCCATCCTGACCAAATCCTCTCCCGGATCAGATATTGCCGGCATGCCTGCGTCGGTAATGAGTGCAACGTCGCATCCTGTCAGCATTTTCCTGATAAGTTCTTCTGCTTTTTCTATACGGTTATATTCATGATAGCTGGTCATCGGAACTTTGATATCAAAATGATTGAGGAGTCGTATGCTGTTCCTCGTATCCTCTGCTGCGATCAGATCAACGCTCTTTAGCGTCTCAATCGCGCGCGGGCTCATATCATTAAGATTTCCGATAGGTGTCGCCACCAGGAATAGTTTACTCATAATATAATTTTTTCACTTCTTCGGTGTATTCTCCGCGGGTTCTGTATACGATGAGCGGTCTCTCGACTTTTAAAAACGGTTTCCCGTCCTTGGTCGCTTCTATGAGTACCATATTGGCTTCTTTGTCTTCAAACGGGTGAACCATGCGCATACGTTTAGGTTCGAGTCTGTACTTTCTCATCGTGGTGATGACATCCATAAGTCTGTGCGGGCGATGAACCATGTAGTATCTTCCGCCTGACTTAAGCATCCTGCATCCTTCACGTATTGCATCTTCAAGTGTCATCATGATTTCATGTCTGGCAATCGCAAGCGACCTGTTATCATTTTTCAAACCATGTTCATCATTCATGTACGGCGGATTGCAGGTTACGACATCCATGCTTGAGTTTGCAATCACTTCCGAAGATTTATTCACGTCGCAGCAGATAATCTTTACTTTATCGCCGAGGTGATTAAGTTCTACGCTCCGGTTTGCCATCTCTGCCATATCTTCCTGTATCTCCAGTCCGTAGTGCATGATGCCCTCTCCCTTACTTGTCATAAGGATGGGAATCACTCCGTTTCCCGTACCTATATCGACCATAGTCTCTCCGGGTTTTAATCTTGTAAATCCGGTAAGCAGTACCGCGTCGATACCGAAGCAGAATTTATCAGGATTCTGGATTATTCTTAGGTTTTCTCTTTCTAAATCGTCTATGCGCTCCATGATGTTTGTTCTCGCCGTTCTCGCTTTGTTCCTGCGGTTTCGCATCTGTGTTCACATGCTGCGCGTTGTTTTCTTTTCGGCTGATGCTCTGGTGTCCGTTCGGATTGCTGTTCCGATTGCCGGTCGGTCTTGTATTCGGTCGCGCGTTACGGTTGCCGTTTGGGCGTGGACCACGGTTACCGGTTTGGTCGCTGTTACGGTTGCCGGTTTGGTCACCGCTTTGGTCTGTGCCCAGTTGCTCGCTTTCGGTATGCTCACCTTCTCTTTCTTCCGATGAGTAATGTCTGCGGCGATGTTTGCGATGACGCTTTTTGAAGTCTCTTTTTGCTTCTTCGCCTTTTCCTATTTCTTCGGAAATTTCATGTATATCTTCTCCGAAAACATCTCCGATTTCTGCAATTTCAAGAGCTTTGAGCTCGCTGTCATTTTCCTCGGAGATTTCTTCGATAAGCTCCTCAACTGTCTCATCGGTTTTATCGAAATCAGCCTGCTTTTTATTGCCGACAGATTCTTCTTTTTCCGTTTTCGGTTTTCTTCGCGGTGTGAACTTAAGCTCCGATGCCGGGAATTCTTCCATCTCACGGTTACCCTGTTCGTCGGTAAATAAAACTCTGACTCTCTCGCGAAGAACGTTAACCGTCTCTGCTATACCCTCTCTTCCGTCGGGAGCGATGACCTTGCCACCGTCCTTCGGAAGTCTTGTGTTAAGATCTTCGTACGTATCCGATTCATTTTTGAGGCAGCACATAAGTCTTCCGCACACACCGCTGATCTTCTGCGGGTTCAGTGAAAGGTTCTGTTCTTTGGCCATACGAATCGAAACAGGCACGAAATCGGAAAGATAACTGGCACAGCAAAGCGGTCTGCCGCATCCTCCCAGGCCTCCCATAAGCTTCGTCTCATCACGTACTCCGACCTGACGAAGTTCAATACGAATCTTAAATATAGCTGCAAGATCCTTGACCAGCTCACGGAAATCCACTCTTCCGTCCGCCGTGAAATAAAACAGAATCTTTGCATTGTCAAAAGTATATTCTGCGGAAATGAGTTTCATCTCCAGTCCGCGTTCTTTGATTTTCTCCTTGCAGACTGCAAAAGCATCTTTCTCTTTTTCGCGGTTTGTCTCAACTCTCTCAACATCATCCTGAGTAGCAAGACGTCTTACGACCTTGAGCGGCTGAACGATATCCTCATCCTCAACCTCCCGGTTTCCTATCATTACGGTCCCGAACTCGGTTCCGCGAACCGTATCGACGATAACCTTGTCACCGGGACTTAACTTAAGTTCACCCGGATCAAAATAATATATCTTGCCGACTTCTCTGAATCTAACACCTACTACTGTAGTCATAAATTATCAAATCTCCATTAACATCATTTCTATCGTCAGTTCCGAATTGACATTGAACTTGAGTCTTACTTCCGCTTCATCGATAAGTTCAAGTGCCTTAAGTGCCCTTGTCATGTCAAATGTTCCCGATCCGCTGCCACTTTCCATGAGCTCTTTGATATGCTTTCTCATGCGGTCGAGAAACTTCTGTCCTGCTCCGGGTCCCTCGGAAAGGACCTCTGCCGTTATCTCATTGGCGCGGGCAGCATCGCAATGATCTCTTTTTTGTGATATATCAAATGTGAAATCATCCAAAAGTCCTGAATCTATATATTCTTCGGATTCACTCTCCTGATCGCATTTCAGTGTGATACATCTGCTGCGTATCGTATCAAGCAGTGTCTCCTGATTGTCCGTCATAAGAAGTATGAGTGCATACTCAGGCGGTTCCTCCAGGGTCTTAAGAAGTGCATTTTGAGCACCGGGAGGCATAAGCTGCGCGTCATCCATGACATAGATTTTTCGCCCGTTCTCAAACGGTCTTACTGCGATGGTGTCACAAATCTGCTCACGAACTTCCCGAACGGAAATCGTCATCGGTTTCTCGTGAGTCACCCATACGATATCGGGATGTGTCCCTGCCTTGATCTGAGCCAGCGCATGCTCATCTTTACCCATAACGGCACCGATGAAATCCCGGACTGCCTCCGCTCTGATTTCGGAAGTGTCACCCTCTATTATATATGCGTGCGAAAGTTTGCGGCTATCGGCAGCATTTTCCAAATAATCTTTTATCATGGCCTGAAGCTATCAGCCTTTCTTCGGATCTTCTATGTCCGCGCAGATTTCAGCATAACACTTGCGCAGGTCTTCGTTAATATAGCGTTTCTTTATGCCGGCTTTTTGAATCTTCTCCTCCGAGAAGTCTTCCTCGTCAGCGAGGAAACGCCGGCACATCTCTTTGTAATGAGGCTCGTTCTGGGCGTTCTCCCTGTTTAACGCACGCTGCAGGCGGATTCCGTCGTCAAGCGTAATAAGTATAGGGACTACTTTGTCATCTCCGAAATAATCACGGATTTTGACATAAGACTCCAATGTACCTATCACCAGATAGTTGCGGCTGCCCAGCTTTATGTCGGCATTGTCCACCGTCGCATAAGCCCACGGACCGTATATCGTGTTGTAAACCCGCTTCTCGACCAGTTTCCCTTCTTTTTCGAATCGATCCAGATCCTGCGTTGTTACAAAATTATACTCTACTCCGTTGGTCTCGCCCTCACGCATCGGACGGGTAGTGTATAGAATCATCTTTTTCATCTTCGGGCTTTCTTCGAGCAACTTTTTAAAAAGAGTGTCTTTTCCGCTCGCACTCTTGCCCATAATGCAATATATTTTACCCATAGGGTTTCCTCTCTCCACAATAAATCTACTTTATTATATCATAAAAGCGAAAGTCACGCGATAATTTGCATATTTTATGTATTAGGAGTAAACTATAGGCATGAGTACGAAAAAATATAAAACATCGGGTACGCCCGATAAAAAAGAAGAGAAAAACAGCGTCGGCAAGGAGATTCTGAGCTGGATCGAAGTATTTGCTATCGCAGCGGCTATAGCTTTTGTCATAAACCGTTTCCTGATAGCCAATTCCGTGGTTCCGACCGGTTCCATGGAACCGAATATCATGTCCGGATCCAGAGTTTTCGGATCGAGGCTGACTTATCTTTCAAGTGATCCGGAGCGCGGGGATGTGGTCATCTTCCACTGGCCGGATAATGAGAAGGTATATTTTGTCAAAAGAGTTATAGGTCTTCCGGGAGAAACGGTGGATATCATTCAGGGGCAGGTTTATATCAACGGTGAGCCTCTCGACGAGCCGTATCTGGCAGAGCCTATGGACCCGACCGAGGAGCCGATGCATTTCGAGGTGCCGGAGGGAGCGTATTTCATGATGGGCGACAATCGAAATTATTCGGCGGATGCCCGTTACTGGAAAAATACATTTGTTTATAAAGATAAGATTATCGCGAAGGTCGGCCTTAAGTACTGGCCGTTCCCGATAAAGAAAGTTGAATGAAGTGACTGCGCATACGATATGCTATTAGGTTCTCATTACATCTGCGATTACGGCGGTGGCTGTCGGTAACTTCCCTGCTCCCGGTCCGTAATACATGGACTTACCCATATACTTAGACTCAACCAGTACGGCATTCATGACACCGTTTACGTTGTAAAGTTCATGCTCCGGTCCTATGGCCGTCGGTCTTACATATGCGCCAAGCTTTCCGTCTGCATCCTTCTCAACTACTCCGAGAAGTTTTATGGTCTTTCCTTCTGCCTTTGCCTTGTTGATGTCGTCTTTTGTAATCTTTGTGATTCCTTCCGTGGGAATAGTCTTATAATCAAGCAGCTGTCCGCTTATGAGCCATCCGAGGATAGCCGCCTTACGACATGTATCCCATCCTTCGATATCAGCTGACGGATCCCGTTCTGCGTATCCGAGCTTTTGGGCCAGCTTCAAAGCGTCGTCAAATGACATCCCGTTTTCATCCATCTGTTTAAGGATAAAGTTTGTGGTTCCGTTTAGTATACCCGAAACCCTTGTTATATCATCGCATCTTAAGCACTCGGTCAGTACGTGAATGATAGGGATACCGCCGCCTACTGATGCCTCAAAAAGAAACTGCACATTATGCGCTTTTGCTGTCGCAATAAGTTCTTCACCAAATGCCGCGACAAGTGCTTTGTTTGATGTGACTACGTTTTTTCCTGCCTCGAGACATTGTTTCACAAACTCATATGCCGGATGTTCTCCGCCCATAGTTTCTACTACGGTGTCGCTGTCGCTATGCAGCACCTCGTTAAAATCTTTTGTAAGTTCAGTTACCTCGAGGTCTCTTAAGTCGAGGACTTTCAGCACTTCGATATCATTTGCTTTGGCGATTTCATACACTCCGCTGCCTATGGTTCCGAATCCGAGAATTGAAATCTTCATGTTAATGCCTTTCGTAAATCAATCTTCAATCTTTCTGTCAGGACATCCAAGTGACATCCATGTCAGATATGCAGTAATAAATTTGTCGAGGTCTCCGTCAAGAACTGCATCCGTATTTCCGGACTCGCATCCTGTACGAAGATCCTTTACCATCTTGTACGGCTGAAGCACGTACGATCTTATCTGTGATCCCCATGCGTTATCTTTGACTTCACCTCTGATACCCGAAAGCTTCTCCATATTTTCCTGCTGCTTGAGCATGAAAAGTTTTGTCTTGAGGATCTGCATAGCCTTATCCTTATTCTGGAACTGGCTTCGCTCATTCTGACAGGTTACTACGATGCCCGTCGGGAAGTGAGTGATACGTATGGCGGATGAAGTTTTGTTGATATGCTGTCCGCCTGCACCTGATGAACGGTATGTATCGATGCGGATATCATCATCTTTGATTTCAACATCGAGGTCTTCTTCAATGTCCGGCATG
>JAZRYX010000021.1:0-8684 GCA_045600945.1 Lachnospiraceae bacterium
ACACCATCTACTGTCCATACGCCATTTTCATCAACCGTATATCCGTCAGGTGTTACACCACTTACTAAAAGTTCTCCTATTTTTCCATCCTTTGCTTCATGGAAATAGAAATACTTATAGCTTCCGTTCCAGTATATCTTCTGCCAGCCCGTCAGCATCTTTCCATTCTCATCAAAACGGAACCATGAAGGTTTATTGTCATTCCATGGATTTGTGATATAGGCCCAGGTATTCTTAAATGGTTGTGTAGATGCATATGACCATGTATCAGTCCCGGCATCATAATTCCATGTGCCTTCATATACCGGGTTTTCTTCTGAACCAGTATTAAATGCTTTCTTTTCGCCTGCAAAGGCAGTAGTTGCAGGCATTATCATAAGTATTACTGCAATAAGCAATGCTATTAGTCTTTTCATATTGATTTGCTCCTCTGAGACCATGAATCAATGTAATGGATGCTTTCATTCCCTTATAATTTCATCATCCGACATCAAGCCAGCTAGGGGGATCTTTTACCCCGCCTGTAACCTGTTCCAAATCTTCCATCGAAAGCTCTGTTACTCCTTCAGGGAGTTCCTTATTGTTGAGTTCGTTGTTATTTAACTCTCTGTTATCGTTTGACATTTTTGTTACCTCCCTAATTCGAAATCTGCACTTCTCAACACAGCCGTTTCTTCAATATCAGTAACAGGTAATCTGGCGAAACCACCCGGATAAGCCGTTACATTTGGTCCAGCTCCGCCTGTTACCTGTTCAAGATCTTCCATTGAGAGTTCCGTTACTCCTTCAGGGAGCTCTTCTCTATTTACGCATTTCTTCTCTTCTGACATTTTCGTGTCCCCCGTCAATTATTTTTATCAACAAAAGTATACATAACATCCTGTGCCTCTGTCTGGCCTATGACTCCTGCTGCACCTGATCCCATTACAGGGCCTGCTCCACCCGTTACCTGTTCCAAATCTTCCATGGACAACTCTGTTACTCCTTCAGGGAGTTCTTTATTGTTTAGTTCATTGTTCTTGAGTTCTTTCTTTTCGTTTAACATATCAATATCTCCGTGAATTAGTTTCCTGCTTTGGAACCATAAAGTGCTGTTGCGGATGCATCTTTCAACACAGCCATTCCTTCAATATCAGCAGGATTTATGCCGCTAAGACCATCTGCCATGGAGACGCCATCTACTATATATAACGGGCGTGCACCACCTGTAACCTGCTCTAAATCCTCCATCGAAAGCTCCGTTACTCCTTCAGGGAGTTCCTTATTGTTTAGTTCGTTGTTCTTGAGTTCTTTCTTTTCGTTTAACATAATGGATTCCTCCTCGTATAGTATCTTTTAATTATTCATCTCTTTATGAAACCACGGAAAACAGTCACATCTCCCATAAGTTCCGGTTACTTTCTCTATCTTATATAATTATATACGATGAAACCGGAAAAATGGCTAATATCTCAGAAAACCTCAAAAAAGAGCTCAAAAAAGAAGCCCCGGATCATTTTCCAGGACTCCTCTTTGTATTGTTATCTGTAGGATGATGCACGGGCCCCGCAGGGCCCACAGAACCCAAAATCCCTGTCAGATTATCTGTATGTACAGGTCTGTTTTATTTGTCTGGATGACAGAGTGTCTTGGATCAATCGCCAATATACAGAGTATAGCATCCAAATATCCATGTTGCAACTAAGTATGAATAAAGGATTTTCAATAGGTATCAGCTTTTGCGAGCGAAGCAGTAGCGTGCGATGTTTCAAAAAAATGTTAAAAGTTTGTTCAAAAGTGATACAATATCCATGATGTAATCCATAAGGAGAGCCAGTCATATGATAAATAAAAAAGATAAAATGAAAAAAACCATCGGAATAATCGGTGGGATGGGTCCACTGGCAACCAGTGATTTATTCAAAAAAATAATAGATATAACTGATGCAGACAAAGATCAGGATTATCCGCGGGTTCTGATAGATAATAACATTAACATTCCTGACAGAACAATGGCCATACTCCACGGAGGAGAATCTCCTGTTCCGGAAATGGTCAGATCGGCAACCATTCTTTCGGAAATGGGCGCGGATGTTCTTATTATTCCATGTAATACAGCTCATTATTTCTATAATATTATTGCAGACTCTGTTAATATTCCTGTTCTGAACATGATTAAAGAAACTGCTGCCGAAGCACTGGCAAAGGGCTGTAAAAAAGCAGGTCTTCTGGCCACCGACGGGACCATACAGACGGGTATATACAGCAATGTATTTGAATCTTCCGGAATAGAAATGATAGTCCCCGAAGGTGACAGACAGGAAGCCGTTATGGATATCATATACAACGGAGTAAAAGCCGGAAAAAAAGAATATGATGTGACGGATTATAAAAACACCATTCAGGATCTGTTTGACAGAGGTGCGGAGACCGTTATACTCGGGTGCACAGAGCTACCTTTGGCAATGGACCTTTATAATGTCAAAGCTGCAAGCATCGATCCGACAATGGCACTGGCAAAGGCTGCCGTCAGATTTTCAGGATATAATGTAAAAAGCTGAATATATTAACCCCCGGAAAACGGATAAAAACGGGCAAAATCTCTCTTGTACAAAATGCACAAAATAAATGTTGCATTTTGTATTTTTATATAATTATTGTTTATATTATAATATACACGTAAATATCATTTTTAATCCATGAAAAGGGGGTCTCTTATGGATAACGTGCCAAAGAAAAAAAGTTTTATACGGGCATATCTTGATTTCAACGTTCTGTACAAGATATTGATCGGACTTCTTGTCGGAGCAGTCGCAGGTATTATTCTTGCATCAGCAGGCGTAACAGAGTTACCGAAATGGATCAGTATGTTCGGAACAATCTTCACAAGATTGCTCAAGATGATTATCATTCCTATCATCGTAGGATCACTGGTAATCGGTGCTTCATCGGTTTCACCTGCAAATGTCGGAAAAGTCGGTGTCAGGATAATTATTATTTATCTGATTACATCAGCTATCGGCGTATGCATCGGTCTTGCAATGGGCGGCATATTCAAACCTCAGGCTGATCTTTCTGCAGTTACACAGCTTGCAGCTGAAGCAGAGGGAAAACTTGCCGATACCAATGTATGGCAGGTAATAGCGGAAATTATTCCTACAAGCGTTCTTTCTTCTCTTGTAAATGAAAATGTACTTCAGGTAATCTTCTTCTCATTACTGTTCGGTATCTGCTTAAGCTACATGAAAGTTTCCAGTGATGAAAGAATCAGAACTATCTCTACAACTATGTATGAGGTATTTGACTGTCTCACTGAAATAATGATGAAGATAGTCGGAGGTATCATGCAGTATGCGCCGATCGGTGTTGCAGTTCTTATTGCAGAGGTATTTGCAAAGAATGGTGCCAAAGTCGCAGGAGCACTACTTACCGTAACGATTGCATGCTTCCTTGGATACATTATTCACATTGTTCTCGTTTACGGCGGACTCCTTAAGATCTTCAAGATCAAGATCGCTACATTCTTTAAGGAAGCCAGAACACCTTTCATTACCGCATTTGTTACACGTTCATCTAACGGTACTCTTCCTACAAGTTTCCAGGCAGCTGAAAACCTGGGAGTTCACAAGGAAGTATATGCCTTCTCACTTCCGCTCGGAGCAACTATTAACATGGACGGAACTGCAATCTATCAGGGTGTCTGCGCAACTTTCCTTATCCTTTCATGCTACGGAAGATCTTTTACTGGCGGTGAAATTGGAATGATCATCCTTCTCGCAACACTTGCTTCTATCGGTACAGCAGGAGTTCCGGGGGCAGGAGCAATCATGCTTGCTATGGTTATGCAGGGTATCAATATGCCGATTGAACCAGGTACAATTATCGCAGGTGCATACGCAATGATACTCGGAATCGACGCTATCCTTGACATGGGACGTACAGCACTTAACGTAACAGGAGACCTTACTTGCACATGCTGTATAGCTAAAAAGCTTGGATACATTACAGAGGATTCACCACTCAAGTCCTGATTGTATAAATAATGGAGTAACACAGTAAATTGGAAAAACGTGATTTAGAAAACAGACTAAGATATCTGGGTGAGTACAGTGAATACTGGATGCGCAAGGAACTTAAGATCCTGGGACCTATGTTGAAACCGGGTGAAAAATTATTCTGTGTGCTGACCGGTGTTAATGAAGCTAACCGCAAGATGCTTGCAGTAACTGATAACAGACTGATTATCATAATGGCAGGAATCTTAGGGTCGGGTGATATAAAAGTAATCAGAAAAGAAGCAGTTACCGGATACAACTTTGAAAAGAAACTCTTCTCTAAACTTACTATTACAGCATCCGGTGAAGAATATGTTTTTACCAATACTCAGGGTGGAAGAAAAGAATTATTTGAGTGGGCTATGAAACAATAATAATCACTCAAAAATGTTGATTCGGAAATCCCAAAAATAAAGCGGCTGTCGCACTATTGATTAATCAATGGCGCGCAGCTACTTTATTTTTCTGTAAACTACATCCTATTTGACTTTTTCATAGGCAATTCTTGGATCATTATCCTGTCTTACGTGTATAATTCCACATTTCTCAAATCCGAGTTTTTCAAGCAGATTCTGCATTACAGAATTATCCGTATGAGTATCTATTCTGATATGTCCACACTGATCTAATGCCCAGTTGATACAAAATGTTCCCACACCTTTACATTCTCCGCTGCTTGCGATCCTATGCACGACACCGTACGGTCCGTCATGTTTCCATTCTCCGGCTTCAATTATACGATAGGTGGGTTCAACATCCGATCCGTAATCAAAATAAAACACTCCCAGAACCTTATCATTCTCATCGACACAGACATAGCTTTTTCCGATCATTATATCATTCCTTATAAGATCAGCCGGGGGCCAGCATCGGGGACCCCATTGTTTCGTATTTCCATGTTCTGCCATGAAAACCCGTGCATCAGCGTAAATCTGCATTATCCTGTCAAAATCTTCTGGTTTTGAATTTCTTATCTTCATTTCAATCTCCATCCCTAACGCATAAAAACTGTTATTCCTTCTCGGTAATCATAGCATCCAAATATCCACGGTGCAACTAAGTTTCTCGCTTCGGACAGAAAAACAGGACCAGCATCTGCCAGCCCTGTGTCTTGCTGTAAAAGCAGCAGTTTTCATAGACATGGGGCTAGCCGTCGCGCCAGCGACTTGGTACAATTACTATTATGAGTAGATTATTATCAAAAACAAAAAATCGATGGGCAATAACTGACCGGATGTTTTTCTCCTTATTCCTGACAGGAGCAATCATCGAATTTTCACAGGTTGGTGCAGGATTTATCGATGGAATTATTATCAGTCGTTTCCTTGGTTATGAAGCCATGGCTGCTGAGGGCATTGTGCATCCGGTTTTCAGCATATTTGGAATAATCAGCGGTTTGCTTGCTGTGGGAATGCAAACACGATGCGCGCAATCAATAGGAAGAGGAGATACAAAAAATTACTGCAGATTTGTAAGTGCTACGGTTTTGATTGGAGTTATCTTTTCACTCATTTGTACTGCCTTGTTAGTGATTTTTGCGAAACCTTTTTCGATATTACTTGGCGCTTCCGGCAATGCATCTCATCTGGTCGGTCCCGCCTCAAAATATCTGTTAGGGTTAAGTCTTGGAGCACCTGCGCTGATAATGACAGCCATTCTTGCGCCTGCATTCCAAATTGATACAGGACGTAGAGCTATTCAAACAGGAGCGATAATAGAGGTAATCTCAAATGTCATTTTAGATATTATTGCTGTTAAGCTTGGATTGGGACTCTTTGGTATTGGTTTGTCCACAGCTGTCGCTAGTTACCTTGACGTATTATTTTTGTTAATATTCTTTATGAAAAAGAGACGCATGCTTCATTTTGTCAAGCCGGATGTTCCAGTTAAAGAATTCGTTATGATGCTGACAAATGGAAGTGAAAAGGCAATCAGAAGAATTGCCAATACTCTTCGTCCGATTATCATAAACAAGGTAATTGTTTCCTACGGTGGCATTGCTGCAATCTCAGCTTTGTCTGTTCGCAATAACTTTTCTAATTTTGCCGAAATATACGGTGCAGGTATTGCATCTTCGGTTTCACTTCTAACCGGTGTATATTACGGAGAAATGAACGAAGAGGGTATAGAAGAGGTAAATAAACAGGAACATAGAATGATCATCTGGTTCCCCTGTACTGTTTCCATGTTGATACTGCTTTTTGCAAAACAGATAACACGGCTGTATGTTCCGGAAAATGGTGAGATTTTCAATATGGCGCTGTTTTCTATCCGGTTTCTAGCCATTCAGATTCCCTTACAGGCATTAATTGAAAGTCGCATTAAATACCTTCAGGCAATTCAGAAAACTAAGAATATGGCTCTGCTGACCATGTTTGCAAGATTGATTTCTGTTGTCATTTCGACATTTATATTGGGAAAACTTTTCGGAAGCTATGGTATCCTCGCCTGCTATACAGCAAGTGATGCTCTGACTCTTGCGATAGTTTACTTTTATTATGCAGCTAAATGTCATGATTCACGACCGACAAGACAGGATTTTTTGAATCTTCCGGACTATTTCCACCTAAACAAGGGAGATGTCATTTCACTTGATATTTATAATCAAAAAGATGTATGCCTGGGATCAGAGCAGATCATGTTGTTCTGTAAAGGACATAAATTAGAAAACAAAATGGCTTACCACGCTTCACTTTCATTTGAAGAACTAGCTTCAAACATCGTTGAATTTGGTTTTCCAAAATGCAGTTTCCCAATGCCTTTGATAGACCTGCGTGTTGTTATTACAAATACTACGCTTGTAATAAGACTGTGTGACAACTGCCCGCTATATGATGTCACAAGGCAGATAGCTATTGTTAATGAATCCTGCAGTGATCCTATACACAATATCGGGACCCGTATTGTAAGTAAAACAGCTTCAGATATCACATATCTCAACACATTTGAAACTAATAATCTTATCTTAAGATTTAGGCTGTAAGATACCGGAGGAATATACTTCTTAGATGTTATACATCTATGTAATCTGTCATCATGCCCCACATAAAGCATGCAAGTTCTCTTGCTACCGATGTTTTTGCTACATTCGTCTTCTTGGATTTTCCAAGAACCATTTTATAGTAACGGCGTCTTAACCGTTCATTGGCTTTATCGGCATATGCGATGACATCAGCTGTATTTCCGGATTGTCTGGCCTTGAGATATCTCTGCTGCAGATGCCATGAAGATGCTTGGGGTAAAGAAGAGCAGTTTTTATAAGCTTGTTAGAATGGTCAAGTAATTTTTTACGATATTATTCCACTCATTTTCTCTAGACTGGTTGTCTTTGAATGAAGGAGTAAATTCCGGATCCTCTTACATGGACAGAAGAAGAGCGCCAGAAATATAAAAAGATCTTTAAATTTTAAGTAGATATGCTACTGAATAATACAATATCGAAGGGATACAGCAATTGTTTGCACATTTCATAACATTGTTGAAAGGCAATATTAGTATTTAGAAAGCCCGCTTCATTATAAAACGATGCACCCTTTCAAATTTTCCGCCATTTAATGAGACAACGGTATCATATCCATTGTTTTGACCGGAACACATAAAAGCTTGGCATTTAGACAGAAGGTATAGCGCATAGAAATAGTTGATGCTTGTGTCCATTACACGGTCATTGTATTCTTCATTTGAATATATTTGTTTTTCAAAATCGTTAATGATTTGTCCCTTTTTAAATTCTTCAACTTTATGACGTTCCTGGGCTATGGTAATGACCTTATCCTTAAATATTTCCCTCATCTTGTTTAATACATCTAAATCTTCTGTAGCTAAAAAGATAATATCATAAGCCCCTTCGTCCATCCATTCTTTAATAAGAGGATACATATCTTCGACGGCGGCTTGTGACCTGGAGCCATCAAAGCCAACACTCTTGTAATCTGTTCCTCTAATCAGGACACCTAAAGCACGATGATTTTCTATAGTTGCATCTGCGTATTCATTTAACTCTTTAAGAAATTTATCTTGAAGAATACTTGTGTTAATAGTTTCCTTAAGCTGATAGAATCTCCATGTTATGAAGAAGGAAGCGATATTATCAATTATTATGGTATTATCTTCCGTACTGTTATCTCTTTTAAGGTCTATTTTGAAATATTTATTCAATTCTTTGGTTTTAAACTTGCCGATATTCTCGTTATTATATGCAATATCAAAACCTATTTCATTAGCAAAAGAAACAAGCCTGCTAATTAGTATTAATAACCCGCTAAGTCCTGCAGCAACATGTTCTAAATCAGGACGCATATATTTAACATCTTTTCTTTTTTTACCATTCAAAAAATGCTGTATAAGAAACAAACTATTGAATACAAATATATCGCTCTTCTTATTTGATGGCGTTTCACCTTTGATATATCCGTTTCCAACAGGCCCTACTAAGAAAATGGTGCCTTCATCTTCAGCAGGCATTTGTCCAATATGCAGGCGTTCATTCGGCTCTAAAAACCATAAGATACGCGGATCCATAAAATATACATGCTTGTCTGTATATTTAAGAACGGTTCTTGAAATTGCAATACTATATTCTGTTAATTTCAGAACTACGTATTGTGAATGTGAATTCAATAAATCTATTTCTAATGAATCTTTATCATT
>JAZRYX010000022.1:0-3810 GCA_045600945.1 Lachnospiraceae bacterium
GATTACTGCCGGCAATACTATTGAAATAAGTATAAGGCCTATCCAGTCCATCGCTGTTATTGCTGCTTTGCTGCCTGCTGCAACATCATTTACCCATCCGGTATATACGCCGATAGGTCCGACCATACCGCAGGTTCCCATCCCGCTTGATACCGGTGCTCCGTTCATCTGCATCTTAAATACGCATGTTGATATCGGTCCCGTAATCGCAGCCGTAAGTGTAGGTGCGATCCATATCCTCGGATTCTTAACTATATTTCCCATCTGAAGCATGGATGTTCCCAGTCCCTGAGAAACCAGTCCTCCCCAGCTGTTTTCTTTAAAACTCATTACCGCAAAACCGATCATCTGCGCACAACATCCTGCTACGGCCGCTCCTCCTGCAAGTCCCGTAAGTCCAAGCGCAGCACAGATAGCCGCTGATGAAATCGGAAGTGTAAGTGCCATTCCGACAACGACAGATACTATTATTCCCATGAGGAACGGCTGAAGATCTGTTGCCCACATGATTATATTTCCGACTTTCATCGCCAATGTTCCGAGAGTCGGTGCCAAAAGTGCGGAAAGCGCGACTCCGACTCCGATGGTTACAAGCGGTGTCACAAGTATGTCTACCTTTGTTTCTCCGGCGATTGCTTTTCCTATCTCAGAAGTAATGATTGCAACAAAAAGAACCGCCAAAGGTCCTCCGGCTCCGCCGAGTGCATTGGACGCAAATCCGACAGTAACCAGCGAGAAAAGAACCATCGGTGGAGAATTAAGTGCCCTTCCGATGGCAACTGCCATCGCCGGTCCGCTCATCGCTGTGGCCAGTCCTCCGACCGTGTACTCAACTCCTCCTATAACTGCTACGGGATTCATAAGCCACGGAATCTTTAATTGAGTTCCGATAGTATTGATGATAGTTCCGATGAGAAGTGAACAAAACAGGCCCTGTGCCATGGCTCCCAGTGCATCAATACCATATCTTTTCGCCGAAATGACGATATCTTTCCTTTTTAAGAATTCTTTGAATTTTCCCATTGCAAAAACACCCTTCTTTGGTAAAAGTATAACATAATACCTTACGTCTGTGTTAGAATATTGATAATAATAAGGAGGATTCCCGTATGTTAGAAGATCTGAAAATGGAAGTCTATAAAGCTAATATGAAATTACCGGAGCATCATCTGATTGCTTTTACCTGGGGCAATGTATCAGGTATCGACAGAGAAGCCGGCGTATTTGCCATAAAGCCATCGGGAGTCGATTATAGTGATCTTACTCCTGACGACATTGTTCTTATGGACCTTCAGGGGAATAAAGTCGAAGGCAAACTTAATCCTTCGTCAGATACCAATACCCATCTTGTAATCTATAACCGTTTCCCAAAAGTTCAGGGTATTGTTCATACTCATTCACCGTTTGCTACGGCATGGGCACAATCAGGAAGAGATATTCCCTGCTATGGAACAACTCATGCAGATTATATATACGGTCCCGTTCCGTGTGCCAGAGTGCTGACGGAAGCAGAGCTTGATGACTATGAGTACAACACAGGCGTAGTAATCTGTGATACTTTCGCAGATCGCGGACTCGATTATGAAGCCGTCCCTGCTGTTCTCTGCCAGAATCACGGCCCTTTCACATGGGGAACTTCTGCAGACAATGCAGTACACAACGCTGTATGCCTCGAGGAATGTGCAAAGATGGCTCTTTATACGGAAATGATTAATCCGGATGCAAAACCGGCGCCTCAACCTCTTCAGGACAAACACTATTTCCGCAAGCATGGTGCTAATGCCTACTACGGACAGAAATGATTCCTTTAAACCATTGATTTTACACAATAATAAGTATATGAAAAAGCAAAACGGAAATATAAATCTATTAAAATTTTTATTCAGTATAAGCATACTACTGTTACATTCGGGTATGCTTTATGGGTTTTACCCATGGACCGGAAGCTGGATAGCTGTTGAGTGGTATTTTGTTTTCGCAGGATATACTCTCACAGCACATATTTATAAAACTGATTCCCAAAAGGTATACGGCAAAGAAGCAGTAGCATATATCCTTAAACGTATCGGAACATTTTATCCATATTTCATAGTTGCCTGTGCATGCTCATTTTTTCTCAGGTTATATGCCGGACACTATACTATAGGATCATTCCGTCAGCTACCTGACTTCTTACCTGATCTTCTGCTTCTGCAAATGTTCGGAATCGAAGGTACCTGGTATACCGGAATCTCATGGTTTTTAAGTGCATTGATTATATGTCTGTTTATTTTTTATCCACTCCTTAAAAAATACAGAGGGGTCTTTGACCGGACACTGGCCGTCATCATTCCGCTTTTTATTTACGGATATATAGACAAAACAACAGGAGGATTGTGGAGTCCGGGTTACTGGCTTGGATTCTGCCATAAAGGACTGCTAAGGGGAATCGCCGGCTTCTGCCTTGGTGCAGTTTCCTATAATATTGGACTTTTTATCAAGGCAAAAATTAAACCAAATCATCTAATGAAATGGATAGTCGCAGTTTTATATGCAATGGTTTTCTATACTATGTATAAATGGGATGATTCTAGGATCTATTACGTATTCCCTTACTTGTATGCCGTTTTAATTGCAGCAGATATGACAAATGAAAATGGGCTTGTTTCTGACACTGCGTTCACCAGATTCCTTGGCAAAATCAGTATGATTATCTATATGACTCATGCAGCATGGTGTTATGCACTGCAAACATTGCTTACCAATGTCACCGCAGTTCAGTTTACGCTCTGCGTTATGGCCGGTACAGCTATCACCTCGGCAATAGTGTATTTCCTTGGCAAACCAATATCAAAGCTATGGAATAAACTCTTATCCTTATAATATTTTGAGAAGTTCTGAATCATTATTTTATAGTTTTTGAAATACTTATAACAGAAAAACCAGGTCTGGAAATTAGTTCCTAAGACCTGGTTTTTCTGTCTATGACGATCGGCCGGATCGTCTTTTATATATATAAATATTAAATTATTCCACAGTAAGTATATCTGAGAATCCTGTAATCTCAAATACTTCAAGAATCTCAGGACAAACATTCTTAATTACCATGCCGCCCTTCTTGACCATCTCTTTCTGTGCTGTAAGAAGCACACGAAGACCTGCCGAAGAAATATACTCAAGCTTCTCAAAATCAAGCAGAGCAGACTGTGCCTTTGGAAGTTCCTCCTTTAAAGTTGCCTCAAGTTCCGGAGCTGTCGTTGTATCAAGTCTGCCTTCAAGTGCAACTACTAATTTGTCACCTTCAAAATTTTTTACTATATTCATATATCCCTCCTATAAAGAATGGTCATTGATTTATTACAATCATACTGAAGTTATTATATCTGTAAATACCATTTCGTGCAAGTATCAATCTTTATTTTAATATTCCTTTTTCTTTAAGATTTTCTCCTTCAGACCCATGTATATCTCATCTTCTCCGGGCGGACATCCCGAAACATTAAAGTCAAACCCTTTTGTGCAGTTTCCCACGCCGCAGGCACCGTTTTTACCCCTAAAGCCCTGTCCGATGGCGATTTTCCCCTCAAGTTTGTCCAATAGTCCTTCCTCTTTGAGTCTGTTCAACGCTCCTATCAGAACGCTGTAGCAGGCGCTGCAGGAATCTACATCCTCGACCGTATAATTGACCGCAAGAACCTTATGCGTATCCGGCATATTCTCATCATTTACAACTTCTATGGTCACGATTTTCAATTGTGAGAGATCTGCGCTTCCAACACCTAGTTTTTCGGCCAGTCTGATATATTCAACATCATATGGTTTATATCGCAG
>JAZRYX010000023.1:0-2296 GCA_045600945.1 Lachnospiraceae bacterium
CTGCATTCTGATTTCCCTCTCCGGCCCGGTTCTTGGCCGCGAGGCGTTAGGCTGGTTTGTGGATATGTCAGCCATAGGGGCGTCAATAGGCTATTTCTTTACTTGCGCGGCAACCTTGATCACGATGAAGCGTGACCGTGATGGAAGGCCCTTCCTTAAAGTAATGGCTGTTACGGGAGTTGTTTTTTCATCAATCTTTATGATTCTCCAGCTCATTCCGATTCCCGGTCTTTCTGGTGTCCATTTTGGAAAGGAATCATATTTGATGCTGGTTGTCTGGATCGTATTAGGCGCAGTTTTCTATCTTCGCCAACGTGGAAAGTTTATCCTTTCATAAGCTTTATCAAACATAATAAAATCTGCATGAAAACAGGTTCCAGGTGCTGTTTTTCATGCAGATTTTCGTTATATTCCACTAATTGGGGCTTGCTGAAAAACAACAAACAACTCCAAAAAGTTTTAATATATCATATATTTTAACAAATCAGAGCTTTTTCTGGTGTAAGTAACGCATAAGTGTGGTATAATGTATATAGTCAAAACCGCAAGATAATCTAAGAAAACAACAGTTTTGGGGTCAACTATGTACAATTACGAGTATACGAATCAGATGAAAATAGAGGAATTTGTTCTTCCGTTTGGTGGAAAGCTTAATCCGGAAAACCGCTGGGTAAAACTTGCAGAAATCACACCGTGGGAAAAGATAGAAGAGCATTACGCCAAAGTCATGTGCAATGACAACGGCAGAGGTGCCTTTACTGCAAGAATTGCCTTTGGAGCACTATGCATAAAGCAATCGGAAAAGCTTTCAGATGAAGCAACTGTCACATATATTCAGGAAAACCCGTTTGCTCAGTATTATCTTGGTCTGCCATCGTTCATAGAAGAACCATTATTCGACTCATCTATGATGGTCCATTTCAGGAAAAGATTTCCGGTTGAGTTTATTGCTGAAGTGAACGAATACATCTGTACCGGGAAATGGCCGGAAGGGAAAAAGAAAGTTGACCGGAACGATGAAGACAATAACACATCCGGTTCATCCGGAGGTTCTGCGGAGTCAGATAAGATTGAAGCGTTGTCGGAGAACAATGGAACATTGATCATGGATGCAACGGTTGCTCCGGCAGATATAAAGTTTCCGACGGACATAGATCTGCTGAACAAATGCCGGGAGCATTTGGAAAACGGGATTACATTGCTTTGGCCTCATGTTGAACATAAAGGTCATAAGTTTCCGTATAATGCCAAGAAAGCAAGAAAAAGCTTTTTGAATGTTTCAAAGTCCAAGAAATGGACAAAGAAGAAACTACGCAATGCGATTGCAGACCAGCTGCATTGCGTCGAAGCTGCGGCTGAACGACTTGAGGAAATGAAAGCGGAAGTACCTGACTGGGAAGAAATTCTAGCGTCATGGCTGATACAGCGGCTTGAAGTGATACCTGTTGTCTTCTCTCAGCAAAAGCAGATGTTTGACAGCGGAACACATACTTGTGATGACAGAATCGTCAGCATCAGCCAGCCACATGTAAGGCCGATAGTGAGGGGAAAACGTCCCAATCCTACAGAGTTCGGTCAAAAATTACATCTCTCTGTTGTAGACGGATATACATTTATAGAGCAGACTTCATGGAATGCCTATAACGAATCGACATATCTCGAGACCGTTGCCGAAGAATACAAGCGGAAATACGGATGTTATCCGTCAGCAATACTTGCAGATAAGATTTACCAGAGCAGACCGAACCGTGAATACTGTAAGGCTCATGGAATAAGATTATCCGGTCCGGCACTCGGCAGACCTAAAGCAGGTGCCGAAGCCGCAGAGAAAGCTCAGATGTACCGGGACGCCTGTGACAGGAACATAGTCGAGGGACGCAACGGTAACCTTAAAAGGAAATACGGGCTTGACCTTATTATGTCAAAGCTTGATGAAACAGCTAAAACCGAAGCGGCTTTAGACATATTGGTCATGAATTCCTGGATGAAAATCCGGCGAATTCTTTTGCGCCTATTTTATTTTTGGCTCAAATCTGTTGATATGCACTGGGGTGTGCCTTCAAACTGATACTTTTTCAGCAGACCCTAATTAAGCCGTATGGAATAGCTTTTTCATAATTCAGATCTATATAGGGTATCAGATTTCCATTTCTCACGAAGTATTGCAATGGTTGCAGTTTCATTCTTGCACAGCGATGGATCTTACAATCGACTTTATAATTGCATATCCGGTAATAATCTCCGGGTTGAAATACAATACGTACTTCACATTCTTCTTTAAAAGCCGGGTTTTTAC
>JAZRYX010000024.1:0-54183 GCA_045600945.1 Lachnospiraceae bacterium
AGTGCGTCCCGGAATGATGTTTCTTTATGCAGGACGCATATCGGCCTCTCTCGCCTGTTCAATCACGAGTATATCTTCTCAAGATGACGGCTCTCGCCTTCGTTGCTCGAGGTAGCGGATGCTAAACTCGCAAAAGCGTGCTCGTTAAGCACCGACGTCTCGCAAGACACCTTCGAAGATATACTCATGCTTTCACAGGCTGCTGAAACTTCATCCGCAAAGCTGATATAAGCAGACGCAGGAGTTGTCTTACGAAGGAATGTTGGAAGGTTCGCATGATTTTCATCATGAAGCCGGACGAGTGGAGCAAGGAGCGCATCTGGCCGAAGCGAACTTATTCAATGATCTGCCGCAGGCAGATCCACTCTGGATGTGAGCAAGTTTGCGCGACGCAGCTTGCTTTTAACGAGGACGGCTGAGTGATTGAAAATCAGCGGTTCTTTCATTATGAGTGAGTAAGACACTCCTAAGGCTGCTTGAACTATATACTTCCCGGATTTTGTCAAACGACTTAGGCTCTTTTTTATGTTGTTTTACTATACCTTGTGTGATATTATTTATTTTGTAAGGTTTTTATACAATATATTCAATTCAGATTTCAAATAGAGGTGTAATTACATAAATGTCAAACGGGGAATTTGAAGGTCGCTCCTCATCATATAAACAGCCATCACAATCAGACAGGCAGTCGGTATCAAGAAAGAAAAAACGTAAGAAAAATCAGTTCTCTGTGGTTAAGGTAATGATCGCGGTTTTAATAATTTTGTCAGTGATTGCACTGGTTATTCTTGGCGTGAAACTAATTAAAAACAAGTCGGACAAAAATGCGCAGGAAGTTGAGACAAGTGTTCCGGAAGAGGCTCTGGAAAAAGATGTAAAAGTCGACGGAGTCAGCATTAACAATCTCGGAAAGACTCAGGCTAAAATTGCGATCGAAAAGAAATACAACTGGAGCATGAAAGCAAAACTTGCTTCAGGTGAACCGAACACTTATGAGATCGCAAATCTTCTTGATCCGAGCATCGAAAGAACTCTTGATATGATTTATTCAACGAGTGAACCGGAAGATAGTTACACGATTAATTTTGAAATAGATGATGCCCAGCTCGATACGGAAATTGAGAATATGAAGACTCTCTGGAATAAAGAAGCCAAAAACGGATCAATTTCGGGATTTGATAAGCAGACGGGCACATTTACATATTCGGATTCTGAACCCGGTCTGGCAATCGATGAGGAAAGACTGCGCAACGATATCAGAACTGCATTTGCGGCAAAGAAATTTTCTTCAGATATTAAAGTAAATGCTGACGAGGTGCAGCCTGAATTCGACGAAGAAAAAGCAAAAGAGATGTATAAGACCATAGGTACTTATACTACCAACTCTACGAATAATGCAGACAGAAACAACAACCTGAATCTTGCATGTAATGCAATTGACGGAGTTGTTCTTCAGGTAGGCGAGGAGTTCTCATTTAACCATACGACAGGTAAGAGAAGTCCGGAGGCAGGCTACAAAGAAGCGGCCGCTTACCAGAACGGTGAGGTTGTCAGCGAACCGGGCGGCGGTGTATGCCAGGTTGCTTCAACTCTTTACAATGCAGTTATTTTTTCCGGACTGACGGTTAATGAGAGACATCCGCACACTTATGCACCTACATATGTTACACCGGGTGAGGATGCTACGGTAAGCTTCGATGGATTCCAGGGACCTGATCTGAGATTTACCAATACCACAAGTTCAGCTATCGTAATCAGGGCGCATTATGCAGACAGAACTGTTACCTGTTCAATCATAGGCATACCGATTCTCGAAGAAGGAGAGAAAATCTCGATGCATTCCGAACAGGTCGGAGAAACAGACGTACCTGCACCGATAGTTGAGGATGATCCGACGCTTGAACCGGGTGTGGTTGTCCAAGTCACTAAGGGTGATAAGGGTAGCACATGGAACACATACTTAAAGCATGTTTATCCGGACGGCAGGGTTACGGATGAACTGTTCCATGTCAGCAAGTATAAGGGACATACACCAAAGGTAAGAAGAAATCAGGCAGCATGGGATCCGGCATACGAGAACATGCAACCTGAGACACGTAAGAATGCAGCCGGTGAGACCGAGTATGTATATGCTCCGGGAACCGGAGAAACGACAGGTGAACCGGAGACTATCGAGGTCGGACCGGGTCAGATAGAAACCAAAAAGACTGAAGAACACCTGACTGAAGAAGAGTATCCGGGATCCGGTGAAGGACCGGGCGGTGGCACCGATGAAGGCAGCTCACCGATTCCGGGAGACCTTCCGATTGTACCGGGTCCGCCTGTTCAGTAAAAAACACAAAAATTAATACCTTTTCATTTGCAAAGATGCATAATCTTGCTATAATGAAAGGGTATTTTTTTGTTAATAAATGTAGGAGGATTTTACTATGGCAAAGAGAAAAATGGCCACTATGGACGGTAACCAGGCAGCAGCTCATGCTTCCTATGCGTATACCGAAGTAGCGGCAATGTACCCGATCACTCCTTCATCAGTTATGCCGGAGCATGTTGATGAGTGGGCGACAGAAGGTAGAAAGAACATTTTCGGACGCCCTGTACAGATTACAGAAATGCAGTCTGAGGCAGGTGCAGCAGGTGCGGTTCACGGCATGTTATCAGCAGGCGCTCTTACAGCAACTTATACTGCTTCACAGGGTCTTCTTCTTATGATCCCTAACCTTTATAAGATTGCAGGCGAGCAGCTTCCGGGTGTTTTCAACGTATCCGCTCGTGCCGTATCATCACATGCACTTTCAATTTTCGGTGATCATTCAGACGTATACGCTTGCCGTCAGGCAGGCTGCGCTATGCTTTGCGAATCATCGGTTCAGGAAGTTATGGATCTTACACCTGTAGCTCATCTCGCAGCTATCAAGGGAAGAGTTCCGTTCATCAACTTCTTTGACGGATTCAGAACATCACACGAGATTCAGAAGATTGAAGAGTGGGATTATGAAACACTTAAGGGATTTGCAGATATGGATGCTATCGCAGCATTCAAGGCATCATGCATGAATCCTAATCATCCGAACCAGAAAGGTTCAGCTCAGAACCCGGATATCTTCTTCCAGGCTCGTGAGGCTTGCAATCCGTATTACGATGCACTTCCTGCAATCGTTCAGGATTACATGGACAAGATCAATGCAGAGATCGGAACAGATTATAAGCTCTTCAATTACTACGGAGCAGCAGATGCTGAGTCAGTAATCGTAGCTATGGGTTCTGTTAATGATACTATCGAAGAGACTATCGATTACCTTGCATCAAAGGGACAGAAGGTCGGACTTGTTAAGGTTCGTCTTTACAGACCATTCTCAGTTGATGCATTTGTTAAGGCACTTCCGGAGTCTGTTAAGAGAATTTCCGTTCTTGACAGAACAAAAGAGCCCGGTTCAATCGGTGAGCCGCTTTACCTTGATGTTGTTGCAGCACTTAAGGGTACAAAGTTCAATGATGTTCCTGTTTACTCAGGACGTTACGGACTTGGTTCAAAGGATACTACACCTGCACAGATTGTTGCAGTATTTGAGAATACTGAGAAACCTCATTTCACAATCGGTATCAACGATGATGTTACAAATCTTTCACTTGCAACAGGTGCTCCGCTGGTTACTACTCCTGCAGGAACAACCAACTGTAAGTTCTGGGGTCTTGGCGCAGACGGTACAGTAGGCGCAAACAAGAACTCCATCAAGATCATCGGTGATAATACAGATATGTATGCTCAGGCTTACTTTGATTATGATTCAAAGAAGTCAGGCGGTGTTACCATGTCACACCTCAGATTCGGACATACTCCGATCAAATCAACATACCTTATTACCAAGGCTGATTTCGTAGCATGCCATAATCCTTCATACGTTCGTAAATATAATATGGTACAGGAGCTTGTTGATGGCGGAACATTCCTTCTCAACTGTGCATGGCCGGCTGATGAGGTTGGTAATCACCTTCCGGGACAGGTTAAGAAGTTCATGGCAGATCACAATATCAAGTTCTACATCATCGACGGTGTAAAAATCGGTATTGAGACAGGTATGGGTCCGACACGTATCAACACTATCCTTCAGTCAGCATTCTTCAAACTCACGGGAATCATCCCTGAGGAGAAGGCTATCGAGCTTATGAAGGCAGCTGCACAGAAGACTTACGGACGTAAGGGTGAAGACGTTGTTAAGAAGAACTGGGATGCTATCGATGCAGGTGCACAGGGCGTTGTAGAAGTTAAGGTTCCTGCAGAGTGGGCTCAGTGCGAAGACGAAGGCCTCAACTCGGTTAAGGTTGACGGAGATTCAGATGTTGCTAAATTCGTTAATACGATTCAGGCAGCAGTTAACTCACAGACAGGTAATCAGCTTCCTGTATCAGCATTCAAGGATTATGTAGATGGTTCTACACCTTCAGGTGCTGCTGCATATGAGAAGCGCGGTATCGCAGTATCTGTTCCGGTATGGAACGTAGACAACTGTATCCAGTGTAACTTCTGTTCATATGTATGTCCTCATGCAGCTATCCGTCCTGTTGCAATGACAGCAGAGGAAGCAGCTAAGGCTCCGGAAGGAATGCCGATGAAGGATATGATGCTCATGCCGGGTTACAAGTTTGCAATCGTTACATCAGCTCTTGACTGTACAGGTTGCGGATCTTGTGCAAATGTATGTCCGGGTATGAAGGGCGAGAAGGCACTTGAGATGAAGAACTGCGAAGCTAACGTAGGTATCCAGAAGTTCTTCGATTATGCAGCTACTCTTCCTGAGAAGGCAGACGCTGTTGAGAAGTTCAAAGCTGCTACAGTTAAGGGATCACAGTTCAAGAAACCGTTACTTGAGTTCTCAGGTGCATGTGCAGGTTGCGGTGAGACACCGTATGCAAAACTTGTTACACAGCTCTTCGGTGACAGAATGTACATCGCAAATGCAACAGGATGTTCATCAATCTGGGGTAACTCATCACCTTCAACACCATATACAAAGAATGCCAAGGGACAGGGTCCTGCATGGAACAACTCACTGTTTGAGGATAACGCAGAGTTCGGTTACGGCATGTTCTTAGGACAGCAGGCTATCCGTGATGCTATCAAGGCAAATGCTGAGGCAATCGTTGCCAAGACAGACAAGGCTGACGTTAAGGAAGCTTGCCAGAAGTACATCGATACATTTAACTGCGGAGAGTGCAACGGAGAAGCTACAGAGAAGATGATTGAACTCATCAGCGGATGCGGATGTCAGTGTGAGGAAGGTAAGTATATCCTTGCAAATAAGGACTTCGCTGCTAAGAAGAGTCAGTGGATCTTCGGTGGTGACGGATGGGCATATGATATCGGCTTCGGCGGACTTGATCATGTTCTTGCATCAGGCAGAGATATCAATATCCTCGTATTCGATACAGAAGTATATTCAAATACAGGCGGCCAGTCATCCAAGTCAACAAAGACAGGCGCTGTTGCACAGTTCGCAGCAGGCGGTAAAGAGACAAAGAAGAAAGATCTTGCTTCTATCGCAATGAGCTACGGCTATGTATATGTAGCACAGATAGCAATGGGCGCCGATATGGCACAGACAGTTAAGGCTATCAAGGAAGCAGAAGCTTACAACGGTCCTTCACTTATCCTCGCATATGCTCCGTGTATCAACCATGGTATCAAGAAGGGCATGGGCAAGGCTATGACAGAAGAGAAGCTTGCTGTTGAGACAGGTTACTGGAACAACTTCAGATTCAATCCTGCAGCAGAGGACGGAAAGAAGTTCACTCTTGATTCCAAGGAGCCGACAGGAGATTATCAGGAATTCCTTAAGGGCGAAGTTCGTTATGCATCACTTGCACTCAAGAATCCGGAAAGAGCAGCTAAACTGTTCCAGATTAATGAGGCAGATGCAAAGGCTCGTTATGAGTACCTTAAGAAGCTCACGGATCTTTACAACTAAACTTAATTTTAGTAAATTGAGCTAAACTAAAATCGAAATAATTATGCAAAATGCATAAAATTTTTCTCGAGTTTAGGATTATCTCACAATAGTCAAAAACCCACTATTTCAATATAATATTGGATAGTGGGTTTATTGTGTAAATACAATAAAACAAAATATTTAGGAGGAAAAAACATGAAGAAGATTTTAGCAATCGCTTTGGCAGCTGTTATGGTTCTTTCACTTGCAGCATGTGGCGGATCAGCAGCACCGGCAGCAGAAGCAGCAGCACCGGCAGCTGAAGCAGCAGCTCCTGCAAAGGAAGAAGCAGCTCCTGCAGAGAACGTAGCTCAGGAAAAAGTTGAGATGGTTGAAGCAGCTGCTGCAGACGCAGAAGATGCTGTAACAGGCGCTGAGCTTACAGAAGAAGAAGCTGCAGCAGCTCGTGATGCAGGAACACTTGTTTCTGACGCTACAACAGGTTACGAGTATAGTGATAATACAAAGATTTGGTATTATTCAAACTATCCGAACTACAAGGATTTCAAGGCTGATGGCGCAGTTAAGGTTGCATTCGTTTGCAAGTTCTCAGGCGCATGGTTCACACCAAAGCAGGAATCACTTGGACAGACAGTTAACGATGCAGGTTATGAGTACCTTTACATCGATGCTAACTCAGATGAGGGTGCATGGCTTGACGGTATCCAGAACATCATCAACCAGGATTTCGACGTTGTTGTTATGACACCTGTAAACACAGCACTCCTTCCGGATGCTATGGCAATGCTTCAGGACGCAGGTATCGCTTATCTTACAACAGATGATCCGGGCCCGGATGCTTACGGATTCTATTCACCACACTATGGTCTTGATGACTACTTCCTTCACAACGAGCTTGGTAAGCTTGTTGCACAGGCAGCAGCAGACAGAGATTTCTTTGCAGACGTAGCTGATGATTACAGCAACTTCAAGCTTGTATTCTGTGATTCACCTGCAGTTGAGGCTATTCACCTTCGTAACGTAGGTTTCTCAGATGCATTCATGGCTGCATATCCTGATATCCCGGATTCAGCAATCGATTGGCTTGATTGTGGCGGTTCACTCGGTGACGAAGTTATCGCTAAGTTCGCTCCTTATGTAGAGGCTAACAAGGCTAACGTTGACAAGTGGGTTGTATCTTCAGGTGGTGCTGCATCTGTAGCTCCAAACGTAACAGTATTCAAAGAGAACGGTATCGACGCAGCTAACTGCCTCGTTGCTGACTGCTTCTCAACAGAAGAGCCTATCCAGGTTATGCAGGAGAACAAGGATACATGGAAGAACAGCTGCTTCGGCGCATTCCTTGCATCAGCTCCTTCAGGTGTTGGTATGGGCAACATCATCATCGACCTTGTTGAAAACGGAACACCTATCCCATGCTTCACAGGATATGCATTTATCCCATGTGATGCTACAACATGTGATGAGATCCAGGCTACATATTTCTAATTTGAATATATAAACCTGATAACTATTTAGTTATGAAAAGGGCGGCGACAGTGTCGCCGCCCGATTTGTTTCAGATATTACTGAAAGCAATAAAATAAAACAGCGAGGTTAGTTTATGGGAGACGTTATTTTAAGAGCAGAACATATTTCCAAGTCATTCTATGGAAACCAGGTTCTGAATAACGTTGAACTTTCTCTTGAGCCGGGCAAGGTTCACGCACTTTGCGGTGAGAACGGTGCCGGTAAGTCTACAGTACTTAAGATTATTACAGGTATCTATACAAAGGATGCAGGTGAGATCTATCTCGAGGGAAAAGAAATCGACGTTCCTAACGTAGACACCGCTAAAAAGTTCGGTATTCACGTAGTACCTCAGGAAATGCAGATGCTTCCTGAACTTTCAGTAGCGGAAAATATCTTCATCGGAAACCTGCCGAGAACAAAAGCGGGATTTATCGATTGGAAGACACTTTACAAAAAAGCAGAAGAAGTTAAAGCCATGCTCGGCGCTGCAGGTGAAAAAATCGACCTGAAGAAAAAAGCCGGAGACTATGGTATGGGTACATGGCAGCTGATAGAGATCATGCGTGCTTTTACCACAGATACAATCAAGGTTATCGCGTTTGATGAGCCTACATCATCTCTGTCAGATAAGGAAGTTGAAGTTCTTTTCGACCTCATCAGAGGTCTTCGTGAAAAAGGACTTGCCATCGTGTATGTAAGCCACAGACTTAAAGAAGTATTCGAACTTTGCGATCAGGTTTCGGTATTCCGTGACGGTCAGTACATCGGAACACGCGAAGTTAAGGATATCAATACAAATGACCTCATCTCCATGATGATCGGTCGAGACCTCAATATGTTCGGTGATGTAACATTCGGTGCAGATGTTCAGCCTGAGATAGCTGTCAAGGCAACGAATTATTCTCATGGAAAGTTCTATCAGGATATAAACATTGAGGTTCATAAAGGAGAGATCCTCGGTATGTACGGACTTGTAGGTGCAGGTCGTACAGAGTTTGTCAGAGGTCTCTTCGGAGCAGATCCGAAAGACTCAGGCGAACTTGAGATTTTCGGAAAGAAAGTTAATATCAAGATTCCTCGTGATGCCATCGCAGCAGGTATCGGTCTTGTTACAGAGGATCGTCGTCAGGAAGGACTTCTGTTGATCCAGTCTATCAAGTGGAACATCAGTATGACAAACTTCCCGGCAATAACCGGAAAACTCGGAATGCTTGATATGAAGAAAGAAAAAGCTTATGCCGAGGAAGGCATGACAAAGTTCCGTGTTAAGGCAACAGGTATCGAGCAGGCTGCAGGAGGTCTTTCCGGTGGTAACCAGCAGAAAGTCGTTCTTGCTAAATGGGTTAACGCAGACTGCCAGGTACTTATCGTTGATGAGCCTACACGTGGTATCGATGTCGGTGCCAAGGCAGAGGTTTACGCAGCACTGCATGCTCTTGCTAAGCAGGGTAAGGCAATAATCATGGTTTCATCTGAATTACCTGAGATTCTCGGTGTATCTGACAGAATCGTTGTTATGTGCGAAGGAAAGCAGACAGCGGAGATCGTCAATAAGCCCGGCCTTTCTGAAGAAGAAGTAATTCAGTATGCATTTTCAAAGTAAGTCTGGAGGGGGAGAAATAAATGGAAAAGAAAAAATTAAACATATCCCGTGATACCAGACAGAACCTGATTATCATCGGTGTATTATTACTTGCTATTATAATATTCTCATCAATTTCAAAGTATTTCCTTAAATGGGATAACATAGTTGCTATTCTGATTGCGGCAGTTCCGCTGGGACTTGTAGCTATATCAGAGAGTAACTGTCTTATGGTAGGTGGTTTCGATATGTCGGTAGGTTATGTAGCCTGCTTCTCCGGAATCATCTGGACAACGCTTATTTCAGTAAATCACTGGAGCACATATCCTGCACTTGCAGTAGCACTCCTTTTCGGACTTGCATCAGGTACACTTGCAGGAGCTTCAGTTGCACTGCTTAATATGCCTCCGTGGATGACAACATTTGCTCTTATGAATGTATGGCAGGGCTGCTCACTTATCGTAACGGGCGGTGATGCTGTAAGAATGACAAAATTCAAGGATTTCAAATGGCTCGGACAGGCAAACCTGTTTGCAAAGATTCCGCCTATGGTAATCCTTCTCATATTGATTTATATCATTATGTTCTGCGTTCATAGATATACCAAACTCGGTCGTGACCTCTTCGTAGTAGGCGGTAACCCTGAGGCAGCAAAGAATGCAGGTATCAATGCAGTAAGAGCAAAGATGTTTGCGTTTATGATTTCCGGTTTACTCGCAGCTCTGGCAGGTGCACTTTTCGCATCACGTTCAGGCTCAGGTCAGCCAAAGGTTGGTACTATGTATGCAATGCAGGGTATCGCAGCAGCAACTATCGGTGGAACCAAGGCAGGTAAGACAAACCTGGCGATGACATTCGTCGGTGCCGTCTTTATCATGATGGTTCAGAACGGACTGAATATGATTCAGGTTCCGGCATTCTACCAGTACATAACAACCGGTGTTATCCTGGTACTTGCTATCCTGCTTCAGACAGAGAAGAGAAAATAAGGAGGAGAAAATCATGAAAAAAGTTAAAACAATGACTCGTGAACAGCTTCTGCCTTATATCCTCTTTGGAGTATTGATTGTTCTGTTCGCGGTATTTACGATTATCAACCCGGTATTCCTTTCATGGGACAGCTTCCACTCTATCCTGCTTACAGCAGTTCCTGTAGGTATCATGGCTATAGGTGAGTGTGTTGCTATCACAGCGGGATATTTTGATATGTCAGTTGGTCTTATTGCATCACTTGCAGGTTCTTTTGCAGCAAGAACAGTAAATGCAACCGGAAGTGCAGCACTTGCTATTTTAGTAGGTATCTGTGTTGGTCTTATCTGTGGTATGATCAACGGATGTCTCGTATCATTCCTTCATATGAATGCATTCATCACAACATATGCAATGCAGCTCGTATTCAGAGGAATTGAGTACATCATCACAGAAGGTATGCCTGTTAAGCTGACACTCGGTATATGTGATGGATATCTGGTATTTGGCCAGGCGAAAGTATTTGGATTTATCCAGGCACCTGTAGTAGTAATGATTATCTTGTATGTAATAGTGGGATTGTTCTTAAAATACAGGAAGCTTGGACGCAGCATTTATCTTGTAGGTTCAAATGCATCCTGTGCCCACATCAGTGGTATTAACGTAAGAATGGTACAGTTCTTCGTATTCCTTCTTACAGGTTTCCTTGCTTCAATGGCAGGTATGCTTTACGGAGCACGTATAGGTTCTGCTCCTGCATTCATGGGTGAGAACCTCTGCCTTGAAGGTATCGCTTCTTCTATAGTCGGTGGTACATCAATGTCAGGTGGTAAATCTAACCTCGCACTTACCTTCCTTGGTGTGGTTATCGTCTATGTTGTTAAGCAGGGCCTTGTAATGATAGGACTTGATGACAACTATCAGTACATCGCAACAGGTGTTATCCTGTTCCTGGGTGTACTTATGCAGATGGAGAGAAAGAAGGCATAATATGAATATTCTGGCAGTTGGAGCACATCCCGATGATGTCGAGACAATGTGCGCAGGTACATTGGCAAAATATGCATCATTAGGACATAAGGTATTTATCGCAACAGCAACAAACGGTGACATCGGTTCAGCTACTCTTCCTATGGAGGAGATCGGAAGAATCAGAAAGCAGGAAGCTGCCAACTCAGCCGCAATAATCGGTGCAGAGTATATCTGCCTTGATTATCACGATGAGATGTTCTTCGAGGAGCCGAGAAAGACAAGACTTGATTTCATCAATCTTGTTCGTTACTGTAAAGCAGATGTAATCTTTACACATTATCCGGAGGATTACAATCCGGATCACGAGCTTACCGGAAAGATCATCAACGATATCGCAGTTATGATTCCGATCGCAAAGCTTGAGACAAAGTCGGCACCATATGATGTGATTCCTTCTATATGGTATTTTGAGCCGTCTTGCTCAATGAGATTCGTTCCTACAGACTATGTGGACATCACGGATTTCTATGAGACAAAGATGAAGATGCTTAATTGTATGGAGTCACAGAGGGCATGGATGGCAGACAATTACGCATCAATGCGCGGAGACGAAGACAGATTCTTTGACACTATCAGAATAACTTCTGAGTTCAGAGGAATGCAGGCCCAGTGTAAATACGCTGAAGGTTTCGTTCGTGCACTTGACGGTATGAGAACACGTATGACAGAGCGTGTACTCCCGTAAGTAAACTAATATTAACCGGCGGGTCTATCATATGATAGGCCCGCATTTTCTTCATTTGTGTGAGATTGGTATTATATTTTTAACATGCTGAGCATACTGTGTTGCTTAGAAGGTGCCTTGGGAGACGTCGGTGCTTAGCGAACATGATTCTTGTGAGCTTAGCATCCGCTACGTCGGACATGGAGGCGAGAGCCGTCATCCTGATAAGCAACACAGTATGAGAAGCATGTGTATCAAACAATAAGGAGCCAATATGGGATTATATAAGAGAAAACCGGATATAATTATCAGAAACGGATGTATCGTAGACGGAACAGGTAAGCTTCCGTATTATGCAGACATAGCAATCATAGGAGACAGGATCGATTATATCGGAGATCTTAAGGACGTTACGGCGCCGCTTGATATCGACGCACATCATAAATATGTAACTAACGGATTCATTGATTCACATTCACATGCCGATCAGACTATCTGGTCTGCACCGGAAGCAAAGAATGTAATTGCACAGGGTGTCACAACAGAGATAGTCGGTAACTGCGGATTCTCGATGAGAACATCAATAAAGCGTGAGGATTTTGATCCTGCAGGTGACGGTATCGACTGCGTATATAATCTGCCGGGACCAAAGTATCCGAAGGGATCTATGGCAGCAACCCTTGATCGGGCAGAAAAGCAGGGATGCGGTGTCAATACCGCATGGCACTGCGGACATAATGACATCCGTATGATGGTCGGATGCATGCAGGAGACTCCAACCAAAGAACAGATGGATGAAATGAAGGAATGGATAAGAGAGTGTATGGAAGCCGGATATATAGGTTTCTCTACGGGACTTGAGTTTGTTCCGGGCATCGTAAGTAAACCTGAGGAAGTTGAAGAGCTTGCGATGGTAGCAGCCGGGTATGACGCAAACTACTCTACTCATATGAGGGATGAGGGAACATATATTCTTGAGGCAATCAATGAATTTCTGAATGTAGTACGCAAGACCGGTATGAGAGGAACAGTATCTCATCTGAATGTTAAGTACGATAACGGCATACCGAATGATTATCTTCAGAAAGGTATGCAGATGCTCAAGGATGCAAGAGATGTTGAACATCTTAATGTATATTGTGACATGCTCCCGACAACATTTGCAACAGGCGGAGCTATGGCTATGCTTCCGCCGTGGCTGTATGCAGAAGGCTGGGATAAAGCCAGAGAGATACTTGCTGATCCTCAAGGCAGACAGAAGGTCAAGGGTGATCTCAACAGATACTGGAGATTCCTTGCTGCAGGTCAGTGGGACAGACTTCTTTTCATAATGCCGCCGTATGATAAACACATTGCGCTTACACCGTTTGCAGACCTGGTAAAAGAGTTTGACAAGGAACCGGCTGATGTATTCCTGGATGTCATGATGGGATGCTCAACTATAGAAGAGGCAAATGCTACCGGTATCACAGGTACGGTTTTCTTTGAGCAGCAGCTTATAGATAGTGTTGTTACGGATCCGATTTATATGTGGCAGATGGATGTCGGTTTTGTAGACCTTGATAACCCGAAGGGCAGAGTAGGTATGCGTCAGACATATATGAGTATGAGTCAGTTCATTATACGCTATGTACGCGAACTCGGAGTTATCTCGATTCAGGATGCCTGTAAGAAACTCGGTAGCGTACCGGCTCAGCATTTTATGCTTGAAGACAGAGGTACTCTCGAGGTCGGAAAATACGCTGACATCAATGTGTTTGATATCAATGCACTGAAGATCAACTCAACATTTACGGATCCTATGCAGTATTCAAGCGGTATGGACTATGTATTCGTCAACGGTGTTCCGGCAGTGGAAAAGGGTGAGCTGACGGGAGCAAGAGCAGGTAGAGTATTAAGACATCTGCCTAAAAGATAAGAACTATAAATAATCATAAAAAGGAGATTGAAAATGGGTATTTATAACAGAAAACCTGATGTCATCATCAGAAACGGATGTATCGTAGACGGAACAGGAAAGCTGCCGTATTACGCAGACCTTGCCATCATCGGTGATAAGATCGATTATATCGGCGATTTAAAGGGTGTTACAGCACCGCTTGATATCGATGCACATCATAAATATGTAACTAACGGTTTTATCGATTCACATGCACATTCGGATCGTTCACTCTGGACGGCACCGGAGGCATACAGCTGCGTGACTCAGGGTATCACAACTCAGGTTGCCGGTAACTGCGGGTATTCAATGAGAACTATCATGGACGGATGTGAGTTCGATCCTGCAGGAGACGGAATCGACTGTGTATATAATCTTCCCGGACCTGAGTATCCGAAGGGAAGTCTTGCAGCTACTCTTGATAAGGCTGAAAAGATGGGCATGGGAAATAATGTTGCTTTCCTTTGCGGTCATAATGATCTTCGTGTTATGGCTCAGTGCTATGGTGAGAAGCCTACAGAAGAGCAGTATAAGATCATGGAGGATTTCATAGATGAGGCTATGCAGGCCGGATTTATCGGATTCTCTACGGGTCTTGAGTTCGTGCCTGGTATCAATTCAAAACCGGATGAAGTTGTCAGACTTGCAAAGGTTGCGGCAAAGTATGATGCAAACTATTCAACTCATATGAGAGATGAGGGAACATATATTCTTGAAGCTATTAATGAATTTCTTACAGTGATCCGTGAAACAGGTATGAGAGGAACGGTATCACATCTTAATGTCAAGTATGATAACGGTGTTCCGAATGATTACCTCCAGAAGGGCATGGATATGCTTAAGAAGGCACGCGAGGTCGAGCACCTTAATGTAATGTGTGATATGCTTCCGACTACATTTGCAACAGGCGGAGCTATGGCACTTCTTCCGCCGTGGCTTTATGCAGAGGGATGGGATGAAGCTAAGAAGAAGCTTGCAGACCCGGCGATCAGAGAAAAAGTAAAAGCAGACTTCTGCAGATACTGGAGATTCTTATCATACGGACAGTGGGACAGACTGCTCTTTGTTCAGCCTGAGTACATGCCCGAGATATGTACTGTTCCGTTCAAGGATCTTGTGGAGAAGAGCGGCAAGGAGCCTATCGATGTATTCCTTGATATCATGCAGGCAGCACCTACACTTGAGGATGCAAATGCAGTTCATATTCAGGGTACTGTATTCTTTGAGCAGCAGCTTATCGATTCTGTAGTAACAGATCCTATCTATATGTGGATGACTGATGCAAGCAATACATATGAGCCGCAGGAGGGACCTCTTGCAAAGAATACCGCCAACGTTCAGGAATATATGAGTATGATCTACTTCTTTATCAGATATGTCCGTGAGTTGGGTGTAATCTCGATTCAGGATGCATGTAAGAAGGTTGGAGCTGTACCGGCAGCACATTTCATGCTTGAAGGCAGAGGAACTCTTGAGGTAGGAAAATACGCAGATATCAACGTATTTGATATCAACGAGCTTAAGGTCAACTCGACATTTGCAGAGCCATGCAAGTACTCAACTGGTATGGATTATGTATTTGTAAACGGTAAACCGGTTATTGCAAATGGCGAGCGTACAGGTGCAAGAGTCGGTCGTGTTCTCAGACATTTACCGAAAGATTAACATATGTATAAATAACTGAGAGGAATAATAATGGGTATATATAAGAGAAAACCGGATATCATTATCAGAAACGGATGTATCGTAGACGGAACAGGAAAGCTACCTTACTATGCAGATCTGGCAATCATAGGTGACAAGATCGATTATATCGGTGACTTAAAGGGTGCCACGGCAGCTAAGCTTGATATCGATGCTCACCATAAATATGTAACCAACGGTTTCATAGATTCACATACACATTCGGATTATACGATATGGGGAAACCCGGAAGCATATTCTGCAGTATATCAGGGTGTAACAACCGAGGTTGTAGGAAACTGCGGTTTCTCAACCAGAAGCTATGTCGACCCTGAAAACTTTGACAAGGCAGGAGACGGAATCGACTGCACATATAATCTCGGATACAAGGCACCGAAGGGTTCTCTTGCAGCAGTACTTGATAAGGCTGACAAAATGGGAACATCCATTAACATGGCATGGCTTTGCGGTCACAATGATTTGCGAAATCTTGCTGACTGCAAGGATGTATATCCGACGGAAGAACAGTATAAGATCATGGAGGATTTCCTGCGTGAAGCCATGGAAGCAGGTTTCATAGGATTTTCCACAGGACTCGAGTTTGAACCGGGTATCGTAAGTAAGCCTGAAGAAGTTGAGAGGCTGGCGGCGATTGCAGCAGAGTACGATGCAAACTACTCAACTCATATGAGAGATGAAGGAACTTATATATTTGAAGCTGTAAATGAGTTCCTGAACGTAATACGAAAGACCGGACTCAGAGGAACAGTATCTCATCTGAATGTTAAGTATGATAACGGTGTTCCGAATGATTATCTGCAGAAATCAATGCAGATGCTTAAGGACGCAAGAGACATAGAACATCTTAATGTAATGTGTGATATGCTTCCGACAACATTTGCAACAGGTGATGCACTTGCCATCCTTCCGCCATGGCTTTATGAGAACGGATGGGATGAAGCGAGAACGATACTTGCCGACCCTGCAGGCAGGGAAAAAGTTAAGGCTGACAGCAACAGGTATTGGAGATTTCTTCAGGCAGGGCAATGGGACAGACTCCTCTTTGTTCAGCCGCAGAACGATAAAGAAACCTCAGTTACTCCTTTCAAGGAACTGGTAGAAAAGAGCGGAAAGGATCCGTTTGACTGTTTCCTCGATATAGTGATGGCAGCTCCTACAATGTATGATGCAGGAAGAATCCTTATGCAGGGTACATGCTTCAATGAGCAGATACTTGTGGACAGTGTTGTTAAAGATCCGATCTATATGTGGCAGACAGATTCATTCTGTACGCCGGAAACAGGACCTGTAGCAGATGCCGTAGCCAATATTCAGAATTACATCAGCATGACTTACTTCATTACCAGGTATGTAAGGGATATTGAAGCTATTTCAATCCAGGATGCATGTAAGAAACTCGGATCGGTTCCTGCACAGCACTTTATGCTGGAAGGAAGAGGAACGCTTGAAGTGGGCAAATATGCCGATGTCAATGTTTTTGATATTAATGAGCTTAAGATCAATGCAACATTCGCGGAAGTCAATAAGTACTGTTCAGGAATGGATTATGTGATTGTAAACGGTGTTCCGGTGATTGCAAAGGGACAGCATACAATGGCAAGATCCGGAAGAGTATTAAGACATCTACCGAAAAACTGACAGAACGTATCGGAGGAATAAGAAGTGATATTTAAAGATATTAACTGTAATTTCTTTGTGCAGGGACAGCCTCTTCAGTATGCAAGTACGCATGAAGAAGTTGCAAAAGTTTGTGAAGATAACAATATTGTGAGCAGAGCCATCTATAATCTGGACAAGGCTGCGGATGCCAATGAGGTGACGCTTAAGTACGCACAGGAATCGAACGGCAAAGAGTATCCTGTTATCAGGCTTATGCCGCCGGTATACCCTGAAGAGACATATACTAAGGATGAGATGATCAGGCTTATCGATAATAATAAGGCTCTGTTCAGAATCCATCCGTCGAATTATGCATCACCGATGCATACCTGGCTGTATGACTGGATGTTTGATGTACTTACCGAGAGTAAGACTCCGCTTCTGGTATCTTTGCAGGAGCTCAATCTCAATGATGCAGCGGCAGTTAAAGAGAAATATCCTGATTTGAGGATGATAATAACCAATACTGATCAGTGGCTGAACAGACAATATGTCGGCTTTTGTCAGCATTTCCCTAATGTGTATTTTGATACCTGCAATACGATAGAGTATTTCGGAATCGAAAATATGGTTGGACTTATCGGAGCCGACAAGTTCTTATTCGGAACATATATGCCGGAGAAGGAACCGTATGACAAGACATTCCAGATTCTTTTCTGTGAGCTTTCACAGGAAGAAAAGGAAATGATAGCACACGGAAACTTCGAGAGACTTGTGGAGGTGAGAGCATGATGACTATCAAAGAATATGCAATGAACGGTCAGATAAAACCGGGTCTTCGTATCATCGACTCACACGCACATCTCGGAGACGGTGAGCAGGGTGCATTATATATAAAAACACTTCCGGCAGAGGAAAGTGTACGTCTTTCCAAACGTATCGGTGTGAATGCGATGGTCGCAAGTTCTCTCAAGGCGTTGTATGGAGCTGCCCCGGCAGGAAATGAGCGCATGATGGAGATGACACGTCTCTTTCCCGGATATGTATATGCTTCGATATTCTATGATCCACATTATCATGATGAGTGTATCGCACAGATAGAGAAGTATAAGGATGATCCCGGATTCGTAGGAATAAAGATTCATCCGCGCGAGACGCATACTTGTGTTGCAACGGCTGATTACGACAAACTTTATAAGTACTGTATAGATCATGATATGCTGGTTGCCTGTCATACGTGGGAGACAGAACCTGCAAATAATCCGGCTGATTATTTCCCTGTAATGGAAAGATTCCCGGAGCTTAAGCTTCAGCTGTGTCACATGGGCGGAACTTACAGAGGTTGTCTTGACTCGATTGAGCTGGCTAATAAGTACAAGAATGTATATCTTGATTTCAACGGATCACTGTATTCACAGATATGGATAGAAGAACTTATAAAACAGGCTCCGATAGAGAAGTTTGTTTTCGGTTCTGATCAGACTTTCAACGATCCGAGAATCATGGTGGGTCGCGTGCTTATGGCCGACTTTGACGATGATATCAAGCAGAAGCTGCTTGCGGAAAACTTTGAGGCGATAATAGGAAGAAAGATTGTTTGAGTAACTTGCTAAAATGTACAAAATATTATAGAATAAATGTACATTTTGGAGGTGATAAAATGACTGTTACAGCGACAGAATTAAAATCAAATCTTCATAAATATCTGATGATGGTTGAATTTGAAGATATTAATATTACAAAAAACGGTAAAAATGTAGCCACTTTGACATCAGGCAAAGAGGCTAAACGAACTGCATTGTATTCATTGGTTGGTATTGCTAAGGATTTAAATGGTATGGATATCAAGGGGGTGAGGCTGTCCAGGCAATGAAGATAATGGTTGATACAAATGTCATTTTGGATATATTGCTTCAGCGAGAGGGTTTTGTTAAAGAATCTCTTCAGGCGCTGGACATAGCAATAACCAGGGGTGACAAATGTCTGATGTCAGTATCAGCAGCAACGGATGTGTACTACTGTCTGAGAAAGGCAGTACATTCTGAAGAGAGAGCTCACAGCTTGCTGAAACGGGTTTCCACATTTGCTCATTTTACAAGTGTATATACTAAGGATATTGAAAATGCACTGGAATCGGATATATCTGATTTTGAAGATGCACTGGTCGATGAAATCGCATACAGAGAAGGGTGTGATATCATATTAACCAGAAATGTTTCAGATTTCACATTATCAAAAATATCCGCCATGACACCGGTGCAATTTCTGAAACAAAATTGATACTCAACAGTATATGAAGCTGATTCTTAAAATGTTATTTTACAAAATTCAAGAAGTTTTTCAAAAAGAGTGCTCCATTCCGGTGGAACATTCTTTTTATTTGACCAGTAGGCATATATAGTCTGATTGATTTTAGCATCCATTTTAATGAAACTGAGACGTTTATCAGCCATGCTTTTCCAGGAATATGCAGTAGTAACAGCAAAGCCTGCTCCGGACAGGATGTATCGCTGAAGTGATTGAAAGTCATCACAGGTTATGACTATATTAGGATCAAAACCGTTCTTTCTGCAAATGGATTCAAAAGAATCAAGAATAGAACTTGGGACCAGCGCCACGAACGGAAGATCTTTGACATCTTTTACTCTGATAATGGAAAGAGCTGAAAATGGATTGTCCTGAGGAACTGCCAGATATAAATCCTCGCTTCTTGTTACAAGTGGTATCGACATATCATACTCCGCAGATGGTCTGTCAACACAAATGCAGAGATCATAATATGCATCAGATTCATTGTGCAGAGGATATTTTGAAATGTCAAATGCTACCTCCGGGTGATTGTTATGAAATCCTGCAAGAAAATCCGACATCGGTGCCTGCAGGGCTGAAACCATAAGATTGAGTTTTATTTGGCTATGTATATTTTTGTCAATGCCTGGATGGATGGAGAAAGTAGCCTCGTCTATCTGAGACAAGGCTGCAGATATCTTCTTGTAGAATTCATTTCCGTCGGAGGTGAGATAAATATGATTCCTTTGTCGTGTAAACAGTTTGACGCCCAGCTCATCCTCAAGCTTGGAGATGGTTTTGCTCATGGCGGGCTGAGGAATCGAATGATATAAAGCTGCATGAGAAATGTTCAGCATGCGTGCTACAGTACAGAAATATCTGAGTTGAAGAAGTTCCATAGAATACCTCCAAACGACGAAAAAGGAAATAAGTATATATTACAGTATATACTTGTGATATATAAATTTGAAGTTTTTTTTGAAGCCGGAAAGGATTATTATAGTAATAGATAAATTAGGAGATGCTGTTATGTTAAAGGAATACAGAATACTTGCACCGACCGGAATCGTGGGTTATGGTTTTCCCGAGGAGAGTTGGAATCGCGGAATAGCACAGAAGCCGAATCTTATTGCCTGTGATGCGGGCTCAACAGACCCGGGACCATATTATCTTGGCTCGGGCAAACCATTCACGACAAGAAGTGCGGTAAAGAGAGATCTGACAATTATGCTTTCAGATGCGATAAAACTAGGCATACCTATGATCATCGGATCGGCAGGCGGGTCCGGCGGTACACCGCATCTTGAAAGAGAGATAGGAATAATAAAGGAAATTGCAAAGGAGAAGGGATTTTCATTTAAGATGGCGACAATCTCTTCTGAGTTTGATAAAGCGTTTTTGATTCAGGAATGTGAGAAGGGAAACATAGTACGACTGGGAGCTGCACCGGAAGTCACTCCTGATGATATCCGTGGCTGCAGACGAATCGTTGCCCAGATGGGAATAGAATCAATAATCAAAGCACTCAATGAAGGTGCGCAGATAGTGCTGTGCGGAAGAGCATATGATCCGTCAGCTTTTGCTGCAGATCCGGTAAGACTCGGTTACTCAGAGGCTCTTGCAACTCATCTCGGAAAGATACTCGAATGTGCCTGCATCGCAGCCACGCCGGGAAGCGCATCAGATTGTATGATGGGTTATCTGTATGAAGACAGTTTTGCCGTAGAGCCGTGTTCACCGAACAGAGTCTGTACTACGACTTCAGTAGCAGCTCATACACTGTATGAAAAATCCAACCCGTATATGCTTCCGGGACCGGGCGGTACACTGAACCTTCATGACTGCAGATTTGTTCAGGAAACTGAAAGAAGAGTCCGCGTTTATGGTTCACAGTTTATTCCTCAGGAAAGAAAGAATGTAAAGCTTGAAGGTGTAAGGTCGGCAGGATACAGAACGATATCCATATGCGGCAACAGAGATTCCGTATTTATCAGTCACCTGGATGAGGTTCTTGAGGGCGTAAAGAAACGTACTGCGGAAAATATCACGGGAACGAATATCGACTATAAACTCGATTTTATCGTATATGGAAAGAACGGTGTCATGGGAGCACTTGAGCCGCTTAAAGAAATCACATCACATGAGGTGGGTATAGTGATTGATGCAGTAGCTGATACTCAGGAAAATGCCAACACGGTCTGCTCTGTTGCAAGATCGACGATGCTTCATTACGGCTACGAGGGCAGAATCGCAACGGCGGGAAATCTGGCATTTCCTTTCTCACCTTCAGACATCCCGGTAGGAGAGGTTTTCAATTTCTCCGCATACAGTCTGCTTGAAAATGATGATCCTGCAGAGCTGTTTCCGAGAACATATTATGAGTTTATAAACGGAGAGGAGAAGTAATGAGAAAGCTGAAAGATGTGGCAAAGATAATCCGTTCCAAGAATTCAGGCCCTTTTGAACTTACTCTGGATGTTATATTTGCAGATGATGAAATGTTTGAAAAAGCATGTAAAGCCGGAATCATCACGAAAGAGAAGATAGCATCAGTTTATGGAATAGATGCTGATACTGTTCTGGATATTATCGAGTATCCGGTAGCAAGAGCTATAAAAGCAACGATAGTTCGCCCTTTGCCGTCAGGCAATCTCGGGGAAAGAGACGTTTACGGTGCCCAGCAGCATGCTCCGCTTATGGAAATGGAGGTTGATCTATGATTACCGCAAAGACAATAGAAGAAGCAGCTTTTCAGGCAATCAGAAACGGTTCGACAAATATATCACCGGACGTGAGGGCAGCATTTGAAAAAGCTATACTTAACGAATCAAATGACGGTGCTAAGGACGGCCTTGAGAAAACGCTTGAATCAATCAGGCTGGCTGAAATCTACGACAGACCGTCCTGTGCGGATACAGGATGGCCTATCTTCTATATCAAAGCGGGAAATAAGGCTGATATAGAAGGCGGATTTATGATGCTTGAGGACGCGATAAGAAATGCTGTAAGGCGCGCCACAAAGGAAGGTTATATCAGAGCAACTATGAAGGACCCTCTCACAGGATATGATCCCGGAGATAACATCGGTCCGAATATTCCCGATTTTACATATAAGTTTGTTCCGGGTGATTGTCTTGAGATAACATATTGCGCCAAGGGCGGCGGTTCTGAATGTTTCGGAGGAACCCGGCAGAAGGTGGTAGCATTTGCTGACGGAACAAAAGGTATAGAAAAGTTCGTTATAGATGCATTTGCCGATGCTGCAAGAGCAGGAGCAATATGTCCGCCGTCTGTAATCGGTGTAGGTATAGGAGGAACTGCGAATGTTGCCGCAAATCTTGCAAAAGAAGCGGCATGTCTCCGTCAGGTAGGGTCGCATCATCCGGAAGAAAAAATCAGAAACATTGAAGAGCGTTTGTATAAAGGAATCAACGGACTTGGATTCGGTATCCTCGGAGCCGGAGGAAATACAAGCGCACTGGCAGTAAATGTTGAATATGCTTATACGCATATCGCCGGAATAGTAGTTGCAATCAGCTGCAATTGTATGGTGGCAAGAAGATCGACATTCAGAGTCAGTGCGGATAACAGTTTTGAAAGGACAGACGGTGCGTACTGGTTCGGTGACAGATAGGATTAATAATGAAACATTTTATAGTATCTTTAATATTAACACTGGTTTTTGCCGGCACTGCGTATGCCGCTGATTTTCCGTATGCGGATCCGACTGATTTTGCTGGAAAAAAGATTGGTGTAGTAACAGGTTCAATGCAGGAACAATGGGCAGTTAAGGATTTTAAAGATTCCACGATTGTTCAGTGCAGCAGTTTTTCGGATGGAGCATTCGCACTGGAAACAGGTGTAATTGATGCATTTTATGGTTCGGATATGCCGCTTAGATATGCCGTCGGAGAAAAACCGGACCTGACTATGCTGATGATGAAAACCGAAGAGATACCGGTTGCAGCAATCTTTCCAAAAAGCGAAAGCGGAGATGTTCTGCGGATGGAGTTTAACAAGTATGTTGCCGGGATTAAGGAAGACGGAACGCTTAAAAGACTTGAAGAAAAGTGGATGGACGGTACAGAAGATACACGCAGATTTGATGATCCGTCACAACCGCCGAATATCAACGGTAAGATTGACATCATAACTCAGTCCGGAGCACCTCCTTTTGACTATGTGAAGAACGGTGAAGCATGTGGTTTCGAAGTAGAAATCGCTCGTGAATTCTGCCGTATGTTAGGTTATCAACCGGTTTTTCACAGTGGCGGTTATGACTCGGCAATCATTGCAGTAAATGGCGGAAAATATGATATGGGTGTTGCTGCTCTTATGATTACCGAGGAGCGTGCAAAGTCTGTTAATTTTTCTGATACGCTGTGCATCTGTAACGGCGCATTGTTAGTAAGAAAAAGTGATCTGGCAGGAACAGGAATCGTAAACACAGATGAAAAACAAAATCTGTTAACCACTGTAACAGAAGGTTTTAAACGCACATTTATTGAGGAGGACCGATGGAAGCTATTTGCCTCAGGTATCGGAGTCACATTCCTTATCACAGTGCTTTCCGTATTGTTTGGTACAGCAGTGGGTTTCGGACTCTATCTTCTGTGCAGAAACGGAAACAAAGCGGCAAATACACTGGTAAATGCAGTTAACTGGCTGGTTACGGGAATGCCGCTTGTGGTATTTCTGATGGTTCTGTTTTACATAATATTTGCAAAGTCTGAACTGAGTGGTATGGCAGTAGCGGTGATAGGCTTTACGATAGTTTTTGCACTGACCATGTTCCACTTGATTGAATCAGGGGAGAGAGCGGTTCCTATAGGGCAGAAGGAGGCGGCCTATGCTTTGGGATATGGCAAAACAGATACATTTATACGTATTATATTGCCGCAGGCTGCCATGCATTTTCTCCCCTCTTATCAGATAGAGGTGATTTCTTTGGTGAAGGCCACAGCTATTGTCGGCTACATCACAGTTATGGATATTACAAAGATTGGGGATGTCGTGCGTGGGCGTACATACGATGCGTTTTTCCCATTGTTTGCTGTAGTACTGTCGTATTTCCTGCTCTGCGCAGTTTTCAAAGCTGCCGTAGGATTCTTAATGAATAAGGTTGATACAAGGAAACGTGCGCGTTCAGAAATCATGAAAGGAGTGCAGGTCAGATGATAGAACTCCGAAATGTGACAAAGAAATATGATAATTCAACGCCCTTAAAAGATGTGAGTGTGACTGTAAAAGAGGGCGATATAATTGCCGTTATCGGACCGTCAGGTACCGGTAAGTCAACACTGCTTCGAAGTATCAACATGCTGACCCCGCCTACTTCAGGACAGATTTTTATAGACGGTGAAGAAATCACGGCGAAGGGAGCAGATGTAGAAAGACTGCGCCGTAAGTGCGGAATGGTATTTCAGCAGTTTAATCTGTTCGGGCATCTTACTGTACTTGAAAATGTTTGCGAGCCGCAGATTCATATATTAAAACGTACCCCGCAGGAGGCTTGTGATATCGCCATGAAGTATCTCCGCAAGGTGGGTATGGTAAAACAGATATATAATTATCCCGATGCACTTTCCGGAGGTCAGATGCAGCGTGTGGCAATTGCACGTACGCTGGCATGCGATCCGAGAATCATCCTCTTTGATGAGCCGACATCGGCACTTGATCCTACTATGGTCGGAGAAGTTGAGTATATCATCAGACAGTTGGCAGAAGAGGGCCGTACGATGATGATAGTTACTCATGAAATGGAGTTTGCAAAAAATGTAGCAAACAGGGTATTTTATATGGATCAGGGAGGAATCTATGAGGAAGGTAATGTAGAGGATATCTTTGAGCATCCGAAAAAAGGACGTACGCGCCGTTTCATAAGGCGGATAAGATCTCTGCAGTTGACGATGGAGACAGGAAACACAGATTTTGTGAGTATAGTATCTGATGTGCAGCGCTTTTGTGAGAAAAATCTGATATCGCGTCGTATGGCCAATCGTATCAGTCTGTTTCTGGAGGAGTTTTTGTATAATATTGTTCTTCAGGAAATGAAGCCAGGAGAAATGCTCAGTATAGGACTGGAAAGTGCGAAAACAGGAGAAAATGCCAACATCACCGTAACAGATAATGGAGCCGGGGTATTTACGAAAGATATCATGGACAAAATGGACAATATTTCAAGAGACATTGTCTTGCATAGTATAAAAAGTTTTTCTATGAAAGAGGACGGGATTACGGCAGTATTTTAAGGAGGAGAAATTATGGCAGAATATCATCTCAGAGCTCCGCTAAACGATGAAGATGTAATGCAGCTTCATATAGGGGATATGGTTTATTTGTCAGGACCGTGTTTTACCTGCAGATCCAAGCTGCAAAGATATATATTTGATGAAAAACATGAACTTCCTTTTAAGCCCGAACAGGGAAGCATGCTGATACATAACGGACCGATAGTAGTAAAAAAAGAAGACGGCTGGGAACTGATGAGTTTTATGCCTACGTCCAGTATACGTTTTGAAAAATGGGGAGCAGCGTCCATAAAATCATGGAATCTGAAACTGATATGCGGAAAGACCACAATGGGTGCAGAAACACAAAAGGCCATGAAGGAATATCACTGCGTTCACGTATCACCCAGAAGCGTAAGTCCGCTCCTCTGGATCAAGTCCATAAAGGTTAAGGGAGTAGATCTGTTTGACGAAATGGGATCTATAGAGGCTCCCTGGCATTTTGAACTTAATGAACTCGGACCTTTTGTCGTTGATATGGATTGTTATGGTAATAATCTGTTTGATGAGATAGATGACCAGGTTCGTAAGAACAAGAAAAATGTTTATGATGAACTTGGTATACCAAAGGACTTTAAGTATACGAGACTTTACGGAAACGAGAATACCTGTGAGCCGTAACTGTATAGCGATATAAGTATAATATAGTGGTATAATGAGGATGACTATACGGAAAGCGATGAAATATAGATGATACAAATCAAGGTATTCACTCAAAGATAAGGATATTAGGAAATGACTGAAGTGAAGGACAGAAAAAACAGGATTCATTACGCATGGTTCATTCTGATATTGGTATGTGTACTGAATGCAACTACCATGGGATTTATGGTCAATTGTAACGGAGTATATTACCAGCCCATCATAAAGGAGATGGGATGGGAACTGTCACAGTTTACTTTTACTATGATATTTATAGGACTGGCGGCATTTTTCACATTGCCGGTAGTCGATAAGATATTTGCAAAATATCCGGTCAAACTAGTGCTTTCCGTTACACTGACAGGTTATGCCGTGTGTTTTGCACTTAAAGGAGCAATGCATTCACTTGTCGGTTTCGGAATATTGTTTGTGATCACAGGAATCTTTTCAGCATTCCTTCTCTATGTTCCTGGTCCCATGCTTATTAATGCATGGTTTGCAAAGAAGAAAGGTACAGCTCTCGGTATATCAATGATGTCAATGGGAATCGGAGGAGCGATTATGAATCCGATACTTGGTGCAATCATCGAAAGAGCGGGATGGAGAACTGCAACATTTGTTCAGGGCGCTATGGCTATTCTGATCGCGGTTCCGTGTATCTTGCTTATTGCCAAAAAGACACCTGAGGAGATGGGACTTAGACCGTACGGTGCAGAGGAACTTGAAGCGGAGAGAAGGAAAGCCATTGAAGATGCGATGGCAGGAAAAGTACCGGAGTCCGTATCATTTGACAGACATAAGATTTCAAAAAAAGAAAAATCAATAAGGTTTATTCTTTGTTTCTTTCTTGCAATATTTGCAAATCTTATGTCAGCAATACCTCAGCAGCTTCCAAGTTATGCAACGAGCTGCGGCTTTGCGTCAATGATAGGTGCCACACTGGTTTCGGTAAACATGATAGGTAATACGACAGTGAAGGCTGTTATGGGTGTGTGCATAGATAAATTCGGTGAGAGAAAAGTATATATAATAGATATGTTGATTATACTTGCGGGACTCTCATTTGCGATTCTGGGAGGTCAGAATCTTGTTTTGCTGTATATCGCGGCAGCATTGCTGGGACTTACGGCAGCAAATAATGTTATGCTTCCGCCTATGGCTGTCAGAACATTTTCGGACGGTTCAGAATATGCACATTATATGTCCAGGGTATCGATGGGAACCATGTTGGCGACAGCAATAGGTACTTTTCTGATAAGCTGGCTTCATGATATTACCGGAAACTATGTAAGAGTTTTTATCATATACGGAATTGTTCAGGTCATTGCTTTGATACTGATGCTGATGATATTCAGCAGACGAATAGATGATATTCGGATTTCAGGGAGCTTCTGAATTATTCGGCAGTTGTTACGGACAAATGCGACAGGCAGGGAATAAGGCTTGATTGTGAACCGATTGAATTCGTAACGGACTGCAACATATTAAGTGACGGAATATCATTCGGTGCGATACAGGTTACTATATAATATATCGGCCGTATCACTGCTGATTTCAAGGTGCTAACAGGTTGATGGCGAAGGAGTAATATCATGCAAAACTTTATCACATCGGTTAATATCACATTACCGCTGGTTATTATGTTAGCAATAGGATATTTTCTCGGACAGATCCATATGATCAGTCCTGATTTTATCAAACAGGCAAATAAGCTTAATTACTGGCTTTTTCTGCCCTGTTCTGTTTTTGCAGGAACATACTGCAAAGAAGTTAACTTTAATGAAGGTATCGGTGTTGTTATTGCGGAAATAGTTATTATACTGACAACATTTGCAGCCGGTTTAATCATATCCCGTGTACTTTCAAAAGACGGGAGCAAACGTGGAAGCATAATGGTTAGCCTCTGCAGATCTAATTATGTATATATCGGAACTCCGATAGTATGTGCTGTTTTCGGAGTTTCAAGCAGTGTATATGCATCGTTGGTCGTTGCAGTGCTGGCAGTGGTATGCAATATAATTTCTCCGTTTTGTTTTGCGTCAAACAGCGGAACTCAGTTATCTTTAAAAAAAATGCTTAAAAATGTCTTTGCCAATTCATATATCATTGCTTCTATTTTGGCTGTGATACTTATGATAAATCATTGCCAGCAATTCCCCGAACCGATTCATAAGAGCATATCAACTCTTGGCAATGTCTGTACTCCACTGGCTCTGGTGACGCTTGGTGCTTCATTTGATTTTAAAAAGATTGGAATCAACAAGGGAATTCTTCTATGGACAAACATAATTAAACTTGTAATATTCCCTTTTATAGGCAGCATAGTATTGATTGCACTCGGATTCAGGGGTGAAGCCTTTGCAGCACTTTTTGTCTATCTGATATGTCCGACAGCTACTGTTGTTTTCACCTTGGCTCAGGCTTACGGAGGTGACTCTGAACTTGCTTCGGAGATAGTAGTTACCCAGACAGTATTTTCAATGGTAACAATGACAATAGGTATTTTCATAATGAAATCTCTGGGAATGTTTTAGAATATATTCTTATAGGCAAAGGAGCATAGATGGCAGAACACAGATTACTGATTATCAATCCAGGATCGACATCGACAAAGATAAGTGTCTTTGATGATAAAACGTGCGTTTTCACCGAAAGCATCTTCCATGATGCTCCGGTTTTGCTGGCATTTCCGACGGTAAATGATCAGGTGCCTTTCAGAAAAAAAGTGATACTTGAACTTCTGAAGAAGCATGATATAGATATTCATTCGATAGATGTTTTCGTCGGACGCGGAGGAAGCGCATATACTCAGAGGGCCGGTGTCATGCCTATCGATGACAGACTTTACAAGGATACTGCAGATGCAGTCGGAGGAAGTGATCATCCGGCGAAGCTTGGAGTGATGCTTGCATATGAGTTGTGTCGCGAATATGGCGGGCAGATGTTTACGCTTGATCCGACAAATGTCGATGAACTGTGTGACTATGCGAGGTACACGGGAATCAAGGGTATATACAGAAAAGCTCAGACACATGTACTGAACCAAAAAGGTATAGGTATGGAATATGCCGGGAACCTGGGTAAAAAATATGAGGACTGCAACTTCATCATCTGTCATATCGACGGAGGCATAACCGTCACGGCGCATCAGCACGGGAAAATGGTTGATTCAAATGAAGGCTCGGGCGGTGACGGACCATTCACGCCGACAAGACTCGGAAGCATTCCTGTTCTGGGCGTTCTTGAATATCTTGATAAGGGACATACCGTTGAAGAGATGAGAACCATGTGTTCGCGTGCAGGAGGATTTGTAAATCATTTCGGAACATCGGACGCAGACAGGATACATGAGCGTATAGAAGCAGGTGATGAGTACGCAAAAGTCATATGGAATACGATGGTTTATCAGATTTGTAAATACATCGGAGAGATGGCTGTCGTAATGGACGGTAAAGTTGATCAGATAATACTCACCGGAGGACTCGTCAGGTTTGATGATATAGTATATATGATAAAGAAAAAATGCGGATGGATAGCAGGTGTATCCGTTTTTCCCGGTGAAGTGGAGCAGAAGGCTCTGGCTCATGCAGTTTACAGAGTGCTGTCAGGTGAGAAAGAGTCACATGAATATACAGGCAGGAAAGTTTGGATTGATCCGTTCAATTCTTAAATACTTTTGGGAGGCTGATTGTGAAAAGTCCTTTTTATATTAATGTAAACGGTGCATATGGTTTAGGTGCTTATGAAAAACCCGATTATTGCAGTCTTGAGGAACTGATTAAAGACATGGACAGACTGGGCATCGGACAGGTGCTAACCTACCACAATCTTGCAAGAGATCTGCATCCGGTTCACGGCAACAGATATCTTATAGAGGATATTGCAAATACACCCGGAGCAAAGGAAAGAGTATTACCGGCTTTTGCAGTTAATCCGAGCATGCTTTGTGCAGAGGGAGAGATTGAATCGGTTGAGAAGTATCTTGCATCGGGTGAGGTCAGCTGTCTCGTGCTTTTTCCGAAGACAAACAGATACTGTTTTGCGGAAATCGAAAGAGTACTTGAAAGATTCAGAAAATATAAACCGGTTGTTCTTGTTGATGTTACAGAGCTTAATCCTGTCATCAACGCGGCGGACAGAGCTCCTTCAATGGATCTTGAAGCAATCGTGGACGCAGCCCGGCATTTCCCCGAAATAAATTTTGTTATACGTAAAGTCATGTGGTGGCAGTTCTCGCATATGCTCAGCGTGCTTGCCCGTACTGATAATGTTTACATGGATACTTCATGGCTTCATACGAGAGATGCCATAAAAATCACTCAGGAGCAGGCGGGACGCGGACGCATGGTATTCGGACTCGGTGCGAAATGTCACAACGGAGCGGCTATAGCGGGACTTGCTTATGCACATATTACTCAGGAAGAGAAGGATGCGATTGCATGGGATACATTTGCGGGATTGCTTAATGATGCGGGGGAAAAGTTTGTAACAGCCAATAAACGCGGCATTGATAATACAGTTAAGAATGGTTTCTGGAATAAGTTCATTGCAGGCGAGGGTGTTAAGGATGCACTTGTCATTGATGCACATACCCACATCGGGCCATTCGCAAGAAGCTGGGTCATTCCCTGCAATGAGTTTGATGGTCAAATCAAAGAGTTTGAAGAGGACATGGAAAGATTCGGAATCGACGAGGTGTGCTCGCAGTCGGAGTCGGAACTTTTCGGTTCACCTATAAAAGGTAATAAAGAACTGGAAACAGCAATTGGAGATCGCAAAGATCGCTTCCATGGGAATCTTGTTATCAATCCGATCTATGCCGAGATATATACCGATGAGATACTTGATGAGTTTTTTGCCGGAGGATACTATAAGGGAATGAAGCTTATCCCGGGATATATCGGGGTAGATATTCGTGATCAAAGATTGAACTCAATTTTTGAATATGCCGACAGACATAAGCTTTATGTATTGATTCATTCGTGGGCAGATCCTTTCGGTTCGGCCGACAATATTGCGGAAGTTGCACTCAAGTATCCGGATACAACATGGATCATCGGACATATGGGCGGACCCACGGAAGGAAGACACCAGTGCGAGAGAATCGCACAGGATACGAAATACAAGAATGTCATATTTGAGTTCTGCGGAAGTTTCACAACCGAGGTTCCGGTTGAAGAATCATTAAAGTTCATTGACTATCACAGGCTGGTATTCGGAACAGATACCGTAGTACATGATGTTGCATGGGAACTCGGAAGACTCTTATCAATGGATATTCCGGATGAGTGGCTCATAGAGATACTCGGAAATAATATGAAAAAGATATTGGACAGAGTTGAGGTTTGATTATGAAAGTTTAAAACAATAGGCATCAAGGAGGATTAATGTATGGAAAGCCAAGTTACCGAAGCTATTACGGAGGTTGCAACAGACCCGAAATTACAGAAGAGTTTTGATATGAAGGTCTTTCTGGCGTATGAAATCGGAGGATTTACAATCGGGAATATCCTGGCAGCACTGGTTGTCCTTGTCATAGGACTTATTATCAAGAAAATACTGGATAAAATGATTGAAAAGATTCTGAATAAGGCAGGAACAAATGAGAAGGTTTCAAAACTCATTCAGAAAATTGCAGATATTTTGATTGTTTTCATCATCATCATGATTACGGCATCTACGCTGGGTATAAATACCGGTTCTATCATTGCTCTGGCCGCAGTATTTTCATTGGGTATTGTTCTTGCACTTAATGATATACTGTCAAATCTTGCAGGCGGAATAGAAATCATAGCTTCTAAAATATTTCGCGTGGATGATTTTATCGAAGTAGGAGGAGTATCAGGATCTGTAATCGGTATGAATCTTACTCATACCAGGATAAAGACACCTGATAATCAGATTATTTCGGTTCCGAATAAGGAAGTCAGTTCCAAGACCGTTATTAACTATAATACCAATCCAACGAGAAGAAATCCGATAGTGGTAACGGCATCATATGATTCACCTACTGAACTGGTTATTAAGGCACTGATTGAGGCGACAGCTGATGAGCCTGCAGTTCTTAAAGATCCGGCACCGTTTGTTTATATAACAGATTATAAGGAAAGTGCTATAGAATATACACTTTATTTCTGGACACCGAGTAATGACTGGTGGACACCGAAGATGCGTGTAAACACGAGGATAATAGAAAAGTTTGCTAAATACGGAGTTGAGATGACTTATAATCATGTTAACGTGCATATGGTGGAATAATAATAGAAAATGCAAATTCTGTTAGCGCAGATGCGTATAAAAAAATCCGGAGCAATCGCTCCGGATTAGTTATTATTTAGTACCGAAGATTCTGTCACCCGCATCTCCGAGACCCGGCATAATGTATGCATTCTCATTGAGCTGACGATCGAGATGGCCTACATATATCTGAACATCGGGATGTCTTTCCTGAAGGAATTGAAGACCTTCGGGTGCAGCGATGATGCACATGAATTTGATCTTTCTGCCGCCTTTTTTCTTTATCTGGTCGATAGCATCTGCAGCAGATCCGCCTGTTGCGAGCATTGGGTCAGTAACTACAATAGTACGCTCTTCGATAGGGTTTGGAAGTTTGCAATAGTATTCTACCGGGAGATGTGTCTTCGGATCACGGTACATACCGATATGACCGACTTTTGCGGTAGGAACGAGTGACAGTATACCGTCAACCATTCCGAGTCCTGCTCTTAAGATAGGTACGATAGCAAGTTTTCTTCCTGCGATTACAGGTGAAGAACATTTCTCAATAGGAGTTTCAACCTCGATTTCCTCGGTAGGAAGATCCGAGAGAGCTTCATAAGCCATAAGCATGCCGATTTCTCCGACCAGCTTACGGAATTCATTGGTACCTGTTTCCTTGTTCCTCAAAAGAGTGATTTTATGCTGTACCAGCGGATGTGAATTAATAAATACCTGACCCATTATTTGCCTCCAGTAATCATTTCTTATTATCTACACGATATTGTAACAGACAGTATAGGCCACTTCAATAGTAATTTGTTATTTTTGAGAGAGATTTCCATATTTATTCCACCATATATTGTTATAAAAGTTGCATATTGTCAGCATATATTGTAAAATATACGTGTTCTAAAATTCGCCGGTGTGTCGGAATTGGCAGACGAGACAGACTCAAAATCTGTTGTCAGCGATGGCGTGCGGGTCCGAGTCCCGCCACCGGCATGTGTATGCCTTGGGATTATTCTCAGGGCATAATATTACAACGCGGGTGTGGTGGAATTGGCAGACACGCAAGATTTAGGTTCTTGTGAGCGATCGTGCAGGTTCAAGTCCTGTCACCCGCATTTTTGTTTTCAAAAATATTGTAATGGCAAATCTAACGGCAGTTGTGTCCGGGAAGAAAGTGTGCTGAATGAAAAAAAAGAAGAGATGGGGAGACAGACCCGATGCCACTTTGATCAGAAACTGTGATGCCATGCATCTTATTATGCCTATGATCTACCCGAACAGGGCAGATAATGAGGCTTTTATTTCGGAACAGCTTGATTTAACAAACCTGGATGCATATATGGCAAAAAAGAATGCCGAAGAACCCGAGTTTGAATATAAGCTTTTTCAGATGATAGTAGCCTCGGTAATGAAAATGATAGTCTTAAGGCCTAAGCTTAACCGTTTCTATGTCAATAAGAACTATTATCAGAGAGATGAGATAAGCTGCGGGTTTGTAGTTAAAAGAGAGTTTAGCGATGGCGGTCAAGAGGGTCTTACTTTTATCAAAGCAGATGAACAGACTACACTGGAGTCAATCCGCAGGGATATATACAATGAGATACATCGTGTCAGAGTGGAAGAGAGCGATGCGAATAACGGGAAAGAGAAACAGAAGTCTACGGATGATTTCATGGAAGTATTCAAAAAGTTCCCGAGATTCTTTACAAAGTTTCTGTTTGTCATAATCAGATTTCTTGACAAGCACGGATGGATACCTGCTTCGCTTATAGCGAGCGATCCCGACTATGCTTCCGTATTTTTCTCAAATCTCGGATCAATAAAATTGAAAGCAGGTTATCATCACCTTTCAAACTGGGGAACGACATCTTTGTTCGTAGTCATCGGTGAAAGAAAGCTTAGACCTTATTATGACGATATGGGTAATGTGACTATGAAGGACAGTGTCGAGGTCGGAGTCACGGTTGATGAAAGAATCGCAGACGGTTATTATTATGCGAAATCTATTCGTATTATTAAAAAGCTCATAGAACATCCTGAGCTTTTAGAAAAGCCTTTTGGCGAGAATGTGGAGATATAATATGAAATTTATGACTGAAGAAATTACAGCAAAAAGACCATGGGAAGGGCATACAGAGGGTATCCCGCTTGAGCTTGAGTATTTTGACGGTTCAATGGTCGAAGCAGTTGAACTTATAGCTGCCAAATATCCGAATAATGTTGCATTTGACTTCATGGGCAGTTCGACGACTTATGCACAGCTGGTTCAAGAGATACATACCTGTGCAAAAGCACTTAAGACTATCGGAATACGTGAGGGTGATAAAGTCACGATTGCACTTCCGAACTGTCCACAGGCCATATACATGTTCTATGCAGTCAACCTCGTGGGCGGTATCTGCAACATGATTCATCCTCTTTCCGCCGAGAAGGAAATAGAGTTCTATCTCAATGAATCAAATTCAGTTACGGCCATCACTCTTGATCAGTTTTACAACAAGTTCGAGAGCATACGTAATAACACAAACGTTGTAAATATCATCATCGCGAGTGTAAAAGATGAACTTTCAAAGCCTATACGTGCCGGTTATATGCTTACGGAAGGAAGAAAGATTAAGAAGATCCCGAAGGATGCACCGGTCATCAGATGGAATGAGTTCATGAGACTCAGCAATGCATGTTTCTATAATTATCGTGTAAGCCGCAAAGCTGATGATCCGGCAGTAATACTTTATTCAGGTGGTACAACAGGAACAACCAAGGGCATAGTTCTTTCAAACGGAAACTTCAATGCGTTGGGTGTTCAGGTTCTTGCCGCAAATCCTATGTTCAGAGTAGGTGACAGAATGCTGGCTGCCATGCCGCTGTTCCACGGATTCGGACTGGGTGTATGCGTTCATACCATGCTGAGCCAGGGCGGAAGATGCATACTGATTCCGAGATTCACGGCAAAGACATATGCGAAGCAGATAGTTAAGTACAGGTGTAATTTCATTGCGGGTGTTCCTACGCTTTATGAAGCACTTTTGAGACTTCCGTCAATGGAAAAAGCAGATTTAAGTTCGCTTAAGGGTGTTTTCTCCGGCGGTGATTCACTTTCAATCGAGCTTAAAAAGAAGTTCGACAAGTTCTTATATGATCACAATGCATCCATACAGGTACGTGAAGGATACGGCACAACGGAAACCGTTACAGCATGCTGCCTTACACCGCCTCATATGTTCAAAGAGGGAAGCATAGGTGTTCCTTTACCTGATATATTCATCAAGATCGTTGAACCGGGAACGGACAAAGAGCTTCCTTACGGAGAAGAGGGAGAGATACTTCTGGCAGGACCTACCGTCATGCAGGAGTATATGAACCATCCGGAGGAGACGGCACAGACACTTCGCAAACACTCCGACGGGCTTACCTGGGTTTATACAGGCGACCTTGGTTTAATGGACGAAGAGGGCTTCATTTACTTTAAAGGAAGAGCAAAGAGGATGATAGTCTCATCGGGATACAATGTTTATCCTGCTCAGATTGAAAATATACTGGATGCACATGATAAGATCCAGATGAGCTGCGTTATCGGAGTACCGGATGCTTATAAGATGGAAAAGGTAAAAGCTTTTGTCACAGTCAAACCGGGAGTTGAGAAAACCGATATGCTTAAGATGGAAATCCTGGATTATTGCCGCAAGAATATCGCTAAATATGCGATGCCTTATGATATAGAGTTTAGGGATGAGATGCCAAAGACACTCGTAGGCAAGGTAGCATACAGAGTGCTTCAGGAGGAAGAACTGGACAAAATAAGGGAAGCCGAGGCAAAGCCTCAGGCTGCAGAGGAAAAAGCGTAATGATTATTCATGGACTTCAGAAAATGACACTCCTGGACTTCCCGGGAAAAGTTGCATGCACCGTATTTTTGGGCTGGTGCGATTTCCGTTGTCCATTCTGTCATAATTGGGAACTTATAGACGGATCTGCTCCGGCTCAACTGGATGATAAGGAACTTATGGCATTTCTTCAAAAACGCCGCGGGCTTTTAGAGGGAGTTGCGATAACCGGCGGAGAGCCCATGCTTAACAAAGACCTTCCGCAGCTTTTAAGGGATATAAGAGAACTGGGATATATGACTAAGGTCGATACGAACGGAAATCATCCCGAGATGCTGGAAAGAGTGCTTGATGAGGGTCTGGCTGATTATATAGCCATGGATATCAAGAATTCCCGGGAGAAATACGCTCAGACCATAGGTTTTGAAGCTTTTGATACAGTTAATGTCGAAAAAAGTATACATCTTATTATTGGCAGCGGTGTCGGCTATGAGTTCAGGACTACAGTCGTAGATGAGCTCCATGATGAGGACTCATTTAAGGGAATAGGAGAACTTATAGAGGGTGCCGGGAAGTATTTTCTTCAGAAATTTACTGACAGAGACTCGGTTCCGTTTGGCGGGCTGAGTGCTCCTTCGGATGACAAAATGCGTAAATACCTTGATATAATAAGGCCTTACGTAAAGTCCGCTTCGCTCAGGGGCGTTGACTAAAGCAGTTTAGCAGCAAACACTATATATTGTGTTTTTAAAAAACATGCTCGCAATATATTGACTAAAAAAACCCATAATGATATATTACATTCGGATGCGGAAGTATCCGAATTTTTTTCTGGTAAAACTGCGGCATGGGATGCCTCAGCCACACTTATAAAAATTTGAACAACGGAGGGTGTTATGTATCAGGTTATTAAACGTGATGGAAAGATTGCTGATTTTAACGTTTCCAAAATCAGTGCAGCCATCCAGAAAGCATTTGATGCTCAGGGAAGAGAGTATCATCCAAGTATAATGGATATGCTTGCGCTCAGAACATGCGCAGACTTTGAACCGAAGATCAAAAACGGACTGATCGGAGTCGAGGATATACAGGACAGCGTCGAGAAAGTTCTGTCGGAAGCAGGATATTCGGATATTGCAAAGGCATATATACTTTACCGCAGACAGCGTGAGAAAGTACGTAATGTCAAGGCTGCTACACTTAACTATAAGGACCTTGTAGATAACTATCTTCAGATCAATGACTGGAGAGTTAAAGAAAACTCTACGGTTACATATTCCGTAGGAGGTCTTATCCTTTCAAACTCAGGTGCTATCACAGCCAACTACTGGCTGTCGGAGGTATATGATCCCGAGATTGCAGATGCACACAGAAAGGCTGAGATTCATATCCACGATCTTTCGATGCTTACCGGTTACTGCGCAGGATGGTCACTTAAGCAGCTCATCCAGGAGGGTCTCGGCGGCATCCCCGGAAAGATTACATCGAGTCCGGCAAACCATCTTTCAACACTTTGCAACCAGATGGTCAACTTCCTTGGTATCATGCAGAATGAGTGGGCCGGAGCTCAGGCATTCTCATCATTTGATACTTACCTTGCTCCGTTTGTAAAGGTAGATAACCTTTCATATAAAGAAGTTAAACAGTGCGTACAGTCATTCATCTATGGTGTCAATACTCCTTCAAGATGGGGTACACAGGCACCTTTCACCAACATTACGCTTGACTGGACTGTTCCGGGTGATATGAAGAATCTTAATGCTATTGTTGGTGGCAAGGAACTTGATTTCACATACGGTGAGTGCCAGAAGGAAATGGATATGGTAAATAAGGCATTTATCGAGACTATGATTGAGGGTGATGCCAACGGACGCGGTTTCCAGTATCCGATTCCGACATATTCAATTACAAAGAATTTCAACTGGGAAGAGTCTGAGAATAACAAGCTTCTGTTTGAAATGACGGCCAAGTACGGAACACCTTACTTCTCAAATTACATCAACTCTGATATGGAGCCGAGTGATGTTCGTTCAATGTGCTGCAGACTTCGTCTTGACTTAAGAGAGCTCAGAAAGAAATCAGGCGGTTTCTTCGGCAGCGGAGAATCAACAGGTTCCGTAGGTGTTGTTACAATCAACCTTCCGAGAATAGCATATCAGTCGGTAGACAAGGCAGATTTCTATGCACGCCTTGACAAACTCATGGATCTTTCGGCAAGATCACTTAAGACAAAGCGTACGGTTATCACAAAGCTCCTTGATGCAGGACTTTATCCATATACAAAGCGTTATCTGGGAACATTCGATAACCATTTCTCAACTATCGGTATTATCGGTATGAATGAGGCAGGTCTTAATGCCAATTGGCTTAAGAAGGATCTTACAGATGAGACGGTTCAGGAGTTCGCAATCGAAGTACTCAACCATATGCGCGAGAAGCTTTCTGATTATCAGGAAATGTACGGTGATCTTTATAACCTTGAGGCAACACCGGCTGAGTCGACAACATACAGATTTGCAAAACATGATAAGGAAGAGTTCCCGGATATCATTACTGCGAATGAGAACGGAACACCTTACTATACAAACTCAAGTCACCTGCCTGTAGGTTATACGGAAGACATCTTCTCGGCACTTGACATCCAGGATGAGCTTCAGACACTTTATACATCGGGAACAGTATTCCATGCTTTCCTCGGTGAGAAGCTTCCTGATTGGAAGTCAGCTGCTAATCTTGTAAGGAAGATTGCAGAGAACTATAAGCTTCCGTATTATACGATGAGCCCGACATATTCCGTATGTAAGGACCACGGATATCTTTCAGGTGAGCAGTTCACATGTCCGATCTGCGGAAAGCCGGCAGAGGTATACAGTCGTATCACGGGATACTATCGTCCGGTACAGAACTGGAATGACGGTAAGGCACAGGAGTTCAAGGACCGTGCACTTTATGATATCGGCAAATCAAAGCTTACACATTCAGGTCCGAATATGGACGGCCTTAAGGCTATTAAGGAAAATGTTTACAAGAATGTTCCGGCAGGAGAGCCTATCGTTAGCGCAGGTGATGCACCGAATATCCTTTTTGCAACACCAACATGTCCGAACTGTAAGCTGGCAGCGGCACTCCTTGATAAGGCAGGAGTTCCTTATGTGAAGATGATTGCAGAGGAGCATCCGGACCTTGTCGAAAAGTACGGAGTTAAGCAGGCACCGACACTCGTTCTGACAAACGGAGAATCATTTGAGAAATATCGCGGTGTTTCGGATATTAAAGGTTACCTTACGGCTGTAAAAGCATGATGATTAAGCGGAGATAATTATGTACGACATTATCATAGTAGGAGGAGGACCGGCAGGAATGACTGCGGCCCTGTACGGATTAAGAAACGGAAAATCTGTTCTTGTAATTGAAAAAGCAGGATTCGGAGGACAGATAACTTACTCACCCAGAGTTGAAAATATTCCGAGTCATTCCGTCATAAGCGGAAATGAGTTTGCCGATAAGTTTCTGGAGCAGATACTTGCACAGGGAGCCGAGGTGGAGCTTGAAGAAGTATATGCGATTAAGGATGAAGGAGAGAAAAAGACAGTAGAGACTAAAGAGGGATCTTTGTTCGAAGGTCGCACAGTCATAATCGCAGCAGGTGTTAAGCATCGTATGCTTGGGCTTGAGGGAGAAGAAGAACTTGTAGGCGAAGGCATTTCATTCTGTGCCGTATGTGACGGAGATTTCTATAAAGGAAAAACCGTTTGCGTAGCAGGCGGAGGCAATTCGGCATTTGTTGAGGCGATTCTGCTGGCGGAAAAATGTGAAAAAGTCATAATGCTTCAGGATCTTGCGGATTTTACTGCAGATAAGAAACTTCAGGATGACCTCTTCAAACATGATAATGTCATAACATATACGAATACAAAAATCCTGGAGCTTATAAAGGAAGACGGAGCGTTCGCAGCAGTCAGAATCGAGCGGAAGACAACAGGGGAAAGAAGACTTATATATTGTGACGGGCTTTTCGTGGCAATAGGACTCATACCTCAGAATGAGCCGTATGCAGAATTGGCAGATCTTAACAGTTACGGATATTTTGAGAGCGGAGAGGATTGTAAAACCAAAACTCCCGGCATCTTTGTAGCAGGTGACTGCAGATCGAAGAAAGTTCGTCAGGTTACAACGGCATGTGCCGATGGCGCTATGGCTGCACTTGCAGCATGTGATTATCTCAGATAAAACGCTTCACTATTGACTATTGAAAGATGTGATGTATAATTAGATTGACTGATAGAGGTTGCGACTGACAAAAGTAGCTTCATAGCACAGGGGCAGGACCCGTGAAGCAAAAGGGGAAGTCGCCGAAGGGATAGATCATCCTGAAGATTTATTACCTGGGACGCAGGATAAGATTCTGCGGACTGTCGCCTGCTAACGGCGGAGAGCTGTCATGATGAATATCGTAGAAACGAGTTGTCATGATAGACTATCATGACAATTTTTTTATGCGCACTTGCGCGAAGGGGAGTTGTCGCTGAAGCGACCGCGCTCGGCGCGGGCATATCGAAAACGATATGCTATCAGATTTAGGAGGGTAAAGTTATGTTTATGAATTCATTTTGGGCGCTGGTTCCACCGATTATCGCAATCGGTCTTGCGCTCATCATCAAGGAAGCTTACAGTGCACTGTTTATCGGTGGTGTTATCGGTGCGCTCTTTGTAGCAAACTTCCAGCCGGTTGTGGCACTTGATACTCTTGTAAATGACGGACTTGTTCCTGCAGTTGCAGACAATGCCGGTATATTCATTTTCCTGGTTATACTTGGTATCATCGTTGCACTTGTTAATCTTTCAGGTGGATCGGCAGCATTCGGTAGATGGGCAGCAGTCCATATCAAGACAAAGGTCGGAGCAATGCTTGCTACATTTGTACTTGGTATCCTGATTTTCATCGATGACTATTTTAACTGTCTGACAGTTGGTGCTGTTATGAGACCTGTTACAGATTCTCATAAGATCTCACGTCAGAAACTTGCATATCTTATTGATGCTACTGCAGCACCTGTTTGCATGATTGCACCTATTTCATCATGGGCAGCAGCCGTATCGTCAACAGCAGAAGATCTTGATTGCGGACTTAGCGGTATCCAGTTATTCATAAGAGCAATACCGTTTAACTTCTATTCACTATTCACTTTCGTATTCATAATCACGATCGGTATCTTGAACTTTGATTACGGTGCGATGAAAAAGTATCAGGAAGCAGCAGAAAAAGGTGATCTTGGTGGACTTAAGAATGCAGAAGAAACAAAAATCAGCCAGAGAGGAAAGCTCATCGATCTTATCATTCCGGTAGCGGTTCTTATCATTACCTGTACAATCGGTATGATGCATGTCGGAGGATTTTTCGATCCTGAGTCAGGTAACTTCCACAGCCTTATCGGTTCATTCGGAGACACGGATGCATTTGTTGCACTTCCTTGGGGCGGCATCATTGCTTTGATTTTTACAGTTATATATGTTATCTGCAGAAAGACGGCAAGTTTCGCTGAAGCAATGGATTGTGTTAAGAACGGTTTCTTCGCAATGGTTCCACCAATCACGATTCTTACGCTTGCGGTTACACTTAAGAATATGACTACACTTCTCGGTGCCCGCGAGTTTATCGGAGGAGTTATGGCAGGAGCAGCAGCAAGTCTGTTCAGCTTCCTTCCGGCAGTTATTTTCCTTGTAGGTTGTTTCCTTGCTTTTGCAACAGGAACTTCATGGGGAACATTCGGTATACTTATTCCGATTGTAACAGCTATGTTCCCTGCTGATTCACAGCTTCTTATAATCGGTATCTCTGCATGTCTTGCAGGTGCTGTTTGCGGCGATCACTGCTCACCTATTTCAGATACGACCATCATGTCATCTGCGGGTGCTCAGTGTGAACATGTTACCCATGTTGCGACGCAGCTACCTTATGCGATTACGGTTGCAATAATCTCGTTTGTGATGTATATCATCGCAGGTTTTGTACAGAATGCAGCAATCTGTCTGATTATCGGAGCAGTAATTACGGTTCTTACACTTATCGTTCTGAAGAAAATAACAGTAAAATACAAATAAATAATTAATTATTATGTTGATGATACCCTGAGGCAGAAATGCTTCAGGGTATTTTTACTGGAAAAACCCTATTTGTTGTTGTATAATGTTTCTGTGTGCACTATATGTTGGAGGTATACAATGGCAAAAGAAACTTATAATGCGTCCAGTATCACTGTCCTTGAGGGACTTGAGGCTGTACGTAAAAGACCCGGTATGTATATCGGCGGGGTAGGTCAGAAGGGACTCAACCATCTGATTTATGAAATAATGGACAATTCTGTCGATGAGCATCTGGCAGGACATTGTAACGACGTCTGGGTAACCCTGGAGGCCGATGGTTCATGTACGGTTAAAGACAACGGCCGAGGTATTCCTGTCGAAATGCATGCCAAGGGTGTATCCGCGGAACGTGTCGTTATGACGACTCTTCATGCCGGAGGTAAGTTCGATAATAAGGCTTATAAGACATCCGGTGGCCTGCATGGAGTAGGTTCTTCGGTAGTCAATGCACTTTCGGATGTATTTACTATAGAAATCTCCCGTGGCGGCAAAGTATACAGAGATACTTATTCCAAAGGTAAACCGACTACAAAGTTGGAAAAAGGACTTCTTCCGGAAGTAGGTACCTCAAGACAGACCGGGACGACCATTAATTTTATTCCGGATGAAACGGTATTTGAGAAGACAAAATTCCGCGCAGACTGGCTTAAATCACGTATGCATGAGACAGCATATCTTAATCCTGAGCTTACTCTCCATTATGAGAATAAGCGTCACGGAGAAGAGGAGAAGTGCGATTTCCATGAGCCGGAAGGCATAGTGGCTTATGTCAGAGAACTGAACACAGGCAAGAACACAGTCAGTCCGGTTGTTCATTTCAAGGGAGTGACGGATGATGTTGAGGTAGAGGTAGCATTTCAGTTCGTAGATGCATTTGAAGAGAATCTTCTCGGTTTCTGCAATAATATCTTTACGCAGGAAGGCGGAACTCATATTACGGGTTTCAAAACCAGATTTACTCAAATTCTTAATACGTATGCTAAAGATCTGGGAATCATCAAGGAAAAGGATGTACCTTTTACCGGGCCGGATACCCGTAACGGAATGACGGCAATCGTAGCCATCAAACATAAGGATCCCATTTTTGAGGGACAGACCAAGACTAAGCTTGCAAGTGCCGATGCCACAAAGGCCGTAACAAATGTTGTCGGCGAAGAACTTACAAGATATTTTGACAGAAACGTTGAAACCGTAAAGGCCATCATCAGCTGCGCAGAGAAATCTGCCAAGATACGTAAAGCTGAAGAAAAGGCTAAAACAAATATGCTCTCAAAGAGCAAGTTTACATTTGATTCCAACGGTAAGCTGGCCAATTGTGAATCCAGAAATCCCGAAGAATGTGAGATATTCATTGTCGAGGGAGACTCTGCGGGTGGTACTGCAAAGACGGCAAGAAAACGTCGTTTCCAGGCTATCCTTCCGATAAGAGGAAAGATACTGAACGTTGAGAAAGCATCCATGGATAAAGTCCTCGGAAATGCCGAAATCAAGACCATGATAAATACTTTCGGATGCGGTTTTTCTGAGGGATACGGCAATGATTTCGATATATCAAAACTTCGCTACAACAAAATCATCCTTATGACAGATGCCGATGTTGACGGAAGTCATATTGATACATTACTTCTGACATTCCTATACAGATTCATGCCGGAACTCATCACGGAGGGACATGTTTATATCGCTCAGCCGCCATTATATAAGGCTATACCGTCCAAGGGCGAGAGTGAATATCTCTATGATGACAAGGCTCTTGAAAAATATCGCGAAACCCATAAGGGCAATTTCCAACTACAGAGGTACAAAGGACTCGGCGAGATGGATGCGGATCAGCTTTGGGAGACAACGCTTGATCCGGAAAACAGAAGACTCAAGCAGGTCGAGATAGAAGATGCTTTTCTTGCAAATGAAGTCACGCAGATGCTTATGGGTACCGATGTCGGACCTAGAAGAGATTTCATTTACGAGCATGCAAACGAAGCTGAAATTGACGCATAGGAGATCACGGCATAATGGAGAAAATCATTAAAACCGAATATGGCGAGGAGATGCAGAAAAGCTATCTCGACTATTCAATGAGTGTTATTACATCGAGAGCAATTCCTGATGCAAGAGACGGACTTAAACCGGTTCAGAGAAGGGTTCTCTATGATATGAGTGAACTCAGGACCACACACGATAAGCCTCATAAAAAGTCGGCGCGTATCGTAGGTGATGCTATGGGTAAGTATCATCCGCACGGTGACTCGTCTATTTATGAGACACTGGTTGTCATGAGTCAGGCATGGAAAAAAGGTATGCCACTTGTTGACGGACACGGTAACTTCGGATCCATTGAAGGAGACGGAGCGGCAGCGATGCGTTATACTGAGGCAAGACTTCAGAAATTCACCGAAGAAGTATACCTTAAGGATCTGGATAAAACAGTAGAGTATGTTCCGAATTATGACGGAGATACGGTTGAACCCGAGGTTCTTCCTGTCAGAGTTCCGAATCTTCTCATAAACGGTGCAGAGGGTATAGCAGTCGGTATGAGCACCAGTATACCTCCTCATAATCTGGGTGAAGTTTGCGATGCCTGCATAGCGTATATAAAGGATCGTAATATTTCCATACAGGAACTGCTTCGTATCATGCCGGGACCCGATTTTCCGACAGGAGGTATCGTAGCCAATAAGTCGGAACTGCAGCTTATATATATGACAGGCGTAGGTAAACTCAAACTGCGCGGTAAAATTGAAGTTGAATTAGGTCGCAGAAAAACCGATAAAGATAAGCTTATCATCACGGAGATTCCATATACGATGATAGGTTCAGGCATAGGAAAGTTCCTTGAGGATGTAGCGGATTTAGTTGAGAAAAAAATTCTTCCCGAGATAGTTGATATATCAAATCAGTCTGATAAAGACGGTATGCGCATTGTTCTTGAACTCAAGAAAGATGCTGATATCAATAAAATAACAAATGTTCTTTATAAGAAGACTAAGCTTGAGGATACTTTCGGGGTCAATATGCTGGCGATAGCTCATGGCAGACCGGAAACATTGGATCTTAAGGGCATCCTGTCGAATTATCTTGATTTTCAATATGAGAATCAGACCAAGAAGTATAATGTACTTCTTGCAAAAGCACTTGATAAGCAGGAGGTTGAGGAAGGTCTTATAAGAGCTTGTGATGTCATCGATGAGATCATAAAGATTATACGTACATCGAAGACACGGGATCAGGCAAAGGAACGTATCATGGGCGATTTGGGATTTACCGAGCGTCAGACGCAGGCTATTCTTGAGATGAGATTATATAAACTCATCGGACTCGAGGTTGATGCACTTATTGCCGAGAATAAAGAAACCAAAAAGAATATTAAGAGATACAAAGAGATACTTAAGTCAAAAACAGCGATGGATGATGTACTCATTAAAGATCTTCAGGAGATCAAAAAAGAGTATGCGATTCCGAGACGTACAAGACTTGAGGATGCGGCACAAGCCGTATATGAAGAACCGGCAATTGAAGAGGAAGAAGTGGTATTCGTAATGGATAAGTTCGGATACTGCAAGACTATAGACAGGGCAGTATACGATAAAAATGCAGAGATAATCGAAACAGATTACATGTATGTGGTTCCTGTGTGGAATACAGATAAGATGTGTTTCTTCACATCTGCCGGCAATATGCACAGCGTCAAGGTTCTAGATATTCCGGCAGGAAAGATGAAGGATAAAGGGACACCTCTTGATAACCTCTGTAAATTCAGTTCTGAAAATGAAGAAGTTCTGGCAGTTCACTCGAGCGCTGAAATGGACGGATGCGGTATGGTATTCGTAACTGCAGAGGGTCTTATCAAGAAAGTTCCATGCACGGAATTTGAGACTAATAACAGAACTGTTGCCTCGACAAAGCTTGCAGATGGTGATAAGCTTGTTTCTGTTATACTTATTAATATTCCGGAGACCGATATAGTTTTGGTTTCGGATAATGATTATGTGCTGAGATTTCCGATGAATGAGATTTCGGAGATGAAGAAAACATCGAAGGGTGAAAAAGGCATTAAACTCGGTAAGGGTGAGAGTGTAGTAAGCGCCTGGATAATAGGAATGACCAACGCGATAAAGGTCCGCGGAAGAGATCTTCAGATAGGAAGGCTTTCGGTAAGCCACAGATACGGACGAGGAAGTAAGGTCAGACCACAATAGTTTTGAAAAAAGAAGGTATAGGAAATGGAAAAGAAATTAAAAGTAGGTGTACTCGGTGCAACAGGAATGGTAGGACAGCGTTTTCTTACATTACTTGAGAATCATCCCTGGTATGAAGTATCTGTCATAGCTGCAAGTCCGAGAAGCGCAGGAAAGACATATGAGGAAGCTGTAGGTTCAAGATGGAAAATGCAGACTCCGATGCCGGAAAAATTCAAAAATATGATAGTGGAAAATGTATCTGATGTCGAGAAAGTCGCTTCCATGTGTGACTTTGCATTTTCTGCAGTAGATATGACAAAAGATGAGATACGGCTCATTGAAGAAGCATATGCCAAGACAGAGACACCTGTTGTCAGCAACAACTCTGCTCACAGATGGACACCGGATGTACCTATGGTAGTTCCGGAACTCAACCCGGAGCATTATGATGTAATAGAGTTTCAGAAGAAGAGACTCGGAACAACAAGAGGATTTATCGCGGTAAAACCAAACTGTTCTATTCAGAGTTATACACCAGCGCTCACCGCATGGATGGAGTATGAACCATATGAAGTAGTTGCTACGACATATCAGGCTATCTCAGGAGCGGGAAAGACATTTAAGGACTGGCCGGAGATGGTTGAAAATATCATCCCGTATATAGGCGGAGAGGAAGAGAAATCAGAAATGGAACCGCTTCGTATCTGGGGACATATCGAAAACGGAGTCATCGTTCCTGCAGAGTCACCAAAGATTACATGTCAGTGTATAAGGGTTCCTGTTCTGGACGGACATACGGCAGCAGCATTTGTTAAATTCAAAAAGCATCCCGGTAAAGATGAACTTATTGCAAAATTGCGTGAATTCAAGGGACTTCCGCAGAAATATGAGCTTCCGTCGGCACCGAAGCAATTTATCCAATATATGGAGGAAGATAACAGACCCCAGGTTAAACTGGATGTGGATTTTGAAAACGGAATGGGAGTCAGCATAGGAAGACTTCGTGAAGATAAGATTTATGACTGGAAGTTCGTCGGACTTTCTCATAATACGTTAAGAGGAGCAGCAGGCGGCGGAGTACTCAGTGCTGAGATGCTCACTAAGTTGGGATATATTCAGAGCAAATAATGAAGGATCTTTTTATCGCTGAAAAACCGAGTGTGGCAGCACAGTTTGCGGATGCACTCGGTGTGAAGACCAAAAGAAGCAGTGGTTTCATTGAGGATGACAGACATGTTATTACATGGTGTGTCGGACATCTTGTAACCATGAGCTATCCTGAAAAATATGATACTAAGCTAAAAAGGTGGAGTCTTGAGACACTGCCTTTTTTGCCTGAGAAATTTAGGTATGAACTGATAGAGGATGTCAAACCACAGTTTAATATCGTATCAGGTCTTTTGAAGCGGGAGGATGTAGGATGTATATACATTTGTACTGACTCGGGACGGGAAGGAGAATACATCTACAGACTTGTCGATATGATGGCAGGCGTTAAAAATAAGACTCGCAAAAGAGTATGGATCGATTCTCAGACTCAGGAAGAGATACTCAGAGGAATAAAAGAAGCAAAAGACTGGTCTGAGTATGATAACCTGAGCGATTCGGCCTACCTCAGAGCAAAAGAAGATTATCTTATGGGGATAAATTTCTCCAGACTTCTTACGCTCAAATACGGCAATACTCTTTCCGCCATCATGAAAAGGGAGAAGACTATCATCAGTATAGGCCGTGTCATGACATGTGTACTCGGAATGGTCGTAAGACGTGAAAGGGAGATAAGAGATTTTGTAAAAACTCCGTTTTACAGAGTAATTGCCGATATCGACGGAATCAATGCCGAGTGGAAAGTGACCCCTGATTCTGCATATTTTGATTCACCCAAGCTTTACAAAGAAAACGGGTTTAAGGCAGAAAAGGATGCAAAGGAGCTTGCAGATAAGGTAAATGCTGACGGAACGCAGGCAGAGCTTATTAAGTCCGAAAAGAAAAAAGAAACTAAGAACGCTCCGCTTCTTTACAATCTTGCCGAGATTCAAAATGACTGCTCAAGGAAATTCAAAATAAGTCCGGATGAAACTCTCAAAATCATACAGGAGTTATACGAAAAGAAACTTGTCACATATCCGCGTACCGATGCACGTGTGCTTTCAAGTGCGGTGGCAAAGGAGATAGGAAAGAACTTAAACGGAATCTCGAAACTTCCACAATATCTGGAATATACCAGAAACATTATGGAATCGGAGAGCTGGAAGAAGATAGGAAAGTCAAGATATACCAACGATAGTCAGATAACGGATCACTATGCCATCATTCCCACAGGACAGGGTTTTAATGCACTTGGTTCATTAAGTAAAGTCTCGGCAGATGTATATGATTTGATAGTCAGACGCTTTCTGAGTATATTCTATCCTCCCGCAATATATAATAAGGTTGCGATGGAGTTTGCCGTGGGAAGTGAGCATTTTTTTGCAAACTTTAAGGTCTTAAAGCAGTCCGGATATTTGGATATAGTCGGTGCCGAGAAGAGGAGTGATGATGATGAAATCGCCTGTGAAGCACCTGATATTAAAAAGGGTTCAAAGCTTGATATCAGAAAAACTGAAATAAAAGAAGGTGAGACAACTCCTCCCAAGAGATATAATTCGGGTTCCATGATACTGGCTATGGAAAATGCCGGACAGCTCATAGAAGATGAGGAACTCCGCAGTCAGATAAAGGGAAGCGGAATAGGAACATCGGCAACCAGAGCCGAGATATTAAAGAAGCTTGTGACTATAAAATACCTGATGCTTAATAATAAGACGCAGATTATCACACCGACACTGCTTGGTGAGATGATTTTTGAAGCAGTTGATATGAGCATGCGTCAGATGCTCAATCCGGATCTTACGGCGAGTTGGGAAAAAGGACTTTCATATGTAGCCGAAGGAACTATCAGTTCAGATGAATATATGCAGAAATTAAATGCATTTGTATCGGGAAGATGTTCATCGGTAATCAAGCTCAATAATCAAAGCATATTAAAGGAGAATTATGAAAAAATCAGAAGCAACTATAAAGAATCTGTTCGATCTTAATCACACCATCGCAAAGGAACTTTTTGAAGAGCACGAGTATCCGTGGGAAATACTTGAAGAAATAAGTGATTTCATAATGAAAACAGGTCCGTCACTTCCGGAAGAAGAGTATTATAATCCGGTTGAGAATGTATGGATACATAAGACGGTGAAGGCATATCAGACTGTATCAATCATCGGTCCTGCTATTATCGGCGAGAATACCGAGATAAGACCGGGAGCGTTCATAAGAGGAGGTGTCATTGCAGGTAAAAACTGTGTAATGGGAAATTCCTGTGAATATAAGAACTGTATCCTTTTTGATAATGTTCAGTCACCACATTATAACTATATAGGGGATTCAATTATAGGATATAAGAGTCATACCGGTGCGCAGGCACTGACAAGCAATGTAAAGTCGGACAAGAAGCCTGTTGTCATTCATTTCGAAGATGAAGACGTCAAAACGGGTCGCAAGAAGGTCGGTTCCATGATAGGTGATAATGTTGAAATCGGATGCGGATGTGTGCTTAATCCGGGCACTATAATCGGGCGCAATACCAATATTTACCCACTGACAAGTGTAAGAGGTGCTATTTCGGCCGACAGTATAGTAAAGAGCACATCTCATATGGTTGCAAAGACAGCAGAGGATTAGTGAGGATTTAAACGGATATTATTGATCCGGTTCCGGTTGATTTCTCCCGCTTTTTCATATATACGTGAGACAGTGAAATATATTACTCCGTCTTCAAAATGCAGCTCGAAGATAAGTTCAAGAAGGCAAGCCATAAGAATAGAGAACATCTTACCGTAAGAATCTAACCAGTGGTATTTTGTATTTAATACAACAGGGATAATAAGAAGCAATCCGATAAGAGCAAAAGCGGTCATTCTTGATCGCTTTGTTTTTTTGGCAATGCCACGTTTAAAGTCCATGGTTTCTACCGTACGCAAAAAAGCAGCTTCTATTACCGTGGGATCATAACCCTCCATATCATCGATGGTAATCAGATAATTAATCTTAAACTCACCGGGAACAATATCAAGATTATTAGTTATTATTTTTACCATTTCTTCGCTTATTACAGGGTTGCCGGGAGTACTAAGCTTTTCGTCACAAATCTCGGAAATGTTTTTAAAGTAAAGATGAACAGTTGATATAGCATTATCTATATCAAATTCACAAATACCTTCAAGATTTTTTATTCTTTTTAATGTTCGTTTGCTTAGTATCATCCTTTGATTCCTTCACCGGTTACTTCGATGTTCTGTTTTTGCAGATAATGGAGGCACAAGAGGTTTATGAAAAGAGCAACAGCAAATAATATTTCTAAAATGATGAATTTTTGAGAGGCATTTCCCCGGATTACGGAAAATAGAATATTTCCGATGGTTAAAGCCAGTGTAACAATGTTTAAGAAAGAAGCATACTTCCCAAGGCTTTCATGCTCTTTATAAAAAGAGATATTGCAGATGACAAGAACAACAGTGAAAATCCATCCAATCAAAAAGAATACTTTATGCATGGTTGAAATAACTGACAATTTAGATAAAAATTCGATTGTATTGGTTGAAATCAATGCAAGAAGTGCAGCATTTGAAATCAGTATATAATTGCGCGCTAAAGTCTCTCTTTTACCTATATAGATCCATCCGTCATAAAACTGTTCTGCGTTAAGGCTTATCATTTCTTCACCTTTTTTATTCAATAATCTTATGCCGTTAACGCGTTTCATGTTTTTACTGAAAACAGTTGATTCGTTTTCGTAAGTGAGGAATATGAGAGCGGCACCTTCCCAGAGGAATACCCATACTATGACTTCAAAGATTGTCTCCAGAATGCTTCTGCCGACATTGCCCTTATCTCCATACCATCCGCTGGATCCTCCAATGATATCCAAAGCAAGAATCAGTATAGCTATCACGATAAACACAACACCAAGTACGTTGTGTTTTTTATGGTATTCGTCATGATAATAAAAGGTGTTTTCTATTGTGGCGCGTATGGAATCCATCAGACTTTTGTGGTCATAATCTCCGTAATCGTCAATTGTAAGTGAGAATTCAACATCAAATTCATTTGGTACTGTTGAAATCAATTCACACAGATAGTCGACGGCATCATCTGAGATCACCGGCTTGCCCGGATGACTCAGATGGATATCAAGAAGATCATCCGGTGTATCATAATGAAGGTTTATTAGCGCAATTTGATTATCCATATCAAATCGACAGGTTTTTGACATATTCTCAATCTGCCGAATTGTCCTTTTGCTTAATTCCATCGGGTTTCCCTACCTTTCTGATAAATGGATTATAACAAAACAGAATATGTTATTCAATAAAAGAAGTGTTGCAAAAGCATCCAGAGTATGTTAAACTGTTTTGGTGTCATTAGGAGGATAATATGAAGGTTGTTTTATCTATATTATTATTGTTAGTTTGTATATTCCTTGTAGGAGTTGTAATTTTCCAGGAAGGTAATTCACAAGGACTCGGTGCAGTAGGCGGTATGGCTGACAGCTACTGGGGAAAGAACAAGAGTCGTTCACTTGAAGGAAAGCTTCAAAAGATTACTGCTATCGCAGCGGCATTGTTTGTTATTATTTCACTTGTGCTTAATATCATCAAATAATTACCAAGACTGAAGATGCACTCCCGGGTTTTATCAGGGGAGTGCTTTTTTTATCAAAATGAAGGAAAACTTTAAACAGATCGCGAATAACAAAAAAGCATACCATGATTATTTCATACTTGAAGAGTATGAGGCCGGTATCGAACTCGCAGGAACAGAGGTTAAGTCCATGAGACTGGGACAGTGTTCAGTAAAGGAATCATGGATCAATATCCATAACGGTGAGATGTTCATCAACGGTATGCATGTCAATCCTTATGAAAAAGGTAATATCTTTAATAAGGATCCGCTTCGCGTTCGAAAACTCCTGCTTCATAAGAGTGAAATAAGGAAACTCGGGCAAAAACTGCAGGAGAAAGGACTTACGCTTATTCCTCTTTCCGTATATTTCAAAGGGAGTCTTGTAAAGGTCAAGGTGGGCTTATGCAAAGGTAAAAAACTTTATGATAAGCGAGAAGTTTTGGCTCAAAAAGACCAGAAGAGAGAAATGGAAAGAGCTATGAGAAATAAATTCTAGTATTTTATTTAGGTTTTACCCGGACAAAGACCGTTTTTGTCTTTGTTCGGAAAGGAGGCGTGACGGAGCGCGGCGAGTCCTGAACTTTAGCTCTGGACGAGCAAAAGCGTAGTCCACGCCGACGCGGGGCTGTAACGGTTTCGACAGGGATCATGCAGCTGGTGAAGCTATCCGCAAGCAAGTGCGTTAAACTGCAAAAATAAAAATAAACGCTAAAGAAGATTATTCATTAGCAGTTGCCTAAGTGCAACCGTCGGCCTTGAGCACTCACACTTAAGATAACCGGCGTCATATATGTGAGAAACGACACATGCAAAGCTTTGAGCATGCGGACGTATCATGAAGCTACTGAAGTCATAAGGATGTCTGCTTTCGTATGACGGAGGGAATGTCAAATAACAGACTATGATAGTAGAAGAACAGGGAATTGGTTTTTGGACACGGGTTCAACTCCCGTCAGCTCCATCGGTTTTACAAGGAATTTCGGGTTTCATTCGACACAAAAAATTCGACATTCGACAATTAGATTTTAGTAGACAAAGAGATGCGACTTTACGCCCATGAATGAAAGACTGAAAGATACTCTCAAACAGATGATGCGGGAAGCTGTCAGCGAATACAAATAAGATTCGGCATGGAGGATATAGAAATGTCTGAAAATGAAAAAATAGAATTGTACGAGGACCAGCCGATCCGCACCGCATGGAATGAAACGGAAGAAGAATGGTACTTTTCCATTGTCGATGTAGTTGGTGTTTTGACAGAACAGAAGGATCAGCGCGGAGCCAGCAATTATTGGGCAAAGTTAAAGCAACGTTTGAAAGCAGAAGGAGCAGACCAACTGCTGACAAATTGTCAGCAGTTGAAGCTGAAAGCATCAGACGGAAGGCACCGCCTCACCGATGTCGCTACTACAGAGCAGCTTCTCCGTATCATTCAATCCATCCCATCCAAAAAGGCGGAACCTTTCAAAATGTGGCTGGCTCAGGTCGGACGCGAACGGATTGAAGAAACGCTTGACCCCGAACTATCCATTGATCGTGCATTGGAAACTTATCAGAAAAAAGGCTATAGCGATGAATGGATCCACCAACGTCTTCTTTCGATTCGCGTTCGTAATGCTCTTACAGACGAATGGCAGAAAAGCGGTGTACGCAAAGGCGTAGAATATGCGATTCTTACAGATGAAATGACGAAAGCTTGGTCGGGTATGAATACACGCCAATATAAAAATCTGAAAGGTCTTAAGAAAGAAAACCTGCGAGACAATATGTCGGATATGGAATTGATTCTGAATATGCTGGCAGAATCAACTTCTACAGAAATTTCAAAAAATGAAAATCCAAGCTCTTTTGCGGAGAGTCAGGCTATTGCGATGCGTGGCGGAAAAGCGGCGAAAGAAGCGCGGCTTGCCGTTGAACAGCA
>JAZRYX010000025.1:0-12895 GCA_045600945.1 Lachnospiraceae bacterium
TGCATTCCTGTTCCCTTATACCTAGGTTGTGATACATAAAGCTGGCATTCATTGTAGTATTATGTTTTGTGGTTATTACATAATTACTCTTGCCAGCTTCTTTTATTGTCCTTCACCTATCCATTTTTCGGATGAACCGAAAAAAATTATCCAGCATTGTACATAATGCATTAATTTAGCATTATTTAGCCTTTGGATTAAACAAAAAGACACCCACCTTGCGGCGGGTGTCAAATATGGAATAATAAAACGAGTATCACTATTTGTTTTTTTCGAGTTGCAGTTCTAGCACCACCCAAGATACCAGACCCGTAAGAATACCATCGTAATCGGGCTTGAGGTCTGGGGTCTGGGTGAAGTCGATTTCCGGCTTGACGGAATGCACGATGAAATCCTTGACTTTATCGATACCCGTATTCTGGACGGCGGCGATGAAGTCCTTGGCGTTTTCGCCATAGCGTTCCTTAATCTTATCCACTGCGGATGCGATAGCGTTTTGTTTTTTTGTATGGTTTTCGTTCAAGCCTTGAACGAATGTGTCGAAGTCTTTGAGTTTAAGCATTTCTTTCATTTTCAAACTTTTCTTTATACGGTATTTATGGACTTTTCTCATAAATATAGTATAAGAAAATAATATAAATTATGGCACAAATAACAGTGATTTTCAACAAAGCAATTATTCTTCCAGACGATGAAATGAAGAGATTAAAAACATACGGACTTGTGTTCGAGAAAACGGAGAGAGCAATATTTGAAAGAATAACGGAATACATTATGGAATACATTTTAGCAGTGGCAGAATTGTACAAGGAAGGCATAGAACACATCGACGAATGGTCGTATAAGAAAGACGGAAAGGTTTTCTACGTTGATAGTCCTACGTGGGGTGAATACGTCAAGAAGGCAAAGAAGGCAAAGGTACGATTTGCAATCATCGACGATGATAATATTGAGATTACGGGTGATGGCCTCTACGACAATTACCTCCTCACGAACAAAAAGAGATGGACGGAATTGAAGGCAATGAAGGATATCGTGTGGCATTAAGAGAAGTGGATGTCCAAAATTGACGTAATTGAAGAAAATAGGGGTGAAAAGCAAAAAATATTATTTATTACAATATGTTGAATATTAAACATTTCTGCACCAACGAGTACCCTAAATAACTCGATTTCTCGGAAATCGACCGTAAAACTGGGACAATTCCATTTCTGTTTTGTTATGTTTATACTGTCAGGTTAAAATCCGACAACCTGAAAAACTTTCATTACCGTCCGGGTCCAGAGGACGAAACAAGAATAATAACAATGACCTTGCACGGGTGTGGTTCTGGACCAACCCCCTGTGTGAGGTCTTTTATTTTTACGATTATGGAATATACGACAAACAACAATTTCAATGGTCGGATGAACATTTCATCCACGTTCTACAACAAAAAACCCAAAGGCAACGAGATTGCGCAAATCAAGTTTAACGAAATGACAATATCCAACGATATGCTTTCGTCGTTCATCAGCAACGGATACTGTTATTGCCCAACGGAGAGAAAGAAGAACAATGTGAGGGAGGCCGACTACATCTGCATAGACGTTGATGACAGCACTGTCGAGATGAACGACTATGTGAGCACTTTGACCGACAAACCCACCATCTACTACACGACCCCATCCAACGGGAATATAGAGAAATCCCAGAAGAAATACGGTGATGACGAACACATCTACCGGTTCAGATTACTGTATGCACTGGACACCCCTACGACCAATGCAACGGAGTATGAGCAAGCATACAGATACATCGTGGATACGAACAATATGTCATCTGTGGATTTCCGGCCGGCCAACCAATACTATAATGGCAGCAAGGGATGTGAGTTGCACAACACACATCGGGTCTATACCCTTCCCGAAGAATACAAGGATGTCGTTCTGGGCAACGAAGGCAAGAAGAGCAGCAGACCAAAATCCAAGCAGACGGATGGTGTCATCAATCCGAGTGGTGGCCGTAACAGAATGCACTTGGCCGTAGATGTACTTTCGGCATTTCTCGACTGCACCAAATACGAAGACTTCCTTATGTGGTATAACGGAATGTTTGGCGAGAGCAACCTGTTAAGGGAAACCCCGTACCTCCAAGACGAGCACGACGAGAGAAAACTTGTCTGTGAAGACTACTTCGTCATACCCAAGAAGTACCTCGGCTGGGACAAAGAGAACAAGACAAAGCTATACGGTAAATGGATTGATGGTGAGAACCGGCACATCAAGATATACATCACTGGTATCATCCTTCGGAAACTGAACCCCGAAGCCACCCCAGAAGACCTACTACGGGAGATTGTGGCAATACTCCTAACCTACTACTCATTGAAAAACCCCGATGGGGCGTTGAAGTTTTCCAAGAAGACCATTCTTCAATTACTGGACTCCGTTATGAAGGCAGACTTGACCAAGGAACTGAAAGCAATAAAACATCCTTCCTTCAAAGTGAGCAGTTCCTACTGTGAGAAGAACAAAGTAAGCAAGAGAGAGGTTGTCTCCGAAATACTTTCAGAGAAAAGGATAGAGAAGAAAGAAGAGAAATACCGGATGATAGATTGTTTCTTTGACTTTGGTATCACCTGGAATGATGGTAGCAAGATAACCCAAGAACAGTGGATAGCAATCCTTAAAGAGAATGGTATTGAAGTAAGTATAGCAACCTTTAAGCGATACCTTAATGACAGAGGATATAGTAAAAGAAAGAAAAGTAAAAAAGTATCATTACCAAAACCAATATATAACAATTATCCAATTAGGTTTAGTGATGATACTTTTGATGAAGAAGTTGAGCACGATGAGTCGTTGGTGCCTTTTGACAAGAAGTTTGTGGAGATTATCGAGAGACTTCACAATAGTGATGAGTTCAGAGCAAAGTGGAGAGCATAACATAAGTAAGTATTTGATGACATTTTCGGAGAAATATTTGTTATATTTAGAGTGTAGTAATCAAAAGTTATAAGTATGAAACGAAATAAGTTTATACCAATCGGTGAAGTCACCGTAAGAATTTCAAACACTGAACGTCGGAACACATCAAATCCGAGACACTGTTTTACCCTATCGATTTTGGATGACAACAAGAAACAGATTTATCGAAGAGATGTGGTAGTGCATTGTGATATTGCCGATGCAATTGATGACGACGGTTTGTATTGTGTCATTAGAAAGGTGTTGCGGAACATAGAAGGACTCGTACCTCAAAACAAAGGTGAGAAAGTAAAGTTCGACGACTTCATCGAAAGATTAAAGAAGGAATTGTATAGGTATTCCGAGGTAACAAGACCCGTAGTTACACTTTTTTAGTCTAATTATTAACCCTATCTAAATCCTCATTTAGCATAATAACCTCCTGTCTTGTCAGAATCTCGATGCTCAATCAATCCCTCTTTCATAAGTATGGCAATATGTCGGTCTATCGTAGGAATGCTCTTTCCAGAAATATCAGAGATACCTTTGCGTTGGATACCGGGATTGGAACTAATAATCGTGTAGGTAGTCCTTATACTAACATTTAGTCTATCATATAGACTATCATTTACCCTATCATTTCGACTATCATTTACCTTATCGTTTGCATCTCCATTCCTCTTATTAGGTGTCGGAAGCACCAGTTCCACCTCATCAACCTCAATCTTGTTCTTTAATTTGGGTTCTCCCCATTGGGCATCTTTCCAAGCAGATATAATTGTTGGGAAACCAGACCCTACATTCTCTCCATAACCAATCATACGGAGCATATTCTGGATTCTTGGATTACGAGCCTTGGAGTTACCACCATCGTATATCATTTCGATGGGGAGTTTCAGTAGTCCCGGATTACGGAAACACAATCGGTCATCGTGCTTTTCAACCCGTAGTATTCCAGCATCCATCAGTAAATCTGAGTGTATGATGGCATTTGTAAAGGCTTCTCGGACAGCCTTGTGCTGTGGAGTATCATCGACTCGCTGGATGCCTTCCATACGGAAAGGTCTCGGGAGGTCTGCTGTGACTTTGGGAAGCACCCTGCTGAAGAACTGGTAGAGGTTGTTTTCCCAACGACCGTCGTATGTCAGTCTGTCACGATAACGTTCATCACCTATGAGGTTACAGAAATCGAGGTAGTCCATACGAAAATTGGCAAACCGTTCTTGCACAGACAAACCCTTACCGAACATCATCAGCCCCGCCATCGTAAGACCTTCTTTGCCTGTTGCCCTGTCGATGAGATAACCACCAAGATTCTTGAGGAACGTTTTGTCATCGACCTCATTCCACACGTGACCATCGTTCCTAAATTGGAATAGGGTACGGTAACGGTGCAAAGTGTCCAAGTCGATATCGTTCATATCGTAATGTTCCAGCAGCATACCATCATTGCCGTCCTCAAAGGAGTCTCGTATCATTGCCCTCACCTGACGTTCCGTACAATGATAATCACCTTCGTAGTTTCGCCTATAAGTCCCCTTATACACATTGCCGTTCAAATAGATAGGCTTTATTCTCCAATCTGCTTGTGGCACGTGGATATATACTATCTGCATACCGTTTATCTCGACAGTATCCACATCACTACTATCAAGGATATTCTCATTTACCTTATCACTGTTAATGGTGTTCCAGAAGTCATTGACAATCTTCTGTGCATCATCGACACCAATGATTTGAAAACGTTTCTGTTTATCTGATTCTTTTTTGTTTTCCTCAATGCCCAGCAAAATCACGCCACCGATAGTGTTTGCAAATGCAGAGTATGTTTCCCAAACAGATTTTGGAACCTCGGATTTTGCCCGTTTGCATTCCAAAGTCACACACTCACCTTTCAACAGTATTTCTTTTATTTCAATCTCTTTCATATCATTTACTTTTATACACAATAAAGATTGCCATCTTTCATAATAATGTCCATAAATTATCTCCTTAAGAAATCCTTCAACGAAATAGTCTTTATACCTAGCCCAACGGCTCTTGACTGAAGAATATTGTCAGATGTTAGTAATATGGGATTGTCATTTGTATGTCTCAAAGCAACTGACAAAATCATACAGTCTGGGTTTTTCCTATCAAATCCTTTTGGCAGCAACGATACATCAGCATCTTCCATTTGAGAATAATTCTTGGAGAATGCATAATTGATATTTCTTGCAGCATCGTTCAATGCCTTTTTGTCCACCTCTGGTTTTAATTTCAACTTGTCAAGTTCGTCTAACACTTTTGCCGGAATGATAACCTTATATTCTTTGCCAATACGAGATATTATATCTGGACAAGTGACGAACACATTTGTATCAATGATGTATATATTCTCTTTCCCTTCAACTATTTCTTTTCTCTTTTTATCAAACTTTGATAAGTCTATTTTGTCGACAACTTTTACCGTGATATCACCAGCAGAAATAACATTCTGCTGTGTCTCAAATGTCACGAACTTGTCCTCTTGGGCTTTTAGTAAATACCTTCTTACCTCTATTGGCATATTTTCTCTGAGCAAACCGACGTTTGATACGATGACCGTGTTGTATTTTGCACGAGAAGTTGCAACATTGAAAAGCCCCGTTTCCAGAGAATATCTTATTGAGGTATTAGGTATCAGGAAAAAACAATAGTCAACCGTCAGACCTTGAACCCTATCAACGGTTTCAATTTTAATATTTTCAGGCAGTTCTTTGGAACTCCATCTCAATACAAAGTATTTCTGGAGTTGTCTTACTGTTTCTCTGAATTTAGATAATATTGCAATTTCTGCTTTTGTGTTTTCAAGATGGAGATTATTAACAATATCGTATATTTTCTCGAAAGCATTTTCGGGAGCCTTGTCACCAACTTTCAGGTCATATTCCACCAAAACAGGACCACCTGACTGAATTAAAAGAGAATGTTTTGATGGAATACTTTTGTACTCTGACACAGAATACAATTCATTGTTGTAAAAAACACCAGTGCAATCAGCTCCTCTTTGTGTCAATCGGTATGTGTCACTCAACATAAAAGACTTAAATTGGTAATTCGCACATACTGTTTCAAAGCCTTTTACAATAGGAGTCCATTGGTTTCTGGTTATCAAATCCTCATTTGTAATTACAATTGGAGCCAACTGGTTCTGGTCTCCAATCATTGTTATTTTCCTGCCTAGCTTTTTCAGGGCAGCAATCATAGGGAGAAAAGCTTGGCTTGCCTCATCCATTATGACATAATCAAATGGCGGTTGATTTTGTTGGACTGCCCATCCACTTGATAGGTAAAAGGTTGCTAAAGACAGACAACCTGGTGAAGCATCACATTTATTGGATTTGATACCCTGCAGTTTTGGCAGTTCTCTGCTTTCATCTACAGTCAAACTTGTTTTTGAGACTTTACCTTCTTTCAAAAAAGGAATCAAATCATCTTTCTTGGCAAGCTCTATTAATGCTTGGTTGGTTAGTGCTGTTACTAATACACTCTTTTTCTCTGACAACAAACCAGCTGTAAGCTGAGCCATCTTATATGTTTTTCCCGTACCTGGAGGCCCTTGAATAACAAGACAAGGATTGTCAGATAATGTTCCTTTAAGTAGTGAAACCAAATCGGTTTTTGAGTCTATTTTTTCTGGATTCCAGGTGCATCCCGAATCATCGTATTCCAAGAATTGACGAACTGGTTCACAGGACGAATCATTGACGAGGTCAATTAGGTTCAGTAGATACTGCAAAGGTGGGTCTTGTGGTCCAAAAGCAATTATGGGTTTTTCTTCCTCAAGAATTTGTGCAAATTCAACTGTTAAGTTCTTGACACCTATCAGACAGAACGATTCTTCATCTGATTGAGAAATCCAAGCACAATGAGCATCAGAGTAGATTCTTTGATAATCGTGTCTGAGGTCTCCCCAAGATTTTTCTCCCCAGTTCTTATAACTTCCCATATTTCCAATAAGATACGTAGCCGTCCAAAATGAATTTTTCCGTGGCATATTTTCAGAATGTCTCACTTTGAATATGGCCATACCATTAGGCTGCACTTTCAGGAACCGACCGACAAATACTTCTCCTCGTTCCTTTAATACCATAGCTTTGGTATTAATTACCTGCTCAAATTCCTTTATTTGAGTATCTAGTTCTGTTTGAAGAAATCTTTCGTATTCAGAATAGTCATACATCATAAGTCCTCGTCTGATAAATTGTTTTGAATTCCAATATTTGTATTATAGATATCCTTGACTGACTTTGCTTTCTTGGATATATTAAAGCTATCAAAATCAAAATGTAACTCCTTAAAATAGTGAAGAGAGTCGGAAAATGCACTTATACGTTCCTCTATATCTAAATTCTCCGTACTAAAAGTAATTGATACATTTGCTTGATTCCTCACAAGGTCATTTATGTCGTGTCTTTTAATGTCGCTGCCATCGTATATCAGCAAATCTGCACCGTCTTGAATAATCCAATCCCATTCTTCCGTATTAATCTTAAAGGGTTCTGTATTTCTCTTATAGCTTTTTAATACGATAGGAATTGTATTGCCACTTTCATCCAAGACTTCTACGGTCGAGAAATGATTAGGTATGCCCAATTCATTAGTTTCCCCATATCCATCTGGAAATGACCAGCTCTTCATAGCATGCATTAAGAACTGTTGGGCTTCTATTTGAGCATCAAACTGTTTGTCTTTTGACATTGTACTATTATCACCTTTTGCTACAGACACAACATTACGCCCTCCCACAATGGGTTCTTCATCTATTTCATCGTCTAAATTTCCATATTTTTCTTGGTATTTTCTCAATAGTTTATCCTTCTCTTGGTTGTCTTTTATTAGGGTAGATATCTGCTCATCCTTTGTCTCAATCTCTTTCTTGGAGTATAATGCTTTCCCCTTCATACACAACTCCTCAAAATCTTCTATATCCAACCCTGATTTACCCTCTTTGGCAATGTTTAACAGTGTAGTCTCTAACTCAACATTTCTGCTAACGTAGAGAAGTCTCTTGTTTGAATCGTATATATAATCTCCCTCGGAAAATTGGACTAAAATATCATTCCCATAGGATAAATCCATAGGCAATTTTCCATCAAAGAAAAATATTGGGGGATAATGATTTTCCACCCATTCTTTATACTCGTCTGATTCCCATTCCCGAGATATGGAAGAGAGTTTCTCAAAATTACATTTGGCAATAAGTTTACACGCTTTATTACCTCGGAGTTTCAACAAAATCTCTTTTTGGCATTCTCCTGTGAAAGGCCTTTGGTATCCACTTGCATTAGCAAAAAAATCTACGGCAGTTAAAAGGTCTTTATCTGCCAATGGCCCAAGTTCATCGACGGATTTGTTTTCCAAGAATAGTTGTCGAAAACGAATAGCATCACACGACACATCCCTAACCCCATTTCTGACCAAGTAGTCTTTTTTCTTGGGGTCATCAGCCCATTTCTCTATTCTCTCAAGTATGCATTCGGCTACAAAAACATAATCACAATCGAAGAATTTGTCTGTGAAATAGTTTTTAAGATGGTACGTAAATGGGGATGTGGCAATATCAATATTATTCGAGTATAGAAGTTCCATCAACTCTACAATAAATTCATCAGATTCTTTATCAAGTTGAATCTGCATACCCTTTAAGACTGTCCAGCATTGTTTTCTTCTGAACACCGAAAAGAGGTACTGTTGTGCATTTCCCGAACCGGGTTTCCAAGCATTGTACATTTGATGGGGAATCCCTAACAAGGTATTCAGTTCACCATATAGTTCAGCAGTTGGCTTGTGTTTTGCATCAAAGAATTTTTCCAAACCTGTTTTTGTTTCAAACAGGTTTATGACTTTTTCAATTAATCCAGATTGGTCTTGATAATTTGGGAGCAGTCTTGCTAATGACAAAGTAACTTTTTTGTTTTCCCCATTAGCAGTGTATTCACAATTCACGGAATCTTTAATGGAGAAGTCCTTTATACAGTGGTCATTGAAATAAATCTTGTAGGAGAAAGCCGACGGGTCATCCAACTCGGACAATGCAATCTTTAACACCCTGTAAACAAAAGACTCTTTGTCATATTTTTCTGTTTCCTTTAAGTCAATTCGTGTTATCTTTGACAGGAAATATTGCTGTGTGGACGAATCGGATTTCTCAATAATGTCCAACAACGTATCGACTGGTCCATATTTGTCTATCAGTTTTTTTGTAAATGATCCAGGCCAATCAAATTGTTGGTATAAATCAAATAATGGAACATCAATATCGTCGTAATTGATTGAAATAATTTTGTCGAAGACAGATGATTCCTCAATCAGATATTTTGATAGTTCTTCGCTGAATTCATCGTGATGCAGAACATAGGGATGTAGCCATATCGGATAAGACTCTTTGTATTCTGTCATTCCTGTCAATGGTTTTGGTACGCCAATTTCATTATTAAAAAGCACCAAATTGGATATCATAGTATCCCCGACCCCATTGAACTCATCAAAAACTCTAATTAGAGACATCTTATCCTCTACCGACAATGTGTCACAAGGTAGTTTCCCTGAAATTATTTCAAAAATATCTTTTTCTTTCTGTCCATCAACCAATTCAAAGAACGGTTGATTGTCAAAAACTCCAACCGAGCAGTAGAAACCGAGGTGCCCAAGTATGTCTCGTATTGGGAGAATCTTCTCTGTCGTAATAATTCGTAAAGTGTCATTCTGGATTTCAGACCGTGACTTGTAACCATCCTCGAACTCAAAAATGGGCAGAGCTTTAACTAATTCTTCACATCCATCTTTGTTTTTTTTGAGCCATTCAAAGAATTGTGATAGTTGTTCTGGAGATGCCGTCTTCACCCACTGTTTTAGTAGTTCTGATTTGGATAATTGTGAGGATATATTCGACAACTCAACCACTTCGATTTGTTCAAATGTACTTTGTTTCTCCAGTATTGTACTATTAACACCTATTTTAGGGAGAGCCTTGTTTGTACCGATGACATCACAAAATAATTGAGCACCAATAATCACAGATAGACCGGTCTTGTCTATTAGTATTTCATTCTGTTTTGAGAGTCCACCATTATGGTTTTGAATGAATGATTCGGATTCAATAGCTTCCTTGTATGAAGCATTGAAGTGTTCGGCAAGTTGTCTTGTGTCTGGGGTGTCTTCCTCAAAAAAATCTGGCATTAGGACGTTTAATGCATTTATATCACCTCTACTGCTTAAAGTTGCACACCATCTTACAAGATTTTTTGCAATCTCCTGTATCAAATAAAAATTCCAAGGATTGTCTCCTAATATTCGCTGTCTGGGAGGGTCTAAAATAAAGTTTGCATTCACGTAGAATGGGAACTTAAAGTCTTTCACCAAGGTAGGTAGGAATGCAAACATTGATATTTCAGTTCTTTTGCAAATAGGATTAAGTGTTCCATCCTCGTTGATTGGAACAGCGAATGATAAGGTCGTTGCATTTGTAATAGCTATCTTTTTGGGAATGTTCTCAAAAACTTGATTTTTTAGGTCAACAAATTTTGCCTCAGTAATCTTTCCTTCATCCTCTTCTTCAACAACTATACGGATGTCCACATTGTTTTTCTCAAACGACTCGTTAGTGACAGGGATTTCAAAGTCTACTCGTTCAAACAGTTCAACTCTCTTGTCGTTAAAAGAATTTTTTAAGGTAATAATATTATTCTTATAACTTTTGCTAATGGACCTGTCATTGAAATCAATTCTATTAGTATTCCTTAGGAATAGCATAAAGATAGGATTCCTTATTATCTCATCGATAGCAGCAACATATCCGTTCTCTCCAGACAGTTTATGTTCTCCAATTTTTAGGGCTATGGCAACGTTTGGTCTTGAAAAGTCACTCCCCAATTCATTTGGAAATTCATCGACCCAAATTGGTTCGAGTTGCCAAGGAATTGAATTGGCCTTGTCAAATTTCCTTCGTTCTGGTTCATATAGCTCTAAAAATTTTTGTTTTAACTCCAAATTGACAATCATTGGATTATTGTCAATGTAGAATCTGTCAAAATCTTTGAATGTTTCCTCATCTCTGTCAAACATAAACTTATAACCACCTGTACTGATGAAAACTTTCTCAGAGTCAGTAAAAACAGATTTGAAACCGATACCTTTGTATCCTGTCTTATTTTCATTAGCTTTCTTAGTACCGTTGGCTGCTGTTGTGATTGCTTCAAAATCATCCTTGTTGAAACTATATCCATTATGACAAACTACAAGATAATCTCCAGAAGTAAAAACGTCTATTAAAACCCCTTTCGAGGCCGAGGCATCATCAGCATTTTGGACCAACTCAAAAAACATACGGTCCTTTGATGAATACATATCCTTGCTGACGGTTTTTAATAAACCAGATATTGTTTGGTTTGCAGAAGGGTCTGTTGTCCTTTTAATAAATGCCTTGTGAACATCCAATTGATAGGGGTTCTCTACTTCCTCAAGAGATGTGCAGAAAAACTGGAACAACTGATTTCTCTCCAGTCGTTTTTCTTTCGGTATTAGTTTAATATTGACCTTATAACATTTACCGTCTTCAATATCCACATTTGTGTTATATACTAATGCCCTTAAATTGTATCCATAGATAGGGTCTACCAATAGTTTACCTTTTGTCCCATCGTCGTAAGAATACAAATTTTCCACAAACGTCCGATTCCCGTAGCTTTTGGCAACTCCAACAAAAGTGTTAGAACTATGGCCCATCCAAGAGAGCAATTGCTGATTGTCCAAATCGTAATATGACTCTTCGTATGGCCTCTCTTTTAGATATTTTAGACTAAAGAACAGTCTTTTGTGGTCAGGGTCATATTCCACAAAGACAACATTTACTTTCTCACCTTCGTACAATAGGTCTTCTAACTTATTTATCTCGTTCCAATCTATTTCTTCTTTTGGGATGACTCCCTCAATATCCCCAATTCGTATGACAGCCTTATTCTTTTTTACCTGAACAACTTCAGATTCAAAAACCATACCTGGCTCAAATTGCTCTGCAAAGGATTCACGAATTGCACTTTTGGCTTTTCTTTCTTCAATTCTCCTCCTCTTTTCCTCTTTCTTCTCCATAATTATCTTTCTGTGTTCCTCCCTTTCCTTTTGCCTTTCTTGAAAAGCCTCATAACTTTTTTCCGATGACAGAAGGATAAAACCTTTCTTGTCAATCTTATATACACATACTTCTATCTTGTCTCTTAAGGAGAATAAATAATTTCCATCTTCTCCTATCAAGCCATCCATAAGATTTTTTGGCATAAAACCGAAACCAGAAGTTCCCAAAGAGCAATAGCACCCATCTTCATTTATTTTATTCACGGTGCCTATGATTTTATATCCTATTTCTATCATTGCTTAACATTTTTGTTATTGTATTTTGACGAGTATTAGCATAGGAATAATCATCAATATTCAATTATTAGTTGTCTTGTTGCTGACGAGCAAATCCTTGATATCAACATCCAACAACCTTGATATCTTGTCAAGTGTCTGCAAGTCCGGTTGCACCGTGTTTTGACACCACTTACTGACGGAGCAAGTAGATTTGCCCAACTGCTCTGCCAGCCATTTACCTGTCTTGTTTTGCTCTACAAGAACCACTTTCAATCTGTTGAGATTAGCTGTACTCATATAAGTTAAACTTCTAGTCAAAAATATAAAATCAACGATTTAATAACGATGTTCTTTAAATTTTAGTATACAAGACCCTCATTTTTCTTGATTAAAATGTTTATTTTGAGAAAATTCCATTGTTTCCATCGGCACACGAAACTTAAAGTAGATTATCTAATGCAGTACGGGGATGAGATTGCACTGTTGAGGGACGGACTTTCCCTTCGTCGTGTCCGGAGCCGGACCGGTCGGGCCATCAATACCCTACGAAAATTGAGGACGTTGTTTGTGATATG
>JAZRYX010000026.1:0-12977 GCA_045600945.1 Lachnospiraceae bacterium
GATGGCGGAAGAAATTTAACTCCAATTCATTGGGATGACGAAACTGGATTGTTTAAAAATCTAAAGGAAGGATTGAGGAGAAAACGCTAATGAACAAATTTGAATTATTTACAATGATTTTTATGGCATTAGATGCTGATTGGGATGAAACTCATAATGAAGAGTTGGGTCAATTCTTAAGTAGTATGAATCCATATTTATTTAAAGAACTCACATCGGCAGTTCCTTCGGTGTTTATGGATTTTAAAGATGTTATAGGTAATCAGAAAATTACTGTAGAAAACAGTTTTGAGTTGGCTCAAAAATATATCGCAACAGTTGATATAAACGCTGTTCAGGAATCATTTAGTTTATTGGAAAAAGAACAATGGGTGAATGTTTGCAGAGAATATTTAAGTGAACCGCATAAAGGTCAGGATTGTTAAAACTTCACACGATTACACACGGCATTTTTAAGAAATCAAGATTTGGACAAAAATTACACACAGTTACACTATATATAGTGTTTTTCTTAAACGTTGTCGAGCATCTCAATTATCAAAGCGATAAAGCATGGCTTTTTCGCGAGCTGCTTCGTTGCTGCAAAACCTTCGCTCGCGTGCGTACCACGTGTACGCACGCTTCGACTCAGGTTTTCCGCGCCTCGCATCTCATCGAAAAATCCAATCTTTAATAAAACTTCAAAACAAAGCAAAAAGAGAAGACATCCAAAGGTGGACTCACTAAGGGATTTTTAATCTCGTAAGAATACGGCATAACTTACAACTATGTAGGCTATGCCTTTTTTCTTGCTTCTTCGGGGATATTGACTGCCCCGATAAAATTCCAAATGATAGCAATCGTCTGTTTTTTCATTCTTCCTCTATAAGTCCCAGGACAGAAAGAAGTGGTTTAACGATTGTTTTTTCAAAAAAAGTGCCGCCTATAGAATTTCTATGCAAGGCGGTAGAAAAATTCACAATTTCGTGATATGATAGTGCTATATTATTGCAAATAAGGTGCAGAGGTGGTGCGGAATGAGTTTTTCAGACGAATTAAAACGAATCAGACAGCGTACATTCTTATCTCAGGAGGCATTTGCGCAGGAGGTAAGCGTGTCATTTTCTACTGTAAACCGATGGGAAAGTGAAAGAACGATTCCCAATCTTGCAGCAATGAAAAACATAAAAGCTTTTTGCGAGCGTAACAATCTGGAATATAGTATTCTTGAAGAGGAATGGCTTAATCTCAGAACAGAGAATAGAAAATGACTACAACAGATTTAATATGGACCGGAAAGTAATTTTTATGGTTTATGAAATGTAGAAACATTTCGAATGATTGGATACAGCTGCAGAGTTGTTCAAAAGTGTCAGCACTGCTGACACAATTTAGAAAAGAGGTTTTCTTAATGAATGAACTTGATAATACATTCGCTGAAATAGTGCATATCATAGAAGAAGCACGGGATAATGCTTATCGCAAGGTAAATGAAGAATTGATACTCATGTATCAGCGTGTAGGGCACTTTTTATCTGAAAAATCGAAAGAGGCAAACTACGGAGATAGATATATTGATTCGCTTTCCGATTACATCCAGCGTCAATTCCCAGGTATCAAAGGGTTTAATCGCCGTGGACTTTATCGCATGAAGCAATTTTATGAAACTTATGCCGAAAATGAAAAAGTGTCTCCACTGATGACACAATTAAGCTGGACGAATCATCTGCTCATTATGTCCGGAAGTAAGAGCGACGAGGAACGTGAATTCTATATTCGACTCGCTGTCAAGGAGAGATATAGCTCACGTCAGCTTGAGCGGCAGATGGATAGTGGCTATTATGAAAGATATATGCTCTCCAAGAACAAACTGCTGCCGGAACCGCTAAAGCCACAGCAGAATCCTTTCCTCGATCAGTATGTGGTCGAATTTCTTGATCTGCCGGACACTTTCCATGAAAATGATTTCCGCAGGGCCCTTGTTAAGGGAATGCGCGACTTTATACTCGAATTAGGAAAAGACTTCACCTTTGTCGGCGAAGAATATCCGATACAGGTTGGCGGCGAAGATTTCCGTATCGACCTGTTGTTCTTCCACCGCAGCCTGCGCTGCCTTGTGGCGATGGAACTGAAAGTCGGAAAATTTAAGCCGGAATATGTTTCGAAGATGGACTTTTATCTTGAAGGGTTGGATCGGCAGATCAGAAAACCGGATGAAAATCCGAGCGTGGGATTGTTGCTGTGTGCATCCAAAAATGACGAAGTGGTCGAATATGCCATGAGCCGCACGCTTTCGCCTATGATGGTGTCTCAATACCAATTACAGCTACCGGATAAGGCTATCCTGCGTAAGAAATTGCAGGAATTGTCCAACCTACCAGAGCTCGAAGAAAACACAGGAGGTAATGATAATGCCTAACCTATCACAGATAAAACGTCAGCGGATGCTCAATGCCCTCTTAACTTAATGACATTGCTCTAAAGGGTGTCTTTTTTGTAAAATGTATTATATAATTAAACGATAGAGATGCTATTAAAGCACATATTTTTATGAAGGAGTAAATATTATGGCAGCAGGAAAGAATCGTTACGTTGGAGAGTATCCGGTAATCGGTATTCGTCCCATTATCGATGGTCGTCAGGGTCCTCTTAAATTAAGAGACAGTCTTGAAGGACAGACAAGAGCTATGGCAGAAGCAGCTAAAAAGCTCTTTGAAAAGAACTTATTCTATTCAAACGGTCAGCATGTTAAAGTAGTCATCGCTGATCATTCTATCGGACGTGTTCCGGAGTCTGCAGCATGCGCCGAGCAGTTCAGAAAAGCAGGCGTTTCAATCACACTTTCCGTAACACCTTGCTGGTGCTATGGTTCAGAGACGATGGATATGGATCCTATGACAATTAAAGGTGTCTGGGGATTCAACGGAACAGAAAGACCGGGTGCTGTTTATCTTGCATCGGTTCTTGCAACACATGCGCAGAAGGGACTTCCGGCATTTGGTATATACGGACATGAAGTTCAGGACAGAGATCAGGTTACGGATATTCCGAAGGATGTACAGGAGAAGCTTTTAAGATTCGGTCGTGCTGCAATCGCTGTTGCTACGATGCGCGGAAAATCATATCTCCAGATCGGTTCCGTTACAATGGGTATCGGCGGATCAATCATGGATCAGGCATTCATGGAGGAGTATCTCGGACTTAGAGTTGAGTCAGTTGATGAAGTTGAGATCCTTCGCCGTATGGAAGAAGGAATCTATGATAAGAAAGATGTAGCAAAAGCTCTTGAGTGGACAAAGAAGCACTGCAAAGAGGGCAGAGACGACAATCCTAAGTCAGTTAAGTTCTCAAAGGCCGAGAAAGAAAAACAGTGGGAGTTCACAGTTAAGATGTACTGCATTATTAAGGATCTTATGTGCGGTAATCCAAACCTTCCTGCAAAGTTTGATGAGGAGATGCTTGGACATAATGCAATCGTTGCAGGTTTCCAGGGACAGAGACAGTGGACAGATCATTGGCCAAACTGTGACTATCCGGAGGCATTCCTTTCATCAACATTTGATTATCAGGGAGCTCGTGAGCCGTATACACTGGCAACAGAGAACGACGTACTTAACGGACTTGGCATGCTCTTCATGAGACTGCTTACAGGACGTGCTTCTATCTTTGCTGATGTTCGTACTTACTGGTCACCGGATGCTACAAAGAGAGTTACAGGATATGAGTTCGAAGGACACGCAAAAGAAAATGGAGGTATCATCCATCTTCTCAACTCAGGTGCTGCATGTCTTGACGGAAACGGCGAGGCAGTTGATGCCAAGGGTAACCACCTTATGAAGAGATGGTGGGAAGTAACAGATAAAGACATCGAGGCTATGACCAAAGCAACCGTATGGTGCGAGGCAGGATTTGATAACTTCCGCGGAGGCGGCTTCTCATCACACTGGAATACAAATTATGAGTTCCCGTGCACAATGATCAGACTTAATCTTGTTAAGGGTCTCGGACCGGTTCTCCAGATAGCAGAAGGATGGACAGTTCCGCTTCCTGAGAAGGTAAATGATACGCTTATGGAAAGAACAAATCCGACATGGCCGTGCACATGGTTCACACCACGCTGTGATCATAAGGCAGGAAGTCCATTCGAAGATGCATATTCAGTTATGAACAACTGGGGCGCAAATCACGGAGCAATCTGCTACGGACATGTAGGTGCAGACCTTATCACAATGTGCTCAATGCTCAGAATCCCTGTATGTATGCATAACGTACCGGAAGAGGAAATCTTCAGACCGGCTGCATGGAATGCATTCGGAATGGATAAAGAGGGTCAGGACTACAGAGCATGTGCAGCATACGGACCTTTATACAAAAACATCAATTAATCGGGAGGAGAAATATGTTAAAGGGTATTCCTTCTATTCTTTCACCTGAACTTCTGAAGGTTCTTTGTGAAATGGGACATGGAGACCGCATCTGCATAGGTGACGGAAACTTCCCGGGAACATCGATGTCTAAGCCAAACGACTGTGTGGTTGTTCGTCTTGACGGTCACGGTGTGAATGAGATTCTTGACGCTATCCTTCAGGTTATGCCGCTTGATGAGTACACAGATCACCCTGTTATGCTTATGGACAAGATGGAATGTGACAAAGCAATGGATATACCTGTATGGAAAGATTACAAGAAGACAGTTAAAAAATATGACAAGCGCGGTGCTAAGGCATTTGGCGCATATGAGAGATTTGAGTTCTACGAGCAGGCAAAGAAATGCTACTGCATTCTTCAGACCGGAGAGACTCAGGTTTATGCAAATGTAATTTTACAGAAGGGTGTTGTTAAATAAATTATAAACTCAACACACTATTGACGGCTCGCTGCCTGTAGCAGCGGGCCGCTATTAAGAAATATCGGCAGTTTATAAAAAGATAAGGAGAAAAAAATGGCACTATTAGATCAAATCAGTGAGAGGCTGCAGGCAGGAAAAGCAAAAGAGGTTGTTGCTCTGGTTCAGCAGGCAATTGATGAAGGCATTTCGGCACAGAAGATACTTAACGAAGGTCTTCTTTCCGGTATGAATGTTATCGGTGAAAAGTTCAAGAACAATGAAATATATGTCCCGGAAGTTCTTGTTGCGGCCCGTGCAATGAGCAAAGGATCGGCTCTTCTGAAATCACTTCTTGCTGATGAAGGCGCAAAGGCAACCGGAAAGGTATGTATAGGTACGATCGAGGGTGACCTTCATGATATCGGTAAAAATCTTGTCATTATGATGATGGAAGGAAAAGGCCTTGAGGTTATAGATCTCGGAACAGATGTAACACCTGACAAGTTCATTGAGACGGCGATAAATGAGAATTGCAATATCATTTCTTGCTCGGCACTGCTTACCACAACTATGAATACTATGGCAGAGGTAGTAAATAAAGCAAAAGAGGCAGGCATCCGTGACAAGGTTAAAATTATGATAGGTGGTGCTCCGGTTACGGAAGAGTTCTGCAAACATATCGGAGCTGATGCATATACACCTGATGCAACATCGGCCGCAGAAGCAGCAGTTGAATTCTGTAAATAAGAAAAACAGGAGGCAATATGAACAGCATAGAGAGGTTTTATGCAACTATAGAACGAAAGCCCGTAGACAGACCTGCTTGCTGGATGGGGGATCCCACACCGGATGAAGCAGAAAAGCTTGTAAGTTATTATGGTGTAAAGGACGTTTCAGAACTGAAAAAAGTCTGCGGAGATGATTTCTACGCAGTAGAGATTCCATATCATTCGGAAACCTGTAATGCGATATTTGCAGCATTTGACTGGTACATGGGAGGAACCAATGTTGACGTTGAGCATCGTACACTTACCGCCAGAGGATGTTTTGCAGATTGTGAAGATGTGGAAGATGCCAGGAACTTTAATTTCCCGTGGCCGGATCCGGAGAAATACATTGATCCGGAGCTTTGCAGGAAACTTGTAGATGAAGCACCTGATGACAAGGTTGTACTTGGTATGCTTTGGGGTGCCCATTTCCAGGATACATGCGCAGCATTTGGTATGGAAACGGCGCTTATGAATATGATTGCCGAACCTGAACTCTATCATTATGTTGATGATCATGTGGTTGATTTTTATTGTAAAGCTTTGAAGATATTCCTCGAAGCAACAAAAGGGAAAGTACATGCCATCCTCATCGGAGATGATATGGGCAGTCAGAGAGCACTTATGATAAGCCCGGCTCAGGTTGCCGAATTTGTCACACCGGGTGCAAAAAAGCTTATTGATATAGCACACAGTTACGGAGTAAAGGTCATCTATCATTCATGTGGATCCATCTTTGAGGCGATTCCGTTTATTATCGAAGCCGGAGCTGATGCCATACATCCGATTCAGGCAAAAGCAGCCAATATGGAGCCCCGGAGACTTAAGGAAAACTTCGGTGACATGGTCAGCTTCTGCGGTGGTGTGGATACTCAGGAACTGCTTCCTCACGGAACCCCGGAAGATGTAAAAGCAAAAGTCAGAGAGCTCAGAGAAATATTCCCGACAGGGCTCATCATTTCCCCGAGCCACGAGGCTCTTCAGGTGGATGTTCCTGCAGAAAACGTAAAAGCTTTGTTTGATGCAGTAGCTGAGTTAAATTGAGACGGAGGAAATTATGAAATTAAGATTCGGACAGTTCAGTCAGGCAAAAGAAGGACTTGAAGCTTATAAAAAATGGCATGCCGATCCGATGCCGGGCGTCAACGAGATGATAAAGGCATGCGGAATCAGCAATTACTCAATTTACAATGTCGGCGATAAGCTTTTTGCATATTTTGAGTGGGAAGGCGAGGATTTTGACGCAGATATGGCAAAAATGGCAGCTGACCCGAATACTCAGGCATGGTGGGACGTTGTAAAGCCGCTTATGTGCCCGCCTGAGGGTCTTCCAAAGGGAGAATGCTGGGCTGACATGCAGGAAATATACCATCTGGATTGATTATATTTCTGAGAGATGTTATAATATACGAGCCGTTTTGCGGCACAATGATCTGTCAATTCCCGCTGTAAGCGGTTATTGAATAAAAAAATGGAGGAAAATAAAAAATGAAGAAGATTTTAGCAATCGTTCTGGCAGCAATCATGGTTCTTTCACTCGCAGCTTGCGGTGGATCATCAGCTCCAGCAGCAGCTCCGGCAGCAGAAGCTAAGGCTGAGGAAGCAGCTCCGGCAGCAGAAGCTAAGGGCGACGTTCCTGTTATTGCTTACGTTCCGAAGGTTATGGGACAGGCATGGTGGGACTATGTACAGAAGGGCGTTGAGCAGTGGGCAAAAGACACAGGTATCGACGTTATCTACAAAGGACCGACAGAGGTTGACGCAGCAGCACAGGTACAGATTATGACAGACCTTGTAAACCAGGGTATCGACATCCTCTGCTTCTCACCTAACGATCCTGACGCTTGCGAAGCTATCTGTAAGGAAGCTATGGACAAGGGAATCAAGGTTGTTTGTACAGAGGCATCAGGTATGACAAACATCGACTGGGATGTTGAGGCATTTGATGAGGCCGGCATGGGCGGATTCCTTATGAAGAATCTTGCTGAGATGATGGGCGAAGAAGGACAGTACATCACAATGGTTGGTTCAATGACAATGGAATCACACAACAACTGGGCAGATGCAGCTGTTGCTTATCAGGAAGCAAACTATCCTAACATGGAACTCGTTCCTGACAAGAGAGTTGAGAACAAGTCAGATGCAGAAATCGCTGCAAACCTTGTTAAAGAGTTAAAGCAGAAATATCCTGATCTTAAGGGTATCCTCGGAACATCATCATTCGACGCTCCCGGATGTGCACGTGCTATCGAAGAGCTCGGTCTTACAGGAAAGATGTTCGCTATTTCTGTAGCAATGCCTTCAGAGACAGCTGACTACCTCAAAGAGGGTACACTTCAGTGTGTAGCACTTTGGGATCCGGCTATTTCAGCTCATGTACAGCTTAATGCAGCACTTGCTATGTACAACGGCGAAGAGATCAAGGAAGGTATGAATCTTGGAGAAGTTGGTTACGAGTCAATCAAGATCAACGGTAAGGTTATCGTTGGTGATGCAGCACTCGCTGTTACAAAGGACAACTGCGACAGCTTCGGTTTCTAATCTGATTTAGAACCAGACACGCTATATCGTGCCGGGGGCGGGATGCTTCCCGCCCCCGGTTTATGATAACAGGAAACAGCAAAAGACAGGTTGTTTAAAACATTTTGAATGTTTATGAAGCAGGCGTTTGAAATTATACGAAAACGATTGCTTCATAAGTATTTATAAAATACTAAAACATGGAAGGAGTTAGTAAATAATGTCTGAGTATTTGCTTCAAATGAAGGGAATAGACAAGAACTTCTCCGGAGTACATGCCCTGGACCATGTTGATTTTGCAGTTCGCCCCGGACGCGTTATGTGTCTTGCAGGAGAGAACGGATGCGGAAAGTCAACACTGGTTAAGATTATTTCGGGTGTATATACAAAGGATGAAGGAGAAGTTTATTTTGAAGACAAAAAGGTAGATAAAATCACACCTGCTGAGGCTACACGTCTCGGTATCCAGGTTATCTACCAGGATCTTTCAATCTTCCCGAACCTTACTGTTATGGAAAACCTGGCACTCAACAGCGAGATTACCGCCAACAGAAAACTGGTCAACAAAAAACGTTGGGAGGAGACTGCAAAAGAAGCTCTTTCCAAAATCGGATATGACATTGATCTGAATGCACGTATGGGTCAGCTTTCGGTTGCAGATAAGCAGCTTGTTGCAATCTGTCGTGCGCTTCTTTTCAATGCCAAGCTTATCATCATGGATGAGCCTACGACGGCACTTACAAAGAAGGAAGTAGATGCTCTGTTCAAGACGGTAAGACAGCTCAAGGATTCAGGCATTGCGATAATGTTCATCGGACATAAGATCGAGGAGATTTTTGAAATCGCAGATGATGTCTGTGTCATGAGAAACGGTAAGAACGTATTTCTGGGAGAGACAAAAGGACTTGAGCGCAAGGACCTTATATACTATATGACCGGTCGTGAAATCAATGATGATTTCTTTGTTCCGGAGAACATAAGTGAGGCTCCTGTTCTTGAAGTTGAGAATCTCGGTTTGAAAGACAAATTTGATGATGTAAATTTCAGCCTGAGAAAGGGAGAGATACTCGGAATCACAGGTCTTCTTGGTTCAGGACGTACGGAACTTGCACTTGCTCTTTTCGGACTTGAGCATCCAACACAGGGTACCATAAAGATCAACGGAAAGGTTGAGAAGATTACTTCTCCGATAAAAGCGCAGTCACTTAAGATAGGTTATGTTCCCGAAGATCGTCTTACAGAAGGTCTTTGCATGGCGCAGCCTATAGCTGACAATATTGAATTATCATCTCTTAAGAGACTGTCGAAGGCAGGCATCATTAAGAAGCAGGATATTCTTAATGATGCACAGATATGGGTCGATAAGTTCAAAATCAAGACAGACGATGCCAGAAAAAATGCCAATACGCTTTCCGGCGGAAACCAGCAGAAGATAGTTCTTTCAAAATGGCTTGCAAATGATCTTGATATCCTTATCCTCAACGGACCTACGGTAGGTGTTGATATCGGTGCTAAGCAGGATATCCATCATCTGGTTCATGAGCTTGCAAATCAGGGACTTGCGGTTATCATCATTTCAGATGACCTTGCAGAGGTAGTTGTAAACTGCTCGAGAGTAGTAGTTATGAAGGCCGGCAAGATTGTCGGAGAGATGGAAGGCAAAGACATCACGGAAGATAATATTCGTGAAATAATAATGTAAGGAAGGGGGAAAATGAAAATATGAAAAAATCAACTGCTTTTCAGCGCTTGCTTAAGAGAACAGAGTTTTACATTTTCCTCGTTCTTATAGCGCTTATCGTAGTTATTCAGGCCGTATCGGGCGGACAGCTTATGGAGCCAAACATCGTTCTTACGGTTTTTCGTACAATGGTTGTAGACGGACTGTTTGCACTGGGATGCCTTATGGTAATGATTTCCGGAGGCTTTGATATGAGCTTCCCGGCTATAGCAGCACTTTCGTATTCACTGGCAACTACAATCTGTCTTAACAACGGATGGTGTGCGACCAATGCATGGGCAGGATTTCTCATGTCAACGGCATTCGGAGCAGTACTCGGTATGCTTAACGGAGTTATCATAGCAAACTTTGCACTTAACACTATGCTGGTAACACTTGGAACACAGACTTTCTTCACCGGACTTTCAATGGGTCTTTTTGAACTTAAGGAAATTACATCAACTCTTCCGAAGGGTCTCAGAGCTTTTGGTGAGTGGTCACTTTTCGAGGTTCAGAACTCGGCAGGACTTACTGCTTCGATGACTGGTCTGTTCCTTATTCTTATTGCAGCAGCAATTATCATCTCGTTTGTGCTTAATAAGACGATGTTCGGGCGTGCCCTCTATGCAATCGGCGGAAATGAAATCTCAGCTGAAAGAGCAGGATTTAATGTAAAGAAAACAAAGTTCATACTGTACACTGTTGTAGGTGCGCTTGCAGGTTTTACGGGAATGATTCGTGTTTGTATGGCTCGTCAGTCCATACCGAAGGCACTGGTTAACAAAGAGATGACAATTATCCCGGCCGTTATCCTGGGCGGTGCTTCTATCTATGGTGGTGAAGGTTCGGTATTCGGTACTATGACTGCAATCGCAATCATTTCACTTGTTTCCAACTCTATGCTCCTTGTAGGTATCGATACTTACTGGGAGAAGTTCTTCAATGGTCTGATCATACTTATCGGTATCACGATCTCATCATTGCAGGCAAAGAGAAATAAACGATAAGGGGAGGTGGAACGATGAAAGAAATCAGAAAAAAATATGGTTACACCTTTATGCTTCTTATTCTTGCAGCAATTGTTATTCTTATTTTCACGGTGACTAAAGGCAAACAGTTCTGGAAGCCGACAGTATGGCAGGGTATGATGGTTCAGTTCCCTGAGTACGGAATCATGGCACTCGGACTTATGTTCTGTTTCATCTGCGGAAAGATGGACATGAGCTTTATGATGCTTGCGGATTTTGCTACGGTTGTGGCAGTTCGTTACATGGTTGCAAATGTTACCGAGACAACTCCGGAGTCGGCAATAGGAGGAATCCTTATCGTAGGTATCCTTATTGCTTTGGGCATAGCGGTAATCGGAGGTATCATAAACGGTATCCTGGTAACTCAGCTTAACATCCCACCTGTTATGGCTACGATTTCCATGCAGATGGTATGGCTCGGTATGTCAACGGCTCTTACAAGAGGAGATACAGTTACAGGTCTTCCGTCACTTTATACAGAGATAGGACATAAGCAGTTATTCGGATGGTTACCTCTTCCGATGCTTATCTTCATCATTTTGTTTATTATCTGTGCACTGGTTCTGAAGTATACGGTATACGGAGAAAAAATCTACATGATCGGTACTAATGAGAAGGCAGCTAAGTTCTCCGGAATCAACACGACGGCAACCATCATTAAGACATATGTCATCTGTGATGTTCTTGCAACTGTAGGCGCACTTATCATGGTTTCAACCATGGCATCCGCAAAGGCAGACTATGGTACATCATATGTAACACGTGCCATCCTTATACTGGTACTTGCAGGTGTTCTTCCGAACGGTGGTGAAGGCAAGATCCTCAATGTACTTATCACGATCTTTACGATACAGATTATCGCGACAGGTGTTAACCTGTTCCCGAACCTCAATACATATTATGCTTCACTTATCTGGGGAGGACTTCTTGTAATAGTACTTATCCTTTCAACCAGAATGGTAGAGGGACAGCTGGTACTCTTCAAGAGAAAGAGTCCGGAAGCAAAGAGCAGAAAGCTGCTCGCAAACGACTAATATTCAGACACAATATAAGTGGCTGTCGCAAAGTGCGGCAGCCACTTTTAGTTGATTATGTGATAGGAGCGGCATACAGAATATGTTACGAAAACTCTTTTCTGAGTGCTTCACTCATTACCGATGAAGACGGCTTGAGACCGGTCCAGAGTTCATATGCAAGAACTCCCTGTTCAACAAGCATATCTACGCCGGGAATGGTTTTTGCTCCTTTAGCCTTGCATTTTCTTATGAAAACAGATTCAAGCGGAGAGAAGATTACATCGCCGGCTATCATGGTACTTTTGATGCTGTCGTAATCGATATCGGGAGCATCGTTCACATTCGGTGAAAATCCGATTGATGTGGCTTGTATGACTATGTCCGTATCGGAAGGGACAGTGTATGTTTTATTCCACTCAACAAACTCCGCCTTTGCACCGGTCTTATTATTGATCACATCCGCAAGTTCCATGCCGTGTGAGGATGTACGGTTAACTATCGTGATGTGTCCGGCCCCGGCCAGTGCGCACTCGATACTGATTGCTCTGGCTGCGCCACCCGCTCCGAATACCACGATATTTGCACCGTCGAGTTTGGCTTCTGACTTTACCAGTGATGAAACGAATCCTTTTCCGTCGGTGTTATCCCCGTACCATTTTCCGTTTTTGCAGTATGCAGTATTAACAGCTCCGATTATGGATGCTGCCGGACTCAATTCATCCAGTAAAGGAAGAATTGCTATTTTATGAGGCATAGTGAAATTAAGTCCTGAGAATCCGGTGGCTTTTATTCCGTTAAATGCCGGCTCGAGGTCGTTTTTTGTTACCTTCATGGTGAGATATCTGCAATTCAGATTATCATGGGCAAATGCTGCCTCCATCATTACTCCCGTAGGATTATCATCTACCGGATCTCCGAAAACTCCGAAAAGTTCGGCTCTGTAGTTTTTTGCCATAATCGGGTCTCCCTTCTGAAATAAATAGAGTAAAGATTTAGTTGGTTGCTAGATAAAGTAAAGTGAGAACAACCCAGCATTCTTTGATACAATGTTTTTAACCACAAAAAACATAAAGGAGGATTGTTCCCACATGAACATTGTATCACTTTTAAGCACACTTT
>JAZRYX010000027.1:0-109904 GCA_045600945.1 Lachnospiraceae bacterium
TGCGAGAGGTTTCTCTATCAGGATATGCTTTCCGGCATCAGCGGCTGCCATTGCCTGTTTTGCATGAAGCACGACCGGTGTTGCGATGTATACTGCATCAATATCAGGATCTGCCAAGAGATCCGCCTCGTTATCATATGCTTTTGGACATCCCCACTTTGCTCTGCACTTTTCGGCAAGCTCCATGTTGATTTCCATGACTGCCACGAGCTCAGCATTTGCTGCAAGCATCATACCCGGAATCGTCCTGCGGTCAGCGATACCACCGGCACCGATGACTCCCCATCTAAGTTTTTTCATAATGTTTCTCTCCTAAACATAAATTTTTGTAAAAGGGAGGAGCTCAGGCTCCTCCCCTCGGTCAAAAACTTAAGTATTAGTCGAATGACCAGAACTGCTCAACATTGCTTGAGTCAACCATGTAAAGAGCGATGTTTGTTGTAGGAACGTTCTCTTTACCTTCGAAGTAGTTGATAGCACCTTCATAGATGAACTGTGCAAGAACCCATGCATCAACGATAAGGCAAGCTGTGTAGTTCGGATCATTGTCATGAAGAAGTCCGAAAGGCTCAGCACCATAAGCGCCCATTGAGAATACCTTTACGTCTGTGTTACCAACCTGCTGAAGAGCTGATACAGCACCCATAGCACCGTTATCAACGTCAGAGATGATGTAGTCATAAGGCTCAACGATAGCCATGATAGCGTTCTGAGCTGTCTCACGGTTACCCTGTGAATCATACTTGTTAAGTACTTCGTAATCGAAACCACCTGCTGCTACAGCTGCATCAAGTGTCTCATGAAGACCAACGAATCTTTCCTGGCAGTGTGTTGAAACTGCGTTTGTAAGCTCAACGATACGAACCTTCTTGTCAGGGTTATGCTCCTTAACATAGTTAACGAAGTATTCACCTGTGATTGTACCTGTAGACTTCTGATCCCATGTAACTGTTGTCTCAGCCTTAGCTTCGCCGTCTGTCCAGTAACCATCATAGATAATTACAGGGATACCTGCGTCAACAGCCTTTGTAAGAGCCTCTGCTGATCCGTCCGGTGTGATAGGGTCGATCATAAGGATGTCACAGTTGTTAGCGATCATGTTCTCGATCTGCTTTGTCTGTGTCTCATCGTTAAGGTCACCGTCTTCACATGCACAATCTGCACCGTAGTAAGCTCCGAGTGCTTCAAGACCCTTTGCAAGAGCTGCACACCACTCATCACCTTTGTAGCAGATAGAACATCCGATCTTCTTGCCTGCAAGTGCATCTGTATCCTGAAGTACAACTGCTCCGGGGATACCAAGTTCTGCTGCTCTCTCGTCATCTGAAAGTACAGATGAGTCAACGATTTCAGGAGCTGCTGCTGTTTCAGCCTGTGGAGATGTAACTGCCTGTGTCTCAGGAGCTGCTGTCTCTGCAACTGCCTCTGCTGCTACGTTCTCTGCTGCCTGCTGCTCTGCTGCTGTTGGCTGTCCGCCACAAGCTGCAAGAGAGAGTACCATTACTGCTGCCATAGCAATAGCAACGATTTTCTTCATTTTGTTTTCCTCCTAAAAATTTTTAGAAAATGTTATTTATTTAAACAGGAGCGACCTGCTTAAACCTATGAAATTATACGCACATAGCCATTATCTTCTCTTGTGTAGCTTCAGCTGCTGTGAGCTCACCCATCTTATGGCCTTCATGCATAACCATGATTCTGTCACACATACCTAAAAGCTCCGGCATCTCGGATGAAATCATGATTACTGTCTTACCTTCCTTAACCATCTGTGTCATGAGACGATAAATCTCTGCCTTTGCACCGACATCGATACCACGTGTAGGCTCATCAAGGAAGAGGATATCCGACTCCTGGAATAACCACTTTGCTATAACGACCTTCTGCTGGTTACCACCTGAAAGATACTGAACCTCTGTCTTGATGGAAGGTGTCATTGTATGAAGCTTATCTACATACTCCTGTGCTGCCTTCTCTTCAAGGCTACTGTTGATAACTCCGCCTTTGATAACTTTATCAAGTGCTACCAGTGTAGTGTTCTTCTCAACTGTCATAATCTGCACAAGACCCTGAAGCTTTCTGTCCTCCGGAACAAGTCCGAGACCGTCTTTGATAGCTGCACGGAAGTTGTGATATTTAACCTTCTTACCGCGAACGGAAACTTCTCCGCCGCGAGTCTTGTCGATACCGAGGATGGCACGAGCGAGCTCTGTACGTCCTGCACCTACAAGTCCGGATATACCGAAGATCTCACCATGCTTAACTTCGAAGCTGATATCTTCAAACATACCTCCGGTCAAATGATCAACCTTAAGTACCGTATCACCGATCGGAACGACTTCCTTCGGATATTCCTGACCCATCTCACGACCAACCATCATGTTGATGAGTCCCTGGCGGGTAACATTCTCGATAGGAAGTGTATCGATCATATGACCGTCACGAAGTACTGTTACATTATCGCAAAGATCGAAAACTTCATCAAGTCTGTGAGAAATGTAAATGATAGTGATACCTTTCTCACGAAGCTGACGAACGATGCGGAACATTATCTCAAGCTCACGGTCCGTAAGTACGGCTGAAGGCTCGTCCATAACGAGAATCTGTGAATTTGCATTGATAGCATGCATGATCTCAACGATCTGCTTCTTTGCAACCGAAAGTGATGAAACCTGTGCGTTAACATCAATATCCATACCGAGGTCATCAACGATTTCCTGAGCACGCTTTCTCATACCCTTCCAGTCAACAAGTCCGTTGGATGTCGTAAGTACGTTACCGAGGAACATGTTCTCTGCTACCGAAAGCGGCTCGGCAAGTTTGATTTCCTGATGAACAACTGCGATACCGGTGTGACGGGCCTGGATAGGAGTTGCGAAATGCTCCTGCTTATCATTCATCCAGATCTCACCGGCTGTCGGCTGATATATACCAGCCAGAATTTTAATAAGTGTTGACTTACCGGCACCGTTTTCTCCTACGAGTCCGTGGATGGTACCGCGTTCAACATTAACGGATACATCATCAAGCGCCCTTACACCGGGGAACTGCTTTGTAATGCCCTTTAATTTAAGAATATAGTCTGCCATATTTTCCCAACCTTTCTTTTTTGATTTTTATTAGTTTCCGGTTAGGTAAATCAAGACTTCTTCATGTTGCCGACAACGTCGAGAGTTACGGCCATAACAAGTACGATACCCTTAAGTACATCCTGTACGAACGGGTCAACGCCCATCTGTGAGAATCCGTTGAAGAGGATATTAAGGAAGAGCGCACCGAACATTGTTCCGATAACACGTCCCTTACCACCTGCAAGAGATACACCACCGATGATAGATGAAATAACTGCGTCGAACTCGTAGTTCTGTCCGTTTGTAACAGCTACCGAGTTAAGACGTGACATAAGTACGATACCGCCGAATGTGGAAAGGATAGAACCAAGGATAAATGTTCCGAAGTGATACTTCTTAACATCGATACCTGAGAAGAATGCTGCTTCCTTTGATCCACCTACTGCATAGATGTTACGTCCGACTTTGGTCTTTGTTGTAACAAACTGGGCAATTACATAAAGGAGTACCATGATAACAGCACAAATCGGAACTACGCCGCCGATGTATCCACGACCGAGCCATGAAATAGACTCCGGCATCTTCGGAATCGGAACAGCTTGTGTAACGAGCTTTGCAACACCGTAGCAAATGTACTGTGTACCAAGTGTAGCGATCATTGCCGGAACTCCGATGTATGCAACCATTGTTCCGTTGATAGAACCAACCACAAGTCCGATTGCGAACATAACGAGAATCGCTACAGGAACAGGTGTGCCACCCTTCATAAGAATAGCTCCGACACAGGATGTAAGACAAAGCATACGTCCGAGTGAAAGGTCGAAGTTTCCGCCGATGAGCATTATTGACTGTCCGATAGCAACAATGGCGATTGTTGATGTCTGAAGCAAAATGTTCTTGATGTTACTCCATGTAAGGAAGTACTGCGCACCAAACTTAACAAATGATAAAATTGAGAATACGATAAGCAGTAAAAGAATACCTACTATCGACATCCAGTCCTTTGCAAGAGCTCCGATTCTGCTCTTTGCAGATTTACTTGCTGTAGCCATAATTTCCCTCCAAGATTTTGTTTTTTATATATAGCTGATTATTTTTATCTTACTCTATCAGTCCAGCGGCAACAGACATTTCGTGCTGTAGCGAGGATAAACATTGTAAGGTTTAAAACCTTCTGCATATGGAACACCGCACTGATATCCGCGGTACTTTGAACATGTCTTTACCATATCCGCAAAATCGATATTGTCATGCTCATACATCCATTTAAGCTGTGACTCGTGACAGTTTAACGCTTCAATCTTCTTGTCAATCTGATCCGTGATATTTACATAGATTGCCGGCTGGAAGTTCACTCCCGCAAGCGTGTCCATAAAATAAACCGGAACGAAGCTGTCATACGCATCATACTTTCTGTTTCTGTGAGCAAGTCCTGAGCAGAAACTACCGTTAACCGCAAGGCGACTGGTCTCCATATGATCCTGCATATAATCATCGTCGTTGTGAGTGATGATGACATCAGGTCTTACGAAACGAACCACATCTGCTACTGCATCGATAACATCCTGGTCATGGCTGTCCACTCTTAGATCGCCGACATCGATGTTGAATACCTGCTTAACACCCAAAACCTTACCGGCCTCTTCAGCCTCTTTAGTCCTGATGACTCTGAGCTCATCCGGTTCAATAACGACATGACCCAGATTGCCGTTTGCCACATGGGCTTCATAAACATCTGCACCTCTTTCCACATACTTCCGCAGAGTTCCGCCGCACGCGATTTCAAGATCGTCGGGATGACATCCAATTGCTAAAACTCTCATATGACTTCCCTTCTTTTCTCTTAATTTTACATTACAAAAAAAATGTCAAAAGAGAAACTGCTTTAACAAGTTTATTTTAGTTGATTTTACCTAATTTTTCATTATAATATAGGGTAATGAGTTTATAATATCGGCTACAGTAGCTGAAAAGGGGATGCAAAATGTTCTTATATCACAAACTTATACCGCAATTTGATATAGATTCTCTTATTAATGCCTCTTTTTACCATATGACACCGAAGTTTCAGGGATTCGCCGAATCTCATGATTTCTGGGAACTGGTATACTGCGACAAAGGCCAGGTACTGGTACAGGCAGGAGATAATCACTATGTTCTTAAAGCCGGCGAGATGGTCTTCCACTGTCCCAATGAGTGGCATGATGCAAAAGGCTTCGGTTCAAAACCGGCTGACGTCATCATTATCGCTTTCACATGCAACAGTCCATATATGTCCATGTTTGAAAAAAAGGTTCTCTTTCTGGGACCGCGTGAAAAAGAATGCCTTCGTACCATCGTTGATGAGTCCGAGGCTTCTTATGCCTTCTTTGACATAGAACCTCCATACGTTAACCTGACCAGAAAAGACGATGCTCCTTTTGCCAGCGATCAGATTATCAAATCTCAGCTCGAACTGCTGCTTATATACATTGCCCGCGGTAACCGGGATGTGCTCTCCAGTCCGAATGAGATTTCTTCAAACATCATGCACCAGCACGAGCATCTTGCAGAGGAAGCCAAACAATACATGCAGGATCACCTGAATGAAAAAGTCACTTTAAAAGATATCGCATCCAGCCTGGGTATAAGTGTTTCGCTGCTGAAGCGTATCTTCCATGAACAGACGGATTCTTCTGTCATCGCATATATGACCAACATGAAGATAATTGAGGCTAAGCGTCTTATACGAAGCAATGCGATGAACTTCACGCAGATTTCCGAATCGCTCGGATATGATAACATCCACTATTTTTCTTCGCAGTTTAAAAAACAGACCGGCATGACTCCTACGGAGTATGCACGGTCTGTGAGAAAATAAATATATATTTTGATCAGTTTGCATCCGGAACCAGCGGTCCTGCAAGCTCTTCCATAAAGAAAAGCTTACCCGGCATAGTCGGGATACGTGATGATGTGACAAATCTTGTCGGTCCGTATCTTAACGTCATCCAGAAGCTCATGCCCTGCCACTGCATGCCTCTTGAAAGGATACCGTCTGCACCTCCGATGCAGTAATCTGAATTGAAGATGATGTTCGGTCCGATTGTATTTGCATAGCATGGGATAAGCGGCCATGACGACTTAAATGATGTGATAGCATTCTGCTCGATTGTGAACGGATGCAATCTTGCGCCTATTCTGTATGGCTGCTCCAGCCACTCTTTGTCGCTCTTGAACTCATCAGCGAAATGCGGCTCCCAGAATGCGATATGGCACATTCTTCCGATTCCGTATACCATTACCTGTTTTGCGCCTTCTTTTCTCAGCTTAGCCATCTTTTCCGGATATGTCGGAAGGTTTGTCTTTGTTGCAAAGTTTCTCTGCTTTACCGGTACCGTAAGTTTTCCGAGTGGTCCGTAGAATGCTTCTACCATTGCATTGGTAAATGCTGCCGGATCCGATGCGGGAAGTGTATTGCCATTCTCATCTGCCCACTCATCCATATTGAATCCGTATACATGCTTACAGTCTATATTAAGCTGTTTGATGAAGTAAACTGCCCATTTGTACATTCCCATAGGCCCTACAGGAAGGATAAGGATAAGTTTTCTTCCGGCTTCTTTTGTCTCCTTGATCTGCATAGCGATCTCGAATCCCATGTATGCACCGAACTCTTCAAGATCCGTACACTTTACTACCTGGAAATTTTTGTTCCAGAACTTCTGACGGTCAAAGACTGTCTCCGGAGCATTACTTACACATTTTTTGATCTTTTCGATATCCCAGCCCTTTGGAAATACTTCCGAAAAATATGAGCCTTTTAAGGTATCTAACATATCCATAAAACAGTTCCTCCTAAATATTATTTCTGCAGTGATTACCTTCGTAATCTCTTAAATAGATATACCACAATCAATAAGATGTGTCAAAGAAATAACTAAAAAAGAAGTCCGAAGACTCCTTTAATAAAGCAGGGGAAGAGGGATTCGAACCCCCATCGGCGGTTTTGGAGACCGTAGCTCTACCATTGAACTATTCCCCTATCATATGCGGGTGCTTTTTTGATGCACTCGCATATATTATCACATATAGACTGTAGTGTCAAATCTTATTTAACCCTCTTCGATTATCGTTGCCGGTCCGTTGAATTCGATAAGAAGCATAGTCATATCGTCGAACTGATCAGCCTCTCCCGCGAACTCATCAACATTGGCTTTGACTCCTTTTATAGTAGTCTTCGGACTGTCTGTCGTGTGCTCATTGAGATAATTAATCAGCCTTTCCTCACCGTAAAGCTCGTTGGAAATATTCTGAGCTTCTACGATACCATCGGTATAGAGGAATAACTTATCTCCCGGATTAAGATCCAGAGACTGGAGCTTATATTTGATTCCTTCCATACCTGCAAGTACAAATCCGACTTTGGACCTAAGATATGACCAACCTTCTTTATCGCGGTATACAAGCGGCGGGTTATGCCCGGCATTGGCAAAATCAATATGCCCCGTATTGATATCCAGTAAGCCCTGCCATGCTGTTACGAACATCTCCGCATCGTTATTATCGCAAAGCTTTGTATTGGCCACTTCAAAAGTATCGTTGACCGAAAAACCCGCGGATATAAATCCGTTAATCATGGTCTTGGCCTGCATCATGAACATCGCCGCAGGTATACCTTTACCCGAAACATCGGCGATAAGAAATGCCAGCTTGTTATCTTCAGGCATATAGAAATCGTAGAAATCTCCACCGACTTCCTTTGCCGCATCCATCGACGCATATATGTCGAATTCATGAACATCGGGAAATGCCGGAAATTTCGACGGAAGCGCCGAAAGCTGTATGTTCTTTGCAAATTCGAGTTCCTGATCGATTCGCGCTTCTGCCTCTGCAATATATTCTTTAAGTCTGTCAACCGTCGTATTGATTTCATCTGACAACTTGTTGAACTCTACTGTAGATCTGACATCAACAACTTCATTAAGATCTCCGTCAGTAATCTTTTCAAGACTTGAATTGACTTTCTTAAGTCTTTTTACAACTACAGCATTTATTCCGAAGAAGACAGCTGCAAAAAGGAATGCAAATACCAATATCTGACTGAATACATTCATGTAAATATTGAAATCACGGCTTAACATTGCCTCTTTAACTGATTGAACGGCGATAATGTTGTATCCGTCTTCCCTTTCATACATACAATAAGAGTCTTCTCCGAAAACTTCAGTTTTATATGTTACAAGAGGTTCTGCTTCATCCCATACCCAAATACCTGCTGTCATCAGATTTTTTCCTACTGCTTCTTCCAATGAAGAACTGAGGATCCTGTTATTGCCGCCGACAACAAGCAGATACCCTGTATTACCTATATGTCTGTTTTTTGCAACCGAATAAAGTGAATCCGAAACAATATTGAGCAGCCCGACATCGTCTACTCCGACCTGAATAAATCCTCCGTCTTTCGTTGCGGCACCGGCGTATTTCCTTTTGATTGAAGAGTCAATTGATACCGGCATGTATTCCTGAACCAGCGTCTTTTCTCCGTAAAGGAGCTTCATGAACTCACGGGATTGTTTTCCGGAATTCATATTATAATTAATAAATGAACTGTTATTACTATCCTCGATGATACCATACGGGTTTACGATATTTACCTCTGTGACACCATACCATTTTGCAATTGTATCCGTATCTCTAAATGTATCGCTATCATATTCCTTTGCTACATTTTTAGCGATTTCAATCATCTTTTCATTTGTGATATCCGATACATCCGCCGCAACATCTTCTATATTTGTCCTCAGAAGCTTGTCAACAGTTTTACTCGTTTGATTCGTCTGGATAACATATGACAAGGTTGAAGTAAGCAAAAACGAAATCAGGACAATAACAAAAAGCAAAAACTGTATATGATCGGAAATAGTTCGTTTGTTCGTATCCGACTGCTCACTTTGTTTTTTAAGTGCCTTTTTGTTAATAATATCAATCAGTCCTGACGAAGCAGACAGCGCAACAGAATTTGCAAGTATCATCGGCATTGTGCATAGTTTCAGCACTTCCACAGCCTGTGTAACATCGTCTGTATGAGTGATGAATACCATCATCATATGGAATGCTTCAATTATTACACCGATGAGAAATGCAATATACCACGACGGTTTTTTTTCTTCAAATATGTATTTTCTCATCAATGCAGCGTAGATACCTGCAATGAATGTTGATACCGTGCATGCAATCTTGGTATAAACACCTATGCCGAAATATGCTGCTATCCATCTGTGAACCGCACCTATTGTTCCTGCAATGATACCTGCAGGGCCACCGAAAAACAAACCGGCGCAAAGCGGAGCCGCATCTCTCGCATTTGCTGTGGCTCCGCCTACGTCTACCCCGAATATAGTTGCATATATAGCAGCAACTCCAAATACGCATCCAACTATAGCCTGCTGCCCCCAGTATGGAATTTTGTTGAATGCCGTATGTCTCTTGAGCAGATAAAATATTATTGTCAATATCACCGGAATCATCGCTGTTCCCAGTAATTTGATAATTGTATACATAAATTAGATAATTCCTGATTCTATGTTATTTGGCAGTCTTCTTTGCAGGAGCTTTCTTTGCTGCTTTCTTTGCTACTTTCTTCTCGCCCCATTTGCCTGCTTTATATGCTTCCTCGATTGCTACTGCTACCGAAACAGTCATACCTACCATCGGGTTGTTGCCTGCACCGATAAGACCCATCATCTCAACGTGTGCCGGAACTGATGAAGAACCTGCAAACTGTGCATCTGAATGCATACGTCCGAGTGTATCTGTCATACCATATGAAGCAGGACCTGCTGCCATGTTATCCGGATGAAGTGTACGTCCTGTACCGCCGCCCGATGCAACTGAGAAGTACTTCTTGCCCTTCTCTATTCTTTGTTTCTTGTATGTACCTGCTAGCGGATGCTGGAAACGTGTCGGGTTGGTTGAGTTACCTGTGATGGATACGTCAACATTTTCCTTCCACATGATTGCTACACCCTCGGGAACTGAGTTAGCGCCGTAGCAGTTAACCTTTGCACGAAGACCCTCTGAATAAGGTGTACGTGATATTTCCTCTACCGTATTTGTATATGGATCATACTTTGTTTCAACAAATGTGAATCCGTTGATACGTGAGATGATCTGTGCTGCGTCTTTACCAAGTCCGTTAAGAATAACTCTGAGAGGTTTCTTACGAACTTTGTTTGCCTTCTCTGCGATACCGATAGCACCCTCAGCTGCTGCGAATGACTCATGACCTGCAAGGAAGCAGAAGCACTCTGTCTTCTCTTCAAGAAGCATCTTGCCGAGGTTACCATGTCCGAGACCAACCTTACGTGTATCTGCAACTGATCCGGGGATACAGAAACTCTGAAGTCCCTCGCCGATAGCTGCCGCTGCCTCAGAAGCCTTTGTACAACCCTTCTTGATTGCAACTGCTGCACCGACTGTGTATGCCCAGCATGCATTCTCGAAACAGATAGGCTGAATCTTCTTTACCATTTCATAAACATCAAGTCCTGCTGCTTTTGTAATCTTCTCACACTCAGCGATATCCTTAATGCCGTATGTCTTAAGTAATGCGTTAATCTGATCAATACGTCTCTCATAAGACTCAAATAATGCCATAGCTTTTATCCTCCTTCACCTATCATTCTTTACGCGGGTCAATAATCTTAACTGCATCGTCAACACGTCCGTACTGTCCGCTTGCTTTTTCCCATGCTGTTGTAGGATCATCACCCTTCTTGATGAAGTCGGTCATCTTGCCAAGGTTAACGAACTTGTAACCGATGATCTGGTTGTCCTTGTCAAGAGCGATTCCTGTTACATAACCCTCTGCCATCTCGAGATAGCGAGGACCTTTCTTTCTTGTTCCGTACATAGTACCTACCTGTGATCTGAGTCCTTTACCAAGATCCTCAAGTCCGGCACCTACTACAAGACCGTTCTCTGAAAATGCTGACTGTGTTCTGCCGTATGCAATCTGCAGGAACAGCTCACGCATAGCTGTATTGATAGCGTCGCAAACAAGGTCTGTGTTAAGAGCTTCAAGGATAGTTCTTCCCGGAAGAATCTCAGCTGCCATTGCTGCCGAATGTGTCATTCCCGAGCAACCGAGCGTCTCAACCAAAGCCTCCTCGATAACACCGTTCTTAACGTTAAGTGACAGCTTGCAAGCTCCCTGCTGTGGAGCACACCAGCCTACACCGTGTGTAAAACCACTGATGTCTTTAACATCTTTTGCCTTGATCCATAATGCTTCCTCCGGTATTTCGGCAGCACCGTGGTTCACGCCCTGCTTAACTTTGCACATCTTATTAACTTGATCTGAATAAATGATGGCCATGACGCAACTTCCTCCTACTAAAAATTTAGTCAAAAAATAACATTATAATTTTACTATTTTGATAAATACTCGTCAATGCTTCTTGCGGCTGTTCTTCCTGCTTCCATAGCCAGAATAACCGTTGCGGCGCCGGTCGCGGCGTCACCTCCGCAGAATACTCCCTCTCGGCTCGTCTTACCGTTTTCATCGGTTTCTATGGTTCCGCGGCGGCCCGTGTTAAGGCCCTGAGTGGTACGTGCCAGCATCGGGTTCGGACTTGTTCCCAAAGCCATGATGACTGTATCACACTCTATCTCGTATTCGCTTCCGGGAACTTCAACCGGTCTTCTTCTGCCTGATGCATCCGGCTCTCCGAGTTCCATTTTTATGACGCACATACCGCGTACCCATCCATTCTCATCCTGAAGAATCTCAACCGGGTTTTGAAGAAGGTTAAATACTATTCCTTCTTCCTTTGCATGATGTACTTCCTCACGTCTGGCCGGAAGCTCTGCTTCAGATCTTCTGTAAACAATATCTACATGTGCTCCGAGTCTTAAAGCAGTCCTTGCGGCATCCATTGCTACATTTCCGCCTCCCACCACGCAGACTTTCTTTCCGCGTCTTATCGGAGTATCATAATCATCTCTGAATGCTTTCATGAGATTGTTTCTTGACAGAAATTCATTTGCCGAGAATACTCCGTTTGCCGTCTCTCCCGGTATGCCCATGAACATCGGAAGTCCCGCTCCGGATGCGATATAAACCGCTTCGAATCCTTCATCTTCAAAAAGGCTGTCGAGTGACATAGTCTTTCCCACAATGACATCTGTCTCAATCTCAACTCCGAGTTTCTTTACATTTTCAATCTCCGGCTTTACTACTTTATCCTTCGGAAGTCTGAACTCCGGTATGCCGTACATGAGCACTCCGCCGGCTTCATGCAGAGCCTCGAATATCTTTACCTTATACCCTTTCTTTGCAAGATCTCCTGCACATGTAAGTCCTGAAGGACCTGCACCGATGACTGCGACTTTCTTTTCCTTCTTTTCTGCTTTTATCTCCGGTACGTAGTCATGTTCTCTTGCCCAGTCTGCCACGAATCTTTCTATCTTTCCGATTGAGATGGCCTCTCCCTTGATGCCGCGTATGCACACACCCTCGCACTGTGTTTCCTGTGGGCATACTCTTCCGCATACTGCGGGAAGCGTACTTGAAAGTGCAATGATATCAGCTGCCTTTTCAAAATCACGTTCTGTGACTGCATGAATAAATGCCGGAATATTGATTCCTACAGGGCATCCCTCTACGCATTTCGGATTTTTACAGTTAAGACATCTGCCTGCCTCTGCTACTGCCTCTTCCTCACTGTATCCGTAACAAACTTCATCAAAATTTGTTGCTCTTACCTTCGGATCCTGTTCTCTCACAGGTACTTTCTTCATAACATCCATCACCTGTCACCTCCGCAGTTTCCGCATCCGCCGTGGTGTGAATCACCCTCGGTCAGTTTCAGCATGGCTCGTCCTTCTTCTGTCTTATATTGCTGCTGACGTTTCATCGCAGCATCAAAATCAACTTTGTGTCCGTCAAATTCCGGCCCGTCAACGCAGGCAAACTTAACTTCCCCGTCAACTATCAATCTGCACGCTCCGCACATTCCGGTTCCGTCTACCATTATCGGATTCATGGAAACAACTGTCGGTATGTCATACTTTTTAGTAGTAAGGCAGGTAAACTTCATCATGATCATGGGGCCTATTGCTACGCAGAGATCATATTTCTTTCCCTGATTCACCACCAGTTCATCAATAACCGCCGTTACAGGTCCCTTCATTCCGTATGATGCATCATCCGTGCAGACATACAGATGGTCACCGGCTATATTTCTCATTTCATCTTCGAGTATCAAAAGATCTTTGGTTCTCGATCCGATGATGACGTCTGCGCTTATTCCTTTTTCCTTAAGCCACTTAACCTGAGGATACACCGGAGCTGTTCCTACACCGCCTGCCACGAAAAGTATGGTTTTCTTTTTCAGTTCTTCTGTATCTTCAGAGATGAGATCGCTTGGTTTTCCCAAAGGTCCCACAAAGTCTGCAAAGCCCTCTCCGGCTTTGAGATCTTTCATCCTTGTCGTAGAAGCTCCGACTTCCTGAAATACTATTGTTACGGTACCTTCTTCGCGATCGTAGTCACAAATTGTGAGCGGAACTCTCTCACCCTGCTCATCTATCCTTACGATAATGAACTCACCGGGTTCGCATACTTTTGCAACTCTGGGTGCTTTTATTTTCATCATCCAGATTTTGTCTGCGAGTTTTTCTTTCTTCAAAATCTCAAACATCACTCTACCCCTCTTGTAAAATGCCCTCTTGTAAAATCACCACACGGATCATCGACTTTAATACCTTTAATCGCCGATGCGAATGTATTAATTATCTTTTGTGTTTCACCCTCGTTCTCAATCGTTAAATTTATTCTTATCGACTGCGGATTTAATTTCTTTACTCTGTCGAATACCCCTGCAAGACTCAGCGGATCCGGATTATAGATCAGGTTATAGCAGTATGCACATCTGTTTTCAACCGGTAGATTTTTACCGGTTCTGTCCGTGATCCGGATGATTGTCGGAGTCCTGTCACATTGGCCCGTGTTTCTGTGAATGCACTGTGCGCTTACCATCATCGGTATGTGTCCGTATACGATGAGTTCTTTGTCTTCGCATCCGAGTTCATACAGTTCATGTTGATTAAGTTCAACAGGCGCTGTGATTCTTTTGATTCCCGACTCTTTCAGCACATCCGCAGCAACCGCATTCATGCAGTAAAGTCCGTAGTCACTGACAAGCTCATGAGTTTTATATCTCTCCAACTCATCAACAGATCTTACATAAACTTCATCATATCCGTCTACATCGATTTCGCCTGTATCTCTCAAAACATACGGAAGTGCAATCGCTGATTTTTTCTCAGCTTTATGACATGCATCAATCACAGACTTATCAAACCTGTCTGCTTCGACGATTATCTCATCTGTTGCATCATTTGATAATGCTGTCTTAAATTGTGCTTCATTATTGCAAAGTACGTTCAGATTCATTATCTATCTCTTTCTGCAATGCCGTAAGTGTCTCTCTTCTTAATTCGTTGAGTGAACTTAACGGAATAAAACTTTCCGCGTCCGTATCAACCGTAAGATTATCCCACTCAAAGCATGTTCCGCCTGTTTTCTCAAGCTGTTTTCTTATATCTTCCTGAGTCAGCGCCCGATTTCTTGCCTTATCCGGTTTTTCCTGTTTTACGGTGCATGGTTTATGTCCCTGTGTGCTTACCGTAAGTTCGACTTCACGACCCTGTACTATCACTGCATGACCGTTAATGAAAATCTTTTTTACAGTGTTTACGTATTTATCGTCAAGATATGCATACAGGTCTTCATTTTTTCCGAAACGGTCTTTCCGGTCCTCCCATGCCATCATGTCCCGACCGTTGTGTTCAAAATAATACCCTTCCGTAGAACCTCCTCTGTCATAAAGATCTGACAGCATCTTCTTGTCTTCAGGGTCTACTTTATATCCTGATTCACCTTTACTTTCATAAAGGTCTATATATTTTCTCCAAATCTGTGTAACGCCTGCGGTATACCTCGGAGACTTCATACGTCCCTCGATCTTAAATGAATCTATCCCTGCCTGCGCAAGTTTCGGAAGTATGTCGATTGAGCATAAATCTTTTAAGCTGAGCAGTGTCCCTGTCTTTGGTCCGCCGTCTGCATCGTATTCAAGTCTGCAGGGTTGTGCGCATCTTCCTCTGTTTCCGGATCTGCCACCGATGAGTGAACTCATGAGGCACTGTCCGGAATAGCAGTAGCACAGCGCACCGTGAACAAATGTCTCGACTTCTATCTGCGCCTTATCTTTTATATTTTTAATCTCTGCAAGTGAAAGTTCTCTTGCTGGTACGACTCGCGTAATTCCGAGCCGTTTAAGATACAGCGCCGAGTCAGCATTTGCCACCGTCATCTGAGTACTTGCATGTACCGGAAGATCCGGATAACTGTCTCTGAGCACTTTAAGTGCTCCAATATCCTGAACCAGTATCGCATCTACTCCTGCGCAGTAATACGGCTTTATGTATTCTTTTAATTCTTTAATTTCTCCGGGTTTAAACAGGGTATTGACCGTCATATAAACCTTGCTGCCATATCTGTGTGCATATTTGATTCCGTCTATGAACCGGTCTGTTTCGGGATTATCTGCATATGCTCTTGCACCGAATCTCGTTCCGCCCATATATACGGCATCTGCGCCGGCATTTACGGCTGCAACCAGGCTCTCGTATGATCCTGCCGGAGCCAAAAGCTCTATCATAGATTCATTTTCTCCTGATATGTTAATCCAAGATGTTTATATGCATTATCTGTCGCCACTCTTCCCCGGGGTGTCCTGTTGATGAGGCCGTTCATGAGCAGATATGGTTCATAGACATCTTCGAGTGTTCCCGCATCTTCGGAAAGTGCTGCGGCCAGTGTGTCGATTCCTACAGGTCCGCCGTTAAACTTCGTGATGATCATGTCCAGATAGTTTCTGTCATTCTGATCAAGCCCGAGCTTATCTACATCCAGTACGTCCAGTGCATAGTCTGCAACTTCTTTCGTGATGACTCCGTCGTATTTAACCTGCGCAAAATCACGAACTCGCTTTAATAATCTGTTTGCAAGTCTCGGTGTGCCGCGGCTTCTTCTTGCGATTTCGGCCGCACCCGATGCATCAAGCTGTACCTCAAATACTTCTGCGGAACGATTGATGATTTTTTCAAGTTCCTTCGGTGAGTAGAACTCAAGTTTCTGAACCACTCCGAACCGGTCTCTTAAAGGTGCCGACAAAAGTCCTGCTCTTGTCGTTGCTCCTACGAGGGTGAACTTCGGAAGCTCCATGTGAATGCTTCTTGCACCTGCTTCTTTGCCGATAAGTATATCTACTGCGAAATCCTCCATGGCCGGATACAGTACTTCTTCAACCTGACGGTTGAGTCTGTGTATCTCGTCGATGAAAAGCACATCGCCTTCATTGAGCTTAGTGAGTATCGAAGCCATGTCGCCGGGTTTATCGATTGCGGGTCCGGATGTGACTTTGATTTTTACTCCCATCTCATTTGCAATGATTCCGGCAAGTGTTGTCTTACCCAGTCCCGGAGGTCCGTAGAATAAGACATGGTCAAGATTCTCGCCTCTTTTTTTAGCGGCATCGATATATATCTTGAGGTTCTCCTTTATCCTTTCCTGTCCGATGTAATCGGAAAGCTGCTGCGGACGCAGGTTCACATCGTTTGCACGATCTTCACTTGTTACATCTGTTGTTATTATCGTTCTTCCCATTACAGACTCCTCAAAGCTTCTTTAAGCATACTTTCCGCATCCATTCCTTCCGCGGCTATTGCTCTGACCGCGCGTGTTGCCTCTGATCTTGCATAACCGAGATTTACCAGCGCCTCGATTACTTCTGCTGTTTCCGAATTAATCGGTGCGGTTTTTCCGCTCGGGATGGCGCCTATGATTTCGTCAGCATTTACCTTATCCTTTAAATCAACTATGACTCTCTGTGCGGTCTTGACTCCTATTCCCGGTGCAGTGGAGATCATCTTGTCATCACCGGTGAGTATAGCCATCCTGAGTTCGTCGGGATTCATCGCAGACAGAATCGACAGTGCGCCTTTAGGGCCTATGCCGCTGACTCCGATGAGCTGTTCAAACATGGCCAGATCCCTTCTGGAATTGAAGCCGTAGAGACTCATAGCATCTTCGCTCACACGGAAATAAGTGTAGATTTTCACTTCTTCTCCTATGCACGGAAGCTGCTCCATGACCGATGCGGGAACATTGATTTCTATGCCGAGTCCTCCGGATTCGACAACAATCTTTCCTTCAAGTATTTCGGATAATTCACCCTTAACAAATGATATCATTGTATTTCACCTCATTTGAATGTAATTATACCATAACGCGACGAGCGGGGCGCATATTTATATGCATTTGGCGGCCGCAAGTGATTATAATTATCAGAATTGCAATGCCATAATTGGCCGTTTCGATATATAATAAAACTATGAACAAAGCGTTATTTATCAATATTACTGCGACAGGTACATCGCCGATGTACTCGCAGATTACATCACTTACCACCGTGGAATTTAGCGGGGGTTCTTTTAAACGCACTGATATTGCCATCGACGGTCTGGAAAGTGAACGCAAAGCCCTCACCGAACTTTGTATCCTGACGCGTAAGGCTGACCTGATTCTGTACATTAATCATGCCGTGCTTAAATATATCGCCGACTGCTGCAGACAGTACTGTCTTGATTTTCATCCCAAGGACAGCGACGAACTTTACAATCACATGGATGAACTGGGAATCGACCTTGATAAGGCGCGATCCGGGATCCCCACAGTTCGCGGGGAGTTTAAGCATTTCTATAAAGATTATAAAAATTATTATTATCTCCCGGCTGAGGATGTAGCCTATCATAAGTCGGTCAGCGAGTTTGTTGATAAATCAGCGCGTAAGCAGGCTACGGCACGTACAGCATATATAAAAAAGACAGGTCTTTTTGCACCTGTCTTTGATAAGTCTTTATTTAATCCCGATTTTCTGTTTCGTCCGAGTTATGAATGCAAACAGGAATATCTTCCTTTTGAGCTTCTCGATCTTTCGGACAACCGGATTCTATGCTCTTATATTTTCCGCCCTCGTAACGATAAGGATGTTTAAGGAGCCAGCGCATATATGCGAGGGCTTTTTCTTCGCCCTGATTTGCCATGAGTTTCAGTACATCCTCAAGCAGCATCCTTGTATCCTCATGAAGATTCCGTGACACTATATCTGATTTGATATTATAATAATCCCATGGATCACGTGATGTATATCTGTCCTTGTGATAAACCTTGCAGGCTGCTATTCTGTCACATGCCATCTCAAGTGCATATCTTAAAGGCATCTTTGCACCGCCTACTACAACCCCTTTTATGTTACCTCCGTACTGAAGATCCATCCAATACTCGAAGTGATGTTTGTTGCGTCCTTTATGATGCAGCCATGCTTCGCTGTATCCTTTTTCCTTTTTTTCTTCTGCATTGGGGCTGTGATCACCGCAGTAATACCTGACTCCGGTAATAAACTCAACCGGCTCATACTTTGACAGATCATGTAACAGGCCCTGCTTCGTAAGACCTATTTTAAAGCAGAGATCCATGACTATCATCTTATGTTCGGTGATCGTCTTCATATGACCCCATGCTTTTTCGAGTGTAATTGTTCTGTTATCTCTATTTTCCATTTTCCTGTAATACCACCAATAGCCTTGCTGTATCACCTTCGGGATCTGTTTGTGTATCTGCGTCCCATGCACCGACCCATTTCAGTCCGGCAGACTCTGCACAGCATTTTATCTCATCGACACTGTATGCTCTCTGAGTATGTATCTCTTCTGATTTCTTAAACAGTTTGCCTTCTTTTATGAACATCGTCAGATTATATTCGTTGAGTTTGGTTTTACTGTCGTAATAATTCTCCCAGATATATGTTGCGTCATCATTCGATCTTGAAAATGTATTGTCCGCCAGAATGTTTTCGTACATGAACTCTGTCTTAAGATCAAAGATGAAAAGTCCTTTCGGATCAAGGTAATTATTGACCAGTTTAAATACTTTAGTCATATCCTCTGGCTCAGTTATATAATTCAGACTGTCGCATCTTGAGACGATGGCAGCGCATGTGCCGTACAGTTCAAACTCCCTCATATCCTGATTAAGATACAGTATGTCATGTCCGCTCTCATCACGTTTTCCGAGCGCTTCCATAAGCATCTCACCGGAACTGTCGATGCCTATCATATCGTATCCTCTTGCCGCAAGCATTTCAGTAAGCACACCCGTACCGCATCCGAGATCTGCAACTATACCTGAAGAAATCCCGTACGTACGGAGTATGGCAGTTATCTGCTCACACCACGCATCGTACGGGACATTATCCATAAATCCGTCATAGATTTTTGCAAAATCGTTATACATTGAAATCAGGCATTCTTTCCGCAGCAGAATTTATATTTCTTTCCCGACCCGCATGGACACGGATCGTTACGTCCGACTTTCTTATCCTTTACTACGGTCCCGCTCATCCTCTGCTCACGTGCCATCTCTTTACGCTGTTCCTGGGTAAAATACTTATCCCACTGAGAAAGATTGTAAAGCCAATCAGCCTTTGCAGCTACCATGTTCTTATAAAGCTTCTCAAGATCGATATCAAGAGTAACCTTTGTGGATTCTTTCATCTTCTCGATAGGATTGGCCTTTTTCAAACTGTCATTGATTCCATCCAGAAATCCGGTCATAGTTTCAATGTCGGTATCCCACTTTTCAGCGAGTTCCTTTACCGTACCCGAAACAACCTTTGAGGAATCCTCAAGAAGCTCTTCATAGATGCTCTGCTCTTTTGCAAAATAATCCTTCCAGAGTTTTGCTCTCTCCTTAACCGCAAGAGCCTCCCCGTATGCTTTATCTCTCCATGTCTCCAGTAGTGTCATTGTTTATGTACTCCTTTGTATCTTCGTCAATCTTTTTAAGATCGCTGTAATCTGCCGAGTGTGTAGATAAATCTTTCTTTTCAAGATTTTTGTATATTATTCTTTTTATGATTCTATGTATTACCGCAAATGTAGGAACCGCGATTATCATTCCCACAAATCCGAACAGTCCGCCGAACAAAAGTATAGAGAACAATACCCAGAAACTGCCTACACCTGTCTGCTGCCCGAGTATCTTTGGTCCGATGATATTTCCGTCCAACTGCTGAACAACAAGGATAATGATACAGAATTCGAGACATTTAATAGGTGAAACGGCCAAAAGCAATACAGCGCAAGGTATGGCACCTATGAATGGTCCGAAGAACGGGATGATATTGGTAACACCCACGATAATCGAAATAAGCGGCGCGTACGGTATACCGAACAGACTGACCACAATAAAAGTCAAAAGTCCGATAATAATCGAATCAATAATCTTTCCTACCAGGAACTTACTGAAGACATCACAGGTATATCTGCAATCATCAAGAAGGATATTGGCCTTGTCTATCGGCAGTAAACCGTAGGCCATCTTTTTGGCTCTGGCCTTTGTAATATCCTTCATATTGAGGAAGTATATCATGACAATAAATCCGATAATGACATTCTTAAATGTCAATATGACAGACCATACTCCCGAAGTTATGCTGGCAACATAACTGTTCAGATTCGGAAGCATCTCACCTGCCACCCACTTGACTACGGAATCACCTACGTTCGAATAGTGAGTCTCGATGGTCTCCGCAAGTCCCGGATAACTTTCAAACAGTCCCTTTACTATATCGTCCAGTGCATTGATATAACTCGGGAACTGAGAAAGTATCATAGACACACTGTCTATGAATTGAGGAACAATGAGCAGAAGCAGAAGTGCCATCGCCACGATTATGATCAAAAGACATATAATTGAGCAGACTGCCTTTGGAAGCTTTTTTTCCAGCTTCCGATAAATAGGTAAAACAAGAAAAGCAAATGCCAGTCCGTAAGCAAACGGAGCAAGTGCCTCGCCCAAAGTATTAAAAAAGCCTCTGATCGCCTCAAACATCTTTTATCCTCTGAAAGCCCAAGGTGCCGTTCCCTGTCGATTTGACGCCCTAACTCTCGTCAGGTGGGTATCCGCAGCTGCACATCTGACTACCAATATTATATTAAGAGGCTTGTCATCCTTGCATATCATATGAGATCCCTTATATCAAAATGTAGGTTCAAATTATAACAGGGGTGTCGAACATCCCAGGTAGTTATATTTTAGCATATAAAAATCAGGGTGCATAGTGCACCCTGACAAAATCTTTTTATTAATATTCAATTATTTACACTCATTGAATACTTTCTTGATAGCCTTAAGAGCATCTGCAGGAAGTCTGTCGAATCCGCCCTGCTTGGAATCAAGTTCTTCAACGAACTTAACTCTGTCTTCCATACGAGCCTTGAGTTGCTTGAGGTAGTTAGCGTCCTTCATATCCGGAACATATCCCTTCCACTCACAGATCTCAATGTCTGAGAAGTTGCCCCACTTTTTGAATTTAGCTTTCTTCTCAACGATAGCTTCAAGAACACCGAGTGTAACTTCCTTTGTGATCTTCTTGCCCATGAAGTCACCTGTATTTACGATGTAGCAATCAACTTTCTTCTTATCTACGAGCTTTTTGAACTTCTCATAGTCATTTGCAAGTGGATATGTTCTGAATGGGTTAGCATACGGAACAACTACAAGTGCGTTCGGATCAGCACCCGGAGCAAGACGCTCAGCCGATGATCTCTTTGTAGCAAGTGTTGCGCCCATAACTGATGCAAGTGCTGCACCTTTAAGCTTAACAACCGGCGGAATTGTAGGATCCTTCATGATCCAGAAAATAGCATTAACCGGCTCGGAAATCTTATCTACACGGTTCGGGCTCCAAAGTTTAGACTTGATAGCACGTCCGTTACCGTTACGGATATCCTCTGTTACGATAGTAACTTCACCGTTCTCGTCAAGAGTAGCACCTACGTTCTGTACAGTGATGAGATACTTGTTGTCCGGGCAGCCTGCCGGATAATCAGCTGTCTTATCAAAATATGTAGGCTCGATAGCAATCGATGAACATGTATCTGTATTGATGATGAAAGCATCATCATGAAGAACTGTAATATCAAACTTACCGCCATGCTTAGCATGTGTAAGTGTTGACTTACCTGAACCTGAAAGACCGAATACAGATGCTACGAAGCTCTTTCCGCCCTTGAGGTTGTATCTCTTCTGTCCGCCGTGGCAGCTTGCATAACCGTTACGGTTTGCGATAGCCCATGCCATGGTAAGTGTACCCTTCTTATGCTCTCCGAAGTACTTCATACCAAGGATGCATGCACAGTTCTGCTCTGTGTTGAAGTAGCACAGTGTCTTCTTCTGAGGATCACTGAGTACGCTGAAATCAAGTCCCGGTCCCTCTTCAGGTGTCCACTGAGGATCTGAGAAGATGTAGATATCAGGCTCATTACCCTTACCTACCGGAACTGAATTCTTGTACATCTTGATGTATTCATCTGACATATACTGGAAGTTGATCATCCAGTTGTAAAGGAGGTTCTCTTCACCTTCCGGAATAAGAAGATGTGCCTTTACCATGAACTCAGGATCAAGTCCGCAGAATACTTCTGCATGATACATTGTTTTCCAACGTGACTTATAAACAGCATCCATTGCAATCTTATCAAGTGCTTCACAATTAACACCTTCCATACCTGCAATACGTCTTGCTGTTGCATAACGTCCTGTAATAGCGCCGTCGTTGAAAAGCAGAACTTTTGCATCCGGCTCAAGTCCGAATTCTTCACCACGATATACCGTCTGTCCGGTAACTACTGTTCCGGGTGAGTTCTTTGCAAGATCATATGCTTCCTTAAGAGTATTGATCTTAACTACGTTGTTGCCATAGAAAGCTGACTCGATGATAGTTCTGGTCTTAGCAAAGCCTACTTTTCCGGGGCCTATTTCATTTGTTTTGTAATAAGCTTTTGTTGACATATTATTCCTCCTAAATTCTCAATACATACTCAATACATATCTGTATTAAAATAAACAAATTTGGTTTAATTATCTCACTTTGAGACCTGTGTGTCAATTGATACTACTGTTTTATCCGCAGTTCACAATCAAACTCGGCATCATTATCCAACATGATTTTATACACCTTAAGCAGAAATACCGGATCCAGCGATTTCTCGCTTATACCGTAACTTTCCCATAATATCGCGAATTTTTCTCCGGGATAATGCTTGCCGAAGCCTCCGTAAAGCACATCCGCAAATGCATCCAGATTATGCCCCATTTGGAAATCCGGACTGTCGGTCATCTTTGACTCAATCTCATTAAAGAAGCTATCCCTGTCTGTTATTTTGTTTCCGTCCAGAACATAGACAAACGGTATAAGCATACTCAGATCTTCCATATGATCTATCATGCAGTCCGGCTGCAGCGCTTCAAGAACCTCCCTGTCTCTGAACCCCCATGTAACTCCGACAGTAAGACATCCTGCTGCTTTTCCTGCCTCTATATCCGTCTCACCGTCGCCTATATAGATACATTCTTCCGGTTTTACTCCCAGCTCCTCAGCAACATTTAATATCGGCATCGGATTCGGTTTAAGAGGTACTCCCTGCCTTTCTCCGCAGACTATATCAAAAAGATCATCCCCGTATACTTTATGGATACATGCCTCGACACCCTGCTGGCTTTTATTTGAAGTAACCGCAAGTTTGATTCCACGTGCCTTGAATTCTCTAAGTGCCTCGGGAACCCCTTCGTATGCTTCATTTTTATAAGTACAATACTCTGCGAATACTTTCTTATAAGTCAGGTATGCTTTTTCAATATCTTCTTCATCGGGATTGCTGTAGAGACTTACAGCTTTTCTGATCAGATTCTTTCCTCCGTTTCCGATAAATGATTTGACATGCAACATGTCTATCTCTTTATATCCAAGTTGCTTAAGTGTCATGTTCACAGCATATGTAAGTGATTCAAGAGTATTGATAATTGTTCCGTCCAAATCAAAAATACAAGCTCTTATCATATTTTGAATAACGTTGAGAGTAAGCCTCTTCCGAGTGAAGCTCCCACATTTCCTCCTATCGTCTTTCCGAGAGAACCGCCCACGCTGTTTCCTACTGATTTTCCAAGTTCGCGTCCGACAGATCCGACAGCTGCACTTGCAACATTCTTGGCTGCGCGTTTTCTTGCTTTCTCTGCTTTCTCTTTCTCTTTCTGTGCCGCTTTCTCTGCCTTCTCGGCAGCCTTTGCGGCATCTTTCTCTGCCTTTGCCGCTTCCTTCTCTGCCTCTGCAGCTTCTTTCTCTGCGTCAGCCGCATCGCTTAATTCCTGCTGCTTTCTCTGAAGAAACTCATATGCAGAATCACGATCTATCATCTCATTATATGTCTCTCTAAACTGATCGGATGCTATAACCTGCGATCTCATATTATCATCTATGGTTCCCATCTTTGACTGAGGAGGAAGTATGCCTGCAATCTGAGCAACCGATGGAGATCCGTCTTCCTGAATGAAAGATACAACAGCTTCACCTGTTCCCAGATTTTTAATTGCCTCTTCAGTATCAAAATCAGGATTTTCTCTGAATGCCTGCGATGCTGCTTTGATTCCTTTCTGCTCTGCCGGTGTATATGCTCTGAGTGCATGTTGAACCTTGTTTCCGAGCTGAGCAAGTACAGAATCAGGAATATCCTTTGGATTTTGAGTTACAAAATATACTCCTACTCCTTTTGATCTGATGAGCTTGACAACCTGATCGATCTTTGCAAGAAGTGCCTTTGGTGCATCCGCAAAAAGCAGATGTGCCTCATCAAAGAAAAATACCATCTTCGGTTTCTCCGGATCTCCGACTTCCGGAAGTTGCTCAAAAAGTTCTCCGAGCATCCAGAGAAGGAATGTGGAATACACCAGCGGATCATGTATCAGGCTTTCCGAATCAAGAACATTGATATATCCTCTTGAGTCCGGTGCGGTTTTGAACCAGTCAAAAACATTGATTGCAGGCTCTCCGAAGAATTTATCTCCTCCCCTGTCCTCAAGAGATACCAAAGATCTCATGATTGCTGAAACTGATTTTGAAGATATGTTGCCGTAATCTGCTTTATACTCTGCCGCATTTTCGACACAATAATTAAGAACGGATTTTAAATCTTTAAGATCCAGAATAAGAAGACCTTCATCATCTGCTATCTTAAAAACGATATTAAGTATGTCTGACTGAATCTGATTAAGTTCAAGAAGTCTGGCTAAAAGTAATGGTCCGAACTCCGTAACCGTAGTACGAAGCGGCATGCCTTTTACTCCGTAGATATCCCAGAATCTTGTGGGATAATTTTTAAATACAAAGTTCTTATCTGCAAGTCCGTACTTTTGTATTCTGGACTGCATATCGTCACTGTCCTCTCCCTGCATGCACATACCGGCAAGGTCGCCTTTTACATCTGCAAGAAATACCGGGACTCCCGCATCGGAAAAAGACTCAGCCATTACTTTCAATGTAATGGTCTTACCTGTTCCTGTTGCACCGGCGATAAGTCCGTGCCGGTTTGCCATCTTCGGAAGGACACTGACATATGAACCATCATCTGTCATGCCCACAGTAATCAGATTATTATTATACATATCTTACCTCCCGCAATCACTTCTAAACTGTCTTCAGTATAACAAAAAAAAGGAGGTGAGTAAACTCACCTCCGCAATGATTTATCCTTGTAAATCAATCAATATTTGTAAGCACTTTCTCAGCTACTGCTTTAAAAAACGCTGCTTATTTAGCTGCCTTCTTTGCAACTGCTTTCTTAGCTGCTGCTTTCTTAACTGCTGTCTTAGCTACTGCTTTCTTAACTGCTGCCTTAGTTGCTGCCTTCTTAACTGCTGTCTTGGCAACCGCCTTCTTAGCTGCCGGCTTAGCTGCTGCTTTCTTAACTGCTGCCTTAGCTACTGCCTTCTTAACTGCTTCCTTCTTAACTGCCGGCTTTGCTGCTGCTTTCTTAACTGCTGCCTTAACTGCTGTCTTAGCTACTGCCTTCTTAACTGCTGTTTTAGCTGCTGCCTTCTTAACTGCTGCCTTAGCTGCTGCCTTAGCTACTGTCTTCTTAGCTGCTGTCTTAGCCACTGCCTTAGCTGCTGTCTTAGCTACTGCCTTCTTAACTGCTGCCTTAGCTACTGCCTTCTTAGCTGCCGGCTTTGCTGCTGTCTTAGCTGCTGCCTTAGCTGCTACCTTAGCTACTGCCTTCTTAACTGCCGGTTTAGCTGCTGCCTTAGCTACTGCCTTCTTAACTGCCGGTTTAGCTGCTGCCTTAGCTACTGCCTTTTTAGCTACTGCCTCAACTGCTTTCTTAGCTACTGCCTTCTTAGCTGCAACTTTCTTTTCTGAAGCTTTTAATACTTCTGTCTTATCAACTAACATAATTTCCTCCTAGTCCCTCAAAGGGTTTGATAACTCATACATAAAAAATTATAAATGTAATTTTTTTTCTTGTCAATAAATTGTATTTTTCAAAAATCAAATGTTCTGTTGCTTTCTCGAATATGTTACAAGCACATCTGTCGCAGCCATTTTCAAAACTATTTTTTTGATAAGCATATCAAGTTCTTTTCCTTCTTCGTAATTTGCTTTTGCCGCAAAATTTATTCTGTTATCTCTCATAAGTTCACGCACGGTATCTTTTTTATTTCCCTGATAAACAGCTATTGCCTGTCCTCCGTTTACACTTACAAGTTTCATGCATGGTACATCAGTAAGTCCGTCACCGATATATATCATATTTCTAAACGGTACTCTTCTGTCAGGTTCGGGAACATATTTATTGAGTTTACTGTTATCACCCAAATTTAAAAGTCCCTTATTTATCCTGAACAGATATTGTGTCTTTCCTGTAAAGTTTACACCCATCTTCGGCCAGTCTGCAGCACCGTTCTCATCATAATGAAATTCGCATGCAAAGATTTCTTTAAAACGATCTGCGATTTTACAGCCTTGTATAATTTCTTTAAGTCCGGATGAGATGATGTAGTGTTCAATCGTCACACCGTTTTCTTCTCCGAACTTATTGATCCTTTCAAACCATGTCTCGACACCCGGAAACAGTTTAATATCTTTTCCTGCCCTTTCAAAAACATCCCTTGTGATCGGTCTGTGTTTATCTTTTGACAACCTGAGCATGAGATACATGTATGTAAGGACAGGATCCATCTTTTCTTCTTTCGCCATCCGATCGGTTTTTGTCCAAAAACTTTCCGCAGACTCTTCAAGACTCGGAATAAAAGTGTATTCCTGCATATCCTTCGTACATAATGTCTTATCAAAATCATACATCAGCGCAATGATTGGTTTTTTTTCTTTCATATATAACCTTCTTTCTGTTGTTTCAGAAGTTGTATTAATAATAATGGATTTTTCAAAAAAATAAAAGTCCGACCATATGCCGGGCTTTTATAGTTTTTGTAAGTGTGTTTAAGCAACCACTGTAACGTTAACTGCCTGTACGCCTCTGTTTCCTTCAGCTGTCTCGAAAGTAACCTTCTGGCCATCCTCGAGTGTCTTATAGCCTTCGGAATTGATGCCTGAGAAATGAACAAAAATTTCTTTTCCGTCAGCGTCATCTGTGATAAAGCCGTAACCCTTAGTAGCATTAAACCACTTTACTGTACCACTGTGCATAACATGCCTCCAAAATATAATCAGTACAATGAGTATAACAAATTGACAAAAAATCGTCAATGTTTCTTTGTCTCCATTGTGCATTTTTTAAAGTGCAAAACGGTCTAAAAAGTCACGTTCCGTTAATATTGGTACATTCAGTTCTTTCGCTTTCTTGTTTTTGGATGATACGGAGTTAATATCATTATTGATCAGAAAACTCGTGGCACCGCTTACGGATGATGCACATTTACCTCCGCGATCCTCGATAAACTGCTGAAGCTCTTTTCTGTTTGAGAAGTGTTCAACATTTCCGGTAATGACAAATATCAGTCCCTTAAGATTCTGCTCGCTCATCTGATCTGCCGAACTCTTTTGCAAAACGACCTCTGTCAAAAGCTCATCAATCCGGCGGTTGTTATTATCATCTGTGAAATAATCCACGATGGCATCTGCGAGTACATTTCCGATTCCTTCTATACCGCACAACTTATCTGCATCGGCATTTCTGAATCTTTCAAAATCGTCTTCAAATGCTTTGCTTATCGCCTTTGCATTGGCTGCTCCTATTCCCGGAATGCCCAGTGAATATATGAATCTTGCAGTCGTAGTCTGAGATGCTTTCTTTGCAGCTTCAATCAGGTTATCCGCGGATTTCTCTCCGAAGCCGTCAAGCATCGCTATCTCACTTCTGTATCTGCCGAGTCTGAAGATATCGACATATTCTTTTATGAATCCTGCAGAGATGAGTTTCTCAAGAGTCATCTCACTGAGCCCCTCGATGTTCATCGCATCACGCGAGCATAGCAGTGCAAACGACTTGACTTTCTTTACCGGACACTGAGTATTGACGCACACCAAAGTCTTGACACCATTTTGCGCCTCTGTCACGGTCGGCATACCGCATACCGGACATACTTCCGGAATATCTTTCACACCGGATCTGGTCAGATTATCTGCTATCTGAGGTATGATCATGTTCGCTTTATAAACAGTGATTGTATCTCCTGCGCCAAGTTCAAGTGATTCCATAACACTTATATTGTGGACGCTGGCTCTTGAAACCGTGGTTCCCTCTATCTCAACCGGTTCAAACACGGCTACAGGGTTAATGAGTCCTGTTCTTGACGGTGACCATTCTATGTATTTAAGTTTTGTCTCTGCAATCTCGTCACTCCATTTAAATGCTATCGCATTTCTGGGGAATTTCGCAGTCGTTCCCAGCGACTCTCCGTAAGCAATATCTTCAAGAAGCAGCACAAGTCCGTCGGATGGAATATCATAAGTCTCAATGCGTTTTGCAAAATCTGCTACGGCATCGGATAAGGTATCGGCATCGACAATAACATAATCCACAACATCAAATCCCTGCTCTCTGAGCCATTTGAATTTATTGCTGTTCAGATTCTTAAAATCAACATCTGCAGATACAAGACTGAATGCAAAAAGATTAACATTCCTTTCGGCAGTTACTGCAGGATCAAGCTGCCGCACAGAACCTGAGCAAAGATTCCTCGGATTTTTATACTCTCCGCTGAACTTTTCAAAATCGGAATATTTTATAACTGCTTCACCACGCAGCACAAGTTTTCCTTTATACGGTATGCGAAGCGGAACATTTCGGAATCTTCCGGCATTGTTCGTTACATCCTCTCCTATGAATCCGTTACCTCTTGTAACTGCCTGTTTGAGCATGCCGTCTTCATATGTGAGCACTATTGTAAGTCCGTCTAATTTCCATGAAAGTATGGCCTTCTGATCGCCTATCCACTCCTTAAGAGTATCAACAGATTTGGTTTTATCCAGAGATAGCATAGGTTTTTCATGCTCAACTTTCGCAAGCTGTGAAAGCACTTCATAACCGACATTCTGAGTAACCGAATCAGACAGTACTATGCCTGTCTTTTCTTCGAGTTTAATGAGTTCATCATACAGAGCATCGTATTCATAATTACTCATGATTTCCCTGCTCTGCTGGTAATATGCCAGCGATGCCTCTTTCAGAATCTTATTCAGTTCAACCATTCTGGATTTATCTTTTTCCATTTTCCTTCTTTTATGGAGCCGAGTCTTACTCCCATGATTCTTATTCGTTTAAGTTTTATGACTTCGTAACCGCACTCTTTGCACATTCTTCTGATCTGTCGGTTAAGTCCCTGAGTCAGTATAATATTAAATGTCCTTGCACCGGTTCTTTCTACTTCACACGGTCTTGTGGATTTCTCCAGTTCCTTAAGATACATACCCTCTCGCATCTTCTTAAGAGCTGCCTCCGTAAGAGGCTTATCAACTTCCACTTCATATTCTTTTTCATGAAAGTTCGAAGCCTTAAGTATATCATTTACCAGATCACCGTCATTGGTCATCAGTATCAGTCCTTCAGAATCCTTATCCAGTCTGCCTATCGGATATACTCTTTCGGGATAATCAACCAGATCTACAATGTTCGGTGCCCTGTCATTATCTGTTGTCGTACATACCACACCTCTGGGTTTATATACTGCGAGAACGACCTTTTTGACTTTTGCGGCATCATCCGCGACTCCTATGATTTTATCACCTACGGTCACGACTTCCTTGCCCGAGACTTTGCTTCCCGGCACGGCTTTATGTCCGTCTATGCGTACCAGACCGGCTTCTATGAGTCTGTCGGCTTCTCTTCTGGAACAATATCCCATCGTGCTTAAATATTTATTTATTCGCATTTCTCCCATATGAAAATTATATCATATATGATACACTAGAGGGCAGAATAATTATGGAAGAAGGTACTATATGTTAGGTGACCAGAAAGTACTGTTCAGTGGTATGCAGGCCACGGGAAATCTTACACTCGGTAATTATCTCGGAGCTTTAAAGAACTGGGTTAATATCAGCGACGAGTACAAAACATTTTTCTGCGTAGTTGATGAACACTCTATCACGGTTCGTCAGGATCCGGCAGAACTCCGCAAAAGAGCAAGAGCACTTCTTATGCTTTATATCGCGGCAGGACTCGATCCCGAAAAGAACTGTATCTATTATCAGAGTCATGTTTCGGGACATGCGGAACTCGCATGGATACTCAATTGCTTCACTTATATGGGTGAGCTCTCACGTATGACTCAGTTCAAAGACAAATCCGCAAAACATGCAGACAACATCAATGCCGGATTGTTCACATATCCTGTCCTTATGGCAGCTGATATCCTCTTATATCAGGCAGACGTTGTCCCGGTTGGTATCGATCAGAAGCAGCATCTTGAGCTTACGCGCGATATCGCGGAGAGGTTCAATTCTATATACGGCGAGGTATTTACCATCCCCGAGATCTATCTCGGCAAGGTCGGACGAAAGATCATGAGTCTGCAGGATCCCGCTAAGAAGATGAGCAAATCCGATGAAAATCCGAACGGCTCTATCTACCTCATGGATGACAAAGATACCATCATACGCAAGTTCAAACGTGCTGTTACTGATAGTGAAGCATGCGTTCGTTACAGTGATAATCAGCCGGGTATCAAGAATCTGCTGGATATCTATTGCGCATGTACAGGTTCAACTACCGAAGCAGCCGAGAAAGAGTTTGAAGGAAAAGGATACGGCGATTTCAAGATTGCAGTCGGTGAGGCTGTTGCAGGAGAACTCATACCTCTGCAGAATCGTTTCCATGAACTTGAACAGAACAAGGATTATGTAGATAAGATTATTAAGGAAAATGCCGAGCAGGCCTCCTACTTTGCGAATAAAACCTTACGTAAAGTTCAGAAGAAAATCGGATTCCCTGAAAGAGTCAGATGATTCGGACAAAAACAAAAAATCCTCTGTGGAAAAACCACGGAGGATTTTTATTTCAAACTTATCAGTCTTTGTAATTAACTGCAGTATCAAAAAGTTCCTGAACTTTCTGAGGAGCTCCGCCTGTTGCATTGGTTACAATGATTGAAACGATAAGACCTGCAACAAATCCCGGAAGAATCTCATAGATACCCGTCGGTCCGCTTAAGAAGATAAGCCATATGATATCTACTGCAGCGCCTGTTACGATACCTGCAAGAGCACCCTGTCGGTTAAACTTCTTCCAGAAGAGACTTAAGATGATTACCGGGCTGAATGCCGCTCCGAAGATACCCCATGCATTTTCAACAAGTCCCATTATGGTTCCGCTGTTCGGATTTGATGCAATGATAACTGCGATAACCGTGATAATAAGAACAACGAATCTTCCTGCCCAAAGCATCTCCTTATCCGTAGCCTTGCCTTTACGAATGATAGGCTTATAAACATCGCTTGCAAATGCCGAAGCAGATGAAAGAAGCTGTGAATCAGCCGTTGACATAGATGCCGCGAGTATAGCAGAAAGAAGTATACCTGAGATAAGTCCCGGGAATATCATTCTGACCATCTGGATAAATACCGTTGAGTTATCATCGATATTTCCGAGAAGGAGATGTCCGATACATCCTGATGCTACCGAGAAGATAACGATGATTACATTCCATGCGATACCGATTTTTGCCGACTTCTTTAATTCTTTGTCTGATCTGAGCGACATGAATCTTACGATGATATGAGGCATACCGAAGTATCCGAGTCCCCATGCAAGTCCCGATACAACCTGCCTCCAGTCTGCAAAGAGATTCCAGTAATTCTCCGGAAGATTTGAAAATCCGTCAACTGCTCCGCCGCCTGCATTGATAACTCCGAGTGCAAAGATAGGAGCTATAAGAAGTGCGCCCAGCATCAGAAGTCCCTGGAAAAAGTCAGTCCAGCAAACTGCCGAGAATCCACCAAGGAATGTATATGCAAGAATGATAGCTGCTGCTATATACATGGCAGCCGTCGAATCGATACCGATAACAGTGTTAAAAAGTGTACCGCAGGCCTTCATACTTGATGCTGCATAGATAGTATATGCTACAAGGAAGATGATTGCACAGACAACCTGGGTAGTCTTCTTTTCAGACAGAAATCTGTTTGTAAGATACTGCGGTACCGTGATTGAATCTCCGGATACGATAGTGAACTTGCGCAGTCTGCCTGCCTCACACAGCCATGCGATTGCATAACCGATTGCAAGTCCTATGGCAACCCATGCATTTCCGAGTCCGGTCGCATAAACAGATGCAGGAAGTCCCATAAGCACCCACGCGCTCATGTCAGATGCTCCGGCACTTAGTGCAGAAACCCATGCGCCCATCTGACGACCGCCGAGGAAATAATCTTTCTCACCGCCGTTTTTTGATTTTACAAAGAAATAAACACCGATACCCAACATAAATATCAGGTAAATGATGAATACTATACTCTCAATATTTAACATACCCTAACATCCTCCTAACTGAAAAACCGAACTACAAAATAATATCACAAATACTCATTCCCGTAAACTCTTTACTCCGGAAGTTTAGTAACATCTATCCACTCAATATATCCGCTTGAACGTTCAAGCTCGGGGATGGTAAGCTTTACCGCCGAATTATCGGTTCCTGCTGCCGGATATACTATATCGAACTTCTTGAGCGATTCATCCAGGTAGACCTTCACGTTATCATTTACTCCGAAAGGACATACTCCGCCGACAGCATGACCGATGGCGCCCTCTACTTCGTCAAATGAAATCATTTTTGCCTTGGTATGAAATTTCTCTTTGAACTTATGATTGTCTATTTTGACATCTCCCGTCGCAAGGATAAGGATAGGCTCATCTCCTACCCAGAAGCTCATGGTCTTTGCAATCTGCGCCGGTATGGTCCCGAGTGCCTGTGCGGCCAGCTCGCAGGTTGCCGTACTTACCTCAAAAAGTTTTATGCGATCCTCAAGTCCGCATTTTGCCAGATGTTCTTTTGCTTTGTCGTATCCCATAGTCTTTACTCCTTTATGAACATAGCATCTCCGAATGAGAAAAATCTGTATCTTTCTTCGACTGCCTCTTTATATGCATTAAGTACATTCTCTCTTCCCGCAAGTGCACTTACCAGCATGATAAGCGTAGATTCAGGTAAATGGAAATTCGTAATCAGTTCATCAAGCACTTTGAATTTATATCCCGGATAAATATAGATTTCCGTCCATCCGCTCTGTGCGTGAACTATTCCGTCATCCGTAGACGCGCTCTCAACTGTCCTGCAGCTCGTCGTTCCGACGCAGATTACTTTGCCGCCGCGCTCTTTGGCCTCATTGATACGTCGCGCCGCATCATCTGTCACGACATAGTATTCCGAATGCATGTGATGCTCTTTTATATTTGTTTCTTTTACCGGTCTGAAAGTTCCCAGTCCGACATGGAGCGTGACATGAACTATATCAACTCCCATATCCTCGATTTCTTTCAGGAGTTCTTTTGTAAAATGCAGCCCTGCCGTCGGCGCTGCCGCACTTCCGTCATGCTCTGCATATACCGTGTTATATCTTGTCTTGTCTTTAAGTCTGTGTGTTATATACGGAGGAAGCGGCATCTGTCCGAGCCGGTCGAGTACTTCTTCCCAGATACCGTCAAAGTGAAATCTTACGAGACGGTTACCTTCTTCGACAATATCTTCGACCGTTGCTTCTAAAAGTCCCTCACCGAAAATCACTTTTGTTCCGACCTTGCATTTCTTTCCCGGACGGACCAGAGTTTCCCACAGATCTTTTTCGATACGTCTTAAAAGCAGTATCTCAATCTCTTCGTCTTTATCCGGTCTGTGTCCTATAAGTCTTGCCGGTATGACTTTTGTGTCATTGATGACCATGCAGTCACCTTGGTGAATATACTCTTTTATATCTGTGAAATGCCTGTGCTCAAGTTCACCTGTGTTTTTATCAAGAACCAAAAGGCGCGATGATGATCTGTCCTCGAGCGGATCCTGTGCGATCAGTTCTTTGGGAAGATCATAATAAAAATCATGTAATTCCATTTTGTATTTATTGTTCTCCTATTATGATTTCAACATCTTCTGCCTCAGAGCTTTCTTCGCTGTTTCCTGATGTCTCCTCACTCTCAATACGTATAGCGTTCGGATCTGTCTCTTCCGGAGCTGCTTCCTCATTCTCGGTATCCGACCATAACTGATAAAGCTTGGCAAGCTGTGCATCATTGATTACGGCCTGTGCGAGTCTTGTTCTCATATCGTTATCGAGCATCATAACATCTTCCGATGTTGATACCTGAACAAGAAGCTCTTTCTGCTTATCATTTAACTTATCGGGCTCAAGCATGTAATAATTTCCGTCTGCTCCCTTGTAGACATAGGCCCAGGTCAGCATAGGCGCGGGAGTATCTATGCCGGCAAACTTAAGATCACTTGCAATATATACAAGATACGAATCTTCTTCACATCCGGGTGTCGTATAACAGATAGTGTTATCATACGACTCATATACTTTGGATTCTTCTGCGAGTTTCTCCCTGAGTTCCTCAATGTCCTCGTCCGGTTCTCTTCCGAATACCGAATACATAAGTTCCGCATCGCCTGTCACCTTTGCACGCTGATACTTCGCAACTATCTCGTTGACCTCCGGAACAGCATTTTGCTGAAGTCCGTATTTATCGAAATTATTAGCTATGATTTCCGTCTGCGATGCGCTTTCGGACATCTGCTCTTCAGCCTTTGCCGTTTCAACGGCAGCCGTCTTCTCCGGTGCATTTTTCACGCGATCTGCAATGACTATTACCAGTATAAGGATGATTACGACAACCGGGATGATAAGGATCTTTGCGACCTTCATCACCTTGTATTCATCCATGCCGGCGATTTTTCTGTTTTTTTCGTATTTCATAATCTGTCCAATCCCGATGTATCCACATCGTATGTAACCGGCGGGATTCGAACCCGCGATCTTCAGAGTCGGAGTCTGATGCGATATCCAGCTTCGCTACGATTACTCGTCGCTGTGGACTGCGCTTCTCCTCGTGTCAAAGCCTTGCTTTGACACTCGTTACGCTTCGTCACAGCTCCTCTCCGCACATGACTCGTCATGTGCGGGAAAAACATAATTCATCCCGTTACGACGTTCCTCCTCTTCCGGTCACGTCAGGCCGTGACCGGGTTAAAATCAAAACCAATTTTGTTACTATAAATCCTGTAGTAGCTTGTTAACTTCAACCATCCGGTCGCGGAGTTCGGCTGCAGTTTCAAATTCAAGTTCAGCCGCTGCCCTCCTCATGCGGCGTTCAAGTTCTTTTGAAAGTTTTTTAAGCTCATCTTCATCCATAGACTCGGGATCTTTCTGCCACTTGCCTTTGTCTTTGGATGCCGCTTTTGATATTGCTATGACATCACGGACTGCTTTTTTTATAGTCTCCGGTGTTATGCCGTGCTCTTCGTTATACTTCATTTGAACACTGCGTCTTCGATTTGTCTCCTCGAGTGCGGCCTTCATTGAATCCGTCATTGTATCCGCATACATGATTACGTGTCCATCGGCATTACGTGCAGCACGTCCTATGGTCTGAATAAGCGATGTCTCTGATCTCAAGAAACCTTCCTTGTCTGCATCAAGTATCGCCACAAGTCCTATCTCCGGGATATCAAGTCCCTCTCGCAGAAGATTTATTCCGACAAGAACATCGAAAACATCCAGTCGCATGTCTCTGATAATCTCACTTCGCTGCAGAGTATCGATATCGCTGTGCAGATATCTGACTCTTATTCCGACTTCCTTCATATAATCCGTCAGATCCTCTGCCATCTTTTTGGTCAGTGTAGTGATGAGAACTTTATTACCTTTGGAAACTTCCTTGTTACACTCACTGATGAGGTCATCTATCTGTCCCGTTATCGGACGCACTTCAACACTCGGGTCGAGAAGTCCGGTAGGTCTTATAATCTGCTCTGTTCTTAAGAGCTCATGTTCAGCTTCGTACTTCGCAGGCGTTGCAGAAACAAAAAGCATCTGATCTATCTTGCTCTCGAACTCTTCAAAACAAAGCGGTCTGTTATCCAGTGCCGACGGAAGTCTGAATCCGTAATTGACCAGTGTAGTCTTTCTGTTTCTGTCTCCGTTATACATGGCGCCGATCTGCGGAATAGTCATATGTGACTCATCAATTATGAAAAGCATCTCCGACGGGAAATAATCGATGAGTGTATATGGCGGCTGTCCCGGAGCCGTGCCTATAAGATGTCTTGAGTAATTCTCGATTCCGGAACAAAATCCGGTCTCCTTCATCATTTCAACATCATAGTGTGTTCTTTCATCTATTCTCTGAGCCTCAAGGAATTTCTCCTCACTCTTAAAGAAGTTGACTCTTTCTTCGCATTCCGCAAGTATGTTCTGTGCTGCGATCTCCATTCTCTCCGGAGCGACTACATAATGAGATGCCGGAAAGATTGCAACATGCCCGAGTTCACATATGGGTTTTCCTGTTACGACATCCATCTGGGTAATCTTTTCGATTTCATCACCGAAGAACTCGACCCTGAATGCTTCTTTACTTAAGTATGCAGGGAATATCTCAAGCGTATCTCCACGCACTCTGAAACATCCTCGTTTAAAGTCCATATCATTGCGGGCATACTGGATATCTACAAGTTTATGTATGACCTCATCTCTGTCCTTTATCATGCCCGGTCTTAATGATACGACCTGCTCTCTGTAATCTATAGGTGAACCCAGTCCGTAAATGCAGGAAACAGAAGCTACTATTATTACGTCATCTCTTTCCGAAAGCATCGCCGTTGCCGAGTGACGAAGTTTATCTATCTCATCATTTATCGCTGAGTCTTTTTCAATATATGTATCTGTCGAAGGTACATATGCCTCCGGTTGGTAGTAGTCGTAATATGATACAAAGTACTCGACAGCATTTTCGGGAAAGAACTCTTTGAGTTCGGAATACAGCTGTGCAGCCAGCGTTTTGTTGTGAGCTATAACCAAAGTAGGCTTTCCCAGCTGAGCGATAACATTTGCCATGGTGAAAGTCTTTCCCGATCCGGTCGCACCCAGAAGCGTCTCGAACTGATTACCGGCCTTAAAGCCATCCACCAGTTCCTTTATCGCCTTCGGCTGATCTCCGGTAGGTTTGTATTCTGATACTAGTTTAAATTCCGCCATCTGTCGTGTATTTCTTTATCACTTTCCAAAATCCCTGCCTGCTCATCGGTTTTCCGTCACAGTTGGAAAATAATCTGTCGCAGGCATTCCCCGCAAGGAGTGACTCTCTTGATCCGTATATATAATCATCCACTATGACACGCGTTTCTTCCGGTAAGTCGAGTTTGTTTACATCATCGGTAGTCAGGCTGAGTATCGCACTTACTTTCATGCCGGTGTCCAGCATGATTGCTATCATTGCCCTGTCACGTACCGCTTTATCACTGTATCCTTTCGGCATGCTCTTAAGCAAGATTTTCTCCTCTTCGGTGAAGCTGTGCCGCGGATTTTTAATTACCTTCGGCGGTACGATGTCGTCCATAGGATTTTTCTCCATCACTCCGCTTAATACGAGACTTCTGAAGAAAACATTCATCGACGAATATATCCGTGAAAGGCTCGCGGTGGATCTGCCGTCCGCGATATGCCGTGCGTAATCCCGTACATCCTTTTCCGGATTAGTCTCCAGATAATCCTCCATCTGCATAAGATCCCTGCGATACGACAAAATCGTATTGCGGGATTTATTCAGCTGAGATATGAAATTTTCTATCTGTTCCTTATACATTCGTCTGTATCTTTATCTGTTACTCCTCCGAGTCTGTCTGCCCAGTTCTCTGGATATATTGAGTAATACGAAACTTCTCCATTTTTCCACTTTTTGGCAAATACCGGCAAATGGCACCATAATACCGAAGGAATGCCCACTGCAATAAGGTAAAACGGACCGAGTATCATCGACTGTATCGAATGCCCGTATTCATGCTTTATGGTCCTGAGTCCTCTTCTTTTTCCGATGAAAAGAAACATGCCCAGTGAAAGACTGTCTCTGTGATTCCAGTATGTCACACTGGCAACTTTATACGGTCTGCCCTGGTACTCATGCTTTTGAAATAAGTACATAAAAAGTCCCGCAAGGTTCTGCGGGATTCCCCAGGTCCACTGAATAAGAATGTAAAGCAGTTTCTTCATCGCCCGGTTATTATAACAAATTTATGTAAACCTTGCAAGGTTATCGGAGATGTTTTATCCCTTAATTTGAGCCAGCCTCTCCAATACCTGCTCTTTGCTCCTGATTCCCGTCGTCGCACCTATGTATTCTGTGCAGATAGCTCCGCATACATTTGCAAACTCAAGTGCCTCCCGATCGGACTTTCCGTCATGTCTCGCTGTTATGAAGCCTGCCATGAAATTATCGCCTGCTCCTACCGCATCAACCGGATTGATTTTTACCGCAGGAAGGAATATGCGTTCATCCGCATTCTTAAGAAGACATCCCTTCGAACCCAGTTTGATGATTGCGGTCCTGACCCCGTATTTCAAAAATACGTCTGCCTGTCTGTCCGGTTCCGTCTCGCCGGTATAGAATGCCGCTTCATCTTCATTCGGGAAAATGTAGTCGATATGCTGCATTGATTTACGAATATCTTCAAGTGAAAGTGTATTGTAATTCGGAAGTTTGGTATCTGCGTAAACCGTTATCCTGTTTTCTTTTGCCTTTGAGAGCACGTTAAATATGATCTCCGGGTCATTGAACGGAGGGCGGAATAATGAACCTATGGCTATAGCCGGAGTTTCATTAAGTGCTTCCATATGTTCCTCGGGATGGAAATTATACCGATGTGATCCGTTCATTATGGACTTTCTTGTTCCGTCCCGATTGACCAGAAGTGTTGATACAGGTGTATGGATTTCTTCGTTTCGTACACAGTAGCTTATATCAACTCCGTTATTTTCAAGTGCACCGGTAACAAGTTCTGCTGCCGCATCATAACCGAGCCCGGTGACTATGGCTGATTTAAGTCCGAGTTTTGATGCCGTGATTGATTCGTTCAGGGCTTCTCCGCCTACGGAAAGTGAACCGGATTCGGCAAAGTATCCGGCTTTTGAAATTGGGTTGGGATCAAAGCCGCGAACTATTGAATCGACAAGTGCGACTCCTATGCATACTATGTCATATTTATAATTTTTCATGGTTTTATTATAGCATAAAATATACAATATAAGACGCTCAGCTCACGGCAAAAGCATGCCGTGAGCTACCGTTTGCTTCGCAAACTAATCCAGAGCATAAAAGACCACATGCAAAAGTAAACTTCCGCATGTGGTCTTTTCTACTCTGTAGCGTCTTATCAGCTTATTCGATTACATCATCCCTGGCATGCCGCCCTGTGGCATCGGGGGCTGAGGCTCCTTGATTGTTCCGACAACTGCTTCTGTTGTAAGAAGTGTTGAAGCAACAGATGTAGCATTCTGAAGTGCTGAACGTGTAACCTTTGCAGGATCAAGGATACCTGCTTTGATCATATCAACATACTCTTCCTTGTATGCATCAAATCCGTATCCTGCCTTGCCTTCTTTAACCTTGTTGACAACAACGCTGCCCTCAAGTCCGGCATTGGCTGCTATTATGTAAAGCGGAGCCTCAAGTGCTTTAAGTACGATATTGGCACCTGTCTTCTCATCGCCCTCAAGCTTCTCTGTTGCCTTGACAACTGTCTTGATAGCCTGGATATATGCACTGCCGCCGCCCGGTACTATACCTTCTTCAACTGCAGCACGTGTTGCATTAAGAGCATCTTCCATACGAAGCTTTGCTTCTTTCATCTCTGTCTCTGTAGCAGCGCCTACACGGATAACTGCAACACCGCCTGAAAGCTTGGCAAGTCTTTCCTGAAGTTTCTCTCTGTCGAAGTCAGATGTTGTCTCTTCAAGCTGAGCCTTAATCTGATTAACTCTCTCTGTGATATCTTTCTTCTTGCCGTAACCGTCAACGATAACTGTTGATTCCTTGTTAACCTTGATTGACTTAGCGCGTCCGAGCATAGCAAGCTTAGCTTCTTTAAGTTCAAGTCCGAGCTCTTCGCTGATAACCTGTCCGCCTGTAAGGATAGCGATGTCACGAAGCATTTCTTTTCTTCTGTCACCGAATCCCGGAGCCTTAACAGCTACTACATTGAATGTTCCGCGGAGTTTGTTAACGATAAGTGTTGTAAGAGCCTCACCTTCAACATCCTCAGCGATGATAAGGAGCTTTGAACCTGTCTTAACTACTTCCTCAAGTACTGGAAGGATCTCCTGGATATTTGAAATCTTCTTGTCTGTGATAAGGATGAAAGGATCATCTAAAACTGCTTCCATCTTATCTGTATCTGTTACCATGTAAGCTGATACATAGCCACGGTCGAACTGCATACCTTCAACCATGTCAAGTTCAGTCTTCATCGTCTTTGACTCTTCGATAGTGATGACACCGTCGCTTGTAACTTTCTCCATAGCATCTGCTACCATCTCACCGACTTCGTCTGATGAAGCTGAGATAGCTGCTACTCTTGCGATCTGATCCTTACCCTTGATCGGCTGGCTCATCTTTGCGATGGATGCAACTGCTGCATCACAAGCCTTCTTCATACCACGGCGGAGAATGATAGCATTGGCTCCTGCTGCGATATTCTTCATACCTTCGTTAATCATTGACTGTGCAAGAACAGTAGCTGTTGTTGTTCCGTCACCTGCTACATCGTTTGTCTTTGTAGCAACTTCCTTAACAAGCTGAGCACCCATGTTCTCAAACGCATCTTCAAGCTCGATCTCTTTTGCGATAGTCACACCATCGTTTGTGATGAGCGGTGCACCGAACTGCTTATCAAGTACTACGTTTCTTCCTTTCGGTCCGAGTGTTACTCTGACTGTATTTGCAAGTTTGTTGACACCCTCTTCAAGAGACTTTCTGGCATCAACTGCATATTTGATTTCTTTTGCCATTTTCCTGTCCTCCGATATTATTTGATAACTGCCAGAATGTCATTCTGCTTAACAACGATGTATTTCTTGCCTTCAAGCTCAACTTCTGTTCCGGCATACTTTGAATAAATAACATGATCTTTTGCCTTAACCTGCATGGTGATTTCCTTGCCGTCAACTACGCCGCCGGGTCCTACTGCAACTACGATAGCCTCTGATGGTTTCTCTTTATCCTGTCCCGGAAGCACGATTCCCGACTTTGTTGTCTCCTCAGCCTTAACCTGCTCAAGTACGACACGATCAAATAATGGAACTAATTTCATATCTATGTCCTCCTACATTCAAGCATCTTTTCCTGTTAATATACTACAAAAGACGCCTTCTTTACAAATTACACTGATATTATACTCTTATTGTTAGCACTGTCAAGAGTTGAGTGCTAATTTTATGGTTTTTTCATAAATTTTGTTCTTTTTAATATTATTTAGGTTTTTTTAACTTTTAATTCTCCCCTTTTTAGGTTAAAATATGGTCAGCAAGTAAGGAGGTATACCCATGAAAGTAGCCGGAATTATAGGAGCTCTCATTTTCGCAGGCGGTGTATATGCCGGAATCAAATACTACGAGAAGTACCGCAAAGATCATGCTGAGCTTGAAGATGACTTTTCAGAATATGAAGAGGATGATGAGAAAGCATTTGAAGCTGAAGAGACTCAGGATTTTGATGCAAATGTTACCGTTGATGAAGATCCGAATGTCAAATATACTTCTCTCAACTCAAACAAAGAAAATTTCGTCGAGGCGGCACGAAATGTGGCTAAGGCAGCCAAAGAAATGGTTGGTCCGGCCAAAGGTATCGTAAAAAACATAGGTGAAATCATTAACGATAAAGTTGATGATTCACATATCGTTGCGGGCGATTATGTTGCTTCGGTTAAGGAAAAAGTTGAGAACATCGTAGAGGAGACAAAGGGCAAAATCGGAGTCAAGGAAGAGGATGTTCTGGATAAGGATCTCGAGGGCTTTGATACGACAGATGATGTCATCATTGACATAGACATTTCAAAGGACGAAAAGAAAGACCAGCAATAAAGCAATACCAACTGACATAAGACAAGACTCATACAAATTTGGGGAGGTGATAATCACCTCCGCATTTCATTTGTCCTATTTAACTTCTACCCACTTTTGAGTCTTTGTAGACTCAAGGCAGGCATCAACGAGTTTAAGTACATACCAGCCCGTTGCGAATGTAGCATATGACTGCTCTTCATTCTGGTATGTTCCGGCCTTTACCGCACTGTAGAACTCATTGATTCCGTTCTTTAAAGCATCTTTCCATGCAACTGCATGTCCTTCGGGGATAGGTGCAAATCTTGCTGCATCACCCGTTACGGTTCCTGCCGATGCATAGATAAGTCTGTTTCCGTCAACTCTGTCACAGACATGAAGTTTATCAGCATTTTCCTGCTCCCATTTCATGGAGTACCTGGATGTATCCACCTCAAGCATAAGATCGTTCTTGTGTCCGCCGCTTATCTGTGAGATAGTCGTTGTTCCGAGCGTGCCGTCTTCAAACTCAACCATGATAACTGCCAGATCCTCGGAATCGATCTTCACTGTCTCGCCCTTGCCGTCATTTTTAGCAAATGTTGCAACTTCCGCAAGCGGTTTTATTCTCTCCGGGATAACCGTGTCAAGCTTTGCAAAAACCTTTGTAATCTTCTTTCCCACTGTGAACTGTGCCGTATCAAACCAGTGTGAACCGATGTCTGCTACCGCACGTGATACACCGTTTCTTGCAGGATCGAGTCTCCATGAGAAATCAGTGTCATACATAAGCCAGTCCTGAAGATAATGTCCGTGAACGAAAAATACCTTTCCTGCGTCACCGCTCTTAATGCGCTCATGCATATCGCGAACCATTGCGTTATTTCTGTAGTTGAAGTTTACTGCGTTCGGAACTTTCTTTTCTGCTGCAAGTTTTGTAAGTTCCTCACCCTGCTTCGAATCAAGTGCAAGCGGTTTCTCACAATATACACCGCATCCCTGCTCCATGGCATATTTCGCAACTTCATAATGAAGGAAGTTGGGTGTACAGATATGAACCACATCCGGCTTGATTTCTGCCAGCATTACTTTATAGTCTGTGTAATATTTCGGAATCCCGAGCTGTTCGGCATATTTCTTTGCTGCCGCCTCGTTTACATCAGCGATAGCTGCAACCTCTACTCCCGGTATTCTGTGAAGTGCTTCAGAATGAACAACACCCATCATTCCCGATCCGACGATAACAGATTTAATCATACTATTCACCTTTCCTTCTTATTATTTTTATTTATTTAATTTAAATGATGACTTGAGGCTGACTATACGGTTAAATACCGGGGAACCCGGCTTTGAATCTTTGCAGTCAGCACAGAAGAAACCATTACGTACAAACTGGAAGCTATCGTATACTTTCGCTTCTGCAAGCTGAGGTTCTACGTAGCAATCATTAAGAACAGTAAGTGAATTCGGATTGAGGTTGAGAGAGCCGTCCTCATTGAGTTTGCCTTTTTCCTCGTCAACGATATTCTCATATAGTCTTACGGTAACTTTTTTGCACTCGCCGGCATTTACCCAATGTATGGTTCCTTTGACTTTACGCTCAACTTCCATTCCGTTCTTTGTCATAGGATCATATGTTGCATGTACAACCGTTACGTTGCCGTTTTCATCTTTCTCGCATCCGGTACATGTTACGAAATAAGCACCCATAAGTCTTACTTCATTACCCGGGAAGAGTCTGAAATACTTCTTCGGCGGTTCTTCCATGAAGTCTTCTCTTTCGATCCACAGCTCACGTCCGAATAGCAGTTCGCGCTCTCCGAGCTCAGGATTTTCGAGATTGAGCGGCATCGGAAGTTTCTCGCTCTGTCCCTGGGGATAGTTATCGATGACGAGTTTTATCGGATCAAGGATAGCCATCATTCTCGGTGCCTTGAGTTTGAGATCTTCACGGATACAGTACTCAAGCATCGCATAGTCAACCGATGAATTGGCCTTGCTGAGTCCTACAAGCTCGACGAACTTCTTGATGGATTCCGGCGTGTATCCGCGGCGGCGAAGTGCTGCGATGGATACGAGTCTCGGATCATCCCATCCGTCAACGATTCCGTCTTCGACAAGTTTCTTGATATATCTCTTTCCCGTAACTACATTTGTGAGATAAAGTTTTGCGAACTCTATCTGACGCGGTTTCGGGTCAAATTCGCACTCTGTTACAACCCAGTCATAAAGCGGACGATGGTCTTCGAACTCAAGCGTACAGATGGAATGTGTGATGCCTTCGATTGCATCCTCGATCGGATGCGCGAAATCATACATAGGATAGATGCACCACTTGTCGCCCTGACGGTGATGACTCTGATGAGCTACACGATAGATGACCGGATCACGCATATTGATGTTGGGTGATGCCATATCGATCTTGGCACGAAGCACTCTCGCTCCGTCCTCGATGACACCGCTTCTCATCTCCTCGAATAACCTTAAGTTCTCTTCGATGCTTCTGTCACGATACGGTGAGTTCTTACCGGGTGTATTGAAATCACCTCTGGTCTCACGTATCTCGTCTGCGCTTAAATCACATACAAATGCTTTGCCTTTCTTTATGAGCTTTACGGCACATTCATACATGGTCTCAAAATAATCGGATGCGAAGAAGAGTCTGTCTTCAAAGTCTGCACCGAGCCACTTAACATCGGCGATGATTGACTGAACAAACTCATCTTTTTCTTTCGTCGGGTTCGTATCGTCAAATCTCATATTAAACTTTCCGCCATACTCCTGAGCAAGTCCGTAGTTTGTAAGTATGGACTTGGCATGTCCGATATGCAGATATCCGTTCGGTTCCGGAGGAAATCTGGTCTGCACATGGTCATACACTCCATCCGCAAGATCTTTTTCTATTTCTGTTTCAATAAAGTTTTTGGAAACTCTCTCTTCCTGACTTTCTTCAATGTTGTTCTTAATTTCTTCGCTCATATATACTCCCCGTCATCCTACCAGCTTCTCTGCCTGATCTGCGGCAATTAGGCTGTTAAGGATCTCATTAATGTCCCCGTTCATTATCTCTTTTATTCTGTAAGATGTAAAGTTTATTCTGTGATCCGTAACTCTGTTCTGAGGGAAATTGTACGTTCTGACCTTTTCGGATCTGTCGCCCGTACCGATCTGGCTCTTACGCTCTGCCGATTCGGCTTTCTGCTGTTTTGACAGTTCCAGGTCATACAGTTTCGATCTAAGCAGTGCGAATGCTTTATTCTTATTCTGAAGCTGCGACTTCTCAGTCTGTGAGTAAATAACAATACCCGTAGGAATATGTGTAAGTCTCACGGCTGAGTCTGTCGTATTGACGCACTGACCTCCGTTTCCGGATGCACGGCACACATCGATTCTACAGTCATTCATATCGATCTGCACATCGACCTCTTCGGCCTCAGGCATGACTGCAACGGATGCTGTCGATGTATGTATCCTTCCGCCCGATTCCGTCTCGGGCACACGCTGGACTCTGTGAACCCCGGATTCGTACTTAAGCTTCGAGTAAGCACCCTTTCCGGTCACCATGGCCTCTATTTCCTTGATGCCTCCGAGTCCCGTATCATTGATATTGACTATATCGACCTTCCACCCCTGCGCATCACAGAAATGCTGATACATCCTGAACAGTTCCGCCGCAAAAAGTGCCGCTTCCTCTCCTCCTGCTCCCGCACGAATCTCAAGTACGATGTTCTTGTCATCGTTGGGATCTTTCGGGAGAAGCATTATACGCAGTTCTTCTTCCAGCTGTTCCAGTCGCTTTTTGGCATCAGAAAGTTCTTCTTTGGCCATATCCCGCATATCGTCATCATTTTCCGTTTCGAGTATCTCGAGCGCTACGGCCTCATCTTCTTTTGCCTGTTTATACTTTTTATATGCATCGACAAGCGGGAGCAGATCCGACTGCTCCTTCATGAGTTTTCTGAAACGGTTCTGGTCATTTGCCACTTCCTGACTTCCCAGTTCCGCCATAATCTCCTCATAATGTTTTAAGATGTCTTCTAAATTGTCGAACATATAACTCTGTCCAGTCCTGATAAGTCTTTTACGACTTCAATGTTTTTGTATCCTTTTTCTTTAAGGAGTCCTCTCACTTCTTCTGCCTGATCGTATCCGATTTCGAGATAGAGCTTTCCTCCTTTATGTAAATGCTTGCACGCCTCGGCTGCGATTATGCGGTAAAACTTAAGTCCGTCCGGTCCTGCATCGAGTGCCATCCTCGGTTCATGATCTTTGACTTCCGTCATCAGTTCTTCGCATACCGCGCTTTTTATATACGGAGGGTTGCTGACGATGATATCAAGTTCGGTAAGGTCATCGAGTTCGTCAAACATATCGCTTTCATAAAATGTTATATCTACGCCGTTTCTTTCGGCATTGGCATCTGCGATTTCAAGTGCCGCACGCGATATATCCGATCCATAGACTTTCCTGTATCCACCGAGTTTGGCAAGTGCGATTGCTATGCATCCGCTGCCTGTACATAAGTCGAGAACCGATACATCGCTGTCTTTATTATCTGTGAGGACTTTTTCGACCATGACTTCTGTATCAAATCGCGGCACGAGTACATTTTCATCTACGTATAAATTGAGTCCGCAGAAATTTGACTCATGGGTTATGTACTGGAGCGGGACGCCTGATTGTCTCAGTGCTATCGCGTCTCTGTATTTTTGGATTTTGTCTTCCGGTACCTGAGATGTCGTATATTGCTCAAGCAGCTGCGGCATGTCTATTTCGCATGCCCACAGCAGAAGCAGGCGGGCGTCGTTTTCGCCTTCCTGCTGCTTAAACAATGCTATGCGGCCTTCGTCGTATAAATCATAGTAACTTTTCTCGGGGAATCCGTCAGGATATAGCTCCGGGAAGTTTTCGGTGAGAAACGCTTTCCAGTCAAATACCTCCTTCGTTGCGGCGATGGCAACCTCGCACATATCCGGAGTAGGTTCCTTGGTCGTAAGTCCCTGCATCCACATGCCCGGACGGCTGAGGATGTTAATGATAGGGTTCTCACTGCGGCCCGCAATACGCAGGAACTCATATGAAACACCTGCAATCACCGGTATAAGAAGTATCCTGCTGAGTGCTCGCATTGCCAGATTATCTATACGGATAACCATGAAAAACAGGATGCTGATTATCATTACTATAATAATAAAACTCGTACCGCAGCGCTTATGCTCTTTCGAACTGGCCATAACATTATCAACCGTAAGTTCTTTTCCGAGTTCCACGCAGTTGATGCACTTATGCTCTGCACCGTGATACATGAATGTTCTGTTGATGTCGTCCATGAGCGAGATCAGCTTGATGTATCCGACAAAAATGGCGATTCTGATAAGTCCCTCAAGAAGTGCCATAACAGTATGACTCTTTATGACATTTTTAAGAAGATTGCTTATGAACATCGGAAGCAGCATAAAAAGTCCGACTGCCAGAATAATAGCGATAACAACAGCGAAATCCATGATAATCTTCTCTGTCTTATCTCCGAACTTTTTGTAAAGCCATGCTTCAAACTTGGACGGTTCTTCATCTTCCTCTATTCCGAGCATATCTGCTGAAAGAGTTATGGTTTTAAGTCCTAAGGTAAGTGAATTGATAAATGAGAAGATGCCGCGAATAAACGGCCAGCCGCATATCTTATGCTTGCTCGCTATTGATTCTGTCTTCTGGAGACTTACCGCTATTTCTTTATCGGGTTTTCTGACGGCGATAGCATACTTGTCTTTGTTCATCATCATGATGCCTTCAAGTACTGCCTGACCGCCTATGCCGCTATATACCCTTTTCATCTATTGTCCTCATATACAGCTCGAAGCAAGCTGTTTCTCTGTGCTGTCTCAAAATGCGAACCGCTCTGCGGTTTGGTGTTTGGCGCCACTATCGCACAAAAAAAGAGCTCAGGTAATAAACCCGGCTCTCTTTATGATTTCTACTGCTCTGAACCCAAGCCGTATTTCTTGTTGAACTTATCAATACGTCCACGTGCCTGTGTAGCCTTCTGTGTTCCTGTATAGAACGGATGGCACTGTGAACAAATTTCAACGTGAATTTCTTTCTTTGTAGATCCTGTTGTAAATGTGTTACCGCAGTTGCATGTAACTGTTGCCTGCTGATACTCAGGATGTATTCCTTCTCTCATGATTAATACCTCTTTCTGATAATTTGCTGATTTCCAAACAGCTAAAACAGTATATCACACCGTCATAGAGGTGTCAATAATAAGCCCTACCGGGCAATGATCCGATCCCATAACCTCCGGATATATGCTTGCTTCCTTTATTTTACAGGCTATCCTGTCTGAACAGATGAAGTAATCGATACGCCAACCCACGTTCTTGGCTCTGGCATTCATTCTGTATGACCACCAGGAATAAGCATCCGTTTTATCGGGGTATAAGTATCTGAATGTATCCGTGAATCCGTTTGAGAGCACCTCCGTCATTTTAGCGCGTTCCTCGTCAGTAAAGCCGGCATTTCCCTTGTTGCTTTTCGGGTTCTTAAGATCTATCTCCTCATGCGCTACATTAAGATCGCCACAATATATCACAGGTTTCTTCTTATCGAGTTCCTTGATGTATCCGAGGAAATCCGTCTCCCAGCTCATCCTGTAATCAAGCCTCGTCAGCTCATGCTGAGCGTTAGGCGTGTAACAGGTTATCATATAGAAGCCCGGATACTCTGCAGTGATTACACGACCTTCGTGGTCATGCTCATCGACTCCGATTCCGTATGTAACCGACAGGGGTTTTTCTTTCGTGAAGATTGCAGTCCCCGAATAACCTTTCTTGTCGGCATAGTTCCAGAAATCAAAATATCCCGGCAGGTCCAGTTCTATCTGACCTTCCTGAAGCTTTGTCTCCTGTACACAGAAAATGTCGGCATCCGATTCATGAAAGAAATCCAGAAATCCTTTTCCGACCGCGGCGCGCAGGCCGTTAACATTCCAACTGATTAATTTAATCATCTGACTCCTCTGATTCTGAAACGGTATATGTAAATCTCTTACGGGCCGTGATATCGCTCTCAAGATACTCGTCGTATGTGGTCATCTTGTCAACGAGCTTGCCGTCAATGATTTCCATGATACGGTTAGCCGTAGTCTGAACGACCTGATGATCTCGTGATGAGAAAAGCAGAACGCCCGGGAACTTCATAAGTCCGTTGTTGAGTGCCTGAATCGACTCCATGTCCAGATGGTCGGTAGGCTCATCGAGGATAAGAACATTAGCTGCGCTTATCATGAGTTTCGACAACATAACCCTTACTTTCTCACCACCGGAAAGGACCTTTACATATTTGATTCCGTCCTCGCCTGCGAAGAGCATTCTTCCGAGGAATCCTCTAACATATGTGACGTCCTTGTTATCGGAATATTGCGTGAGCCACTCTGTTATATTTTCACTTCCTGAGAAATCTTTGGTATTGTCCTTAGGGAAGTAGCTGACCTTTGTCGTAAGACCCCATTTGTAATCACCTTCATCCGGCTCAAGTTCTCCGGCAAGTATCCTGAACAGAGTCGTCTTTGCCTTCTCGTTCGGTCCGACAAATGCAACCTTGTCAGTACGATTAAGAATGAAGCTTACATCGTCGAGAACTTTTTCTCCGTCGATGGTCTTGGAAAGATGTGATACCTCCAGTACTTCATTTCCGATCTCACGCTCCGGTCTGAAATCAATGAACGGATATTTTCTCGATGACGGTCTGATATCATCAAGCTCGATTTTCTCGAGTGCTCTCTTGCGGGCGGTTGCCTGTTTGGACTTGGCAGCATTTGCAGAGAATCTTGCGATGAACTCTCTGAGTTCTTTGATTTTCTCTTCTTTCTTTCTGTTGGCCTCTTTCATCTGACGAACCATCAGCTGTGATGACTCTGACCAGAAATCATAGTTGCCGGTGTATAGCTGTATCTTGCCGTAATCGATATCTGCGATCATGGTGCAGACTTTATTAAGGAAGTATCTGTCGTGGGAAACAACGATAACCGTATTCTCAAAATTGATAAGGAACTCCTCAAGCCAGGCGATGGCATCAAGATCCAGATGGTTCGTAGGCTCATCAAGAAGAAGTATATCCGGATTACCGAAAAGCGCTCTTGCAAGAAGCACTTTTACTTTGATGGCACCCGGCAAATCTCCCATCTTCTGATAATGATATTCTGTATCCACTCCGAGACCGTTAAGAAGATTTTCCGCATCCGACTCTGCTTCCCATCCGTTCATCTGAGCGAAGTCCGCCTCAAGCTCAGCCGCCTTGATTCCGTCTTCGTCCGTGAAATCCTCTTTGGCATATATGGCATCCTTTTCCTTCATTACATCATAAAGGTGCTGGTTGCCCATGATTACGCAATCCAAAACCTGATAGTCGTCGTATTTAAACTGATCCTGCTCAAGGAAAGACAGTCGCTGTCCTGCCGTCATCGTCACATCACCGTTAGTAGGTTCAAGATTACCCGAAAGTATCCTTAAAAATGTTGACTTTCCCGCACCGTTTGCTCCGATGAGTCCGTAACAGTTTCCCTCCAGAAACTTGATATTGACGTCTTCAAATAAAGCTTTCTTTCCGAGTCTTAAAGTTACATTACTTGCCTGAATCATATCGATCATCTCCTTATCTATTGCGTAAACAGTATACCACACTTTTAAGGCAGGCCGCAATGCGGCTTAAATGAATTCAAATAGCTATTTTTTTATATAATTTTTATATATCTTAAAAATAATGTTGCAAAATAGCTATTTTTAGTGTAGAATTTAGTTCATTGAAGGACGGAGTATTTCGTTTATGAATATTGATTCAAAAACCATAATCTCTGTCACTGCAGCTAATCAGAATTTTTCCAAGGTCGTAAAGATGGTTGAAGAAAATGGAGAAGCAGTCATATTCAAACGTAATAAACCGAGATATATGATGATCGACATTAACAATTTCAAAATCGCAGACAAGGCATTTGAACAGCTTAAGGATTGGCAAAAAGAAAGTAAAGGGAAGAAAGCATGATAAGCTTCAGGACGGATATACAGCAAAAAAGAGACAGCAAAGCTGGCAGGCTTAAATCGCTTGTGCTTGTTAATCTGTGTCTTGCTTTATTATGCATAGCAACATTCGGAACATCAGCCTTTGTAGTCAGAGCAAATGCTGCCAATTATGAAACCGAAAAGAAGACAACGGCCGGCTGGTACGGGATTGATGACGACGGGCGTACTCTCTCGGTTCACCTTGATGGGAATATTAAAGGATACGAATGGAAATACGGTCTTTCCAATTCAAAGTTAAGAGAGCTTCGCTTTATGGAGACCTCTGAAGAGCAAAGAAAGCTCGATAAGAATTATGACTGGAGTGCACATTTTACATCTTACCCGGATGTTGATGGGGATGTTATCCTGACGCTTCAGTATATAAGTGATTCTGATTCAAAATCTATAGACACAAGAACGATTCTTGTTCATATAGAAGACGGAATCATCAGTTTACTTTAATTTGATCATTTCTCAGTCAGCAGTCCCTCGGACTCTCTCTCACCCGGCAACGGGCTTCCGGGGGACTGCGCATCCGTTTTCATATAGAGAGAATCGTATTATTATTGACAAATGCCGGCAAAATAGTCTATAATACATCGCGTGCCTTAAAGGCAATCGGGGTGTGGCTCAGTTTGGTAGAGTACCTGGTTTGGGACCAGGGGGCCGCAGGTTCGAACCCTGTCACCCCGATTTTTTTGTACTTAAAAATCAATATTTTCTATAACAAGTTCAGCAAATCGCTTGTAATTTTCACCTGAAACAACGGTTTCTTCAATTTTTGTTTCTAACGGAGATGTTTCATCTTAAATTAAGTAAAGTATCCGGCTTTTCTTAAGAATTGTAAACACTACAACAATGTACACCAGCGAATCCTGCAATTTCCGTAACGGTCCGTCTATGAACGCAGGCATAATCAGACAGATCCCCGCAAATGATCCTATATTTGTGTACCAGATCACTGACGGTTGGGCTGAGATTGACCACGGCAATACTCACGGATATATCAGCACAGATTTCATAAAGGGTATGGCGCCGGCACCGACTCCTACTCCGGCTCCGTCAGATATATCATGGGCATATCAGTATAATTGGTCAACAGTTTACAACTTCAATGATTACTGCGATCTCAACCAGGATATTGCAAAAGCTTTCGGCAACAATCCGACCGGTGCATTTGAACACTTCATCAGATTGGGTATGAATGAGGGTCGTCAGGCATCCAAGTCATGGAATATCCTTTCATATGCTCTGGCAAATCCGCATCTTATCGATAAGTTCGGAAGTTACTATCCTGCATACTATATGTCAGCTTGCAACATTCCGATTCACTAATTAAACGCATCAAATCAAAAGAGCTTGCAGCATCAAACCGCAAGCTCTTATTTTTATTTCATCCGACTGTTAAGTGTCCTTATTCCGCTTAAATATCCTCCCGGTGTTCCATCAAGTTTATATATGTTTCCTTCCGTAACATGCGCATACAATTTAATATCATCTATATAACACTGCGCCGTCGCCGATATCGATATGTTTCCTTTGCACTGGCTTCCGAAGTCAATGTCTATTGTCTGCGAACCCGGGGCGAAGCCTGCACTCTTGCTGACTCCTCCGACTGTTACGGTAACGGTTCCGCTTTCCGATGAATCTACTTTAAGCTGCGCTTTTGTGCTGTAGGAACTATTGAATCCTCTGCCTGTCAGATCCTGGGAAATCACTGCTCCCAGATTCATATGCATTTTTTTATTGCCGTTTATATCTTCAACAGATGCACCGCTTACACTCCAGCCTTTTGTATCTCTTCCGAACTCGGGATTGTAAATGATGCTGTCGGCATAGTCCTTATATGTCCATAAGCCGTACCCTGTGGTCTGTGCGTTGAATACGCCTGCCATAGCCGCCAGATAGGCATTTACATCTGAAACCCTGGCAAGATTTTCATATCCCGGAGTCGTCTCCATATACAGGAACTGGTCTATGAATACCGGCTTACCCGCTGCCTGTACTCTTGCGATAAGCGAGGAACTCATTGCTGCCGCATTTGCCGGCGGTATAACTGTTCCGTCCGGAAATCCCATAGCAGCCGTAACTATTGTTGACGAATACGGTGCATTACCGCATCCGAATGTTTTTACATGCGAGTATGGCTTTCCGTCGCTTGTCATATCATCAAAGAGTCTGCACTCCATCGACAGATTCGGAAATACCTGCTGTGTCTGCGTGAGAAGCTCCATCAGCTTGTTATCCATATCTTCGTATCCGTAACATGTAGATGCAAGTGATGACCAGAAATCCTCCCAAGTAATAAAACCTCCGATAAAGTTCGGATGAGGGGCGCATATCTGATAAACCCTCTGGGCGTATTTAAGCCATGCTGTCCTTTCGTTTCCATTTGTGAACAGACGGTTGAATCTGTTCATCGATGAGCTTTGATCTGCATAGTCCCATGTGTATCCGAGCCTGATCATAGCCTGAAGTCCGCATGTTCTGGCTCTGCCCAGCATTTCATTAAGCTTTGTAAGTGCGGTCTCATCAAAACCTGTTATCGGATCCGGCTGTATCTCCCTCCAGGGAACGCAGAATATTACGGTATTAAATCCGTCCGCTTTTATCTTTGCGAAATCAGCTTCTGCCTGCGCATGCTCGCTGTTGAGAAAATTAACAGGCCACTCGTTTCCGAAATATGTGACTGCCTTTGTCTTGGCAAGAGTTTCATCTTTTCTTCCTACTATCATAAAACTCATAAGCAGGAAAAATGCTATCATTTTAAGACTTATTTTCATCTTCGGTTTTATCCTTTTTGTGTATAACAGTCTGACTTTATCAAGTAATATATCATATATGAGCATAACTAAAATCATGATTACATAATATACCGTATTAATTACCATACTCACGGACTTAAACTCGGCAAGAACCGCCTGCAGCTTCAGTACGTAGCAAAGCACAAAATACATTAAACCGATAGCCACAGAAAATACCGCCACTTTTACCGCAATACAGAGCGGTTTTGGCTTTATTTTCTCAAGTATCGGTTTCAGCATGGGATAGTATCCTACGAAAATGTAAAAAGCAGCCGCTTCTTTATCCGCCAGCAGTAAAACGGAAAGTAATGATACCGTGATCCAGACCATCCATCCCCATTTGACATTTATCTGGTCGATAACCGGTATAAGGAATATACCGGCAAAAAGCGGTGCTGCATATGTCAGCACCGGTATAAGGCTGCTAAGCGATAAGATGGCCACACTGAGTGCGGCCATCAAACCACTGAATGCAATTTTAAAGCTTAACTTAATAGTACTCACCCGGTACTACAAGTACCAGATCGGCGATCGGGAAGCTTGCGCACGGATGTATCTCACCGCTCTCTTTATCTGCCCAACGTCTGCCGTCGGTTTCTTCAGGTATGAAGACTTCACCCGAGATGAGTCTTGAACGGCACCATCCGCACTCACCGCTGCGGCAGCGTGAAGGAGCTTTGATTCCCGCTCTTTCGATTGCTACAAGCAGAGGCTCGTTGGCATCGGCATCAATAACTTTCTCTGTATCACCCTGACGAACAGTTACCTTAAATACTTTATCTTTCTTATCCTGCGGATATCCCGGCTGTTCCCAGACTTTCTTGGTCGCTCCGAGAAGCTCACGGCGTACATGCTTTCTGTCGAGTCCGAGTTTCTCAACCTCGCCTGCCGCAAATCTGTACATCGCCTCAGGTCCGCAGATAAATACGCTGTAATCATCAGACGGTGCATATTTCCTGATAAGTTCTGCCGTGATAAATCCGTTTTCATATCCTTCCTTTGTCTCATCTGAAAGAACGTGAATGACTTTTACCTTATCACATACTGATGTGATGGCATCAAGTTCTGCCTTGAAAAGAATCGCTTTTTCTGTCTTACTTCCAAAAAGAATGGTAAGACTAAAATCTTCGATTCCGTCACGGATAGCATATGCCATTGAAAGGAACGGTGTGATTCCCGAACCGCCGGCAAGAGCTACTACGTTCTTTGAATCACGAAGTGACTCATAGTAGAACTGTCCCTGTCCGTCTGATCCGATAACTTCATCACCAATCTTGAAATTATCCAGCATCCAATCAGCTGCAAATCCGCCCGGATTTTTCTTAACGGTAATTGCGATTTTTCCTTCAAGCGCCCACTTCGGTGAAGATGAGATTGAATACGGGCGGGTTACAAAGCTGTTCCCGATCGGAAGTTTTAAAGAGATGTACTGACCTGCCCTGAAATATGCTGCAGGTTTTCCGTCTGCTCTCTTTAATACAAATGTCTTGGCATCTGCATCTTCATGATCCATTATCTCTGTGATAATGAACTTCTGATAATCAGGATGCATAGCCTTAGCGAAGTTATTAATAGGATAATCAGCCGTAATTTCTTTTGCGGGTGCCGCATCTATTGCCTGCTGACGTGTCTTACTGAGGTTTGCAAATTTAAGCATATCAAGAAGTCCGATAAGACCTACTTTAACATTAAGTGCCATTATTTGTTACCTCCTTCCTTAAGCTCGCTGCACGCCATGGCAGCACACATATCTCCGTTGATCCATGTTGATGAATATCCGTCGCCTCTGAATGAAGCTGCGCCGATATGGCGAAGTCCCTTGATCGGGAACTCCTCAGGAATCATCATCATACGAGCAAGCATCGCGTCCCATCCTCCGAGGTCATAACCGTAGGTTGATCCCTCAGGTGTTCCGAGATATCTTGCAAATGTCATAGGTGTTGCTATCTCAACCTCTTCGATATAAGGCTCGATGTCAACGCCGTATTTCTCTTTCATTGTCGTAAGACACTTCTTTGCGAGTTTATCTTTAAGCTTATAGTAGTCTTCCGGTTTCACGTTGTTCCAGTCATCCGGTCCATACATTGATGTAAAGCTGCATACGCAGGTTCCTTCCGGTGAGAAATCGGGAATAAGCGTGTTGTAGCAAAGAAGGATAGTAAACTCGTTTGTATCTATATGCTTGAAGCTCTCAAACTCTTTACGTGTATCGCATGTTCCCGGGAAGAATACGGTATAGTCTTTGATGCCAAGTTCTTCAGCTGTCTTGTTAAGTGCGAAATAGCAAACGAACATTCTTGCCGAGTAATTATGATTACGAGCCGCCGAAAGTTTCTTCTCTCTTTCCGGTACAAGTTCCTTCGGCATCATCTTTGCATATATGATATCAGGGTTAATGTTGGCAAGAACCTGCTTGCACTCTACCGTGCCGAGGCTTGTCTTAACTCCGCAGATATGATCTCCGTCAAACAGGAACTCTTCCGCCCTGCAGTTAAACCAGGCTTCTCCGCCAAGCTCATAGAATCTGTTCATGAATGTCATAGAGATCTCATGAGATGTATGATGCGGGATAACCGCTTTTCTTGTGATATACATATCGAGCATGTTGCCGAAATGAAGGAAGTTGATCTCATCAAGCGGGACTCCTAAGTAACACCAGTATACTGAAAGGATATCTATGGCTTTCTGCGGGAGCTTGATTGCTTTCTTCATAACATCAAGTGCCGGATAGCCGCAGGTTCTGAGTGTATTCGGGAAATGCTCCTGCATATACTTGGAATCGTTTGGTGTTCCGTCGTTCATATACTCAACGGCTGCTCTTACTTCTTCGAAAAGATCAAACAAAGTGTTCATCTTCTCTCTTGTTCCCGGAACATACTCCTCCATCTTATCAATGAAAGCTTCACGTCCTGTCGGCATAGAAATGTCCATAGGTGTTCCGTCGGAATATTTGGAAATACAGCGATAACAATCCGGAACCGTGATCCAGTCAACATTGATACCGTTTCTTTCCATCATACGTCTTACATGACCCTTGTTATCATCCGGACCGAAGTCACAGATTTCATGAACACTTGGGTCGAATTCAAACCTACCTCTTCTGAAGCTGGACGCACATCCACCCGGAAGGTTATGCTGATCGATCAAAAGTGTCTTTTTTCCTTCACAGACAGCTTTTACTGCAGCACTAAGTCCGGCGTTTCCTGCTCCAACCACAACTACATCGTACTTTGTTGCCATAAAGCCTCTCCTTTCTTTAATATCTCGATTTTTCTTTCATAGAATTTCAAAGAATCATTATTTTTATAATACTCTTCACAACCGTATCTTGCAATGAACCTTGAAGAATAATATCCTATCGTAAGTTCGGTAACCAGTATGAGCATCTCCTGTCCTTCACCGAAAACTTCTTCGACAAACTTGAAAAGATTGGAAAGTCTTTTACCTGCCACAACAGCGTCTGATTTCATCTTTTCAAGCATCTCATCATAATCCGATTTGATATGTGCAAAATCCGACTGTGATGTTATATGTCTGTTTAAGAACTTAAGAACCGTCTCATACTTGTCTCTTTTATCTGACGAAAGCACTCCCATCTTACGGAATCTGTGATAAAGCACTTCCTCCTCTTCAGTCGCGATTATAAGATCTTTTCCTTCTTTAACTTCTTTCAGTATCTTGAGAAGTTCGGTTATTACATCTTCCTGTTTCATAACAGCGGTTATGCCGGCATAAACACTATCCATCAGAAGTCCGAGAAGGCTTATTCTTTCGTCAAATCCCGCCTCTTTTGCCCGGTTCTTGATTTCCGCGGGTGCATTTCCTGAAAGTATCTCCTCAATCTTATAATCGGATTTATATTTGTTATACAGGTCATAATAGGTTGCAAAGTCTTCTGCGATTTCGGGGTTCTGTATATACTGTTCTATCAGTTTTTTATCAACCGGTATCGCCCTTTGTTCATACAGTTTGATAATATCACTTAAGTCTATCCAGCCTCGTGCCGTAACGAAATTTTTACCGTCTACGGTCTCTTCGATCTTATAGAAATATTCTTTTCTGATATCAAGATATGTAAGTATCGCTGCATGTGTTTCGTGCTTATATGCGTATGCTTTCCATGCATCATAGTCCGGTTCTATCTCGACTTTTTTCAGTCTGTCCCATGTCACTATATCGAACTCTCTTGCACTTCTGTTATAGGCGATCGGGTTTCCGGCCGTGACTACTATCCATCCGTCGGGAACTTTGTGACGACCGAAAGTCTTAAACTGCAGAAACTGAAGCATGGTCGGTGTAAGTGTTTCCGATGCACAGTTTACTTCATCAAGAAACAGTATCCCTTCTTTTAGTCCGGTTTCCTCCATGCAATCATAAACCGATGAGATAATCTCGCTCATGGTATATTCGGAAACATCATATTCATCTTCCCCGAACTTCTTGTGAACTATCTTCGGAAGTCCCAGTGCGGACTGCCTCGTATGATGAGTGATGGAGTATGAAACCAGTCCCAGTCCGAGTTCCTCCGCAACCTGTCTGACGATGGCTGTCTTGCCTATTCCGGGAGGACCCATAAGAAACACGGGTCTTAACTGCGAAGGCTCCAGCACATAATTACCGTTGGCATCACGTGTGGAGTAGGCCTTTATAGTATTAAATACCTGTTCTTTTGCTTCGGCTATATTCATAGTTCGAAATCTCCCATGTTAACGGTTTCTTTATTTCCTGCTTCAAGCAGCAATGCAACTGCCTCGGTCTCTTTTCTGATATTGGCCTCTTCGATATATTGTCCGATATTTTCCTTTCTCAGAAGTTTTTCTGAAACCAATCCGCTGAGCGCTGCTGTATTATTGAACTTAAGTATGCGTTCCATTATCAATGCTTCATTTTCTTTGATGAAAGTCTCGGCATGCAGGCGCGTTTTTTCATTGTGTTTCTCAGGACATGTGCACCAGAGCAAAGTATAAAGCAGTTCCTCAGGCGGATTGCATACCTGCGGATATCCGGCCGCCACATATCCCTCTAAAAGATTTCTGCAGTCCCCAAAGGCATCGGTTCCAATAAAAGTATTATCATTCGGAATCTCTATATATTTAAGATCCGGACATGAGAAAAATGCTTTCTCGTCTATAGTCTCAATCGACTTAGGGATAATGACTTTCTCCAGTCCGCTTTCCCCGAATGCTTCTTCCCTTATAGTTTTAAGTGTTTGCGGAAGCTTTACTGATTTGAGGTTAATGCACCCGAAAAACGCTACTTCACCTATATCTTCAATTCCCTCGGGAATATCTATGTGAGTTAATTCTTCGTTTTGAGCGTATGCACCCGGCTCTATTTTTTTATCTGCCGAATCTGTCATTTAGTATATCTTCCTCCGGGAGATAAAGTTTCATCGCCCATTCCGGTGTCCATACATCACTGAGCCCGTCATCATGAATGATAAAGGCCACATCATAATCCGGTTTCTCACCCGGGAATACTCCCTTGCCGTCGGTGAAATACAAAACACCTCTTAAATCTGTCAGCTTTTTCTGAGTTACAAGTTCATCAACGTAAGCAAAGAGCGGCCTGAAATCAGTCTCTCCGAGACCTTTTATCTCCATCTTTTTAAGATAGTCATCAAAATCTTCCTTGCATGTTATATAAGCAACATCCTGCACCTTGTCATCACATTGGATAATATACATATTGACTTTGGTGCTGAAGTTTTCCTGTTTTGCAAGTATATCATGCGTATGCTGGACGAACTTCTGAACCACTTCCCCCTCTACGCTGCCGGACGTATCGATTGCGATAACGAAATCACGAATCTTATTCTGATCTCTGTATTCGAGCGGTTCAATCAGCGGTATGTTACCGTATAGTTCAAGTCCGTATGTGTAGTAATTGTTGTCGAACTCTTCATCCGACAGTCTCATAACCTCACCGTGGACTCCGAAATGTTTCAGAAACTCCGTATAATCATGCCTCGCTTTATTTATGTCCCTCAGGTTTTGAGTAAGTGCATTCTCATCACCCATTATGACTTCAAGTTCAGTCTCCATGCGTTTGGAGATTATTTCCCACAGTTCATTTAAGTCTATGTCGGCCTCGGCAGCATTGGCAGAACGCCCTGTTCCGAACCATATGCTATGATCATCACCGACAAACGGTACTCTGTTACCCAGCAGTTCACTGTCGGGAACTTTCTTATCAATGAGCCATCTGTAGATCCGTTCTGCGGTAAGTGCCGGCAATTCTTCTTTGAGCATTGCCGTCGTAGCCTGCTGCGCACTTGATCTTCTGCAATCCGTCACCGGCTTTGAAAGTTCATTTATCGCGTTCTCCACCGCTACATCACATGCAAGATTCCATGCGTTTTTGTTTATATCTTTTCCGACATAATAGTGTCTGAAAACACAATGAAGCAGGCTGTGCAATATGTTTCTCGTAACAACTGTCTGTTCATTCTGATAAAGGCTGATGACAAACCACGGGCTGTATAGTATGTTTCTCCCGTCAGTTGCAAATGTTGCCTGCATCTCCGGGACAAATCTGATATTGGCTATTGCCCTGTCCATATATCTAAGATTCACCAGGAGCTGATTTCTTGAAAGCACCAGAATATCAGCCGCAAGTTCCTGCGCCTTTGAAAGATTGTCTTCCTTTTTATCTCCGGTACTCATCCGTCACATCTGATGCCTTACAACCTGATATTCATCTCCGTTTCTGTAAAACGGACAATCTTTATAGTGACTTAACTGCAGTCGATAAACTTCATCTTCATCCATGTCCACGCTGCAGTAATACTCTTCATATTCCTCATCCCATGCGTAGTACGCACATGTATCACAACTCATTATTCCGTACGCTCCGCCATGCCCAACGCATTGAAATAATAATCATGCTTTGTTTTATATTGTTCATTAAAGAACTCATCATTACCCTGATGAAGCTCATGTATATAATCATGATGAGACTGCATAACATGTTCATCAGTAAGTGCGAGTGTATATATACCTATATTGGAACATTGATCTGCAATACGTTCTATATTCACCAGTGCATCAAGGAATATGAGTCCCGAGTACATATTGCAGCGCCCTTCACGAAGTCTGCGCGTGTGGTTTGCCTTAAGCACGCTTACAAGATCATCTACCACTTCCTCAACCGGCTCGATTTTTCTTGCGGCCTCGAAATCAGAGTTACTGAATGCCTCATATGTATTTGAAAGAATGTCTCTTAATGCGTTCGATAAAACCAGCAGTTCGTTCTGAGCCTGTGGTGTGAAGCTTGCTCCTTTTTCATGGATCTCGGAAGCATTTTCCGTAAGATTCACTGCCAGATCTCCGATTCTCTCGAACTCGCTGAAACACTGCATATAATAATTCAGGATATCATTGTTCCTGCCGTTGGGAACATGAGTTCCGAGTCCGATAAGGTAGTTATCTACAGCATCGGCCAGGCGGTCTATGCTGTCTTCGTTTTGATTGATTACATCTATTGCTTCCTGACTGAACTCGTCGAATTCATTCATTGCATTGACTACTGCTTCCTGCGCCATCTTTGCCATAGCCTTTATTGCTTCCCTTGCTGAATTAAGCGCGAGGGCGGGTGATGCGTACAGCTTCTCATCCAGCATAGCGATTTCATTATCGATGCTTGTTCCGATTTTCTTGTCATCGGGAATGATTTTCATAGAAAGCTTCTCATATACGCCTGCAAGCGGCATAAGAAGAAGCGCGCAGGTTAAGTTAAATACCGTATGCGTATTTGCGATAAGACCGGAGTTCATGGTGGCATTCCATATTCCGTCCAGCGCACCGACTTTGTGAAGTATCGTAACTCCTAAAAATACCAGAATGGTCTCGCAAAGATTGAACATAATGTGGATGGCACCTGTTCTTTTGGCATCCGCCTTGGCACCTATTGAACAAACCATCGCCGTCGTTACACAATCGCCCAGATAAACACCGATGATAATCGGATAAGTCGCCTTAAATGTCAGCGCACCTGTGATTGAAAATGCCTGCAATATACCGATGGTAGCTGACGATGACTGAAGAACAAATGCAACAGCGACACCGACGAGATATGCAAGGAATGGATTGTCTCCGAACTTTACGAAAAGATTTGTGAATGCCGGATCCTGTGAAAGCGGCTCAACAGCACTTGTCATCGTAAGAAGTCCCGTAAACAGGATGCCGAAACCCATTGCTACAGTGCCGATGGTCTTAACCTTTGCCTTATTGTTATTAAGAAACATAATGCAAATGATACCGATGACCGCGGCAATCGGAGCAAGTGTGGATGGTTTGAAGATGTTAAGCCATGATGATCCGGAAGCATCTATATCAAGAAGCCTTATAATCTGGCCGGTAATTGTAGTACCGACATTGGCTCCGAGTATGATTCCGACTGACTGATGCAGCGTAAGTATACCTGCACCTACAAGACCTGATGTTATGACTATCGTCGCTGTTGAAGACTGTATGATAGCAGTCATCAGCATACCGACAAGAAAACCTTTGATGGGGTTGTTTGTTACTTTTTCAAGAACTGATTTAAGAGTATCTGTAGATCCCTCTTTCAGCCCGTCGCCCATGACCCTCATTCCGTACAGGAAGAGGGCCAGTCCGCCGAGTAGAGTTATGATATTAAAAATCGACATATTTTGCGATGTTGCCTTTCATGCTTTCTTTATAACAAACTTCCAACTTCATCCGAATGCATTACACCAAAAAAGTCAAAACAAATGAGCCGGCCTTATACATGATGAATCAACCACATTGATTAATTTATAAACTTCAAAAACTTGCGTGCAATGCGTTTCATGGAAGAAAACAATTTATTTACCGTCCTGCACAACCTGCGACCTGCAGCTTTAAAAAAACTTGACTCTTTATATTTAGTCATACAATAAAAGGCCAAAGATCCTGTATAATCTGACACTACATTTTTTATCCGTTTTTGATTATCTTTGATATAGTACTTATAATCTTTAAAATTTTCACGCCAATATAATCTGTTATTTATACTTCTATCTTCAAAATAGTCCTTAAGATTTTGACTGACATAGTAAAAAAACGGTCCTTCCCACGGAAAGTCTTTATTCACAAAAACCGATAAATGACAATCTACAATTGTAATACTTTGATTCCATAAAGTGTTGACCGTCATCTGATAACCCGTCAAATAGTTCGCCCGCGGAATCAATATTACACTCGCATCATTCTCTAAAAAAATCGAATTATGAGAACATGAGCCAATCGTCGAGGCAAAGCATTTACAATTTAAAAGTATATTGAGCTGCTCAGAAAACGTATATTTTTCCGGAGCAATTACTTTAAAATCCTTATTGGAAAAATATTTTTCTAATTTGTCTTCTCCATAAGAGTTTGTTTTCCATTGTGATGCAGTAAAATACACTTTATCATATCCTGTTTCTTTTTTATTCTTCCGGCCATAATCTCTTATTTCATCAATCAACCACTTGTACTCTTCGTTTTGATACAAAATCTCGTTTTACAAAAAGAAAAATCAAATCCTTGTAGGCTAAAGTTTCCTTTAAGTGCAAATCTAACAATCTATGTTTTGAAGTGATCTCCGTTAAAAATTTGGTTTCCAAAATATTCTCCTCGTCTAAATAAATGAATATATGACTTTTAAAGTCCTGATAAAAAAGGATTTCATTATATACAGGTAGATTCGGCAGCCATTTACAATTGTCTTTTCCCTTGGTTCTTCAATACCCACATAGAACGTCTGCAGCAATTCAGACTTCCACAAATCATCTCCGTCCAAGTATATTTTACCATAAAAATATCAAAAAAAAAGAGTCAGGCTGATGCCCAACGAAGTAAAGGAATTGTCAGTTATAAAAAAACGGAATGGTCCCAAAGATATGATTTCAAAATTAATGTTAAGACATTCTACATCCTTAACTGATTTATTATGAACTTCTTGAATAATTAATCCTCAACAGCTTGCGGACTGCATTTTGCAGTACCTAACGGACACTGATGCATCTCAGGGCATACACTTTGCAGGGCAAAACGTACACCCTAAAATAATTTAATTCGTTACTAAATTGACGACTTTATTATTACCGTGAAGTGCTTTGTCGCCCTCTCACGATTGCATTTGAAGATACTTCATCATTCAGTATCATGGATTTACAGCTTTTGGACTTACGTTGAGAGACCATAAAACTATCGTCTAATTCCATAAGTAAATTTATTCCTCCTTTTTTTAAAAAACTACTGATTTCTTTTCTTTTGAATAAAAAAATGAAATAATATTCAAGTTATTAAACTTTCACTCATATTGTGTGCTTCTTTCTCCTTAATCAACGAAAATGCGTTGAGATGTTTATTTCTATCTGCAGTTTTAGATAAATGGGTAAATGCTACCCCTTTTATAATCTGCTCCTAAAATATCTACTTCACCATCGACAATTTTTAATCTATGCTCATCAATTATTTTTACCAATCTTTCCAGCATATCTATCTGTAAATCCAAAATCGAATCATAATCGTGTGTCTCCAAGAACGCTTTCAAAGGTATAATGCTTTGCATAATTATTTTTCCATTATCCATACTATCATCAATAAAGTGAGCAGTATTTCCAACCAACAATGTGTTTCCATGGTCAACAGCTTGATCTATTGCTCTAATTCCCGGAAACATTGGCAACAAAGATGGATGAAAATTAATTAATCGATAATTATATTTTTCTAGTAATTTACCGCTCAATAAATGTTCCCCAAATGAAAACAAGTAATCAATATTATTTTTTTCTAATTGTTTTAGAATAAAATTCGAAATTAAGAGGTTTTTTTTCTTACGCGTTCCAACAAGTTGACAGTCATCAATAACCTCTAAAGTCAAATTATTACTCTCTATTAATTTTTTCAAATTACAATCTACTTGCGCATCTGATACCACCAATATCCAGTCCTTTGTACATAGTTTCTGTATTGCTTTCAACAATCTATCAGATTTTCCCGAAATATAAAAAGCATATCGCATAACTCATTTTCTCCTTGCGCCACAAGTAATAGTACTCTAATATCTGTTATCAATGGTTCCCCATCTAAGCTGAAAATAAGCCCATTTTTTGAAATTCTCAAAGCGTTCAACTTCACATAAAAATCCTCCACTGGTTCTCTATATGATTTTTCATCAAGCTTTTTTTTATCCTAGAAAGCTTTGATACAATACCACCATTTTGGGTGAATTTAGCAATAATACCTGTCCTTTTCTTTTCACAGTTATTATTGATAATAACTATATTAATCATGGGTGTCATAGGATTTGCAACATCACGCCACCATTTATTACTGTTACAATCTGCCACAATCAATAGCATATGCCAATTCATTCTTCCGTGTGTTTTCACATAGATATGAGTTGTACATCTATTTTATTAATCCTTCCGAAGCATTTTTATTACTACGATAATAGCAATCAGCATCAGAATGCACATGGGAAGTCCCATAATAACGGCAAGAAGCTGTACCGCCGTGAAGCCGCCAACTTTCAGAAGCACCAGTGTTACGCATGCACCCACCACTGCCCAGATCAAACGACACCAGCGCGGCGCGCGATCATCCGGATTCAAATGCTTTGTGGTGGTTTCAGCCGCAACAAATGCGCTTGAATCCACCGTTGTCGCCATGAAGACGAATGTCAAAATGATCGTCAATACAATCATGACTTTTGCAAACGGCATGGTATTCAATATCGCGACAATCGTCTCGGGCTGTCCTTTTTCGGCCAAGATAGACGCAATATCCAAGGTTCCGCTGCGTTGCAAATTCAACGTATAGTTTCCAAGTGTCATTGGAACGACCCATGAGCCGACACTGACGCCGACGACCTGCGCAATAACAACCTCCCGCAAAGTACGACCTTTTGAAATTTTGGCGTTAAATATGCCCATCATAGGCACATACACAGCTGCCCATGCGATTGCCCATACCGTCCAATTCTGAAAGAACGCACCATCTCCGAAGGGATCGGTATTGGTAATAATCTGAAAGAAATTCCCGAGGTAAAGACCAAGCGAATGAACTGCCGTCTGTAGCACGTGCACCGGTCCTGCAAGAATACCAGCAATCAGCATAAAAATCAGTGCAAGGATTACGTTCGCATTGCTTAGGTTCTTTATACCTTTGTCCAGACCGAGAAAAACACTGGTTGAGAACATGAGAATCCAAATCAAAAGAATAATAATTTGAAGCGTTGGGAGGAATCCGTCAGAAAATCCGAATATCTCTTGAGAAAGCCTTGTAAGAAGTGGCATTCCCATGCCCATTGAGGGAATTGGAGCCATAATAGCACCGACTGTAGCAACAATGTCTACTACATGTCCGACAATTCCATTGCCGTTGCCGATGGCTGGCTCAAGTATGGAACTCATGGCAACGACTTTTTTTCTGCGATTATGTACCAGATAGCACAACGCTACCGTGGACGGCACAAAGAGGGCATTGATGACAAAGCCCCAGTGGTGATGCGTATACATCCCTGCATACTCATACGCCTGAACGGAAAACGGTTCCGCATGCCATGGCGGAGTTGCTACATATGATACGGATTCCACAAAACCCATAACCAGAATACCGGCGCTGCAGCAGGTTGTGAGCATCATGGCCGTCCATGCAAAATTGCTGTATTCAGGCTTGGCGGCAGCGCCGCCCAAGCGCACTTTTCCGTATTTGCTGAAAGCGATCCAAATCGAGAATACGAGTGCGGTGATGCCCACAAGCACATAAAACCAGCCAAAAGAAGCGGAAATGGAATTGTACACGTTACTGACTGCAGTCTGTACGGCTTCTAGATTCACACAAACCAACAGTAACACAGCTGTTATTATGATAATAACTGGCCAAAATCGTTTGTGATCTAGTTTCATAACCTTACCTCCTGCAGACCTTTTTGGTAATCTGTTTTAATCCTATCAAGGTCGGTATAGTACAAGAGCATCTCTTCGCCATCCGTATCCTTAACAGACAGCGAATCATTGATTTTTTCTATCATATCACACATTTCATCACAGTCCTCAGAAAAGAACATAATTGCGAACGCTTGTTGATATATACCAATGTCATCAGACGGTTTTATGTATTCATAAATGAGCTTAACAGGGAGATTTCTGACACATTTCATCCCGCTGATTTCTTTTACTGTTCCAGACTTTTTTGTCCAGATTACATAGGTACACGCACATGGAATCCAAGGAGCGGTCATCGATTTTGGAAGTGACTCGGGTGTATGATTCCGCCCCAGCGCATAGTCAACCATCCAATGAATAGCGTTGAAGCAGGTATAAGCTTCCATACCGATGAATACCATACAGCCTGAAAGTCGATATCCCATCTCAATAGCGTAAAGCTTCCCATCTGTCATATCTTGCTTATACTGAATCCATGCAAAGCCTTCCCGACACCCTATTTCCTTTAACAGCTTCTTTGCGAAAGGGTCTGTATTCGCAATGTATTCCTGCGTACATGCTGTTGCAGTAGTATTGATTGAATAGCAGCAACTAGCATCACCGGGAGGTGCATAAGAAGCGGTTACGCCCAAAAGCGAGGCTTCTCCTTCCGCCAAGGCATATTGTCCCAGAATCTCCACGCCCGTGATCATGCGCTCTACAATAATGCGCGGATTCTCCGATACGGTACGAGCGTAATGATAGGCTTCAATCAATTCTTCCTTGTTGTTGCAGAAACTGACGCCGTTGTTGCAATACTTATCCACGGGTTTGACGACCACCGGAAACTGCACTTTGTCAAGTTCCTCGTCCGTAAGCGCATCAGACAGGCAGTAATCCGTCGCTACAGGTAGTCCGACCTTTTTGCAGGCTTTTTTGAAATCTGCCTTGTTGCGGTTATAGTGCCACGATTCCCGCGTACAGTAGCAGGGCAATCCAAGTCGCTCGCAAAGCTCGATTGTCTGATCCTGCGCATATTCGCCGATGCCGCACGTGACGGCTGTAACGTCTTCCTCTCGGCATTTCTTTTCCAATTCGTCGAGATTGGCAAGACTGATCATCCAATATTCATCCGCAAGCGACTTGGCAAAGGATTTCTCTGGGGGATAAAAATCAGTAACTATCGTATAAATTCCCTGTGATTTTGCGTATGTGATCATTTCTGCTACAGTTGCACGACTGTCGAGAAACAGTATTTTTTCTCTCATTTATGCATCCTCCTGAACAATGGCGGTTGTCAATATCAATCGGTTACCGTGCTCTGTACAACGGGAAAACTTTGATTCAGTTACTCCGTTGATTTGAACTAACATCTCATAAATCACCGGATCGCGGATCTTTCGTCCGCACAGGTAGTCAAAAACGCTGTTTCTTGTGAAGCTCAGTTTAAACTCTTCCAGCTGCTCCGTTCCGGAAACTCCGAGAATAAATTTCTTCTTTTTCTCCTGCTGCGCTTTGCACGCAAGCGAGTATATCAGCAGACTGCTTGCATTGGTATGCAGCTTATTCGGGTTATGACCGGCAAGGTGGTAATGAATGTAATTCTTGGACTCTAACACCATGCAGATGGAAACGCATTCACCTTCATATAGGCAATAGGCGAAATACACCTGTCCCTTCATTTTTTGAAAGACCTTTTGAACGAAGTCACGTGTATAGGTATCATATTCTGTTACATCATATTTATCCAAGGTAAATTGGTACAGACGCATGAATTCGTCCATCAGTTCACCTTGATAGTCATATCCAACTTTAACATCCTGTTTTTGCGCGTTGCGGACCGATCTTCGTCTTCTTGCGTTCAGCTCGTCCATCATTAAGTCGGGCTTTGTAAGATCAATACTGACAATCCTCGAGGGAATTTGCCAATCCATTTGATATATCCGTTTGAAAGGTGTATCGTTACCAATCCACGGATTGAACTGCACATATTCAGCCACAATCCTGTGTTCTCGGCAATACTCATCTAAAAACAGATCAAATGCGTTTACCAAGCGTTCCACACATTCCGATGTGTCTTCTGCCGGAAAGAGAAGAGGTCCGGAATATGCATATGGAGTCAGAATATCCATATACGGATAACTTTTCCCGTGTATCACGACCGGACGTTTCAAGAAATTATACTTTACTGATCCCAGATCACAGTTAAAAGAAACCCCATCAAGTTCCATATTTCCGCGTTCAGCATAAAGTTCCTGCCATTCACGGGAGAAATATATGTCTATGTTTTCCATGCGATTTTGAAACCTCTTTGCGTAACCTCACATGACTGCATGCAACCAATTATCCTCGATAAATCGGAAAAAAAATAGAATTATGTATACCACTTTCCTGTTTCAGATAATTATAAACCTTTCCGTCCCAGATCTTTTTGCCGCAATAATAGTTGAACAGGCAATCCTTTGTAAAGGTCAGCTTGAATTCCCTTAGCCGATCTTCTCCCGCGCATCCACCAAGAATATAGTATTTCTTACCCGCCTGCCGAAACTTTTCCGCACAGGAATAAATCAGCAGACTGCTAGCGTTTGAATATTGTGCTGCCGGATCGTTACCGGCCAGATGATAATGAGCATATTCTTCTGATTCGATATTCATGCAGATTGAAACGCATTTACCCTCAAACATACAGTAGGCAAAGGATACCCTGCCTGGCAAGGCATCAAACATTTCCTGAATAAAAGATCTGTTAAAGAAGTAATGGGACAACACTTCGTATTTGTCGAGGGTAAACTCATACAACCGCATGAATTCGTCAATCATCTTGCCCTCGTAATCAAAAAAAACCTCTACGCCCTGTTTAATGGCGTTTCTGACTGATCTTCGTCTTCTTGCGTTCAGCTCGTCCATCATCAAATCCGGCTTTGACAGATCCAGCCCAATCACCAGCGTGCGGAAATCCATTTCATACATATCTTTGAAATATACGTCGTACCCCATCCATGGATTGAACTGCACATATTCCGCGATGATCCCATTATCCTTGCAATATTTATCCAGAAACTGATTGTATTTACGAATGAGCTCTTTCCTGCTTTCCCATGAAGTGTCCGAAAAATCCAGCTGCGGTCCGGAGTATGCGTATGGCGTGATGATATCGCAATAGGGATAGGCCTTACCATTGATTACCACCTGGCGTTTCAGAAATTCGTATTCCACCTTTCCCTCATCACACGAAAAAACCACACCGTCCAGCTCAAAGCCTTCCCTTTTTGCGTACAGTATCTGCCATTCTTTGGTCGAATAAATATCTCTTGCAGTCATAGTAAGCTCCTTTTAATTCCTCAATCAGCAGTCTTCACGTCCTCTTTTACTATGCTAATCCGTTACTAACGTATACTCATTCAGCATTTCCTGTATCTTTTCCACGGGATTGAACATCATTACATCCAAAATCGAAAGATTCGGCACAAAATCATAGTTGAACTGCCGGTAATGAATATCTCCCATTTTCAAAAAAGCCAGTTTGATTCCGTTTTCGCGGAAATTTTCAAAAGAGTAGAGTTCCGTGCCACCGATAGCGTTGTAATATGTATCCCCACCAAGAATGTGACAACACTCAATAACGCTTTCCTCACTTTTTAAGCTGCGGTTACGTTCGTACTCAGAGGATAGGATGAATCGTGTCTTGATTCCCAGATAATTGCTAATTATCTGAATGGAGTTTGCCAAAAAGTTCCCCAGATTCCTGTCCTGAAAGCCATATATTTCCTCCATGACTTCAACACTTTGCCGGAAAAACGGAGCACGCCCATACACGATTTGTAGCTGGTGAAGTTTCAAATCTATTGCGAAATCAGCGATGATATGTTCGTTGATTTTTTTGTTCACCGTCGGGTGCTGAATATCAAGATGAAAATAACTTGGGTTGCCATTCACTAAAATACGGTTGCGGTTGACCCAGCCCTTTCGATAATTATAATCATCACATATCTCAAACAAATCCACTGCGTTAATCAACTGCCAATAACCGATATAAGGAAGAAAATAAGGTTGATTTCCTGCGAGAATCATATTTTTCACCGTTTAATTAATCTATTTTAAATCTGTCCCATTCAGAACAAATGTAACATTTTGATATCCGTCAAGACTGTTAATGCTGTTCATCAACAAAACAATTCAAATCTTCTCTTATCGCATTCCACACATGCCATAAAGGACGCATCTGAAAAAACATCTGACTGTAACGCATGAATCGTGAACTATATCATAAAGATTGCTTCAATAAAGAACTTTTTGGGAAGCTTAATAACACAAAACTTTTCGGCATCAGTTAGGTGCTAACCCACACGCAACACGATATGATATCGTGCCTTTCTCAACTATTAGTTACAAAATAAATATTTTGTCTATTGTAACGACGTGTAATTCTCAAAACCTTAATTGAATTATCTTATGTTTTGCGGATTATTATTTATTATACCACATATATTATCTTGTAACTATATGTTCAAAAAAGCCTAAATATACAATGGTCTTTTGAAATCAATCCCCAAATAAACCATCATTCAACAGTGGAATACCACAAAATATTTATTTTGTGATAAATACGGATAGAAAGTAATAGACTTATACCCATGAAAGTAGGAATTATTCAACCTTAATTCTTTCCCTTTTGGGATACTGGCATCTTATGAGGTAGATGCCTATGTAATTCTAGATAACATAGCCTATATCAATTACGATTGGATTATCCGAAATCAAATCAAAGAACCAGAAACATGAGAGGTTACCGTGCTCATTTCTGCTTGTGCGAAAGTTTATGAAAATGTGTTGTATGTATTCAAGAAAAATGTTTCGGGTAACAGTTAGGAGAATCTATGAATGTGGAGAAAATAGGCAGAACGATTAAAGAACTTCGACTTAGAGCTGGATACACACAGGCAGAATTGGCGGAATGCTTGAATATAACCGATAAGGCTGTATCCAGATGGGAGCGTTGTCTTGGCATTCCGGATGTTTCCCTTTTGGCGAAACTATGCAACGTATTGGATACGGATATTGAAAATCTGTTGGAAGGAAACATCGCTTTTTTAAGGCCTGCGTGGCGTGGGGTGCTTTTGCAAAAGAACAGGGGATGGAATACTGCACTGCGAAGGTTGATGACGATAATACATATGCCAGAAAGCAGTATCTTGGCATAGGGGCGGAGGTATTTGACAGAAATTCCGAGTGTTCCCGTGATTGGATAAAGTTTAGTTTAACAGATTCCAATTGATTTGAAGAATTAATAAACACGCCGAATAATAATACAATGGATGAAAAACCGGCACATTCATTAGAGAAGGAGAGAATATAATGATTAACAGTATATACCAGTATATTCAGCAGATGGAAGTCTATCAGGATCAAACAGCCGTTAAGTATTATGACAACACAAACAATAGTGTCCGGGAAATCTCCTATAATGAGTTGATTCGTGATATTCGTTCCTTTGCGTGCAGACTGACAGACGAGTATCCTGACATAAAAGGAAAACATATCGGTATCTTTTCCCGCAACTGTTATGCCTATCTGGTTGCTTTTTTCGGCATCATGCTTGCAAAGGCTGTTGTAGTGCCGTTTAACTACAACGAGCGTTATGAAGTTATAGAGAATGAAATCAAACTTTCCGATGTTTCGGTCATGCTAGTTGAATCTCGACTTTGGAATGAATTGCCGAAGCTTCAGAAGATTGACGGTCTGGAAGTACGCGACATTCAGTCCGTTGTGGAGCCTTTTTTTACCAATCTGCACGAAATCAGCGATGAAGATATCGATATGAATGTGCTGCGGCTGCTGATTTTTACCTCCGGAACAACGGGAACAAACAAATGTGTCATGCTGTCCATGAAGAATCTGTCGGCGACGACGGAATACTATCGTGACAGCACAGATAAAATCAAGGATAAATTCGAACTTGAGCATTATATTGGACTGTTGATGCTTCCAATGTATCATGTCGCTGCGCAGACTTTGTTTTTGCCGGATATTTATTATTGCAATCCGATATACATTGTCAATGATATTAAGTATATATTCCGGGATATTCAATTATCGAAGGCACAAACCAGCAGTTTAGCGCCTATTATGCTCGAACTTTTATATAACGCAATGAAAAGCGGACATCTTGAAAAAACGGGAGAACTCAAATGCGTATATTGTGGTGGCGGCAGTTTTGATCATCAAATGCTTATGCAGTTTAAGGAACATGATATTTATATCGTTCCTGCCTATGGAATGTCTGAAACCTTTGGCGTGGGTCCGTATTTCGACTTGAGTATAACCGATCCGAATATTCTGCTTAATTCTGTTGGCAAATGCGCTGAGGGCATGGAAGCGTCTATTCGCAATGGTGAAATATGTTTTAAGGGAGATACGATTACCAGTGGCTATTATAAGAATCCTGAGGCTACGGCAGAACTGTTTGATGAAGAGGGATGGCTTCATTCCGGTGATTTGGGATACATGGATGAGCAAGGCTATATATATTTGACCGGTCGCAGAAAGAACATCATCATTCTAGCTAGCGGCGAAAACGTCATTCCGGAAGAACTGGAAGGACTCCTCAGAAGATGTAGTGCGATGAAAGAAGTTCTGGTGAAAGAAAAAGAGGGGCGGATTTGTGCGGAAGTATTTTGCGATTTGGCGGATCGTCCATTCGTTCAGAGTTTTGTTAACCAGATAAACCGCGAGCTTGCAATGTACAAGAGAATAACACTTATCGAATTCCGCAACGAACCATTTGAAAGAACCGGAACCGGAAAAATAAGGCGTGGCTGATATTAATGAGGTCGGATTCAGGGCACACGGTATTTCTTGAACAGGAGGAGCGTATGAAACTGGGAATTTATGGAGCCGGTGGAAGCGGCGAAAACATTTTTGATCTTGCGATGGATATTCAGGAAAATGTATACAGATGGGACGAAATACTGTTCATTGATGACGTTAGAACTGAAAAAATGTTTTTGAGTAAAAGAATACTACCATTTATTGAACTGAAAACTTCGATTTCTCCAGATGACATCGAGATTGCGATATCGTTGGGAGAACCCAAGTATCGTCGGATTCTTTACGAACGAGTGAAAGCGGCCGGCTATCGGTTGGCACAAATGATTGACCCAAAATCTCACATTTCTCCTGTGGTTTCGCTAGGTGAAGGTGTCATCATTATGAACGATGGTCTTAGCGGGCTCATTTCGATTGGCGATAATGTGCTGATATTTTCACAAGCGGTGATTGGACATAATTCAACAATCGGTTCAAATTGCGTCATATCCGTCACAAGCTTTATCGGAGGTTCCTGCGCCATCGGAAATGATGTATATATCGGACCGCACGCCATGGTTAAGGACCGACTGACTGTCGGTAATCGCGCTGTAGTTGGGATGGGAGCGGCATTGCTGACGGATCTGAACGATGACTATGCTGCATTCGGCAATCCGGCGCGAGCATTGCGTCGCAGGGAAGACGAAAAACTATTCTGACTTTTTTGCAATAGGAAGAGCGTAAAATGGATAAGTGTAAGATATTTAATCGTATTCGTGAAATCATAGCTGACAACACAGGTATATCAAAAGATAAAATTACAAAAGAAATTAATCTTCAAAGCGACTTGGGACTTTCTTCACTGCAAATATTTGTTCTTCTTGCATTCATAGAGGATGACCTTGAAATCAACATTGATACAGATGATTTGGAGTCAGTGGTAAATATGGATGATTTTATTGATCTGATTGTTGTACATGTGAAAAATAAGAACGGATAACATGTAAATTTAGTCTGGCATCAGACCAATGTCATTAAGTTAAGATAACAATAAAAAAACTTTCATATCAAAAATGTGATAATAAAAGTTTTTTAGAGTTTGTCAAAGTTCTTTAGGATCAAACGTTCGGGAAGTATTTTAAATAGAAATTTCCAAAAAATGTCGGAGAAAATCCTAACTTTTTATTATCGGAACGCTTAATAAATTGTACCTGCGTGTCACTGCTTTCAGTCATTTCAATAATCTGAGCATTCATCTCACAGCTACTGCACTAACCCCAATGCTTCCAGCTGTTGCCTATGCTCTGTTCCTGTTGAGAGAAGATAAATCCGGGTTGTTTCTATAGAACTGTGACCCAACAGGTCGGCCAAATTTGCCACATCGTGTGTTGATTGGTAAAAAGTCCGGGCAAATAAATGTCGTAAATTATGTGGAAAGACCTTGCATGGCTCGATTTCTGCAACTTTACATATTACTTTCATCTCTGTCCATATCTGCTCTCTCGACATTCCTCTTCCGCTTCTGGTGATAAAAATCTCACCGGAAGCAATTTTTTGTGTCGTGGCATATTTTAGAAGTTTCCTGCAAAGGATTTCGGGTAGGAAAATATCACGGATCTTTCCTTTCAAAAAGACTTGTGTATGCATCATTTTTACTGTTTCAACTGTTATATACTGAACTTCAGACACTCTAATTCCTGTTGCCCCAATAGTTTCTATCAACAATGCAAGACGTGTATTCCCTTTTTCTTCCGCAGAACGGATAAGCTTTCTGTACTCATCTTTCGTCAATTCTTTGTTCTTATCCCGAAACATTTTTTTCTGTATGCGTAGAAACTTAACTTTTATATTCAAATCCGCAAACCTGCAATATGTATTTGCAACTGCTATCATAGAATTAATTGTTTCCGGTTTATATCCGGTATCGATTAGATGCTCTTTCCATTTTATTAAACTTTCCTTTGTTATTCCACGTCCATCAAGCCATTCGGATAATCTCTCAATATCTCGCATATATTTTGCAACTGTTCCTTCACTTCGTTCTTCATTGTAAAGCCAACTTTTAAAATTTTCTTTGCTTTCCTTTGTGATTACTGTACCCATATCAGCCTCCTGTTCCTCGTAGCATTATCGCTACTAAAAGATTTTCTCATGCTCCCAATCTAATCACAAAGGTTAAAAAAAGCACACACTTTCAACAAGTGCATGCCTTTTTATAATCCGTAATTATCAGAATGAAAACTTATCCCAGAAATAATTTCTGAGTTCTGCAATCGGAACTCTGACCTGTTCCATCGAATCACGGTCACGAACTGTTACGCATTCGTCTGTCTCTGAATCAAAGTCATAAGTTACACAGAACGGTGTACCGATTTCATCCTGACGACGATATCTCTTACCGATGGTTCCTCTGTCATCAAACTCACAGTTCCAGTACTTACTGAGCTCCGCATAAACCTTGTTTGCTCCCTCATCAAGCTTCTTTGAAAGCGGGAGCACACCGATCTTAACAGGGGCGAGTGCCGGATGGAATCTGAATACGGTACGTACGTCTCCTCCCTCAAGCTCTTCCTCATCATATGCTGCGCAGAGGAATGCCAGAGTTACACGGTCAGCACCGAGTGACGGCTCGACGACGTACGGGATATATTTCTCGTTTGTCTCATCATCGAAGTACGTAAGGTCCTCGCCTGAAACTTCCATATGACGTCCGAGGTCATAGTTTGTTCTGTCTGCGATTCCCCAAAGCTCTCCCCAACCGAATGGGAATGTGAACTCGATATCGGTCGTAGCCTTTGAATAGAATGAAAGCTCTTCCGGATCATGGTCACGAAGTCTTAACTGCTCATCCTTAAGTCCGAGAGATTTAAGCCAGTTAAAGCAGAAGCTTCTCCAGTACTCAAACCACTCAAGATCCGTATCAGGCTTGCAGAAGAACTCAAGTTCCATCTGCTCAAACTCACGTGTTCTGAATGTAAAGTTTCCAGGAGTGATCTCATTACGGAATGACTTACCGATCTGTCCGATACCGAACGGAAGTTTCTTACGTGATGTCCTCTGAACGTTCTTGAAGTTTACAAAGATACCCTGTGCTGTCTCAGGTCTTAAATAAACAACGTTCTTTGCATCCTCGGTAACACCCTGGAATGTTTTGAACATAAGGTTGAACTCACGAATATCCGTGAAATCATGAGCTCCGCATGAAGGGCATGCGATATTGTGCTCTTTTATGAAGTCCTGCATCTGCTCATGTGTCCATCCGTCAACTGATGACGGAAGCGTGAAATTATTCTCTGCAGCCCAGTCCTCAATAATTTTATCCGCACGGAATCTCTCATGGCATGACTTACAGTCCATAAGCGGATCTGAGAAACTTCCGAGATGTCCTGATGCTACCCAGGTCTGTGAATTCATAAGAATAGCACAGTCAACTCCGACATTAAGCGGTGATTCCTGAATGAATTTCTGCCACCATGCTTTTTTGACATTGTTCTTGAGCTCAACGCCTAAATTGCCGTAATCCCATGTATTAGCAAGTCCGCCGTATATCTCCGAACCCGGATATATAAATCCTCTGGATTTAGCTAATGCCACGATTTTGTCCATTGTGTATTCCATAATAATCTCTCCTATCTGTATATAATCTGATGTATTATTTTCCCTCTTCTTCATTGGCCTCTTTGGCCTTCTCATATGCCTCTTCCTGCTCCTCATCGGATACTCTGCTGGCCTCAGTCAGTCTTGCAAATGCTGCCATTGACCCGGGTTTTGCTCCTCCGTTAGCTTCGGCATAAGCTTTTTCTTCCGCTGCCTTTGCCTCTTCTTCAGCCTCCTTTGCCGCCTGACCTTCTTCACTGAAGTCATCGGTATTAGGATCGAAATACTGTCTGTCCTTAAATGCCTTGAATCCTCTTATGAAAAAGAAAACTCCGGCAACAGAAAACAGAACCACGGCTCCTATCATGATGGCCTTTTCGGTTCCCTGCGTCTTAACCAAAGCTCCGTCTTTGATGAGCTTAAAAACTATATAGCAGAGATAAACCCCGACCACCATCCTGATGATAACCTGAAATTTAGTAGGCAGGTTGTTCGGATTTCTCCGCTTCATATCTTCATCTTTTTCTTTATTTCCGAATAATCCCATGTTTTCTCCTTATCCGGGCTTTGCCCCAGAATATTTTACTTTGAATGAGGTTGAATTGCAACTGTTCTTCTTTATCTGTCTGGGCGGAATCAGACAATGATCGCGGTCAAATCCGATAAGGTCATTTCTCCCTGCTTTGAGCAGTGCTTCCTTGACCAGATCGTAGTTTTCCGGCTTTCTGTACTGTATCAATGCCCTCTGCATAGCCTTTTCGTGATAGGTTTTAGGTATATACACCTGTTCCATCGTTCTCGGATCAAGACCCGTATAATACATTACCGTAGAGATTGTGGATGGTGTGGGATAGAAATCCTGCACCTGTTCCGGCATATATCCCATATCCCTTACACTTTCTGCCAGCTGTATGGCATCATCAATCGTCGATCCCGGGTGTGATGAAATCAGATAGGGGACAACATACTGATCCATATGCAGACTGTCATTGATTTTCTCAAATCTCCGACAGAACGCATCATAAACCTTTTTCTCCGGCTTCCCCATGAGTCTTAAAACATGATCTGAAACATGCTCCGGTGCAACTCTGAGCTGCCCGCTTATGTGATACTTGCACAGTTCTCTCAGGAAAGTGTCATCTTTGTCAGCCATTACATAATCAAATCTTATGCCGGATCTGATAAATACTTTCTTTACTTTCGGAAGCGCTCTTAACTTTCTCAGCAGTCCGACATAATCCTTATGGTCTGCAATCATATTTTTACATACCGAAGGATAGAGACACTGCTTGTTCATGCATACTCCTTTTTTAAGCTGCTTGTCACATGCAGGTCTTCTGAAGTTGGCGGTCGGTCCGCCTACATCATGAATATATCCTTTAAATCTTTTATCTTCCGTCATTTCCTTTGCTTCTTTCAGCAAAGACTCATGGCTTCTTGCCTGAACCACTCTTCCCTGATGAAATGCCAGCGCACAGAAACTGCATCCGCCATAACATCCCCGGTTACTTGTCAAAGAAAACTTGATTTCTTCAATTGCAGGTACTCCACCGTCTTTTTCATAAGATGGATGGTATGTATTCATATACGGTAATTCATATATTTCATCCATCTCCTGCATCGTAAGCGGTCTTACAGGAGGATTCTGGATAACATATCTGTTATCTCCGTATTTCTCCACAAGTATCTTACCGGTAACTGAATCCATGTTCTGATACTGGATATTAAAACTTCTTGCATATGCCGACTTATCATCGTGAATGGAATCAAAATCCGGCAGTTCTATGAACTCTTCGGTAAGATCATCCGTGGTTCTGGATTTATAGACCGTACCTCTTATATACGTAATATCAGAAACTTCTATTCCGCCTGATAGTGCATCTGCTATCTCAACAATTGGGAGTTCTCCCATTCCGTATATCAGGATATCTGCACCGGAATCAAGCAGCAATGATCTTTTGATCTTATCCGACCAGTAATCATAATGTCCCAGTCTTCTGAGGCTGGCTTCTATACCGCCGATAATAACCGGAATATCTTTATACTTCTTCTTTATCAGGTTGCAATAAACCAGTGTAGCCCTGTCGGGTCTTTTACCGATAACACCACCCGGGGTATATGCATCCGTATGCCTGCGTTTCTTGTTGACCGTGTAATGATTTACCATTGAGTCCATGTTTCCGGCCGATACTAAAAAGCCCAGTCTTGGTTTTCCGAAAACATTTATGCTTTCAGCATCATTCCAGTCAGGCTGCGCGATTATGGCTACCTTATATCCTCTTGATTCAAGCACTCTGCTTATGATGGCCGGCCCGAATGAGGAATGATCAACATACGCATCTCCGATAACATACACAAAATCAGGTTGCTGCCAACCCCTCTTTTCCATATCTTCTCTTGTTATCGGAAGAAAATCTCTCACTATTATTTCCAGCCTTTTCCTGCAAAAAATCTGTCAAGACCTGCCAGTATGGCGGCATGATCTTCTGTATCGGCAAGTCCTGAACATCCGATAAATCCGATTACGCATCCGCCTTTTATCCTGATCGGAAATCCTCCGCCGCACGCAACGAATTTTGCAGAATCAAGTCCCTCTGATTCAAGATCACTTCCTGTTGCCGCAAGCTTTGCCTTAAATGTCATTGATGCCATGCCAAGCGTTGCTACGGTATTTCTCTTCCTTGTGAGCCACATATCATGGAACTTTCCTGTCCCCTCGGGATAATACGAGAATACTTCCGCACCGTTGATCCAAATGGTAACGGCAAGCGGACCCGAAAATGTTTTTGCAGCCTCGACTAAATCACATCCCAGATTCCATACATCATTTCTTGCAAACTCGGGGAAAATGTATTTTCTCTCTTCTGCCAAACACTGCTCATAAAACTCTTTATCTGTCATGATATCCTCCTTGCGGCCATCAGGCCTTTTCTGTAAGATTCTTGTATGCCAGTATCCCGGCTATGGTTTTGGAATCCGTCATTTCTCCTGCATAAATCTTTTTAACAAGATCATCGACATCCCATGGCTGCACATCTATCTCCTCATCTTCATCAAGATTCTGATGAGTCTTTATCAGATTTCTTGCCACAAATACTTCGATAAACTCATCACAGAATGCTACCGTGGTATTAATATCAATAAGATGCTCAAAGTCATCCGAACGATATCCCGTTTCTTCCTCAAGTTCTCTTCTGGCACATTCTATCTTGGGTTCGTCTGGCGAATCCACCTTACCTGCGGGAAGTTCGAGCGTATATCTTCCGAGAGCATGTCTATACTGTCTGACCATCAGTATCTTCCCGTCATCCGTAACCGGAACTACCGCTGCCGCTCCGTCATGATGGATGTAGTCCCAATGAGCATGGATACCTTTCACCTCAACTTCATCATCATATACATCAAGTACAGTCCCTTTATATGCTTTTGTCCTCTTTATCAGTTTAACCGGTTTGTCCATTATTCCCTTCTTTCAGTTTTAATATTTTCCTGATTCTGTACTGCGGAATCGGTTTATCTGAAGATAGATTCTCAATAACTTTTGCAAAATTAGTAATTCCGATTCTCTTTTCAAAGAGCTTCTTTTGATAGTCGTCAAAATCAAGCACAAATTTTGCGAAATCCAGATTATTCTCATCCCATATGATGCCTTTGATGGTATCTTCTTTTCCTATAATCTCCACTGTCAGTCTGTCTGCCGAATATATCATTATCCTTGAAAACAAAGAATTGTATATCGGAATAAGCTGGGCCGGGAATGTCAGAATCAGCAACAAAAGATTTCTGTGTGATAGTGCTATATGCGACAATTCATTCGCAATAACAAATCTCACACAGGAATAATCATGCTTGCCATCCACTGCATTAAAAGCATATGCAGCCGGTATTCTTACACAGTACTTGTTTTTTATGGGCACTGACAATATCTCCATGGTCTTTTGTTCCTTGCACAGGCAGTGATCAGGCTCGATCAGAAGACCCATTCTCTCTGAATAATCATCAAACATCGCTTCAATGATTGCCGATTGCGTCTCGGAGACATGAACATCCCGTGCAGTTGCACTTCCTATATCTCTGAAGAAGTTCCATATAGTTGCGACTATTAGTATTCCGAAAACTACTATCAGGATATTCTTTCCGAATTCGACGATAATCTCCGCGATCCCGGACTCAACCGACAATCCCTCGTTTAACCACTGTATGACAAAGCCTTTATTCTTCATATATACAACCATATACAGCAGTCCCCAATATATCGCCACCGAAATTATGATGGACAAAATAATAATCGGAATCTCAAAAGGATGCCTGGCTTTCTCCAGCATTTTCCTTTTACTCATGAAGTTTTTAACACTCTTTACCTTCATTCATTTCTCACTTTCTGAACAATATCTCTGCTGTCATGACATGTGAGATATATTATCTGATATTCACCGGCAAGAAGTTCAATTATATTTTTTCCGCCTGATAAGCGTTTATCGTCAAAGTTGACAAACGGGTCGTCCATTATGATAACGGGTTTTTCATCCTGATACATGGCATCAATGAGCCCCATCCTGAAGCACAAATCAATCTTGTCTCTGCTTCCCGCACTATAGAGGCGTGAGTTTCTCAGATCACCATGATCATCTACTTTAAGATTCATATTTGCATCGAAACAATATTCCTTCCCGGTGACACCGTCAAGCATCTCGTAATACTTTCTGAATCCTCTTGCCACCGGTTCACTGTATTTTGATACGAAACTTGCCTTTGCCTTTTCAAGCAGATCTTTTGTCTGTGTAATAAGCTTTTCTCTTTTGAACAGGGCTGTATATTCTTCTTTTTTATCGTTAAGCTGTTCCTCTTTTGCATTCAGCTCATCAAGATTCTCAAGAAGCAGCTGCAATTGATTATTCTCCGAATTGATGTCATCCATAATTTTTTCTGTTACAGTGCTTATCTCGTTCATGGCTGTATTGATCTCATCTACAGTTCTGATATTTGAATTGATACCTGCTTCTTTTATCTTTGTGATATCATTCCGGTTTTCAAAATCGGTCTTCTCTTTCTCTATGGCTGCAAGTTCCTGTTCGGCTCTTCTATATGTATCCAGATTCCTCTTGATATCCGTCAGATCTTTTATCACGTTCGCATCATCATAACAAACTCCGCAGTCTTCCATGAAACTCTTTATTCTGCTATCGGTGTCTTTGATGAAACTTTTCTCTTCGCGAATTTCTTCCGTAACCCTGTTGTAGAGAGAAACTCCTGCATCCTGACGCATTGTTTTAGATGTGCCGCTTATTAATACTATACCCGTAATAAGCAGGATCAATCCGATTGCCGATATTGCTGCCAGAGCTTTGATTCCGGTCAATGCATATGCCAAAACCCCCAATGCAATCAGTATGATTCCGGCTATGATCAGTGCCTTTCCGGTTTTTGCTTTTCTTCTGTTTTCTTTTATCTGCTGTTCAAGGTTATTCAGAAACTGCTGTTTGGACAGCAATGCTTCTTTCTTGCTTTTCGCCTCCGCGTAATCATTTATCAATCTGTTGATCTGCTCATCACTGACATCATTTCTGAAAGTTCTGCCTGCCCTCTCCTTGTCATTTTTTCTTTCATAATACCTTTTCAGTATATTCTCATACTGCTCTCTTTTTGACAGCAGCTGAGCTCTTAACGAAGCCTCTTTAAGCTCTTCGCTCAGATCCTCTGATTCTCTTTTTTTATTTTCAAGTAACTTTCTCAGATTCTCCAACGATTTCTGTTTTGCTTCTATTGCTGTTTTTATATCCGGAATCTTTCTTGTTTCATCTTCAAGCCCGGTAAGTTCGTTTCTTAAAGCGTACAGTTGCCCTGTGGAGCGGGAATGGCTCATGGCATTAAGCTTCTTTTTGAACTTATCCGCTACAGCCTCATAATTATCTATATCATCCGTACTTCCGGACAGATTTCCCAGTTTTGCATTGATTCCGTCTGTTGCCGAAGTCTCTATATCGTTCTGGCTGAACATAATAGTCTTTTTAAATGAATCCGAATCGATCTTGAAGATTTCTTCTCCGATTTTCTCCGAATAGTCATTACTTTCAAGGCCGGTTTTATTATCATAGAGTCTGAACTCATCATCTTTTTCCGTATTTCCGAAAAGTCTTGTGATTCTGTACTCTTTTTCTCCGACCGCAATAATAAGACTGCCCCCGTAGGTTCCTCCCTGCCAGGGTTTCAGTCTCTTTCTCTCTTTATCTATGTCGCTTCTTTTATTTTCTCCGTCAAATCCGAACATCATGACCCTGATAAAAGCAGCAAGTGTGCTTTTACCCCAGCCGTTTTCTTCGTTTATTGTCGTAAGGCCTTCGGAGAACTGTTTGTTGTAGTTTGAAAATTTCCCGAAGTTTTCAATTCTTACTTCTTTGATCTTCATCACACAATCTCCTCACCCATAAGCGCCTTGATACCTATTCTTATGATTTCAGCCTTCTCTTCTTCGGATATACCGGGCTCAGCTTCTACTGTCCTTATGAACTCTCCTTTGAGCGATTCATCAAGTTTGAAATCATTATAGTTTACCTTTAATTCCGTGTTGTCCTTAAGTTTAAAATCAAAGAACCTGCCTTCAAACTGTTTTTCTATGAAGTCCGTGTTTTTTTCACATTCGATGTCGAGCGATCCTGTCAATTCGACTTTTACAAGATCTCTTATTGAAAAATGATTGTCTCTCAATGCCACATCTATCTCCGAAACCATATCCGAAGAGCTCATAAGTCCGGAAATGTCAACCTTAATAACATGTGTCTCTCGTATAGGATTGCAGACTTTTATGTCAGAATATGATCTTTCTCTTCCGTTTATATCCAAAACTATGAATCCATGTTCGCCGGTCTCGTCGTATCCACGGGATTCGAGGCAGCCCGGATAACAATACTCGCCTCTTGCGTCGAGTCTGCCTTCTTTATACGTATGTATATGTCCCAAAGCAAGATAATCTATATTTCTGTTTTTCAGATCTCTTATACTTACCGTCTGCGCATCATTTTTTCCTGATGACTCTGCGTCCTGACCATGCATGGTCACTATATTAAAATGTGTGACATCAAGATGCAGTCTCTCATATATACTTTGAGTATTATCCTTGTTTAGTTCGACTCCGGTAAGAGTTATATTCTCCCCGAGCTCATACGTCGTCCATTCATCCGTGAACATGCGAAAATTATCCGGTATATCATCTGCTTCACCGGGAAAATCACATTTATCATGATTCCCTTTAAGAAAGTAAAAATCTATACCCGGATTATCTTTCACACATGAAAGCACTGCATTTTTTGCAGTTGCGGAAACATGGCTTTGATCAAACAGATCTCCTGCAATGATAACAACCTTCACTTCATGATCAGCAGCGTACGAAATCATATTCTTAAAAGCTTTTATCAGTTCCGCTTTTCTTTCTTTTCTCTTCTCTGTTTCTCCCAGTCGTGACAGTGGTGAATCCAGATGAATGTCTGCGCAATGGATTATTTTCATTTACTCTACCTCGCGCTAATTATATCATATATCTTTTTTCGCCCGTCTTATCGGATCACTTCAAGTTCATCCAGATTGTATGGAGTATCCTGATATACGTAATAATTCATCCAGTTATGATACAGCAAAAATGCATGTGACCTCCATCGGAATATCGGCTTATTGCCCGGATCATCATACTTATAATAATTGACCGGTATTTCAATCGGCAGCCCTTTGCTCAGGTCGCGTTTATATTCCGAATCCAGCGTGTACTTATCATACTCAGGGTGTCCCATAACAAATATCTGTCTTCCGTTCTCTGTACTGAGCAGATATATGCCTGCTTCATCAGACCTTGCCAGCACTCTTAGCTGAAGACAGTTCATAACATCTTCTTCCGAGATTTCCGTATGTCTGGAATGCGGCGCATAAAATACATCGTCGAATCCTCTAAGCAGAGGGTTCTCCTTTCTCACAACTTTATGCAGGAATATACCGAACATTTTCTTTGGAAGTGTATGTTTTTGTATTCCGAAATGATAATACAAACCGGCCTGCGCGCCCCAGCATACATGGAGCGTACTGTAAACATGGCTTTTTGACCATTCAAGAACCTCACAGAGTTCATCCCAATAATCAACTTCTTCAAATTGGATTGTCTCTATAGGCGCTCCCGTGATGATCATTCCGTCAAAACGTTCATTCCTGATATCATCAAACGTTCTGTAAAACTCCTGCAAATGTGTCTCCGAAACATGTACCGGATCGTGTGTTGCCGTTTTTAGTAACGTAAGCTGCACCTGGAGCGGTCCGTTTGCAAGAAGTCTTGCTATCTGAGTTTCGGTAATAATCTTCGTCGGCATCAGGTTGAAAACCAGTATCCTCAGCGGACGAATCATCTGACTGCTTGCCCTCTCTCTATGCATAACGAATATATTTTCTTCAGACAGAATCTGAAAAGCGGGTAATTCTTTAGGTATAATTAAAGGCATTTTCCTTCTCCTTATGTAATTCTTTTATGTCGTCAGCATTTATCCAATGCCTGAGAAATATCTGCAATAAGATCCTCAATATCTTCGAGACCTACACTGAGTCTTACCAGTTCTGCAGGAACACCTGCGGCTTTCAGCTGTTCATCATTCATCTGACGGTGTGTTGATGTTGCCGGATTAAGGCAGCACGTTCTTGCATCTGCTACATGGGTCTCAATTGCGCAAAGCTTAAGGTTCTTCATGAAAATGCTGGCAGCCTGCCTTCCGCCTTTCAATCCGAAAGAAACAACTCCGCATGTACCGTTCGGAAGATATTTCTTTGCCGTCTCATAATATTTATCTCCTTCAAGACCGCTGTAAATTACATATGCAACCTTTGGATGATTTTTCAAAAATTCGGCAACGGCCTTTCCGTTCTCACAATGACGTTTAACACGTACATGTAAACTTTCCAGACCTAAATTGATATAAAATGCACTCTGCGGACTCTGAACTGATCCTAAATCACGCATCAGCTGAGAAGTACATTTAGAAATGAATGCTCCTTCCTTTCCGAATTTCTCGGCATAGACTATTCCGTGATAGCTCTCATCCGGTGTACAAAGTCCCGGGAACTTATCTGCATGTGCCATCCAGTCGAATTTGCCTCCGTCAATGATTGCACCTCCTATTGTTGCACCGTGTCCATCGATATATTTTGTGGTGGAATGTGTAACAATGTCTGCACCCCACTCTATCGGGTGACAATTTACCGGAGTCGCAAAAGTATTGTCAATTATCAGCGGCACGCCATGTGCATGAGCTGCTTTTGCAAACACCTCAATATCTAAAACCGTCAGTGCCGGATTGGCGATAGTCTCTCCGAAAACTGCTTTCGTGTTCGGTCTGAATGCAGCATCTAACTCTTCTTTTGTGCAGTCCGGTTCAACAAATGTTGCCTCGATTCCCATCTTAGCCATTGTTACGGAAATCAGATTAAATGTCCCGCCATAGATGGAATTGGAAGCTACGATATGATCACCGCAGTTACATATATTGAAAAGTGCAAAGAAGTTGGCTGCCTGTCCGCTTCCTGTAAGCATGCCTGCAGTACCGCCTTCGAGCATGGTAAGCTTTTTTGCCACCATATCGCAGGTCGGATTTTGAAGTCTGGAATAAAAATATCCCTCCTCTTCCAGATCGAAGAGTTTACCCATATCTTCACTTGTGTCGTATTTGAAAGTAGTACTCTGAATAATCGGAATCTGGCGCGGCTCTCCGTTTCCCGGTGTATAACCACCCTGCACGCATAATGTATTTAATTTCATTCTTAAACCTCCTTGTTTTTACCACCTGTTTTGCCGAAATATAATCCTGTATATTATATATCTTTTGTCTGGTTATTTGCGATATATGTTGCCTTTTTCCGTATAAACATGCCTTCCGAAAAACTTTGTCATAGCATCCACCATATATTCCACATCTTTACTTCCGGCAGTTTCAAACGAAGAATGCATAGCAAGCTGCGCTAGACCGATATCAACTGCATTAATTGAAACATGCGATGTAATAATATTTCCCAGAGTCGAACCACCCGCCTCGTCCGAACGGTTTGCGAAGAACTGTACCGGCACCTCTGCCTCTTTACATATATCTCTGAAAATGGCTGTACTGACAGCATCGCTTGTATATTTCTGTCCTGCATGCGACTTGATTACAATTCCTTCGTTCATGTATACACAATTTTCTGCATCTGTCTTTTCCGGATGATTAGGATGTACGGCATGGGCATTATCGGCACTTACCATAAAACTTGATGCCAGAGCCCGATGATAGTCTTCCTCATTCAGTCCGAGTCCATAATTAATTCTGCGTAAAATATCATATATGAAAGAAGACCCTGCACCCTGTTTGGACATGGAGCCGACTTCTTCGTTATCGAAGCATGCATATACATTGACAGACTTCTTACTGTATCCCTTCAGAAAACCTTTTAATGTTGTAAAGGCGCATTCTCCGTCATCAAGATGAGGTGCGGATATGAACTCCTGTTTTTCTCCCCACAGCGTTCCCTCTGAACGGTTATAGATATAAAGATCTTTTCCGTAAATGCTGTCGACCTCAACCCCAAGCTCATCGGCAATCATATTGTCGAAATCACCCGCTGACGTACTGCCCGCTCCGAAAAGCGGTATCATATCCACCTGTTTATTATATGCAGTCCCGTCATTAACCTGACGGTTCATATGTATAGCCAGACTGGGAATGATCAGAATATCTCTGTCTATCTTTAATATGCGGGATTCAAGATGGTCATCGTTTTTGATAATTACCCGTCCCGCCACGGACAGAGGTCTGTCAAACCATGTCGAGCATATCATGCCCCCATATCCCTCGGTGTTCAGCTGCACATATTTATCCTTTACCTTCAGTTCCGGTTTTTCTTTTATCTTGAATGTCGGATAATCACTGTGCGAAGCTGCAATATTGAAACTGTAATCGGTCAGATTCTCACCTATATGAAATGCGATTATACTGGTATCATTTCTTTTAACATAATACTTTCCCTTGAAATCAATATCCCATGCTTCGCTCTCATAAAGTTCTTTATATCCATCCTCTTTCAGCATCGCTTCTATGTTTAAGACGGTGTGAAATGCTGACGGACTGCTATTCACAAACGAAAGCAACTCTTTGTTTAGTTCAACACTCATTATTTGTTCTCCTTCCGCTTACGTTCATATTTTGCCAGTAAAGGCATGACAAATCCCAAGGCTGCCAGTACCACAGGAGTGATAATATTAAGAAACATCGTGAATTTATCATCCGAATGCATTCCCGATATACAGCTTATAAGAGTGATTGCAAAACACCATATTCCGAAAAATTTTGCAATTGCCTGACTTTTTACAAACCTGTACTCTGCAGGGAATTTATCGAAAGATTTCCTTAATGCAAGATATGCGACAAATACCCATAAATATCTGAACGGCATACATACCGAATTCAGCTTTGTTAACTGAGCCAGTACATTGGCAGCTCCCGGTACCAGAGACTGTATAAGAATAAGGCTCCCTGACAATATTGCAACAAGCTTTATACCGTTAATATATGCTCCGTGCTTATTCTGTTTCATCAACCTGCTTGGCAGGTATTGTCTTGTTTCTTCATTTCCCAGAAGCATCCTTAAAGGTGCATCTATACTGACAAGAAGTACCGCAAACTGTCCTATCATATTACACAGTGCATATATTATCAGCAAACTATTTCCAATGTGATAATACTCTCCCAGTTTCTGAAATGCCCAGTAAGGAGCATTTGCCACATAAGAATTAAATGTCTCCTTGTTTGAATTGATTACAGCAGGATCAAACATCATTCCCATTGCCATTGTTCCGAGTATAGCACAGACAACTACCATTATCACCATAGCAATTATGCCCTTGGGAAATCCTTTTGCCGGATCTTCGACCTTGTTTACGTACGGAGATATCTTTTCAACTCCTCCGACAGCAAATATCAGAATAGACAGAGATGTTATATATCTTATATCAAAATTCGGAATGAAGTTTTTGATATTGAGATCGACATGTGTAAAACCAGCATTTGGGTTGATTGCCGGTGCGGCGATCATCAGAACGATATAGAGAATCGACATAATAAACATGCTCGTTCCGGCGATACTTGCCAGCTTTTTTAGCGGATTCAGTCCTCTGCTGGCTACCCAGCAGAAAAAAAGAAGAATTATCAGTGTTGCAAGCTGAATAAAAAATGACGGGAATGCATCATAGGTCTCGGCATTGCAGAATATAGCCCAGCTCAATGCTTTAAGTCCTCCGCTTCCTTTGCTGGCAATATATGTGATGTGGCATACCCAGTATGTCCATCCCGCAAAATATGCTATTCTGGGATTTATGGTGTCGTTAATCCATGAACTTACTCCGGCCCCCGATGTTTTAAATGCCGAACCAAGCTCGCCGACCATCAGCGCATAAGGAATAAAATACAACACAAAAATCAGTATCCAACTGAAAATAGCCTGTACTCCGTTAAAATAAACAAATCCGTTTGTAATGTTACCGAATCCCCACACACCCGAAAAAGCAATAAATGCAAGGGTGTACCACTTTATTTTTTTTGAATCGTCCTTCATAAATTACCTCATCTTATTTTCCCACCGATAATACAAAAGCCCATTGTGCACAAGAGCAAGGCACTATAGATATGTTATCACGGAACTGAAAATAATTCATCATTTAGTCGGAATGATTGCCTGCATCGCAGTCTTAATGGCATAAAGATCCGGCAGAAAGAACTTCCCTGCCGGATCTTGCATTTTCTATATTATTCTTATTTTTCAAGCTTCACCTCCTCCGCACGATATATTTATAATAAAATATTCTGTAAAGTATCAATATCTTTCGGTACTTCCATCCCATCGTAAAGTGCAAACTGCTTTGCAAGGATCTCACTATATTCCTTTGAACCGCGCTCATAGGTACAACGTAGTTTATATAGATTATGGTCCTCTTCTCCCATCTTTACCCTGAAACTGTCTTCCGTATGATATTGCAGCTCTGCACGAATTCCCGATTCATTAACAAGATTGCTGTTCACGGCATTATAAGGCAATTTTTTCATTTCCCAATAGTTTTCAAGACAGTATGTCTTCCATCCTTCTTTTTCAAGAAGTGCTACTGCTCTCCTGATATCTCTTACATACGTCTTTGGATCAAGAATAAGCGAATACCTTATAACATCGGCAAGTTGTTTCAGCGGGTAGTTTCTATTATGAAGTTTTTCATAAACCGATTTGGGAGATTTTACCCTGAATTCTATTCCATAAAGTTCAGCATTGTTTTCGTTTGCAAACTCCCTCAGGGATTTTGTAATTGCAAACTCAGAAGAAAGATAATCAATGTAAAAAGCCTGTTCTGCCTCGTTAAGTTTATTAAACAGCTCATGGTCTTCCTGCGTCCAACCCTCTTCTATAGCTGCATTCAAAAAGATTCTATTTGCACTGCCTGTATTATGTTTAATAACAACTAAGTCAATATCATAATTTGAGGTTACTCCCGCTGATAAAGGAGTGTTCAATTTTTTGATTTTTTCATTGATATCATTTATTTTACGTTGTGCAAGTTGAACAACTACATCAGAACCGTTAATTTCGACAATCAGATTCCGTCCTTCCTTGTATATCTTCGAAACTGAAATTCGTTCAACAAAACTTTTTATCTCGGTTGAACTGTACTCATCAAATTCATCATAGGATAAATCTATATTACGGTTCTGAAGCTCCGCAAGGCTGTTTGAAACAGCAAGTGCATTAGAGATAAAATCATATTCGGGGCCGTAGTTCGCAGGTTTTTCTATCCATGGACATAAATCCCCGGACATTCTGTTCATAAAAAACAGAATTACATTCTCCAAATCTTTTGACGGAACTTCGAAAATGTCCGAATACTTTTCAAACAGATAAATGCTTCCCACGGTACCATATTTAATTCTTAAGTCTGTGGCAGATATTACTAAGGCATCATCCGTAATATTCTTTTCTTTAATGTAGCTCCTCAAATCCTCTTTGCTGATTCCCAGTCCGGTGTAAATGCATAAAGCCGCCATCAAAACACAATAGCATTCCTCGGGAGACATTCCTTTTATTGTCTCTTTTGGAACTATGTTCTCGAAGCACTCTATTAAGTCCATAAAACGCAGAATCGTATAATCTGCGATGTTGGGAAGATATCTTTTATATTTCTCCAGCATCTGCTTTACGACAATACAATTTGTTGAGTAATTGTTATATAAATCAGGCGAATTATTAAATAATACATTGGCAACCAAGCTATTTGTCATTTTCCTGTTCCTCTCTTTTTGTGCTTCTTTCAATTATTCTTTGTAAGCAGACAAACGCACTCCACATGTGTTGGGGCAATGAGATTGATGTTTTTGCCCCTTGTCTCGACCATTCTCGTTAACGGAAACATATCAAAGCAACTTTGCGTTTGCGGGAACATATCGAGAAATCTACTCGTTTGTGGGAACATATCAATATCAAGATTCCTCATCTTGTTCGCTCTTCTGTCCGGTTGTTTCAGTTTCCTGAGGCGGTCGGATCACCCATTTATCAAACGTTTCTTTTGTTCCGTCATATTTCGACTTTTGAATTGCCATTGAAATTTGTGATACATCACTTCGATAATCTGATATTCCGGAAACTATATTGTGTTTGATATACTGCACCTCTCTCGATAATCCTGAAGACATCATTACCATAGGTTTTGAATCAAGCGAATCATATAACGTTTGATAGTCTTCCTTCATGCATGCCAAAATGTGTTCAAATTGCTCTATCCGTTTTTCTGCATGAATATCAAGTGTTGCAAGCATAATCAGCTCATAAGCTGTAATATTCTCAATAATTACAGGATTTAACTGTGGTTGCACCGTCACTATCCCTCTAAGTTCATCGGGAATATTTTTCTCTGCGGCCTCTCGAGCTGCCACCATTAACGACTGCGGATTATGAAAGGTCCAATTCCTCACATCAAGAAGCTCATTTAACAACTGAGTAGTTTCGAGACCCAATTCTGTTGTAAGAAACTTGTGTTTCATTAAATGTTTCCGCAAATGAAGATAGGAAAATGAACTGTTCTGTTCGTCAGCTATTAATGCTAAAAGTTCCCGTTGCCTATACAACAACTTATCATTAATGTCATCATATATCTTTGCCGCAACGTATTCAGTATCTGTTTCTTCCAGCATACTTCCAAGCTCGTTTGCATATTCTTTATATTTATCAAGATTAATCGTTACCCTTGATATTAACGAACCAAGCACAAGACAAGCATCTGAAGCTTTTTCAATCGTGAACTGCTTATATTGTTTGGCTTCCTTAGACATAATTAATCTCCTAACTGGCACTTATTCAATGCCATTGATATCTGCCCAATGCTCTTTTGTTATACAATTTGTATGTCCGACTCTTGTTTCGTTCAAAAGCGGAACCTGAACTTTCTCACAGGTATGATGATAAACAAAACCTATCTTCTCCTGTGCTCTTTTTGATTTATCATTTCCGTCGTAATATCCACACCAGACTGTACTCATTCCAAGATCATTGAATCCGTGATTGATAATTGCTTTTGCAGCTTCTGGTACATATCCTTTTCCCCAAAATGGCTTACCTATCCAAAAACCGAGCTCGCATTCATCATCCCGTTCAGTCATGTCGGTATGCCCGTTCAATTTCAACTCTATTGCACCAATCGCAATGCCATTAGTCTTTTCACAAATTGCATAACATTCTTCACTGTTAAATATATTTCGTATAACGCCAAGACTGTTTTCCACCGATGTATGCACCAGCCACCCTGCAATAGGACTCACGTCAGGGTCTTGTGCATATTCGTATAAACTCTCTGCATCACTTTCGGTCCAGTGTCTCAGAATCAGCCGGTCTGTCTCTATTATTTCATCCTGAATACCGCCGACAACTTTCTTCAAATACTTTTTGATCACTTCTTTTCTGTCAGCGATAAACGCAGCAAAGTCCTTTATATCTAAGCTCGTTGTCTTCTTTACATATAACTGGTCATTCGTAAATCCTTTGCTGTTTGCCCATTCCTTAAGAGGTGTATCATTCTTTGACTCATTCATTAACCCATTCAGCAACTGGAGATTCGCAATGCTGTTCCAGTTTTTTGAATCGGCGGCAAAATCTCTATCGCACTTCGGAATACTTGCTTCCAGCTTCTCCGGAGTCTGAAATACGGTAGCAGGATGCAGGTGATCCTGGTGGAAATCCTGATTATAGTAATCCATGTTCGGATACATAAGATGAAGAATGTAGAAAGCCTCATTGCTGTCTTTCTGCGACTCAAGAAGTCCGTCAATGAAATCATCATCAAAACTGTAATTACGAGCCGGATCATTCTTAAAAGCATCCATCAGGGATTTTGCCGGAAAAGCTTTGCTCTCACATTCTTTTAAGACTTTTCTCATTGTAACGAGTACACTGTCAGTCTGACCGCCAAAAACAGATTTGATGAAGGTAAGAATTAACCACTGGGCAATCGTTTTTCTTTCCGCGCTGCTATAAGTCGGCTTAACGATGCTGTCACACAGATTGTTGTAGTATATGTAATAGATTACCGGTATTGCGGCATTCTTTGCTCTGAAGTTTTTATCATTAAATCCGAGTTTCTCAAACAAAGTGAATGCGGCTACTATGCTCTTTTTTACATTGTCCCAGTTTGATTCGAATATCTGAACATTCGCATATGTAAAATTCTTTAGCTGGAACTTGATATTATCTACGAAGAGCACTAAACAGGTCTTTAAAACAAAATCCTTATCAATTACAAATCCCGGTCTGCCAATGTCATACACCTCTGAAACAAGCTTTTCTATTTCTTTTCTTGCATCTATTGTCTTCCAATTGGCAGATGCAATAGACATCAGCAAGTCAGAGAATGACAGCGGTGTTCCTCCGCTGTTCGTCCTTATAAAGATATCAAGAACCTTATCCGGTTCCTGCTCTTCCTGTAGATAATAATTGATGAGCGGCTTAACGTGTATTGATTCGTAAAGTGTTGAAAGTGTATCGTATGCATAATCATTATCCTTCAGATTATTATCATCGAGATAGCGGCTGACTTTCTTTGTACTGTCAAGATCCAATATCTGACCGACCTCAAACCAGGTGTATTTTTCTTTTCGCTTTGCATAGTTTGCGAGATCTGACTTGCTTAAAAAGCGAAAATCAAAAGTTTTCTGGTTATCATACTCCTGCACAGCCGGCTGTTCGAGATTTAAATACAGTTTCCTTGTCGGAAGGCATTCTTCGGTATCTTTCCACCATTTCCGCGGCATTTTGTAAGCATACGATCCCCGGAGTCCGATGTACAGGCTTGTAAGACGCTGCTGTCCATCAATAACCGCCTCAAAATCAGGGACGCCCTTTGTATCAATGTCTTTGTTGTTTTCCGAAAAGAACTCTCTGTATGCGGTCAGGAATTCATAAAACTTATAATCTTTCTTTATCTCACTGTCGGAGATCTTCCAGAACATAAACGAATTAATCGGGTATCCTCTCATAATGCTGTCAAACAGCATTTCAATCTGATTACTCGACCATGTAAATTTCCTCTGAATGGCAGGCAGTAAAAACTGTCTGCTATGAATTTTATCAATAGCATCCTTTATTGTGATTGGATTCTGAAAACCGCTACTCATCAAATATCCTCCCAATTAATTATGATTATATTCTTCATGCCTGGATATCTCTTTTCACATATGTAAGTTCAATATCATACCCGAGGTCTTCCATTATCTGCACGAAGGTCTTGTTCACCACACCGTTCTCACCTTTTATGATACGGTTCACATAGGATCTCGTTGTTCCGATATCCTCTGCTATCTGAGCCTGAGTGGTTCCGTTCTCTATGCATTTGACTTTGACATCCAATTCTATATTGTTCTTTACCATACTTTCTTCCTCACAAGCGGTGCGGTAACATGTTTCACAAATCGTATAACAAATTATACATCATTTCAGGAGGAAAACCTATAACAAATAGGCACTCCCCGCAAAAACTTCACAGGGAATGCCCGGTAATCCGTCATTCTTATGCTTCGATGTCAATCTCCAGTCTGGATTTGAACTCGACTGTCATCATGTCATGGAATCTCATATTGATTATTCCGGGGCGGCGGAGCCGCCAGTCCGGTGTGGCGTGAGCCACCAGTCCGGACTTTCGGAGCCACCCCGGATAATAGCCTAAAAGTTACTTCGCCTTCTTCGGCTCCAGACCGTAGACCTCTCTCATGGAGATGTCTTTAGACGGGTCGGCGCTCTCGATATCGATCTTGTAGGAATCGTAAGCTATACGGTCCATGATCGCATCCTCTATCTTGTTTTTCCTTCTAGTTTTTATCATTTTTTTCTTGCCGCATTCTGGACATGCAGACGGATTCTTGCGAACAAGACTGTTTGCAATCGGATCCCATTCATGTCCACACAAACGACATTTGACATGAATCCTCTCACTAGCTTTTTCATACTGACCTAGTATTTCTACCGTTGGGTTGATAGTATTTACCTCTAATACAAATGCCGTGTGGCTTTTCAAATGTGCTTTCCCATTCTTAACAACCCCACATTTTCTACAACTTGAGTTTCCAGAAAGCAATGTATCTGCTTGTGGAGACCAAATGTGACCACAATTTTTGCATCGTACGCTAATCCTTGACGAGGAACTTTTATATGTGCCTAATACTTCAACATCAATTCCCTTTTCCGTCAATTTTTCTATGAACTTATCAGTATCAGTTTTTACTGAGTTCTTATATGCAGCATATATTACTTCGTTGATATCTATTCTATGAATATCAATTTGCACGCCTTGTTCATTCAATATATCAACTAACTTTTTTTCTATTTCATCGCTCTTCTTTTGAACACGAATATCAAAAGGAAATAAAATAACCTCTTTGTCACTGAACAATTCATCTTCAGGCACTTTGTCATAAATGGTTATGAGACGAATTCCGTTCTCTGAACATATTTTTCTTTTATTTGCATCGCTTTCTAGCTTATCTTTATGCCAATGCCATGCACCCGGTTCAAAGGCGAGGTTCAGACTTGGAACATATACGTCCAGTTCAAGCCCAATTGCACTTATATCCCTATGAATCACAGAATTTGCGCCCAAAGCTTTAGAAAGCCATTCAAATATGAATTGCTCCATAAATGAGGTTGAAGAATGTGTACACTTAGGGCATCTGCTTCTATTATCTAATAAATTGTGAGGTGTTGCACTCCAAATATGACCACACCTAATGCATCTAACTGTAATTTTAGTTCTATTATTCTTATATTCACTTAACACTTCGATATCAGAATTCGAAGCGTACAACTGTTGAACAAATTCGTCTTGAGATTTCTTTTTTGTGCCACCACAAGATGGACAACCAATACCATTAAGTAAAGTACTAGGATTGGCTGACCAATAATTGCCACATACTTTACAATGAACTGCAATTTGGGTAGATGTATTTACATATTCGCCAACCACTTCTACATTCGGATTAACATTCTCGACTTCCTCTCGAAATCTGGATGTTGTTTTTCTTTCTTTACCTGAACAGCGAGGGCATCCATGACCACGTAACAAATCTGATGTTCTAGTGTTCCATTTATATCCACAAACATCGCATTGTACCAAAAGGTTTGTTCGACTGTTTTGATACTTACCGACTGTAGAAATCGAAGGTGACACTATTTTTAATTTTCGCACAAACTCATCATGAGTCATTAGCTTTGGCATATATCTCACCTCCTTGTGACTTCTTTTATGTAAAACATACTAACTTGCAATAAGCTAAATTATCTCAAAATTAGTAATGCATATAATATAAATATCACTTTCTCGACATCAATACTACCGTCTCCACATGTGTTGGGGCAATGAGATTGATGTTTTTGCCCCTTGTCTCAACCATTCTCGTAAACGGAAACATATCCAAGCAATTTTGCGTTTGCGGGAACAAATCGAGAAAGTTACTCGTTTGTGGGAACATATCAAGCAAATGCCTACTACATTTTAACAAACTTCCGTTCTGTATACTATATCAAAACATGGCATTAATCTCAAAATATCTGCGCTGTATCAAGGATTGCTGAATCTGCATACAGATTGCCATGATGTAACAGGTGAATAACAAAGGACAATGTGTCAACACTTGCCTTTGATTTTCTTCTTTGATTTTCTTCTTTGATTTTCTTCCTTGATTTTTCTTTCTGAATCAGTGAGTTTATTATAATCGCGCAGGTATAATTTGCTCTATTTCATTTAATCCTCAATTGAATAAGCCGAGGAGTATTCCCCCGGCTTGTAATATAACATGATTTACCTATTCTTGGTAAGTTCAGTATTAATCTCTTTTATACGAGTTTTCAGTTTAGATATCTCTTCTTTGAAAGGTGCAGAAGCTTTATCTTTTGCTTCTTTTGCATCCCGAACTTTTTGAGTAAGCTCCTCAATCTGCTTTTGCAGTTCTTTCTTTTCTTTTGCTTTAAATATACCAAGAGAGCCTTTTTCTTTTTCAAGGGAGGAAATCCTTTCCTGTAAATCGTTTACCACTTTTGCTTCTGGAATATTAATAATATCGTTTTCCTTTGATTCGAGATTAACATTCAAAGATTTAAGTTCGTTTTCTAAAGCCTTTCTTTCCTCAATATGTTCTGACCAATATTTATCAAATGCCTCCTTTTCTTTTCTTTTTCTATCCGATTCATACTTGCGATTTGCTCTATCTCTAACTTTATCAAGTTCCCTACACGCTGTAGATTGTTCGTTTTTAAAGCTGTCTACGAAAGATTTATCTTCAACATAATCTAAATACGGGCCAGCAAATCCTTGGATAACTTGTTTTCTATAACTCTTCAAATTTTTTGTTCTGCTTCTAACACTACTTTCATCCCTGCAAATTCTGTTTATTATTTTTATTTGTTCGCCATCTATTTCATCGGCTTTATTCTCGTCCACAGTGAAAATATTGTGGTACAAATGTAAGAATACATACATTGGGAAAATGCCTCCCACAATATTTGCATTTGCAATTTCAAGCCCGATACTTGAAGGCTTATTGTAATCCAAACCAGAATTATTTAACTTGTTTATTTGTTGATCAAATGCTTCTTTACAAGCATCAAGTATGAGTGTTGCATAATTCTTTTGAAACGATACATTATATTCAATCATATCAATCGGATTTTCATTTTCGCCGGCATTAATTTGTTCTACCCTTGAATTATATGCACCCCATAAATTCTTAGATTTTGCTTCTGACAAAACTAAAGTAAGTATACTCACCGAGTCCGAATTTGCTCCGCTTGCGCCAGCCGGATTAGATTCAAAAATTTTAAGTTGTTGACGAAGCATTGCTAAAAGCAAATCGTCATAATTTTTTATAGCTTCTTTCGCATTCTCATTTAATTCATTTCGGGAAGAATTCTCTATTGCTTTCAAAAAGCAATGTCCTGCCTCTTGTAATCTGGAATTCCTGACAGAACTCTGCCAACCTGCTGCTTTGCCTTTGAATAACCATGCTTTAGCATTATTAGGTTCTATTTCGATTACTTTGTTGCAATACTGTTCTACTTCCGATAAATTACTTGCATCAAGTGCATTTGAAGCCATCGAAAGATAATTATCTACCAGTTCACTGTTGTCAACCTTGACTGTACCTTGTACTTCAACAACTCCGTCAATCATCATTTTCTTTGCTTCTTCAACCGAATATTTGGTTCCGCAATCTTGACAAACGAACATTCCATCTTGTTTAACAACATTAGTGCTTCCGCACATTTCACAAGTTAATTGTTTCATTGCGCACCCTCCCTTTTATTTTTCTCGTGATTATTATGTTTCGTTTCTTTATTATTTACTAATTCCTTATTCCTATCTTTAATGATTTTTTCACGAAAGCCTGTATTTAAAAGCAGGGTATATGAGCAGTATTGTAAATCTATTAAATCTTGGATAGGGAAAGATAAGGGGCAAATTTATTCAAAATCTTTTAGCGAACGATTTTTCTTAAACTCTGTTTCAATTTCCCGAATTCTGGTTTCCGCTTCTCTTATTTCCTTCCTTATTGGAGAATACTTTTCATCCGTTTGCTTATTGTATTCATATAGATCATTATTCTTAGAAGTACGTTGCTTTGCTAACTCTTCAATTTCTTTCTCTAATGCTTTTTTTTCTTTTATCTTAAATACTCCGAGGCTGTCTCTTTGAGCTTGCAATTCTTTGATTTTATTACACAAGTTATCATATTCAGCTTTTAGCGGGCTTTGTTCCTTTATTGCAGCACACTCTTCGAGTTTTTTATTTAATTCATCTCGTTTGTTTTGGAGATTCTCTTTTTCAGAATTTAAATCATTTTTTAGGGATTCGTTCAAATTCCAATATTCTTCATTAACTGATACTTGAGCTTCTTCCTTGATCTTTGATATCTTGCTCTTATAATTATTAACATAAGAACTCAGCGTTCTTATCCTCTGATTAATTGCATCTATCTGTTTTTCCAATTGTGCGTTATGGTTTCTTTTAATCTCATCATCACGTTGATTCTGAACGGCAACTATCTGCGCATTAAATAAAGCATCCACTGCTTTTGCGCTTGCGCCTCTCTCTTCAACCATTTGACTCCTTAAATCACTTATTTGATCTCTGAAAAAATTCCCGACAAACTTATCAACATTATTCAAATCGTTTATCACTGTTATAGCAAAAAACAATTTCTTCTTAGAATCTGTATTATTTTTTATTGCATCTATTGCTCTATCAAGTCCGTTGGTTGTAGATGTTGGAATGGATGTCAAAAACTTCTCATTGCCAAGAACTGCCAACCCCTGTCTGGCAATCAATAATTCATCTGTAGGTGTTATAGTTAATGCTTGGACAACATTAGAATATGCACTGTCAAATCTTCCGTCAACAAATGCATCATCAATCAACGACAAATAATTATTATATGATTCACTATTGTCTATCTTAACGGTTCCTTGAACTGAAACCGTACCTTCTATCATCATCTTCTTTGCTTCTTCGAGAGAATACTTCATCCCGCAACTCTGGCACATAAAAATGCCATCTTGTTTGATAATATCCGTACTTCCACACATTTCACATACAATCTGCTTCATAATCGTCTCCTCCCGTTCACTTTAATAATATGACTTTGTTATTTCGTTCAGCCACCAATAATTTAATTTCCCTGATTAAATCTGTTTTGTCTGGTAAACCATTAAGCTTTGAAATCTTGTTTTCAATTTCTGCTTCCAGTTTGAGTAAAGATTCATCACTCATCGGATCACTGTATCTGATATCCTCAGCAAGTTGAACCAGAGCACTTTTTATTTCCGGATTCATCTCTTCAGATGCCAGTATTTCCACGTCGCTCTGCATTTTTTTAACAAAGGATACTTTCGTTTGAGTCCCTGCCTCCGTAGCGCCAATAATGTTTTTGCTTAAACCTCCTGCTATAAAACAAAGGCACGCTATGCCCAATATCACAATACAGACAACAACCGCAACCCACGAAGGTATTCCAGACATTCCAACAAGAATAGCGAATGCAATAATTTGAACTACAAGATAAATAAAGCCAGCATGCACTATTGGAATGCCAAGAAATTTGCTCTTTAATGATTCGCCGGATTTAAATGCCACCGCCCATAATGCTATCTGAACTACAAATGCTACATCAGTAAAAACATATGCTACCCAGAATGTTGTATTCCTTTCTACCGGAATCACAAAGGCAATCACATTAAACACTGCTATCACAATTATCAATGCAAGATAACCAATTTTTTTATTCTTCATTACTGCTCACCCCTCTTTGTACCACACTTCGGACAGAACTTGCCAGGTTTGACAAATTTAAATCCGCAGTTTTGACAGGTATCCGGTGAGGCTTGCGGAGCGCCACAGTTATCACAGAATGACGCACCGGGTGTTAACTCAGCTCCACATTGATCACAAAATGCGTTTCCACCCGCTTGTGGTTGCATATTTATTCCTGCAAAAGCGTTATTAACTGCTCCGCTGATTGCTCCACCAACAGTTCCGCCAACACCAGCCATCATGCCAAGGCCTATTCCCATGCCAGCAAAATTCCCTGAGGTACCTTCATTCTTGGCTGCCCCTTCTGCAACATCGAATCCTCTTTCCTGCTGATAGGTGTACCCTTCAGTTGCTCTCTTCTGCGCAAGACCCTGCGCTTCAATTATCATCTGCTGAGCCTTTGTCTGTTGCTCAATAACACCAACTTTCTGTTGAAGCTGCGCTTCCGCAACATCCGCGTACTGACGGAAATGTAAATCTTTGAATCTTTCATACTGTGCTTCACCATCAGGCTTAACGACTGTGGTTACAAAGAACTTTTTCAGATTTACACCATACTCAAGAAAATCATTATCGAGTTTTGCTTTTATTGCGGCAGAAAACTCCTCAAGTCTCTCATCAATCTCAAATATATTGATAGAACTTGCTTTCATCTCCTGCGCAATATATGTTTTTACTCTTGTCATTAAAAATGCCCTGAAGTATGTTGCTATTTGATTTCTTTCAAGAATACGTTCGGTGCCCACAAGACGAATTAACAGTTTACGTGAATCTGCTACGCTCAGAGTCATCTCTCCGCTCGCTCCTATTGAAATAGGAAAACCATATGTCGGTTCAACATACTGAATCTTGCTGTTGGTTCCCCATCCGATAGCCATTTGTTCAGTTTTATTAATGAAATATACTTCGCAGTGAAATGGTGTGACTCCACCCGTCGGAATGCTTGTTATTCTACGAATCAAAGGAATGTTTTCGGTTTCAAGCGTATAATGCCCTGGACCGAAAGAGTCCAAAGCCTGACCGTTCATAAAGAATACGGCTTCCTGCGATTCGTGGACAATTAACTGTGAAGCGGTATTAAAATCTTCACACGGGTGTTTCCAAATAAATGTGCTGTTATCACCCTCATACTTTATGACATCAAAAATAGCCATATAGACTCCTCCTACTTTATTAATACCAGAAAAAGAAGTCGATGGACCGAGCGGATGTCACAGAATCAAAATTCCGTGAGCAAATCTACAAGAAACCACTCAGCACAACCTCTATAGTTTTACAGTATATCACAATAAATAACGTATTTTCAACAAAAACGGCTTGCGCCGATTTCATTTTCCCGATTATTTTGCCTCAATCAGTCAGTTTAAAAAAAGACGTCAGTTTATAGCGTACAACAAATAGCACTTCCTGTGTGTAAATAAAGGTTTCTACACATAACAAGTGAGTACTCTGTTTGTACATACCAAAAAGCAGGCATGCGTCAATCCGTATGTCTGTCTTTTTTGCGATAATCATCTTGTTGTCAAAGACGGAATTTTGATTCCGTTGCATTCTATACGACCAGGCCAAGCCTTTCTATAATTTTCCGGTGTTCCTGACCGGATGTCATAATATAAATACGGGTGGTATCAATACTGCTGTGTCCAAGGATATCTGCGAGTTTCGCGATATCTTTTTCTATTTTATAAAAGCACCTTGCAAAGAGTTTCCTTAGATTATGCGGAAACACTTTTGAAGCAGCGACTCCTGCTTTTTCGCAAAGCTTTTTCATAAGTGCCCAGATAACACTCCTGTCTATGGCTTCGCCTTTACGGTTCCGAAATATGATTCCTGTCTTGATTCCGGCGAATTTGGCATAATCCGCTATGATTTTACGCAGCTTTCCTGAAACAAGAACAACTCTTGATTTTCCCTTGTTACGTATACGCACTTCTCCGGATGAAACCGCCTCAACAGTAAAATACTGAAGTTCAGATACCCTTATGCCTGTACCGCATATCGTTTCCATTATGGTTTTCAGCTTTCTGTCACTCCCTGCGGCATCAAGGAGTTTTATATACTCGGATTTCGTCAATTCTTTCTCCTCCGGTAGATAAATCTGTTTCTGAATTTTAAAATTCTTTACCCTGCATTCATCGTGCGACATAAAATGCAGCAGGCTGTTTATTCCGGCAAGTATTGCATTAATCGACCTTTCCGTATAATTTTGTGCGAGCAGTTCTGCCTTATATTCCATCACAAGGCATTTAGTAATTACCCTTCCATTTGCAAATTCACTAAGCCCATTCACTGCACGAATATATTTTTCTATCGTAGCAGCACTCTTTTCATCCTCGATCAATCTGGCCTTAAAGGCTGAAATAATGTTATTTGTAATAATAGCGTCCATACTGACTGCCTCCTTTTTCCTTTAATCTTACCTTGCTCCATACATCACTCTGAAAAGAATACATAGCAAGTAAAATAATCCGCAGCCTACCTGTCTCCAGATAAGCTGCGGATTATATTTTCTATTATGCTTCAATATCAATTTCCAGTCCGGATTTGAATTCAACCGTCATCGCTTCATCATAAACCGTTATCTTCTCGATCAGCCTTCTGGTAAGGGTCTCGGAATATTCCGTAACTGCCTCAGTCTGCTCGTTCAGGAAGGAAATCATGTCCTCCATGCGTTCCCTGTAATCCTGCTTGAGCGCCGATTCAGTCAGAATATCCTGCCGTTCCTCCTGAAGAGCTGTGATCTCTTCACTGATCTGCTTTACTTTCTCCTCATCCCGTCCGGCTTCCAGAAGCTCTGCCTGTTTTGTACGGACCCGTTCGCTGACATCCTTAAGCCGGTCTTCGATTCCGCCGCTTAAGACCGATTCGATGTTTGCAAGCAGCATCTCCATGAAGCCTTCCCGTCCGGCATAGGCTTTATTGACCGCCGCAACAACCGCTGCCTGAAGTTCTTCCTCTTTCACCGTCCTTGCGGTGCATTCCGGGCCTCCGGCTTCAACACGGCTTACACATCGCCATACGGTCGATTTGCAGCCCCGGTTGTTCCATTTGATCCTGCGGTAAATGTCTCCGCAGTGTGAACAGTACACGATGCTTGAGAGTGCATACTTTCCGCTGTAGACCCGCTTCTTGCTTCCGGTGTTAAGGTTTGCCCTCCTGGTCATTTCCTCTCTGACCTTCAGGAATACCGTCTTGTCGATAATGGCTTCGTGGCAGCCCTCTACATAATATTTCGGCAGGACACCGTTGTTCTTCTCACGTTTCTTTTCGAGGATGCTGACCGTGTAGGTTTTCTGCAGAAGTGCATCGCCGATGTACTTCTCGTTGGTAAGGATCTGCTTAAGGTTTGACTCATGCCAGCGCAGGTTTCCGGCTCCGTTCCTGATCCCGTCCGCTTCAAGTCCCCGGCGGATGGTAAGAAGGCTTTTTCCTTCAAGGTACTCTGTATAGATCCTTCTGACAATCTCTGCCTCTTCCGGAACAATAACGAGCTTTCCGTCCTCGTCTTTTGTGTATCCGAGAAAGCGGTTGTGGTTTACCTGAACCTTTCCTTTCTGGTTCCTGTACTGAATGCCGAGGCGGACGTTGGCGGAAAGCGACTCCGATTCCTGCTGGGCAAGAGCTGCCATGATGGTCATCAGAACTTCACCTTTCGCATCAAGCGTATCGATATTCTCCTTCTCAAAGAATACCGCTATGTTCATCGCTTTAAGCTCTCTTGTGTACTTAAGGCAATCCACGGTGTTTCTTGAAAAACGGCTGATTGATTTCGTAAGAATCCGGTCAATCTTTCCGGCTTTGCAGTCCTCAATCATGCGGTTGAACTCATCACGTTTTCTGGTGTTCGTTCCGGAGATTCCGTCATCCGCATATACTCCGGCAAACTCCCAGGCGGGATTGGCATTGATAAAGCTTGTGTAATGCTCGACCTGCATCTCGTAGCTTGATTCCTGTTCTTCGTATTCCGTTGATACGCGGCAATAGGCAGCCACCCTTGTCTTCTGTACTGCTGCGGACGGTGCCTGGGTTCCGACCTTCTTCATTGCCGGAATAACCGTCACGTTCTGGGCAAGTGAACTCATCTCTTCGCCTCCTTTATCTTCCCGTATGCGTATTCCGCCTGTTTGACAGGATTCGCATACTTCCTTGTAACATTCCCGAGCGTAAACTCTGTGAGAATCCCCGGAACCGGCTTAGCCTTCTTCGCTCTGTTATCACGCCCGAGTGCCTTTTCCCTGCGAAGCCGTTCCTCCTGCGCCGCATTGAACGTATCCTCATCAATCAGCTGCGGGTACAGTTCTGTCCCGAGGTATTTTCTGTTCTGCATAATGCGCTTTGCCTGACTGTGCGTTGCCTTTATTCCGGCAAGATCTGCCGCGGCCTTAAGGGAAAGCCCGAGAAGGTATCCCGCATAAAGCGTTTTCACCTGTTCAGCCTCAGCCTCGTTGATTACGGCTTTCCCGTTTTCCACGCTGTATCCATAAGGTGTATGTTCCATTATTCCATCCTTTCCCGGAACTCCGGTCCGCATTTCATGACAAATCCGGCTTCCGTTCTGCTGTAGATGATGATGTGGTCGACATGCTCATCAAGAAGTTCCTCCCGGTATTCCGTCTGCATGCCTCCCTTCTGCGTGTACTTAAGAAGCGAAGCCAGTGCCTTCTTCCTTTCCGTTCCGCCCTCTGTATCCTTTGTAAGCTCTTCCCGTTCGGTGATCAGTTCCTGCTCCCTTTTCAGGATGCTGTCCGTCTCCTCCGCATAAACTGCCGCATCGAGAAGTCCTTTGCTGTAAAAGCTGTTCACACGCTGCTTCCTCTCCGTGATACCGGAAAGTTCTTCATCAAGTCTGATGATCCGTTCAAGCATATCTTCGTCTCCCGAAAGTGTTAAACTTCCCTGAAGCGGAAGAAGAACTTCCTTCCTCGCAAAAGTCAGCTTGTTCATCATGCTTGTGAATGCCGCTTCAAGTGATACCGCTCTTATGGCAAGCTGCCCGCAGGCATCCCTGTCATCGATGTGCTTTACGCATACATAATGAGGCTCACCGTTGATTATCCTGCGTTTCCATTTTCCGCCGCACTCTCCGCAGATAATCCGTCCGGAAAGAATGTAGCGTCTGCTGTAAACTCCGGTTCCTTTTGCGATATTCTTCTCAGCTGCATTTGCGTCAATTACCGCATTCGCTGCCTCGAAAGTCTCTCTGCTTACTATGGGCTCATGATGATCCGCCATCAGGTACTGATTACGTTCCCCGTTGTTCATGTGCCGGTTGAAACTGTCATCGGTATATGTTTTCTGCAGAAGAACATCGCCGACATACTTTTCGTTTCTGATCATCTGCCTTATGGTCGATGCATACCATTTCTTACCTCGCGCCGGTGGTACGCCTTTTTTCGTAAGCGCCGTTGCCAGCTTCGTTGTTGATTTTCCTGAAAGCACCTCTTCGAATATCCATCTGATAATCTCAGCTTCCGGTTCATTGATGAACAGTTCTCCGTCCTTAAGTGTGTATCCGTAAGGCACTGAAGAAAGCTTGAAAGTCCCTTCCGCAAAACGCTTCTGAATCCCCCACGCCACATTCTGTGAAGTGGATCTGGATTCGTTTTCAGCAAGACTCGAAAGGATGGAAAGAAGCAGCTCTCCCTCCATCTTTCCGGTATCGATATTCTCTTTCTCGAAGTAGATGTAGATGCCCATCCCGCAGAGTTTTCTGACCGTCTCCACACTTTCAAGCGTGTTTCTTGAGAACCGGCTTATTGACTTCACAATGATGTAGTCAATTTTCCCGGCTTCGCAGTCAGCAAGCATCCGGAGCAGCCCTTCGCGCCTTGCCATCTTCGTTCCGGATATTCCCTCGTCATAATAAAGTCCGGCATATTCCCATTTTGAGTTTGCCCTGATATATTCCTCATAATGTTCTTTCTGAGCTTCAAGGCTCATCAGCTGCTCGTCTGAACCTGTGGATACTCTGGCATAGGCGGCTACACGAAGTTTTCTGTTTTCCCGCTTTGCTACGGCTTCAATCTTTGTTATCTTTTTCATCGTCTCACCTCCCTGTCTTTGAGTATCATATACATCACTCTGCTGCGGGAATATAGCAAGTCATTTATGCAGAGATTCTACTGATAAACGGCTTGAAAGTTTCCCTGTTTTTCCGCATGATTTCATCGTGCTCATCCTTTGAAACAAGCCCTTTTTCAAGAAGCTTTCCGGTGAGTTTCTCCGCAAGGATGTAGTCATATTCGTTCTGCATCTCAGCCTCTGTCGGGACAGGAAGGCTCTCCGTCACGATGTTTCCGTCAACCTGTGTGATATTCATAAAAAAATCACCTCCTACCAGGTAGCCTTGGCAGAAGGTGAAAAAGGACGTTTTCGGAAAAATATCCACTTAATCTTTCTGATAAAAATCGCAGCTGTACCCGTCAGCCCTGAGAACCAGACCGCCAGCCCAGGGCGGGACTCTTCCCATCTGCTCACAGATTGCTTCAAGTGAGACTTTCGGATCAGCCTCTATGATGATCTCGTCATGCACATGTGCAACAATTGAACAGCACCGGAGTGTTTTCATCGCGTACATAAGAATGTCACGGCTTGTTGCCTGAACAATATTCTCCACGAACTTCGGACCGTAGGATTCGACCGGCTCCCATTTTTTCGTGGCACCCACGCCTTCGTAAATGACGGATTCACCGCCGAACTTATTGACTCCAAGTCTCGGCTTCACATAAGAAAGCGTTCTGCCGGATGGAAGCGTTATAAAGAGCATTCCGCTTTTGCAGACAAACTTCACTCCGTTTACTTCCTGCGTGGTTTTTTCTTTTACGGCTTTCTTTACTGCCGCATCGACTGCCCACCAGAACTTTACGATATTAGGATTTGACTGCCTCCACATATCCACCAGAGGCTGCAGTTCCTCCTCGGATAGTCCCATCTCGATTGCACCCATTGCTTTCAGCGCACCAACGGAGCCACCATAGCCAAGAGCAAGTTCGGCAATTTTACCTTTCTGCCTGAGATGCCCGTTGATGCCATGCTTTTCGACCGGCACTTTAAACATCTGTGAAGCCGAGGCACAGTAAATGTCACCGCCGTCCGTGAATACTTTTGTTCTCCAGGTTTCACCGGCAAACCACGCTATGACTCTTGCCTCGATTGCAGAAAAGTCCGCCACATAAAACTTAAGTCCTTCTGCCGGAATAAATGCCGTGCGGATCAGCTGGGAAAGCGTATCCGGGATATCATCGTAAAGCATGTCCAGCGCATCAAGGTTTCCTTTTCTTACAAGTCCCCTTGCCTGCGTCAGATCCACCATGTGGTTCTGCGGAAGATTCTGAAGCTGTACAAGCCTTCCTGCAAATCTTCCTGTCCTGTTTGCACCGTAAAACATGAACATGCCTCTGCACCGGTCATCGCTGCAGGCCGCATTCTCCATCGCCTGATACTTTTTGACCGATGACTTTGCAAGCTGAAGCCGGAGTGAGAGTGCATCGGATACATCACCTTCCGTTTCTCCGATCTTTGCTGCCACGGCCTTCTTTCCGAGAGTATCCATCTCCACACCGTTTTCCGACAGCCATGCCTTCATCTGCACCACGGAGTTCGGGTTCTCAAGGTCAGTCAGTTTCTGCATCTCTCCGGTCAGTCTTTCACGGGTGATTTCGTCAAGCGAAATAGCCTGTTTTACAAACGGCATATCCACACGGATGCCTCTGTCATTGATCTCCTGATCAAGATGATATTCATCCCACACATCATCCGGAACAGGAAATTTTGAAAGCTTCTGCTGGATCTGCATTTCGGTCTCCACATCACGGATGTTATAGGTTTTGAACCGCTGCCATTTTTCCTTATCGTGTCTGGGAAGATTCCGCGTTCTGCCTCCGTTTGCCTTTGTCGGTGAGCACGGCACACAGAAATACCGGATCAGATCTTTGCCTTCTGTCAGTTTCTGCTTCTCAAGTCCGAACACAGCACCCGTTCCTTCAAGTGAAAGCGGAAGCCCCATATACGCCGACCAGACCATCGAGCATTTCCATGAATACGGGTCAAGATATTCTCCGGTTGGAAGGCTGAGAAAGCGGGACAGGCATACCCTTTCAAAAGAAGCGTTGAATGCCCACTTCGTGACGGTATCGTCTGTCAGAGCTGACATGACTTCGGAAGGAATGATTTCACCCGATGCAAGGTCTATGGTCTTAACCCCGCCTCCGTCCACAGAATACCCGAAAAGCAGGATTTCAAAGTCCGGACTTTCAGCATACCTGTATACGCCGCACTTCTGAAGGCTGACAGAGGAATATGT
>JAZRYX010000028.1:0-3635 GCA_045600945.1 Lachnospiraceae bacterium
GCTCTTTTATTATGTTTTGGATATAAATTTGATGACAATCCCTCGATAAACAGTTAAAATCAAAGTAACAGTTCCGATTTTAATTTACGGAGGGAAACAAGATGAAAAAGAAACTCAGTATAGTATTGATCCTTGTTCTTATTATTGGAACGCTTCTTTGCGGCTGCGGAGGAGAAGCGCAGAACAGCACCGTGCCCCAATCTTCCGAAAACAGCAGCAATGCTCAGGAGCAAACAGAAAATATCACCGAAACAAATAATTCGTCAGATATGCAGGCTGAAGAACCGGCTCAGAACGAAACAGAAGCCGTTAATGAGACAGAAAATCAATCAGCTGCAGAAGAGCCGGAAGATCCGCAGGAAAACGGGACAGAAGCACCCGGGGAAGAAAGCGAAGTTCCTCAGGAGAATTCAACTGATGTCAACGAGACACAGGAAGAGTACCCCATTGTCCATGATCCTAAAAAGGAGCCTGCCGCTTTCCTTCCGAATGCAGATATCCCCACCACTCTTCGCATGAGCAACGCATTCTTCAATTCTGTATGCGCCTGCGATGCAGATGGTAATCTCTACGCACCGGCCTTTGACTCTTCCGGAATGGGCATATTCGTAAAAAATCCTCACATCAGCTCTAAAGCACAAGTCGTTTAACCAGCCTTCCCGCATTCTGTTCAGATAGACAACGTCACAGGGGATATATTCATCCGCTACGACAGCTACACAGACCAGGACACAGGAAAGTCATATGACAGTCCCATAGTCCTTTACAGCAAAGGCAAGCTCAAAGTGCTGACAGATAAGGCAGGAGTCTTCTGCGCGCAGGACGGCAGATTTTTCTATAAGGATGCCCAGGGACAGGGTGTGTTTGAATATGATCTGCAGAGCGGCAAAAAAACGCAGGTCCTGGATAAGCAGGTAGGACAGGTATTCCTTTTAGGTGACTGGCTTATTTATGTTGACCTGGACAACGGCACACGCATAGCCGCGTACAACATGACAGAAAAAACAGAAACTGTGCTGACCGGCAGCAACTGCATGGACCCCGTAATCTCTCAAAATCAGATGTACTATATAGATAACAATAAAGGTTATATCTGCTGCAAAGACCTTGTTTCCGGGGAGATAAAAGAATTCCCGGAGCTGAAAACGACGGTATGTTTCATTATGAGCTCTGAAAGGATCATGTACTTTGACACCGAAAACAACGATGCCGTAACATATGTCAGCAGAAACCATATGAGCAATGTTCAGGATGAAAATGCTCCTTACGAAACGGCCTTTGTAATAGAAGACGCATACGGAATGTATTATGCAGACGAGCTTTCGGTAATATATGATACCCTTGACAGTCAGGGATATTCCGACGGATTCGTAAAATGCGATACCTACTACGACGGAGACATAGCCCGCTGGAAATACATTGAATAACTGAATTCTTTCCGGAAACCACCGGGTAATGAGGCGCTCCAATAAAACAGTATAAGATGTTTTCTCTGAAGAAGTCATCATACTTACCGTCTCTTTCTAACGAAATTGAGACGGTATTTTTTCGTACAAAAGAGCCCGAAGACTATGAAATCTCCGGGCTTTTTGGTAAAATAGTTATGTGAAATATTTACTAAATTTACAGAAAGAGTATAGCATGTACGAGCGAAATTATCAACTGAAAAGCCCACAATCTTTGGGTTTTCTTCTGATTCGGATTGTGGGGACAGTGACCCCACAATCTCAGGATACTCCGAATAAAACTGTACATACCGATATAATGATCGTTTGTCAAAACCTTTCCCGTAAATCTTAGTCAACTGCTCAGACAGCTCTGCAATGATTCCTGATCCATATCTTTCCGCTCTGCTTCCGCCCATACTTTCCTGTTTAATACGCTTTCCGAGAAGCCAATTTCGCAGAACTGATAGCCACTATTTGTGCATCATCTATGATACAGCAAACATCTTTGACAAGATTGTTTGTTTGCGTATATTTGATTAATTCATTCATATATGATCTCCTATAGGTATTACGGTAAACGATAATTTAGCGGTTTAGATTTCCACCGAGGAAACATCTATATTTCCAGACATAAGCTGTGGAATAAGTTGATCGCGCAACTCTAAAAGCCGTTTATTCTCAGATTTGTTTGCGATAATCATCTCAAACATGGGCGTTACCGTCTGATGGAACGAGTGAAGAACTGCTTCATCGGGCACTGCTATAGGTGTGTTCTTGAAATCAGTTTTGGCTTGTGTTTTGTCTGCCATAATGTGATTACTCCTTTTCAGTCAAATCATGCTGTAACCGGTAAACATTCTTCTGACGCTCAATCTCGATCTGCAGCTGCTCTTTGGTCGGCAGGTAGGTCAGGTATTTGGACATATAGAGGTTGTTGTTATCATGGAGAACTGAAAATCTGGCAATATCCTCGCTGGTCTCGGAGCACAGAAGGATTCCAATAGTTGGATTATCACCGTCTTTGCGCTTCAGTTCATCATACATACGCACATACATATCAATCTGCCCCACATCTTGATGTGAAACTTTACCCATTTTCAAATCAATCAGGACATAGCATTTCAGTTCGATATTATAGAAAACCAGGTCGATATAATAATCTTCAGTATCCGTGACAATATGCTGCTGGCGGCCTACAAAAGCAAAGCCTCTGCCAAGTTCCATCAGAAAATCACGTATATGGGATAAAATAGCACTTTCCAGATCGCTTTCGAGATAGGTGTCTTCATTTTTGAAACCGAGAAATTCAGCGATAACAGGGCTTTTGATCAGCTCGCTGCCGGTTCTTGTGAAAGAGGCTGTTTTTTCCTTCATTTCTGCAATTACGGCATCCTTATCCGGTGCGGCAAGAAGACGGTTATAATACTGCGTGGCAATATTGCGATCCAGTGTTCTGGAACTCCATCCTTCAGAGCTGGCCTCATTCAGATACCACAGTCGCGCATTTTCATCTTCAACCCGAAGAAGGCTTCTGAAATGCGTCCAATTGAGATTTGGAACGCATGCGTTCCAAATCTCGCAGTCCGGGAACATGATATAAAACTTTCTGAAATATCTCAGATTCTTTTCAGAAAAGCCTTTACCGTATTCCTTCACCAGCTCATCGGAAAGCACGGAAATAAGATGTTTTCCGTATTCTGCTCGATGTTCGCCGTTTTGTTCCTGTTCGACAATACGTTTTCCGATACCCCAATAAGTCATAATCATGGCGGCATTGGCGGCACGGTATGTTGAATCGCGCCCAGCGGCTATAATGGTTTTTATATCCGTAATAAAGGATTGATACAGAATCAGATCATTCTCCATTTTCACAAAGCCTCCTGTTCCAGTCATATGCGCTGCCCAAATTTTATCTGGGGACTCATTTCTTAGCCTCCATTCGGGAGTTTAACCATTCCTTTTCGATCAGCTCATAGGAATAGCCGTTTTTATTGCAGAACGCCTTAATTGACTTCATGGCAGAGATATTTGGAATACTTTTTCCAACCTCCCAACGGTTGACCGATGTAAGGCTGACATGAAGTGCTTCTGCAAATTCCTCCTGATTCATAAGGGCTTTCTGACGAGTCAGTTTGATTGTTTCTGAAAGGCTCATATATTAGAATCTCCTTGTAGATAAATAAGCTT
>JAZRYX010000029.1:0-2339 GCA_045600945.1 Lachnospiraceae bacterium
CAGATGACGAAATCAATATTGTGATCGGCAGTCTGGGAGACTTTGGAAACTGTTGTGAAGGTACATCCTTCCACGGAGCAGATCAACCGGTCACAGAATTACTGGAGCAGATTATAGAGATCCTGGAACAACATTCAATTGTCCCTCCTGATATAGAAGTTTTGGCAGATAAGTCAGTGAACGAAGCTGGAGGATGGGGTACTCCTTTTGATGGAAAGGCGATAAAATGATCAAGCTGCAGGGAACACTAATTGAAAGACTTGAGCAGGCACTTTCTTTGATTTGCAAGGAAGCAAGTGATGAACAAGTTAAGCATTTTTATGAAATATACGAAAAGGCCGGAATAAAACCATCTTTATCAGCAGAGAAATTCTTTAGAAAGTATGGTGGTATTCGAGACAGTTATATTATGCTTTCTGATCCTAAGTATAATGATGCAATTTCTCTTTGGTGCTATGGGAATGATGATAATACCGGAAACCTTGATTATGCCATGCAGGATATTGACCTGATCATGGACGCAGCGCAGCAGGAAGTCTGCCCCATTGGCTTCATCGGATATGACATTCCTGCAGAAGTATATATCGACGAAAACGGGCTTCTGTACTGCAGATATGACTTCAAGGAGGAAATCGGTGTTTTCGAATCCCCAGCACAGATACTGGAATACTATTTAAAAAACAACGTTCCAATTGGCGTAGATAAAAAGCCTATTATAAAGAAATATCGTTAAACTTCAGTTTGCAGAGATCAGATGATTTGAAAGGATTCCAATATGTCAAACACGTTCAGTCTGAATAACGAAGCTCCGCAGGAACAATGGCTGAATATGAGTAACGGTGCCACCGACACGTTTCAGGACTTAATGGTTCTTGCCGGTTCTTTCCTTGCAGAAACTGATGCCGAAAAGGAACTGATAGTATGGCTTTCATAACATGATCAGAATTACATTTGCTGAACTCGGGCCGGATTACGAAATCATCTATGAAGAGCAGCGAATAATGTAAATGGAAAAATATACAAAAAGGCCAATATCGCTATGGTTGTAGACAGGTTGTAGACACACGTGGACGAAGTGCTTATTCTCCTTATTTTATGCGGGTTTCAGCGCGGTCTCCTGATTCGATCCCCGTCTCGCGCTTTTTTTATTGCCTGAAATAATGGCTTAAAATAAGGCTTTTCTGCCGATCTCCCCTTTTTAAAATTTGATTGCATTTGATTGCAGCCGCATGGAATAAGGATTTTGCGGTATTCCATGCTTATTCTGCGATGCTTTGAGGGCCGTCTTCCACGATTCGAAGGCGGTTTTTCAGACTGATCCGATCCACGATGCTGCGGACCTGATCTTCCGTATCGGTATCATAGAGATAGTACCGTTCAAAGACTTCAACAGTATTTCCGAGAATGTCGGAGCACTGTCTGGAGGTCGCTCCCGCCTTGAACAGATTTGAGCCGTAGGGTCCTGCGAAGGGCGTGCGAGGATTTCACTAACACTGAAACTCCGGGATGTGATGGGCAGGCTGTTTCCTGAACGGTCCTTTATGGAGCGGCGGCATCCTATACTCAGAACAAAGCCCTGGCTGCTTCCGCTGTACTGGTTTCTTCGCCTTTTGGATGGACGTCGCGGAATCAGTGAACTGAAGGCAGTACAGATGATCTAAAGGCATTTTACAGCAGGGAGAAAGTTACTGGCTAAGAAACAATACAGAGTAATATGTCAGAAAGATATGCTATTGAATATGGAATTAGGTGTTGATATACTTTTGTCCGTAAGGAAACGGTAAATGGAAGAACTGATTATTCGAAAATCTGTGAAAGAGGCGTATGAATTGCTGGAAAAGATTTTTTCAGGGGATTTGTGTTGCGCTTTTTTATATGGCTCCTGTGCACGGGGAGATTATCGCGAGGACTCAGATATTGATATAGCGATTATGACTAAAAGCGGAAGGCTGGAAGCAAAAAAGTATAATACATCACTTGCAGAACTGGCCACCATTCTTGCGATAAAATACAATGTAATCGTAAACTTTGTGTGCATCCCTTATGAGGAATATGAAGAGAAAAAATCGTGGTATCCGTATTTTGCAAGTATTGAACGCGAAGGAATAAGACTTGATGGAACAGGAAGTGTTTAATGCACTGGCCCTGGTTCGGTTTGAGCGTGCGCAGGAACTTGTTGCGGAAGCGAAAGACCTGTTATCCGAGGAAAGATATAAATCTGCCAATAACAGAGCGTATTATGCGATAGAAAAATGTATTAAAGCAGTTTTGGCAACGAAAGGAATAGATGCGGCTACGCACAATGGAGTACTGAAACAGTTCAACCAGAAGTTTATTCA
>JAZRYX010000030.1:0-19079 GCA_045600945.1 Lachnospiraceae bacterium
AAGCTATTCAATAAATTATTATTTGATTGTAAGAATATCTGCGAAACCTGTAATTTCAAATACTTCCATAATGGTTTCGTTAACGTTTATGATCTCCATGCTTCCCTGACGGTTCATTGTCTTCTGGGTAGCTAAGATAACACGAAGGCCTGCGGAAGAAACGTACTCAAGATCAGCAAAGTCAAATACCAAAGACTTTACGCCGTCAAGGTTCTCGAGCTCTGCAGCAAGATCCGGAGCTGTTGTTGTATCAAGTCTGCCTTCAAGTGCAACCACCAATTTGTCACCCTCAAAATTCTTTATTATATTCATATATTCCTCCTATAAAAGATGGTCATTGTTTTCTGACAATTATACTTAAAATATTATATCTGCAAATATCATTTCGTGCAAGTATCAATCCAACAAATAACTTTTCTTTTTCTTTAAGATTTCTTCCTTCAAACCTTTGTATATCTCTCCTTCTTCGGGCGGACATCCCGGAATATTAAAAGCAAACCCTTTTGTGCAATTCCCCACACCGCAGGCACCGGTTTTACCTCTGAAACCTTGCCCGATGGCGATTTTATCCTCAAGTTTGTCTAACAGACCCTCCTCCTTGAGTTTGTTCAATGCTCCTATCAACATACTGTAACAGGCACTGCAGGAATCGACATCCTCAACCGTATAATTAACTTCAAGAACCTTGTGTGTATCCGGCATATCTTCATCATTGACCCCTTCAAGTGTCACTATTTTCAGTTTTGAGAGATCTGCGCTTCCTACACCCAGTTTCTCAGCCAGTCTGATATATTCGACATCATATGGTTTATATCCCAAAATATCAGCCGTATAAGCATCCACCAGAACCGGATCTTTCGCAGCCATCACACAATTTCTTACCAAGGGATTACCTCCCTCTTCAAAGTCCGGATCACCGCAGATATGATCAATCACGATATAATCCTGATGAATATGCGTATTTAAGTACGCAATAGGCTTGTGAAGGCCCAGTGTATGAAATCTTCTTTTTTCGCTGTTCGGGAGAAGCCCCTTCATGTTTTTAAGCGCGCAAGTTATCTTAGTCTGACAGTGACCCTTAAGTACCGGAACATTTATCAGATAATCAACATTCTTATAGCAATTGCAGATACTTATCTCCATCCCGCCGCAGTCTGCTTTGTACGATTTTTCCTTCTGTCCGTCAATGATATCGACAGCCCATTTTTTCGCCAACGCATTATATCCGCAAAACTCAAATGCTTTCTGCGTGTTTCCGCCAACCCATGAACCTTCCATTATACATATGTCGTTGAACCCATTTTCTTTAAGAACCTCTATGATTCCCTCAACTATTTCCGGATGTGTAGTAGCACCGTAATCTGCCGGAGAGCAATCAAGAAGATTCGGTTTTATGGCGATTTTAAGTGAGCTCGGGGTCCTTCCAAGCTCATTCATTTTTACTTTGACATCATCTATAAATCCTGCTCCCGTCAAAAGACGTTTTGTCATTTCTTTATAGTCCGTGCCATACGATTTATATATTGTTTTTTTATCTGAAATGCCCATACTTTGCGAGCTCGACATAATCAAGCTCTTTCATCTTAAGATCTTTTATGATACGCGCAGGCGTACACTCCTCAAAAAGGCTTTCGGGAGCCTCTACAGAACCCTTATCTGTATCAATATATATCGCAAGAGGTTTGTCTTTTCCGATAGCATATGAAAGCTGAACTTCAACCCAATGATGACCCGGAAGGTATCTGCATGCTATCTCTCTTGCCTTATGTGTAGCTGAAAAATCGACCTTGGTCGGATCTTTTCCGTTCATGCAGCCGCCGCCGACATTGGCGAAACTTTCGTATGCATCAACAACAATCTTTCTTCCCGTAAGACCCGCGTCTCCGTCAAATCCTCCGATCTCAAACTTACCTGTCGGATTAACAAGAAACTTATCAACTTCTATATTGCGTTTTTCAGCAATTTTCCGAGCCATGTCGATGATGATCTTATCTGTTGCTTCTCTTTCTTTTTCCGTATTTTGATATGAAATAGTCCATGTATCTACTCTTTGAAGTTTAAGTCCTTCCTCATATAATCCCGTAATCTGGCATTTACCGTCAGGAAGGAATCTCTTGTCTTTTTTTCTGAGCTCATCATATTCCTCTGCAAATTCCTGAAGCATTACCATTGCTGTCGGTAGCATTTTCTCTGTATCATCACAGGCATATCCGAACATCATTCCCTGGTCTCCGGCTCCGCCTATAGCATCATTGGTTCCGAGCGCGATATCCTCAGACTGTTTTCCGATATTGTCAATAATCTCATATTCCGCGGTATAACCTACATCATTAAGCACTGCCTGCGCGATCTTCTTAACATCGATATTCGCACCGGTAGTCACCTCGCCTGTTATGAATATTTTGCCTTTTCCGCCCATTGTCTCTATGCCGGCGCGGGTATTTTTATCCTGCTCCATACAAGCTTTTAATATTGCTGCGCTGATCTGATCGCAGACCTTGTCCGGATGTCCTCTGAAAACTATTTCGTTGCTGTAGTAATACATTCTTCTGTTCTCCTCGTTTTAATTCATACTTGAAATAATCGTTCTTCCTTTCGCAAATCATCCGATACAAAGATATGCGAAATATGCCGCATAGGCAACCAGCATACATATACCGGCGGCCCGCCCGAGCTTTTTGGTTTTAAATACACAAAGCCATAACATAACTGCTGCGCCTATCATAACCGCACTGTCGACCGTAAACTTTGCCTGATACGGAACATTAGTAATAAGTGAAGTTACTCCTACTACAAAAAGTATGTTGAAGATATTGCTTCCGACGATATTTCCTATAGCTATATCTGCATTGCCCTTTCTTGCCGCACTGACACTGGTGAAAAGTTCCGGTAGCGATGTTCCTAAAGCTACAACCGTAAGGCCTATGAATCTCTCACTGACTCCTATGGCTTCTGCAATTTTTGTTGCTCCATACACTACGAGCTTACTTCCTATAATAACTGAGATCAATCCTCCCAGTAAAAACAAAATCAGAATATAGTTTTTCCGGAGTTCAACCTGTTCCTGGGAATCTTCCTTTGCCTTCTTTGAACTGATGAAAAGATATGATAAATAGGTAATGAAAAGTAAGATAAGTATCACTCCGTCTATCTTTGTGATCACTCCGTCCAGGCCCATAAGGAAAAGAGCTACCGAAATAAGAATCATGAACGGTATCTCAATCCTGATTGTATTTTTTTGAATTGCAATAGATGTAATAGTTGAAGCTATACCCAAAATAATCAGAATATTCAGAATATTGCTTCCCACAATATTACCTATGGTAATGTCAGCATTTCCCTGAAAAGCGGCCGTGATACTTACCGCTGCTTCCGGTGCACTGGTCCCCATAGCTACTATTGTCAGTCCTATTACTATCTGCGGTATACCGAATTTCCCGGCAATTCCCGCTGCTCCGTCAACAAAAAAATCAGCGCCTTTAACCAGCAGTATAAATCCTATTATTAATGCCAATAAAGATAATATAATCGACATTATCACCCTCTTTTTGTTATTTATCGTTTTTGATTATATCATAAAGCAACGAGACGGGCGCAATTTTATTTGCATTTGAGAGGGATTCCCGCTTATTCTCCTAAAACACACCGTCTGATTACAGGTATTTTACTGATAATACCATTTAAAAGAAATGCTCCCGCAAATCCGGACATACCGACAATCAGATATCAGTAATACCTTTTACGTTATTTCCCTTTAAATCGGTTACTTCCGTCTTTTCTACATCAAGCAAATCGATGAAGCCTGTCTGCTCAAGAATCTCCATCACACCCTTCCGCGCACCATCAAAATGAATCTTGTTTTCTTTCAGATTCTTTTGCATGAAAAGTAAAGTGCGAAGTCCTGCGGAAGATATGTACTCTAATCCGGATGCATTTATTCTAATGTCTGTAATAGTACCCTCATGGGCTGCTTCTGTGTAATCATCCAGAAGGGCCGGTGCTGTGATTGAATCCAAGCGACCTTTCAATTGAATGAACATATTTCCGTCATCACAAGTTATTTGTGCACTATATTTATCAAAGATTTTGCTACGCTTCTTTCCGGCCTTTTTCCCGGCAGTCAGCTTTAAGCATTTGATACCCGCTAAGTTCTTTCTTACACGTTCAACCTGTTCAGCTGTTAGGCTCTCAAATGAATACATCTGTGTATCTTCCGGGAAGAATGGTATGAATTCATATGTTAAATCATATTTCTTAAATAGCTCTTGCATTTGTTCTATCGGCATACCTGTAACCGAACCTGCTAATTTTGTATCTGATTTTTTCTCAATACTATTTGCTATTGCATATATGGCTTTCATGCCTTCCTCTTCCCCGAGCAAAGCGATGAAAATGCCTGCCATGAACCGTTCAGTGACAAAATCCGGTGTTATAAAAAATCCACCGTGCTCATGCAGTACAAATGAAATGTTGCTTAACATGCTCTCATATTCATAAAGTCCAAGATAAATCAGAAGACCTTCGCAGCACACTAGAATATTTCCATCCAATGTATCTGCCGCCGCCTTTACTGATTGAGGCTCTGTAATATCTGTAAGTTGATACGCAAAGCGACCTGGTAAATTCTCAGTCTCAGAAATCTTATCCACTATTTCCGACATAGCTTTGGTCGCTGATTCAAGATCACATCCCAAATAATTAAATCCTTTTCTTGCCATGACGAGTCCGCGCGGAGAAAAACCACAACCAAGATCCATAACGTTCTTTATATCAGAATTCTCGACACAACGATTTATAAAGCTATATCGTGCCTCCTGAACCACAGCAAGCGGCGATACTTTTTCGCCGGTAACTTGATAATTGCTCATGAAATCTTTAAAGTTGAATAACTCCGCCAGATTTACTGCTTCCGGTACTCCTGCTACAGCAAGCTGCGATATGGTAAGTCTCGCTGTATCGATGACAGGATTGCTTGTTTCTGCAGAACTGATAATAGTCTCTTTCATTATGTAGTCTCCTCGTTTCATCTTTTTACATTTTATCATGCTCATTATTCTTTCAGCGGGTCCGGGACATGAAGTTCCTGCCCGTCAAAGTATGTGCATACAGGATCAATTGTGTGAATCTCACTTGCCGGAATCGTAAAGATATCCTTATTTAGTACGGTAAGGCATGCTCTCTTTCCAACTTCGATGGAACCAACCTTGTCAATGATACGCATACGGCATGCATTGTTCCAGGTTGCCGCATGAATACATTGCTCAACAGTAAACTTACCTGACTCAGGCAGTCTACCGTTCGGATATTTCTCCAGATCTGTCTTTGGATATATTCCGGCTCCGACATCTATGCCGGTTACCGCAACTTCCATGCCTATAAACAAAGATGTGGCTTTATTTCCGGCAGGACTCATATTATCCGTTGAGAAACCGTAGCAGATGTCATCTTTAATAAACTGAGAGAAATCCATACTGCGTGCAGTGCGTTCCTCTCCAAGCACCGCCTGCGTAGCAGGAGACACACTTCCGAACCACTGAGGTGAAATGTCTGCACAAACCCCCAGCTTCTTAAAACGTTTTGCATCTTTCGGATCCATGATCTCCAGATGCGCAAGCGTAACCTTGATGCACCAGTCATCTCCGCAGATTCCCTGAGCAGCCTCGATGGCATCCAGCATACGGCGCAGTGTTCCGTCACAGACGATGTGAACATGAAGATCGAGACGTTCCTTGTTAAGGCGCACAAGTACGTCCCTCATAGCTTCAAATGTGAAATTGCAGTCGCCGCAGTTTTTCCCCTCCGGATCATTTGAAAACGGAACCAGGCTGAGGACATCTCCGGCTTCATTGGATCCGTCACCAAAAAATTTTACAGTACGTACGCGGACATGTTCCGTTTCATACAGTTTCTGACGTCTGCGCGCGATTTCAATAGTTTCATCTATGGTGTCACAGCTGTTAAGCATCACAGTAGTATCGAAGTAGAGATACAGGCGGTCTTCCTTGTCCAGCTTTGAAAGATAGGCAAGATCTTCATCTGCTTTAAGAGCTGCTTCCATACAGCCGATATCGCCGCAGTGGCGATAGCAGTCCAGGATCTCTTTGGAGTTCACATCGTCCATGCTGAGCGGTGGATTCCAGCCAATGGCTTTAAATACGCCTGTGTCACCATTCTGAACGGTCTGGAATGCAACTCCGGTATACTCTCCTTTTTCGTCCTTGAAAAATGTCTGTCCTGCGATCGGGAAAACAGAATGCGGAATTCCGTTTTCATCCTTGAGCATTTCAAGCGCCATGCTGTTATACCAGCAACCGTGGCCGGAGTCATCATTGATACGAGCCGGGCGGTCCGGAATCATTTCGTCCAGAACTTCCTTGCGCGGTCCTTCTTCTCCAAATGTATCTGCACAGTATGAACTGTAAACGAAATATGGCTTTTCTTCTTTTGGATATTTCTTTGCCGCTTTGCGGATATTTTCATACAGTTCTTCCTTATCGTGAGTCTCCTCCCCGAAAATCACCCATGATGATTTGGAAATTATTGTAGCATGGCTGTGACCTTCAATAAGACCCGGAAGTACTGTTTTGCCTTCCAGATCAACAATTTCATATTCACCGGCATTAAACTTGGCATATTGGATGACTTCCTCGTTTGTGCCGACGCATACAAAGTTTTTACCCTCGATGGCGACTGCCTGTGCCCAGGGCTTTCTGGTATCCTCGGTGTAAATCTTTCCATTCAGTAATACCTTCATAAACAACCTCCCTATCTTCCACACATCTTCTGATAAATCATTACAGAAGTAACCAGGTCCTGCGAAGCTATTCCGACGGTTTCAAAAACAATGATCTCCTCTTCATTTTCTCTGCCCGGCAAGGATCCGTTTATAACCTCTCCCAGTCCGCCGCAGATGTCTTCTTCCGTAATCACGCCCTGTCGAATCGGAATCAAAAGATCTCCTGATTCACTAAGTACAGCTTCCTTAGAATCGCATATAATCTTATCTGCCCGTGCAATCAAAGTCGAATCAATTTCCTGCTTATTCGGCTCAAATGCACCGACGCAGCTTACCGTTGCACCTTTTTTAACCAATGTTCCGTCAAAAACCGGAGTATCGGAAGTGGTTACGGTAATAATGAGATCCGCATCTTTAATACATTCAGCTGAACTTTCTGCACAACTGAAGAAAATATCCTGTCCGGAATATTTTGCACGGGCTTTCTCCGTGAACGCTTTGCATTTATCCGGATGCAGACTGTAAATGCTTACTTCTTTCACTTTTCCGGCGGTAATCATAGCATCCAGCTGAGCTTCTGCCTGACCACCTGTTCCTATCAACGCACCTTTCTGACAGTTCTTTCCGGCAAGAATATCAAATGCAGCACCAGTGGCCGCTCCGGTGCGCAATTGAGTTATATATGTTCCGTCCATCATAGCTAGCGCATAGCCTGTTTCGGCATCAATCAGCATAATTTCCGCAGGCGTAGTATAACGTCCCATTGCGGCATTTCCCGGAAAAACATTCACATTTTTCAGTACGGCCATCCCAAGTGCTGCAGAGTACGCCGGCATAAATAACAACGATCCGTTCCGTACGGGAATTATTGTCCTCAGCGGCGTATTGATCTGTCCTTTTTCCATCATTGAAAATGCCTGTTTGACAGCCTCAATAACATCAGCCATGCATATATTTTTTTCAATGTCCTCTCTTGAAAAATACCTCATCGTATTCCCTCCGTTATCAGCCCTTGCAGATTACTTCGAAGTTCCTGTATAAACTCTGCCTTATCCATTTTTTTATCCTCCTTAACCACAAAAGCGTATATTTTCAAAATCTCTGTCCAGTCATCTTTGAAATCCCTGATTCTTTTTCTTCCCTGTGTGGTAATATGATAATATTTTCTAAGTCTTCCTTCATGCTCTACCGTCTTTACCGTCAGCATTTCGGCATTTTCAAGACGTTTTAAAATTGTATACAGAGTGGATTCAGACAATTCCAGATAAGGCTTCAAATCTTTAATAATCTTATATCCATAGGAATCTTCCTTACTGATAGCTGCTAAAACGCATATATCAAGAAGGCCCTTTTTCAGTTGCGCATCCATCTTATACCTCCCATTGCACTATACATCGTATAACGAGGTATTATTTCTGTCAAGTATTCCTTTCATTCCGTAAACATTTTTCCCAACTCATTTGAAGTTCCGATAAGCAAAAAAGTACAGAGGTAAAACAAATCGCCTCTGTACTCTCATTTTTGATTTTATAAGTTTTCCTCTTCAATACATGAATCACTCAATAGCATCTTTATATACCTCTTCGCCTCTGAAAACTGTGATTAGCGGCTCAACCTCATGGATTGTTTCAACCGGAATCTCGTAGAGATTCTTATCAAGGACTACCATGTCTGCTGATTTTCCTACTTCGATGGAACCGGTTATATTTTCCCACGAGCACTGTTTTGCACCGTTGATAGTGTATCCTGTAAGAAGCTGGTCAAGTGTGAGCTTCTCAGCGGGATCATCAACCCACTGCTCATCCATTTCGCCGACTTCTAGACGTCTCATGCCGATCTCTATTCCTACAAACGGCTTCATCATCGCATCGCCCACAAGATGCGGAAGTACTGTAACATCCGATGAGAATGCGACAGGTGCTCCTGTATTCCAGTAGCTATTGTATCTGTTGTTGCGGCTGCCCTCAGGAAGCACAATGACATCACTTGATTGATATGCAGCCTCATTGAATCGTACCCAAAACGGGGTAAGGTTAAGGAAAATGTTATGCTTTCCCAGCTCGGGAATATAATCGTCAACCATGAGCTGCAGATGTGCGATGATGAATTTTACCTTGAGTTCGATGCCGTCTTCTTCCATCTCTTTAAGTGTATCGATGATAAGCTTTGCCGTTCTGTCACCGACTGTATGCATATGTACGTCGAATCCGGCTTCATTGGCCTCCTTGAACAGTTTGTAAAGCTCGTCCATCTCCAGCTGACAGCCTCCCTGTCCGCTCTTTCCGTTGATGTACGGCTTTGTAAGTCCAGCTGATGCTTCTGTAACTGTTCCGTCCATGAAAATCTTGATGGTATCAAGCGAGATCAGGTCTGATTCGTATTTTTCCTTATATTCACGCTGTATTTTTACAGCGTCTTTTGCTCTTTCCGGAAGATAGATGCAATAGCTGCAGGATACGCGGTTCTTAAGCTTTCCTTCCTTTTCAAGTGTCTTGAGTGAATCAAGGAATTTTTCATCATCAAAGAATAATCCTGCATCATAAGCGCCTGTGATACCTCTGGAAATGTTGTAATTAACGATTTCCATAATGTTTGTTGCTATATCTTCATAAGGTACGGTATTTACTGCCTTCATAGCCGCTGCCTGCGTGAACTCAGCTCCAAGTCCTGTAGGCTCACCGTTTTCATCTCTCTGCCAGTAAACGAAATGAGGAACGGGATCCGGTGTATCTTTAGTGATATTCAATATTTCAAGAAGCTTTGAGTTTCCGGTAAAGGAGTGTGCTCCCATGTCGATTACCATAAAAGGTTTATCGCTGCAGATCTTATCCAGATCATATCTTGTCAGCGTTCTTCCCCAGGCTTCCTTCTTACCGGCTATAGCCTTATAGCAGGTAAAATCAGGATATGTCTTAACAAATTCATCCAGCTGAGCAAGGGCATCTTCAATCTTCTCTGTAACGATAAATGGCATTGGATTGGCATTAGGTCCTCCGGATACACATGGCAGTCCCCAGTGCTGATGTGAATCGATAAGACCGGGTATTACAAATTTGCCTCCGAGATCGACAACTTCATCTTCGGGTTTGATTGAATAACCCTCAGCCTTTCCTACATAAGTAAACTTACCATTTTCAATAACAACAGTGTCCACCTGAGGATTTTGGGGATCCTCAGTGTGAATAACAGCGTTTGTGTAAATTTTACTCATATAATACCCCCTTAACAATTATTTTTTTAATTATACCATTTTTTAATTATTTAATATCTATTTACCTTGGGAATTCTTAATTCCACCGCTTCGACTTGATTTGATAAGTACATAAAACTCCCATCACTACATGGCATCACTTTAACATAACATCTAAATCCGCAATCAGAGTCATAATCAGGCCAAACACCATCAACAGTAAGATCTATACTTCCGTCAGGGTTTTTCTGATAATCGATGACTTCTCCAAATGGTATGTATGGCGTTCCCGGATAAACAGGGTTATACTCATAAACATCTTTCTCGCTATCATAGGAAAATGCTTCCCGAAGCTCATTTACTGAAACCGGAAGATATCGTGTCATAATATCTTCAAATAGCCTTGCAGAAATGCAGCCGTTTTCCGGTTTGAACACCTCCCCGGTGTCTATTCTATAGAGATCATCAAAGACTCCATCCATAAGAACAGATTCCGCAGTTTCCTCTAACCAGTTTGATATGAACAAATTGTAGATTGTGAAATCCATACCTTTGATGTACTTATCTGTCAGTTTCTGACAATCTTCAGATAACGGATAAATGCGCCAGTAATTTCTGATACTTGCATGTTCTATCAGGTATCTGAGACCATAGATAAAATATCCCTTCTCCGTAAGTTTTAGAGAGTCCACTATGTTTACAGAACTGACAGTTATTCCCTTCTGATCTGCATTGTTTCTTTCAACATTAGCAAAGTATGTGTTTACTTTTCTTCCGTCACAGACAAATTCAGTCATTGTATAGGTTCCATCTTCTTTTAGAGTGAAAACTTCTGCTTCTGCTTTCTCTCCATCTTCATATTCATGATAGAAATCCTCCAAGACCTTTCCGTTTCTCATCTTACCGTTTTCAAAGATACATTCATCGGTATTGTCGGATTTTTTGAATGAAAGAGCCTTTTCATTCAATCTACGGATGTCATTCTGAGAAATAATAAAATCCTCTAAAAATGCAGTCCTGGTCGGAAGTCGGTCGGTATGCCAGTTAAGATTGTTTTCGTCCTTACTTATCACTTTGTTCGAACAGATCCTATTTATTCCATCCTGAGATTTTTTAATGACTACTTCACTTGTCAGAACATTATGCGTAAGCATCTGCGGATAAACTGCATTTACCGTCAGGCGGGTTTTCGTGTCACCCATCAATTCATATTCGATGACCTCAATATATGGATAATCCGGTACCTCTGCTTCTGCCACACCTCTATGTCGAAATGCATATGTCTTAAGTGCAGGATTATATGTGGATTTTTTCTTTAGTTCATCACCGTCAATCTCGATAATTGACTGAACACCTTCTTCATATTCTTTCTCCGGAATATAATATATTCTGTTCCCGAACTCATCCTCTTCACAAACATACTTGTCTAAATTGATAACACTCTGCTCGCACAGATATCCGATAATATCATCTGCATCCAGTTCGGAATAATCATTCCTATCCCAATTAACCAGAAATACATTATTGGCTTTATATCCTATTTTCAAGGGATCAGTTTTTGCAAGTTCACGGCATTTCGAATCGAGTGGTGCTATTCTGATTGCATCATATTCTAGACCATCGCTCATAGTAAGTGCATACATCATATCTGAATAATAGCCACCCGAAAACATAATGTATTCATCGTCAACTTTCCATTCATCTGCTTCAAAAACTATATTGTCGATTACTTCGATATTCTCTGCATCAAACTTATACCAGGTCTTATAGACTGTGACCTTGCCATTTTGTGTATCAAACCCGTATCTGATTAATCTTGTCGGAGAATCCACGGCTATCAAAGTGCATTTCCCTGCTTCGTCGTTACTTACCTTTCTGCAGAACTCTGTCAGGTACTCTCTGCTAACCATATCGACTTTATTCTTCGAATCGACGGAAGGAAAATGATTACTTCCGTACAGCATTACAAGTTCATTTATTATCTCATCCCGTTTTTCAGTGTTAGTCACGTCATGCACATTTGCATAAGATTGGTAGATTTCGATAATCCGCTTTTCATCATCGAATCCGCAAAGATTATTCATACCGTCTGTCAGCTTCTGAATCTCATAGGGATCATTCTTAACCTCTGGTTTTCTCCCATCAAAGAAAAATGAAATGGCTTTGTCTCCTGTTTTGCAGTATTTTGCTTTATATGTAAATGCAGCGACAGTCACGATAATCATTATCGCTACTACAGATAAACAGATAACAAATAATCTTTTCATTAATTTTGACTACTTTTCTTTTCTTCCCATTTCTTTGTTTTACAAAGTTTCAGGCAGGCAAAGAGGACTTCAATGTCCCCTCCGCTTTGCCTTTTTCCGTTTAGAAAATCTGTCCCGGAAGCTTCAGCTTCTTTTTGAACGGAAACTCAGCATCAAACTTTTCTGCTTCCTGCTCATCAACAAGATAAGATCCTGGTGTTGCATAAACTCCGGTGATTCCGTCAAGATATCCCGGAATCAGTTCCTTACACAGAAAGAATGATGCATCCTCTCCCTCCGGAAGTCCGTGGTATCTGATTCCATACTCACTTGCATAAGTGAATCCGCTTTTTCCATAGAACATAATGTTCCCTTCAAAGCAGACTGCACCGCAGCCGATTTCCTTAGCCTTTTCAAGCGAATAGTCAAGCAGAATCTTTCCGTATCCCTTTCGCTTAAGCTCCGGTGTAATACATATCGGTCCCATTGTCATGATGGAAATGTTTCTTCCGTCATCTGCTTTAATTACAGTTCTGACAAATACATTCTGTCCAATGATTCTGCCGTCCTTTTCCATCACAAAATCAAGCTCAGGCACAAAATCCTTATCATCTCTTAAGCATTTAAGCACATAATGCTCCAGACAGCCCGGACGATATACATTCCAAAAGCTCTCTCTTACAAGGTTTTCTACCTCGCGGTAATCTTCCTTTTTCTCTAAACGAATTATATAGTCATTTTTCATTTTTTATCCTCCTAGAAATAGGATACTTGATCAAAAAGCACTCTCCTTAAAATAATATTTATTCAAACAGCATTTACTGTTTAAATCTTAAGCAAAAAACTTCCTCTGTATGTTATCCCACTGACGGTTTTCACACCAATACACCTTCATTTCAGTGACATCAAATACCATTGATACAACTGTCGGACAGACCTCCTGCGAAACCTTCTGCAGAATAGCAAAGCAATCTTTAACATCAAAATCGTCTGATGCCTGCTCGAGCATTTCTTTTGCAGTATGATATCTGTCCCATCCCATCCAGGGATGTGTTTCACTGTCCATCTTGAACGGTGAAAAATTGGTCAGTACCTGATATTTCGGCTTTTCATAATACTTATATCCCTGTCCCGGAATGATATGCAGCACATTGCCATCCTTATCAGACAGCGAAGACATAAATGTAACACCCGGTACGCTGTAAATGGGTTCTTCCTCAGCGATTGAACGGATTTCCTGAAGTGTTTTCTTTTCCGTAAGAAGATCAATGTCAAGCATGATCACATTATTACCCGAACCAACCGGATTACTTCTTTCATCAAATGGCCAGCAGGTCGGCATTCCGACAAAGTCACCTCTTCTGTTTGCGCCAAACAGAGGAAGCCACCCTTCCGCAATATCATTGATTTCTATATAAATTCCTGCGTCAGATTTTCTTACGCGATATTTCATATCCAGAATATCAAGATTCCATCCGACTATTGTTTTTCTCCTGTTGGAGATGATGCTTGTACACATTTTGTAACACTCCTTCTAATCGCCATACACTGAAATAAAATGATCGATAAATAATTTAATTCTTCTCATAATAGTTTTATTTCTCTCCGGCTCACGGTCGCACAGCTGAATGAGAGATGATATCGGAGACGTAAAAGCAAATGCAAGCACAGCCGGATCATTCTTCTTCAGTGAACCATTCTTCATCATTCCTTCAAAGATGATTTTAAACATTGATTCAAGACCTAGATTAAAATGCACTGTAGCCAATGCACGTACGCGATCATCGTGAAACTGCTCTGTCAGAAGCAGTTTTCTAGTCATAATAATCTTCTCGTCATGCATAGTGAAATCCAGCATTTTCAATGTAAGCTTCTTTAATTCATCAGTACTCTGCGGAATCGGAGGCATATTCCTTATGGATCCGAAATGATCTTCATAATAAGTGCACATCTCATCAAGCACAGCATTCCAGAGTTCTTCTTTACTTTCATAGTGTTTATAGAATGCGGCCTTTGTAAAACCCAATTCTGCCAATAACTCTCGCAGATTGGTCCCCTCATATCCCTTTTCAGAAAACATTTTCAGTGCTGTTATCATTATTCTTTCTTTTGTATCTGAAATCATCTTTTTCCTCCTTACGCAAAGTAACCGACAGGCAACCACATCATTATAGTTACCTATCGGTTACATGTCAACAATCTATTATCTTATTCTGCAATAAACTTCTTATATGCTCTCAGGCACTGCTTCGCAGATTCACCAGCCGGATTGTTTAGGGTCCCTCCAAAGATTCCGGAGCTGATAAATGGTTTTCATTTTGAAAGCCGGAGTAATGACTGCGGATCCATCTTTTCAGTCTGATCTCTATTGTTCTATTTCAATCTTTCAAGCAAGAAATCGGAACCACATATACACCATCTTCCCTTCTGTATGCAAAAGATGTAACTCCGCACAACACCATCATAAATGCCGGTTCCTTCATTTTATCTGAATCTATTTTTGCAGCTAGTTTCAATAAATTCTCCGCCCCTTCATTTATTAATTTATCGCCACCAAGTTTTACTTCAATAAGTCCATATCGACCATTACGCAGATGAATAACTGCATCGCATTCTAATCCTGATTTATCTCTATAGTGGAACACATCACCATCTAAGTAATTCGCATATATACGCAAGTCACGCACGCAGAGATTTTCAAAAACCAACCCCATAAAATTCAAATCATTTATTAGATCTTCCGGTCCTAATCCAAGCGCAGCTGTTGCAATTGAAGGATCCACAAAATATCTTGTATCAGCTGTTCTTATTGCTGTTTTTGATCTTAGATTAGGATTCCACGCCGGTGAGTCTTCTATTACAAATATTTTTTTCAAGGCACTTATATATGAATACAATGTTTCTTTATCAAATGTATCCGCGTCATTTACAAGACAATCTTCTCTAATAGTTTCAAGCGAAGACTGCGTAGCAACATTACGTGCGTATGATTTCATTAAACGTTTTGTTCTTTCAGAATCTCTTTTAATCCCATCTACTCTTGATATGTCATCATTAACAATAGAATCATAATAATCAAATGCCTGCTTAAGTGCCACCTTCTTTGATGCATTTATAGCTAATGGCCATCCACCTCTACAAATAAGATATGCAATATCATCTATATTGTGATTATCTACCGCTGAAATATCATATCCTAAAAACAATTCTTCCAAAGTCACAGAACCGGTAGAGTCCTTGGACTCAAAAAGTGACATCGGCCGCATCTTCATTCTAACTATACGTCCTGTTCCTGTATGCATACTATCATCAAGGATAGGTGGAACCGATGACCCTGTAAGTATGAACTGTCCAAATTCTCCTCTTTGATCCACTTCATATCGAACTGCATTCCAAATCCCCGGTGCTATCTGCCATTCGTCAATAAGGTGTGGAACCTTTCCCTCAAGAAGAGCAGATGGTTTAATTCTTGCCATTTGTTGATATTGTTCTGTCATATCTGGACGATCCATCTCTATAAAACTTTTGGCAAGATGTTTTGCAGATGTTGTTTTACCACACCACTTTGGTCCCTCAATTAAAACAGCCCCTTTTGATTCTAAATGTTTTTCCAATACTTTATCTGATATTCTTGAATAATATTCCTTCATACATTTTCCTTTAATCTATTTATAATGATTCTATTTCACTCGTCAATTCGAGTATTTGGCTTATTTTTATCCGAGTATTTGGCTTGTTTTCACCAGAGTGTTTGGCTTTATTTTAACCGAGTATATTGGGAAGTGTCAATACCCTTGACATCAATACCACCGTCTCAACATGCCTCGCAGCCATGAGATTGATGTCATCGGTACAAGGAAACATATCTACCGATTTGACCATATTCTCTGTTTATGCGAGTATATAAAGCCGGAGGAAGTTATCTCTCATGTTCTGAGGCTTTTCGTGTGCCTCTTTCGCATAATACAATAAGTGCCGGGAATATAACCGTAATATAAGCCATGATTACAAAGCAGGAAGCAGTCGTTCCTGCTGTACCTCCCAGTGCGCTTTTGATCCATGGGCAGATGATTTTCAAACTCATCTTTTTTGAACATATGGCCAATCCGCCGAAAAAGGAACCACCGTTCAGATTTCGAATATATTGTCTATATTACGTTTAATCCAATAACATTTCAATGGTTTTAACCCGGCTTGAGTTTACACCTTAATATACTCCACACCCTTTTTTACAATTTCTTCAAAAACCTCTGCCGGAATCAGAGCAATACCGCGTTCATCACTCCCGACAATCAGTCTCTCTCCGCCTGTAAGCTTAAACCTTTCTCTCGCTCCTTTGGGAATAACAATCTGTCCGCGATCATTGATCGTAACAACACCCCAGATGTTTTTTCCTATTGGAGCCGGTGGCAGTAAGCCGATGCCCTCAACAGATTCTGTCCTGACAAGACTATCTAACGTTGTTCCGTACACCCGTGCAAGCAAACTACATTTTTCAATGTCAGGAATTGTTGCTCCGCTCTCCCATTTTGCATAAGCCTGACGCGAAATACCGATTTTTTCTGCAATCTCTTCCTGCGAATATCCACGTATATTTCGAAGCATAGCAAGATTTTCTTTCAACATACGAACATCTCCCTTTACAAATCAATCTTTTCAAAATGAATACTGGCTCTCCGATAAGATGCCTCAGTCATTATAATCCATGTTGCTATTCCCGCCGCGAGCAGAGATAACTGTAACATTATTTCGTCTGTGCCAAACGCATTTAGCATTTCCAGTCTCGGAATGTGATGTAGGGTTTCAAATATGACGATACTGAGAAAGGCGACAATAATATAAAAAAGAAATGGTCTTCCGAGTTTATATGCCGTATTAAAAAATCCGCCTACAAATACCCAGTTGAACAAGCCAAAAATGAACCACGCTGCACCCAACGCAAAGAGATTGGCGTTCATTAGAGTATTATTTCGGTACACCGCCGCATCTTTTAATACAGTCATTCTTACGATTACGGCTCCGGTCATCAAAAGAAGCGTGCAAAGTTCAATCATACATACAAAGCCATATTTTCCTTTTACCACATCTTTCTTTGCAATCGGAAGGAGCGCTGAAAAGACAATATCATTTGCTTCTCTGGCATACAAAAAGCTCTGATATAATCCGAGTGTCGAAAAAAATGCTCCGCAAAGCACCGGATAACCTGACAGGAAAAACATCAGTCCATACAGAATGAACAGATAGGCAATCCCTGATGCGCTAAGCTTCATCTCTTTCAGCATAATATTACGCATGACTTGCACCTCCCTCCATTCGAAGTATTGTGTCTTCGAGACTTTCCCCGTGGTTGGAATACTTCTCAATGAAGTCGTCTTTAGATGTAGCTGCTACAATCTTTCCCTGCGAAATATATACAATATCATCAGCGCACTTTTCAATATCAGAAATTATGTGTGAGGAGAAAAACACTGCTACTCCGTCGTTTTTGAGTTCAGTAAATATATCTAAAAGCTCATTGCGTGAAAACGTATCTAGTCCACTGGTCGGCTCATCCAGGATCAGCACTTCACACTTGTGGGAAAGTGCCAAAAGCAAATTGAACTTTACTTTCATGCCTTCTGAAATTTCTATTGGCATTTTTGATTCATCAAGATTGAATAGGCTAAGATATTTTCGGTATGCTTCGTCATTCCACGTGTCATAGAAACTTTTAACAACCTGAACAATGTCCTTAATTTTTTTCCTTGGATACCAGCTGACTGTCCCTGTAGAATAGCCTATCCGTTTTTTGATTTCCGCCTCATTCATCGACATATGTCTTCCGAAAAAAGAAACCGTTCCCTCGTCCGGATGTATCAAATTCAGCATAGCTTTTATCGTTGTTGTTTTACCCGCACCGTTTCTGCCAATAAAACCGGTAATTCTGCCCTCACGAATATTAAAGGAAATCTCCGAAAGTTCAAATGTGGAATACTGTTTCGAAAGTCCCCTCACTTCTACAATACTCATATAATAATCTCCATTTCCGTGATTTATATGAATATTGTAAATCTTAGTTGCCTGCACTTCTACCAACCACACATAACGGATTTTTATGGTTTATGTTATATTTAGTTGCCTTTATTTCACTTCTTTTTCCAGGCTGCTTCAGTGCCCATTCAACTATTGCAGATACCATTTCCGTTGCGTAACCATACCCCTGATATGACTCTGCACTGCAATAAAGCTTTCCATCTGTTCTCGCGATGCTACATATATTTTCAGTCTGTTTGTTTCTATCATTTATACCGGTGTTCCTACTTCAATAAGATTTCCATCAAGGTCATAGAATCGAACAACTTTCTGTCCCCAACTATGCTCCATGAGTCTATTAACATATTCCGTATCCGCGTCAACAACACTTTCCCAGTCTTCACCGTGCATCATTTTCAGCATCGCACAGAACTCTTCATTCTGTTTAGCAAATTTTCTTCCCATGCGAATCTGCTCGGTAACTTCAGGGTTGGCATTTAGTCCCTCAAAACTGACTGCAACAACGGCGTTTACCATTTCCGGGTTATCCAATGCCATATTTATTGCTGCAATAGCACCGCCGCTGCTGCCGATTATATTTACTTTTTCAAAGCCTTTATATTCGCACAAAGCACTTACCTGCCTTGACCATTCATACCAAAGATCCGTAGTCCATTTTTCACATCTGTCTGATTGTCCGCAGCCGAGAAAGTCCGGCACAATCACATGACACCCTGCCATAAACAACGGCAGGATCGGTGCGAACATTTTACCACAAGCGGTATTGCCATGAAGAAGCAGCAATGGTTTACCTTCTCCGGCTTCTTCATAATAAATCTTTTTGTTCTTATAACTAAAAAAGCTCATAAGCATTCTCTCAATAACAAATCAGGCT
>JAZRYX010000031.1:0-5781 GCA_045600945.1 Lachnospiraceae bacterium
TCAACGATACGAAAAATAATCAGGCAAAAGAGGACTGGGAGTAGAAATAGCTACAAAATTGTAAAATCAGAGAAGCCCCAAATCGCTACTACAGCGGTCTGGGGCTTCGATATCTCAAAAGTGAAGTGTCAAAGATGAGAATTTACACATTTTCATCCGTCTGTGCAATAGAAAAGTGTGTTTATTTCTGAACCAAATACATACTCGGATATTCGAATGAAAAAGCGTACGTTGTGAGGAATATTATTTAACGATATCAACATTTTCCCAAATCTTCGATTATTCGGAACTTTTTCACTTATCAACAGCGAAGTTTAAATGTCCCATATAGAATGCCTTCTTAATACGCTCTATAACGTCAGTAACTTTTATGCCTCGCGCCCCAGCTCTCTCTATAAAGTCATCCTGGGGAAGGTTATTCTGAATAGCGTCAAAGAACCTGTGCAGCTCAACCTTAATTCCTTCTGGAACAGTAAATGATTGTTCTGCGGTATGCGTGAGGCCAAGCCTGATAATGTCATTCCGGTGTTTAACAATATCATCCGAATCAACCCCCTCTCCTTGGGCCTGCCGTTTTTGCAAGTCGAGATAGGCACTTGCTTTCAAGCATATAAGAGCATTGCTGCGGGCAATATGTACGCCCTGTACGATGTCGCTGTTGCTAATGGTATAATTGTAGTATTCATCATTCATCAGGATGGCAGACAGACTCGACAAATCTTCTCCGGTCGGGATGGGAACGATATGAATATTATTCGGCGTCTTTAGAAAATCGGGAATTCTTGAGAAGAGTTCTATCTGGCTTGGGCAGGAATTATCTTGAGGCTTGCGGAAACGGTAGAACTCCGTCGTTTGGGAACTTCTCTGAATGTGCTTATACCCTGCTTCCTTGATAAAAGACCAGAATTTTGCAACAAATTCATCAGACAGAGCTTCTACTACGAGAATGATATCCAAATCCTTTGTCGCCCTTGGAACAAGCTGGGCCTCGTCCTCAAGAATGTGGCTGGCAGCACCTCCAATGAGAACATAGCTATTCTCAAAACCGCTGAAATATTCGGAAAATCTATTCAATCCTTTTATCATATCAAAGCCTCCTTTAATTTCTCAATTTCTTTATGGATGCGCTCATCGGGGTTATCTGCCATAGAGAGTATCAGAGACAGTTTGTCGCAAATTCCACCTTCAGCAAGAATGTCCGGGTCATACATCCATTTTTCAATGCAATTGATTCCGCCGCTATCCTTGCAGATGCTTACTTGCACATCTTTTCCGACTGCCTTACATTGCCCGACAGCGGCAATCATCGAGTATTCTTCCAACGCAGACTCTCCGGCAGCCACCCCATAAATTCCGGTTATTGAATCGTCTGTCCGGATAATTTTGATAACCGGATTGCGTAAAAAAGGTTTTGCCAGAGCCAACAGCTCTTTATTCGTCGGCAGATTCAATAAAAGTTTGCGTCCATTTTCCTTCAAAGGGGAAATTTTCTCGCCAATCCATTTCAGGGAACGGGATGCAGTAAGGTAGGTAGCATTGAATTTTTCGGCGATAGCCTTTGCATCAAGCCCATTGAGATTTCCCTTCTGAAAGTGAAACAGAATCACCAGTTGCGCCAGGGGTGGAATCACATCAGGCATCTCTCCCTCAACAGCATATCTGCCGCCGATATCTGTAAGCAGTGAGGGCATGAACATTCTTTTCCCCGGCACGATAAAGTCTATCCTTTTCTGAATCATCCTATGAACATCTACCGGTGTGACAGTTTCTGTCACGATGGCAACCGCTGTCCCCGCCAATCTTTTCAAAAGAGATTCCTCCTTTTCATATCCGGAAGGGGTTGTTGTCTCACTGTCAACGGCAAAGTGAATCCTCTGCCCGAAAATTTCGGTCATATATACTGAATAGCGTGGAGATAGTGCATATGGAAGTTTTTTTTGGACTTCTTCGTCTTTCTTTAGAACCACGTCTATTCCAAGGACTTCTGAGAGATATTGCCTTAATCTTGTTATCATTTGAAATGTATCATTATGCTGTGATAGATTGCAAATATAATGATAATTTTGGACTTTCTGCGAAGACTGCCGGAATTGAACCAGCGAAGCCGTAGAGGCGGCTTGAAGTTATCGCGCCTCCTTTGTCCACTTGGATAAGCCTTCGAGTCGCAAAGTTAAGCAATCTATTCCGTAAACAAAATTTTGAATTCTCCACGGGCGTCACTGGCTAAATCCTCCAAAGGCTCCGCGCAGCTCCCGCTTATCATCTGTTTCCGGAACGGAAAGATGAATCTGTGGCAGACCACACGTCTGTCAGTCAATCCCGACTGGTGGGATCAAGACCATCAGCAACTCAAATCCAGGATGGCATTCAATCCGGAAATGAGGCAAAGCTTTGACAACGAAGTTGCCGATATCCGCAATCCCCGGCCACGATGAGCAGTGTGTCGGTCATCTGATACTGCTTGCACATCTTACAGGCAAGCGAATGAAAATCCCCGTGGATGTCACCGCAGACAACCACGCTCTTCGCTTCCGGATATTCAAACGATTTACCCATTATTTTCAAAATTAGTGATAATCTGCGGAACATGAAAATATTTTGTTTATTGAATTTTATTTAATAGATTTGCAATTCATAAATCGTGAATCGCAATATGAATTTGTCTGAGAAACAAACCGTTATGCGGCCACAGGACGTGGTAATTCTTCTGAAAAAGATATCAAGAAACGGTCGCCACTTGAACGGGAAACAGCTTGCCGCATCGTTGAATATCAGCGCCGCTGAGGTTTCAATGGCAATGGAAAGGAATAAAGCGGCACAACTGGTCGACTCCACCAAAGAGCACATCAATATTCTTTCTCTTAGAGATTTTATTATCTATGGTTTAAAATATTGTTTCCCGACTCAGCCGGGTAGGATTGTCAGGGGGACACCAACGGCATCTTCAGCTTCTCCCATAAAGGAAGCCATAGTTTCAAACGGGGAATCTTTCGTCTGGAAGGATTCGTCAGGTTCAGTACGTGGGCAATCAATAACTCCACTCTTTCCCAGTATAGTCAAAAATGTCTCTGAGGATCCGGACTTTTATGCTCTTCTGGCTATTGTTGATTCCATCAGGATAGGCAAATCAAGAGAGAGAAATACGGCAATCGAGTTGTTGGACAAATATCTTCAAGATTATGGCTCAGAGAAGTAATGATGAACGTGTTCTCAATATAGCGACAGCGCTTGAGGAACTGAACGATGAAGTTGTATATGTTGGAGGATCGGTAGCACAATATTATTCCAAGGATGCTGCTTCGCGTAAACTTCAGACAACATTTGAAAAAATCAGTATGAATAAGAAATATTACGTTAAAGGCAACATCATTGTGAAAACGCCATTCTTTAGCTATTTGAATGCTGGAGCAGGATTTGAAACTATGCCGGAAGGATGTGAAATCTTATCTGAAACAGATTTGGAAATTGACGATGATCATCCACAATCTTTTTTTGCCGAATATTATGCACAGAAGGATTTTGTTGAAGGATATATCCATCCCGGCTTATTCTGGTGCAATTTTGATGATATATACTCTGCTTACCGTGGCAGGGTATCAGAAGCTAGAAAATTTCAGATGATTCCTTGTGATTCCATTTATCAAGACATCCTCTTTAGGCAAGTCTATCTTATGATAATCGCTTCAGTTGATACATATATCGCTGATACCATTCTTGCGAGAGTTATGAATGATAAAGAGTTATTTGAATCTTACGCTACAGAAGTTATTGAAGCGAGCAAGCAAAGATGCCTGCATCGATTTCTGCTAAGTGAGAAACGCACTGATTATGAAAAGGAAGTGATTGAATATATTCTTTCAAAAAGTTATGCGAATTTGAATACAATCAAGTCATTATACAAGAATACAACACTGTTTGGCTTTTCGATTGATATAGGTCAGCATGAAGCAATGATAGATCATTTCAGAAATCGACATAAAATTGCGCATAGGAATGGCCGAGAAATGAAAGGAACGTACATTCATATATCATCCAATGATATTGATATCCTTATATCAGATTGCAATAAGCTAGTCAATGACATCAATGCGAAACTGCATACTCTATGAAATCATACATTTACTTTTAAACAAAGCTCATATTATCAATTGACCGTAAAAAGTAATGTGCTCTGTCTAGACTGAACTGAAGAATCTCTCAAAGAGACTGAAAATGTCACAATTACGATAAAACACCCGATCCAGTCTTTCTTTGTGTGTAGTATTATAATTATTTTAATTAAAACAACTATTTTATTTGCAATAATCACTATATTTGCCTTAACATCAAACAATATTATGGCAAAGGACTATACACCTATTAACCTTCCTAAGAAACTTGTGGAAGAACTGAAGGTCTGGAAACAGGCTTTCGGTATAGCATATAGCGATCCATCGTTCTCCTATGAAAGGATGATCAGGATTATGCTTGACAGCCTTCATCTCATTGAGCCTGGCGTTGTGGACGAATTGAAAAGGTTGACTGAAAAGAATCCGGCTCTCTGTGATACGCTAGGACATTACAAATTATCAACCGACAAATCAAGTTCAACGAAATAACATTCCCCCAATATGAAGCTCGAAAAGATTTTAGAGAGAATCAACTCTCTTGAAAAGGGACAGTTCCTCAAAGTGATTAACAACCTTTCTGCATCAGAGAAAGATAATCCGAAGCTGGAAGCTGTTCTCAGCAGTTCAGATAGCAACCTCAAAAATGCTGACGCAGTTCAGGTCGCTCAGGCTTTCGAGGCCCTGTCCGACAGTTTTATCGCGTTCATTATGGACGAGTACGCCAAAGCTTCGAGTCAGTTGGATATTCTTTTGAACCTCATTACTCGTGATGGCAACAGCATCATGCGTCTTGATTGGTTCCAGAAACTCTATGAAGAGGAGGTAAAGAAGCAGAAGAAGGCTATCGAGGTATTCAAGGAAGATGTCAATTCCGACAAACCCACCCTCGATGCAGAAAGAATCCGTGACTACAAGACTTATGCGGCTTGTTTGAAGACAGCATATTTCAATGACAAGGATAGCAATTTCACCCCAAAGATTACATCAGATGAGCAGTCTATTCTGGATACTCTCGCGAAGTCTCTTGAGTTGTCGCAGGATGAAATGACGATGGTTAAGTATTCCGTACTCGGCATCAAGAAAAATCCGAACATTGATGAGGTTGTTGCTGAACTTAGAGAGAAGGGACTTATCTTCCTCTCAAAGAAAAACAACATTATTTATGTTGCGGACGAAGTGGTTTCTGTTGCCAGAAAGATTAGAGGCAAAGAGGTCGCTGACAAGTACTTCCGTCGTGTTCTCCTTCAAATGAAGGAACCTCAGATAAATATGGTTTGTCGTAAGCACGGCCTTGATGTCAAACTATCTTTTAAGGAAAAGATTGAGCTTATCATTGCATCTGGTGTATCGTTCTCATCTGTCTTGAAGGAAGATATTTACAAGCCTGATGTTAAGCTTACCGACAAAAAGAAGTTCATTATGGAGTTTTGTGATGAGCGTCTTGCTATTCCTGGAATCAAGGGCAACACCCTTGACGATAAGGTAGGCTGTTAAGTTAAACCATTTTTTTATGGTCACGATTTCAGGCTGCATTTCTGAGTATCCGTACTCGTTTGGCCGCAAGGTTTTCGGGGAGATTCTGTCTGCCCCAGGCCTTGAGGTCTGCGCTGTGCGTTCGCTCCAGACAGCCCTTGAAGTCAAAGTTCCGGGCAGATTCGAGGGTGCTGAGTTT
>JAZRYX010000032.1:0-8424 GCA_045600945.1 Lachnospiraceae bacterium
CTTAATTAACTCTATTATCGCTTGATTCAAGGCCAGTTCAATTAAAACATTCTGTCTAATCATCCGATTAACATCAAGCCTTGTGATCTGTGATTCATTTTTATTAAGTAATTCATTATACCAGATGACAAGATTGTCATCTTGATTCTTGATTTCATGCTGATTATATTTATCTTTTATCAATTGCTTTTCCATAATCATATTTCTCCGAATTCCTCAAACAAGTTATTGATTCGTTGCAAAAAAGCTGTTGCTTTTATCAAAGATTCTTGAAGCACAAGTCTTTCTGCGTTTCCCAAATTAGGATTTCCTAATGAACCTTCTAAACTTTTAATGACTTTACTCAGCGTTTTTCTTGATATTTTCATTTCATAAAAATGTTGGAATGGGGTTCCCATTTTCCCGACAATTGGTCGTCCTTCTAGTTCGAGTCGAGTTCCTGAAAAATCTTCTTCTTTCAGATGATCTCGTATAGTATTATTGAGCGTATTAATTGTACTTTTCTGTGCATCTGTCATTTTAATACTATAGGTCTCAGAAGATAATTTATTCATAGATGTAAAGTGTTTGCAATTAGGATTAGCCTCATCAGGAATGTTATCAATGTTATCACCATATGTCTTTTTATATAAATCGCTTTGCCCTGCTCCCATTAATTAATCCTTTCGCATCAGCGTTGTCCAATCAGGATACTCAACAAACTTTGTTTCCGGATATGCTTCTATTATTTCTTCCGGCATTTGACTATATACAAGTACAACCTTAGGTGTCAGCTGCTTCATCATATACTTCATTCCTTCTTCAAAGTAATATCTATTGGTTTTATTCTTAAGCTGTCCATATGAGCCAACTGCGACTATGCTGTTCTTTTCAACTCCTGAGAATGCAACTCGTTCCGTGAAGAATTTTGTTGAATATGTTCTTTCATCACCCCAACGCACATTTGGGATAACATATATACCATGTTTCTGCATATAATGTCCGATTGCTCTCGATCTGAAAATGTTAGTAATCTGTACTGCAAGCGGCATGTCTCTATAAACGGAACAATCCGGCGTAATAAACCCCTGATATTTGCTTATTTTCTCCACATATGCTTCAGGATTAATGAGCAGGTCTTTGAATTCAATATCGTTTTCATATGTGCATACAGCAAATGCATCCGGAGTGGCTTTATCCATTTTACTGAATGGTACTAACGCATCCGGAATAATTATTTTTCGAGGTTTCTTAATAATGGGCATCTCAAACATGCCATCAAATTTTGCTCCGACAACTAATTCCGGATTGCATCCATCCGAAAGCGTTGCAGGATTCCTCACTGCACTATCTACTGCGGTTTTCTTCTTGCTCGATTTACTTTTTGTCATAAAGGCTCCTATATACATCCTTATAAAGCTCTTCCATTTGAAAAATAAACTCCTCCCAACTTGGGTTTGTTTTCTTCTCATATGCTGTCATGTAATACAGATATTTGTAAAGTATTCTCAAACCTTTTTTATCATACTTTTCGCTTTTGATAAGATAATAAATTACATCAAAGCTACGGATAAACTCCATGTCTTCAAGGCCCGTATTCAAATCATCTGCATTTTCTATCAGTCTTCTGGGAAGATCATCATTTGCCGCAAAAAACAAATAATCCTTTGTTGCCATATAGGACAATGACAGGATTTCACCACGGTCTTTTGCATTATCACGTTCGGGAGAGTATTCCGAATGCGGTGCTAGTTTCCGGACATAGAGATTGAAGCAGTATTTCTCTTCCTGAGACAAAGATGAAGTGGAATGCACTTGAAGTCTGTGTTCAGATTCTTTTTCACTTACAAAAGAATCTACTTTAGATTCAACAAACTCTGCCCTTACCGATTCATGAACTGCCAAAGAAGAAAAGCTTTCAAATAAAGGGTTCAGCCAACACTCCTTGTATTTGTCAAAAGCAAAAGGCTTAATTCCTAATCTGCTTCTATCCGGTGGAATGATAATATTTGCATCCAAAAATACTATGGTTGAAGGATCAGCAATCAGTTTAAGCAGAGCTTCATTTTTCTTGCGTGTATCAACCTTCATACGGTTCACCACCTACGAAAAACTCTGCCATTTCTTCATCGTCGTTAATTGCTTTTATTTCAAATCCAAAATCTGAAGGATCTTTCCCGAATAAATCCAGTGATTCAATGAACTCTTCTTCCGAAATGATATCGTCCTCAAAATTTTGAATTGTAAGTTCTATTACATTATCTGAAATTGAATTTGATGCTGTAACGGAATTCAGTAGCTGGAACTTTTTCCTGCTTATGCTATTAAAAATACGGCCATATCCTGTTTCAGGATTCCTGTGCTCAGAATTATACAATTCTTCATACCTTGATGGAGAAAGGTATCCCTCCTCATTCAGTCGGTTTACAATTGCTCGATATGGCAACCACCATTTATTCTGTATCCTGGATATTATTCTCCAAATTCGAATTAGACTTTCTTTATTCAAATCCACGCTGTCTACAATTTTATTCAAAGCTTCAGAAGGGAGAAGTAACTCTGCCGCAAATCGATCAGCTTTCTTTTCCGTTACAAAATCTTCTTTGTCTTCATAAGCGGCCCCCGTTTTCGTTAGATAGTGATACAGTTCATGTGCTAAGGCAAACAACTGCTCATCATAATGCAAAGATGAGTTTAGACCGATAAAAGTCATCTTATCACCATTTGAATCAAAAATAGTGATAGCAGCATCAATATTTTCAGAGAATACCTGTTCACAGACAATAATTCCTTTTTTTTCAAGAAACGAGCGTAAATCATCTGCTACCGGAACATCAGAATAAACACCCAGTTCCTTTCTGACATCACCGGACAGCTCTTTAACCTGATTTATCTGCTCTTTTGTCAGTTCAATTTTCATTGATTAATGCCTTTCTCAAATTGATTTGCTTCCTTGCAGCCAGCATCATTTCAAATAAATGTTCAACGGAATCAGCATCTTCGTTCTCGATATAGTTTCCTCTAAAAGCCGTATATATTGCTGGTTTAGCCTCAACAAACACCGAAGTAATGTCAAAAGAAAGAACTTCTGCAAGTTTTTCCAATTGTTCTATAGACGGAACAAACTGCATGCGCTCTATCCTTCCAATAGTCGCACGATTCAATCCGGTTTTTTCGCAGAGATCTTCCTGAGTGAAACCTTTTAACCGGCGATTTTCTTTCACATACTGTGCAAGTACGGATTGTGATAGCTGTTTCATGATCATCCTCCTACGGCATGAATGCCTTCTTTACTAAAGATGTTACTGTATGCAAACATTTTTGTCAAGATGCCGCTCAAATTTTGACAAAATGATACATTTCATATCATTCTATATCTGGGTTCTTTTTAATATTTCCAATTTCGGCAATTACAACTGCGCAAATAATTCCAGTTTTGAGTAAAAAGAACCCAGCCTGCAGAACTATCAAAGCTCTGCAAACTGGGCCAGCTCAATTTATGCGATTTTTGGTTTCAAAATATTCAAAGCCTCTTTTAATTCGGTGTCAGATACAATTGTTTGCTTGTCAGCTTTAACCTGCTCAATGAAATTCTCAGCTGTTGTTTTTGCCTCTCCGGTATACTTTTTCTTTATATTGTCCTCATCTACTGTAATCTGCGGTTCTTCAACTGCCGGGGCTTTCACCTCTGCATTAAATTTTGCGGTGTATGTAACATCACCTGTTACTGCAGTAACATCCTTATCCCATCCGGCAAATGTATACTTGTACTGCTGAGTCTCTGGCTTTGTCGGGGTTTGGCCATTGTACGAAGGCATACTTCCATATCTTACATTATTATCTGTTTCAATAGAAGCTTCCCCGTTTTTCCGGATTACTGTATAGAAATTTTCTGTCATAGTAAATCTTTACTACTGTGCTGCCATCTCCTGCAATTGTAATCTGGCTGAATGTCTTATTGCTAAAGCCTTCATATTCTTTTGCAATTGCTTCAGTATTTTCACCTGTCTTTCCGGTTCTGTTATCAGTGTCCTTAAGGGTATAGCCTGACCCTGAAAGATTTTGCTGGTAATGCTCAACTTTATATGCCGTTCCATCATTAGCATTCCACAAGCCTGTAAATGTAACAGCCTTATCTGGCATCGTGAACTTACCATTTGTTACCTGTACGTCTGTTGTTGTCCAACCGGTAAATGTATATCCGCTAAGTGTCGGGTTCGCAGCTGCCGTAACCTCTGACGCGTAGTCCTTATTTACCTCTAATGATGTCTTTCATCTTCTTGTTTCCGAAGACATTTGAAATATGAGTATCAATCATCTCTGATTTGGAACAAAAATTAAAAAATGAACTCGAACCGGCTTTTGCAGCCGGTTTTTTTACCTAAAAACGCTTCCGGCAAAATCGCCGGAAGCGTTGATTTTATTATTGTATTAAGGTAGTTACCATAGACTAAGTTCAAGCTGTGCCTTCGGCTTGCTTTCACTAAGTTCCCGGTAACGACTTTCGTACTAAACTCACACTTCGCTTGCGCTTGTGTTCCTTAAGTACTCAATGTCAGTCAAGAAGCTTTGCAACTCTTCCTGAACCTACTGTACGTCCACCCTCACGGATTACAAGTATTGTTGCACCTTGTATTTTCCTTGATTCTGCGTACTTCTATTATTCATATTATCCGGATTTTGCTATATTATTTATATTTTCCGGAATTTTTGAACTCAAAATGTACTCAAACGGAATAGCGAACATACTAAGATTTTTGAATTATGGTATACTTTAAGGACAATCTTTTTGTTGCTGTCATACGGGCTGCGGTCAAAATCTATCAGAAAGGTTAATGAATAATGTTTCTATACATATCAGCAATTACTATCAGTGTGGTATTAATTACTGTTTCTGTACTTGCTATATCTGTCACTGTTAAATATTCGAAACGTCCATTGGACAAAATATATCAGTTGTTGCAACAGCAGGCTGATTTTTGTGCTCTTGATGGTATGCCTGAGAGATTCATATCCATGTTAATAGAATCCGAGGATAAAGAATTTTATAAACATCACGGTATTTGTATAGACGCAATAAGAGAAGCCATACAAATTAACATTGAAGTAAGAAAAATGATTACCAGCAGAAGTACCATTACACAACAGCTGGTAAAAAACCTTTATTTTGATTTTAATAAGACTTTATGGAGAAAGCTGCAGGAAATGCTGCTCGCTGTGAAAGCAGAACGTGTACTCAGTAAAAATGAAATATTGGAAATGTATATCAATATTATTTACTTTGGCTGCGGTCAATATGGTATAGCCTCTGCATCGGCTTATTATTTCAGCAAGCTCCCAAAGGATCTGACCGTCAACCAAATGTTTATGCTGACCCGTATTTTGAATGCCCCTACTACAAATAATCCTGTCACCCATCCTGAGTCCTATTACAAAAGCCGCGACAGGCGTTGTGATCTCTGGGAACAGGAAGGCTTGCTTACAGTTGAAGAAGCAGCTCTGATCCGGTCCTATGATATACATAAACCTGATCCTGAGCTTAGGGATTGTACGGATGAAGCAGAGCACTTCATTACAGTACCGATGAAAAATGAACGTTACGGCTACGACAGCGGATTCGGGAAATAACACTTTGTATTGCATATAGACGAGGTTTAGAAATGAAAAGAAACTATTGCGAAACTGAAGAAATTCTAGAATATGTCAGACATCGTCTGAAAGAATACGGCGTAGCCACAAAAGCGGTGACGGCAGTTTCTCTTTGTGTGGAGGAGATTCTGTACAGATATTCCCAAACTTTAGCATCTGACACACCGGTTCTTTTCGAGGTGCGCAGGAATTCTCGGGAACTTTCTGTTATTGTAAGTGTTTCAGGAGAGGAATGTTCACTTAGTAAGAATGCAGATGACTATTCGATTCTTGAGAAAATTGTCGAAAAAATGAATTTTAAGATTTCGCACAAGTATGAATCCGGGATGAATACGGATTATCTTGTCGTTGAAAAATACTCCCGTACTCTGGGAGATTTGAAATTCTCTTTACATTATATGGGTAAAGGCCGAAAACTTCTTTTTGGAGGTTTGACGACTCATATAGTAAGTATTCTGGCCAATCTTGTAGTTCCGTATCTGTCAGGCCTTATGATCGTGGCTTACACGGATAATGCAATCCAACAGGTGATTTTTGTGGCTGTGTCCATCACGATTGCCCGCTGCATTTATATTATTTTTTTTAAGGCAACTAATATCCTGTATAGCAAAGCAGCCTTTAATATGCAGCATTCAATTCACAGAAAACTGATTGAAGAACTGTTTAATGTACAGGATGAGATTATCGATGAAAAGGGGGCCGGAACTTTTGTTACGATGATCAACAGTGATTCTGACATCATTTCCAATGGATTGAGTACCATTGCTGATCTTTTATCCGAAGGTATGTATTATGCCGGAGTTTTGATAGCAATCCTCCTTATCAACAGGGTCGCATTTTTGATGGCACTTGTCCTTCTCGTGGTTTTATTAATTCTTGAAAGAATAAGAGCTCATTATCTGGATATTGATAAGAGAAAATCATACGTCACTCTCGATCGGACATCAGGAATGGTTTATGACATGGTGAACGGTGTAAAAGAAGTTAAAAACCTGAATGCGGAAAAATGTATAGAAACTCGATACATTGAAGCTGATATGGAAAATATCCGCAACAATGATCAACGAAATACCCGGACGCAGATTCTTTCTGCATTAAACCATGTTACCATGTATGTTTTCTTCGGGATTGTTCTGATATATCTGGGACAGGCTATTTATTCGAACCATTTGGAGCCTGCTTATGCACTTGTCCTTTTCAATTATTTCACCATGATCGGAATCCCGGTGATTACGCTTGTCCAGCGAGCAATTGATTTTGCAAAGGACTATAATCTGGCCTGTGAAAGAGTAAGAAATTTCCTGGAGGGATCTGAGTATTCAAGGGAAAGCTTCGGAAATACAGTTTCAGAGAAGATTAACGGAGCAGTTGATTTACAAAATGTTACATTCATTTATAACTATAACAATCCTCTTGAAGCAGATAATCCTGTTTTGAATGGAATCAATCTCCTGGTTCACCCCGGAGAAAAGCTGGCAATTGTCGGCGCGAGCGGATGCGGCAAGTCAACTACTTTAAAACTTGTGAACAGACAGCGGGACTGCACCGGAGGTGCGGTTACGTTAGATGGAATAAACACAATGGACTATGATAAGGATACACTCCGTGGAAATATATCCGTTGTCAGTCAGCGTCCGTATATTTTCAATGCAACGGTGAAAGAAAATCTGCTCTTTGCCAGGCCGGATGCAACTATGGAGGAACTTGAGGAAGCCTGCCGAAAAGCATGTATTTTGAATGATATACGAAAAATGCCACATGACTTCGATACAGGACTGGGAGAAAAGGCTATGCGTCTTTCCGGCGGACAGGCTCAGCGTCTGGCTATTGCCAGAGCATTCTTAAGAAACACGCCGGTCCTTATTCTGGATGAGGCAACTTCTGCATTAGATAACATTACACAGAAAATTATCATGGATAATATTGCACAAAGCAACCAGACGGTTATGATGATTGCACACAGGCTGTCTTCTATTAAGGATGCAGATCGGATCGCAGTGCTTTCCGATGGCAAAATCATTGCAGAAGGTACTCATGATAAATTGATAAACTCATGTGAACAATACAGACTTCTTTATCAATCAGAAAACAAAGCATAGCAAAAAGAACGAACCTTGTTGAAAATATGCCTACGAAGGAAGATAAGCAGATGAAAACACCGTATTTTATTGCATATCCTGCGAAAATTGTCGAAAACTACCGGCTTATGAGTTCTGTACTACCGGTAGACAGGCTGTACTATGCTACAAAACCCAATGGTGAAGCGCCTACGCTGTCTGCGCTGATCGCTGAGGGTGCAGGTTTTGAGTTTGTTTGCGCCGACGAGATGGAATATTTGCTTTCTCTGGGTGTAAAGCCTGGAGATATGATCTGCTCTCTCCCTGTAAAAACGGAGGATGAGATTCGGCGGATGTCTGATCTCGGCTGCCGTTATTTTGTTTACGATAGTGAGAGACAGGCCGAAATGCTGCGCCGTCTGAGCCCCGAGGCGAAAAAAATCGTTCGGATCAATATGCGTTTTGCCTCCCCACATGATTTGGTATACGGCATGTATCCCGAAGAAATCCAGGCGATGGAGCAACGCGGTATGCTGTCAGATGGTTATACTTTCTACTTACTCAATCGAGATCATTGGCCTGAAAAACTCGATGTGATATTCGACGAACTGGAAAAGTTAATCGCTGCAAGAAGAGACTCCGCCCCGCTCATACTTAATCTGGGCGGACACTATGTTCTTCCACAGGAGGACACCCAGGGAGCATTGAAAAAACTTTGTGAGCGAGTAACACGCCTGAA
>JAZRYX010000033.1:0-2262 GCA_045600945.1 Lachnospiraceae bacterium
CGTAGTTTTCGCCCAGCGCGGCGATCATCATGGTATCCAGCATACTGCCGGTGGTGGTGAGCAGGTTTTGCAGCGCCACCGGAATGGTGATGGCGGCGATGCTTTTCAGAAATTCCTTCCACGGAAAGCGGGATTTTTGCAGCGTTTCCACAGGCGGCCTCCGTTCGGATGTTTTTTATCAGGAGTATAGCATAGGAAGCGGGATTTGGGTAGAGGGGCGTCGGCAGATTACTTCTGCAAAAAGAAATTGACGAAAGCGAAAAACACGGTTTCTGGTCATTAACATCAAATATTTATATTACAAATGAAGCAAGTTGCAGGTTGCATGAAGCGCTTGGATTCCGCAAGGTTGGATACAGGGAACGATTGATGAAAACAATAAATGGAGAATGGATGTCTGTCGTAATATATGAACTTAGAAGACACGAAGAATAAATAGCTAAGCGGAAAAACTGCGTATGTTTGAACTGAAACAGCAAAAGAAGAGAGAAAAGCATAAGGGGCATTAATGTCCCTTATGCTTCAGACTGAAGACAAAGTCCAAGGTTTTTTAGCCTTGGGCTTTCTTTTTGCTCCTTTTGGTTTACATAACTATGCTTTTGTGCTATAATAATAGTACGAGGTTATGGCTTATGATGACACAGGAAAACGAAAAAGTTAGAAAACAGATGCAGATTGTCTGCATAGATGATCTTGTTCCGCAGGACCATCTTTTAAGAATTATTGACAAGGCGATTGACTGGAAGTTTATATATGAACTTGTTGAGGATAAATATTCTCCTGACATGGGACGCCCCAGTCTCGACCCGGTTACACTTATAAAGATTCCGCTGATTCAGTATCTGTACGGAATAAAGAGTATGCGCCAGACAATAAAGGAAATAGAGGTAAACATGGCGTACCGCTGGTTTCTCGGCCTTGAATTGTATGATGACGTACCTCACTTTACGACCTTCGGAAAAAACTATACCAGAAGATTTAAAGATACCGATCTGTTTGAACAGATTTTCCAGCACATCCTTGAAGAGTGCTATCGATTCAGGCTTGTTGATCCCTCGGAAATATTTGTAGATGCCACGCACGTCAAAGCCAGAGCCAACAACAAAAAGATGCAGAAACGCATAGCTCACGAAGAAGCGCTCTTCTATGAAAAGATGCTCAGAAAAGAGATAGATTCCGACCGCGAGGCGCATGGAAAGAAGCCGCTAAAAGATAAAGATGATGATGACCATAAGCCGGGCGGCGGTTCTTCAGACAAGTTTGAAGATTATACGGATGATGTTCCGCTTGATGATAAAACAGTTAAATATAGCACCACAGACCCTGAAAGCGGATGGTTCCATAAGGGCGAGCATAAGAATGTTTTCGCCTATGCCATAGAAACAGCCTGTGACAAGAACGGATGGATTCTTGATTTTACCGTTAACAGAGGAAATGAACACGACAGCAGAACATTTAAAGGTTTATATGACAAGATAAAAGATACAGATGTTTCAACGATAGTAATGGACGCAGGGTATAAAAACCCTGCAATAGCGAAGCTTTTGATTGATGACGGCATCAAACCGTTGTTTCCATACAGACGTCCGATGACCAAAGATGGGTTCTTTAAGAAAAGGGACTATGTGTATGATGAGTACAATGACTGTTATATATGTCCTAACGACAAGATACTTCGTTATAGTACCACTAATCGTGAAGGATATCGTGAATACAAAAGCTGCGGACATATATGTGCCACATGTCCTTATTTATCCCAGTGCACAGCAAGCAGAAATCATGTAAAACTTGTAACACGTCATGTATGGGAAGATTACATGGAGATGTGTGAGGATATAAGATACACCGAAGGAATGCGGGAAGTTTATTCTCACCGAAAAGAAACGATAGAAAGAATCTTTGGAACGGCAAAAGAGAACCATGGATTCAGATATACACAGATGTATGGAAAAGCGCGGATGCAGATGAAAGTCGCGCTTACTTACGCGTGCATGAATTTAAAAAAGTTAGCAAGAATAAAGGAAGAATGGGGATTGGAGATGGCCTGAATACAGGCAGTAATCCTTTCAAAAGAAGAAAAAAACGATTATAACGGTAAAAAAGGCGGCGGAAGCTCTGCTTCCGCCACTACTTTGTCTTCAGTCTGAGATAAGTCGAAAGACTTATCTCTTTTTTTGTTAAATGAGTGCGAGACGTATACTCACCCGCCTGCGCAAGGTTTTACACATGCGGGTTCGCGCGAAGGTCCACCGGACCTTCACG
>JAZRYX010000034.1:0-2655 GCA_045600945.1 Lachnospiraceae bacterium
TTCAGGCGTGTTACTCGCTCACAAAGTTTTTTCAATGCTCCCTGGGTGTCCTCCTGTGGAAGAACATAGTGTCCGCCCAGATTAAGTATGAGCGGGGCGGAGTCTCTTCTTGCAGCGATTAACTTTTCCAGTTCGTCGAATCTCATCCTCCGTTTTTACACGGTGTTTTCATCTGCTTATCTTCCTTCGTAGGCATATTTTCAACAAGGTTCGTTCTTTTTGCTATGCTTTGTTTTCTGATTGATAAAGAAGTCTGTATTGTTCACAGGAATCCATAAGTACCTTATGAGTTCCTTCTGCAATGATTTTGCCATCGGAAAGCACTGCGATTCGATCTGCATCCTTAATAGAAGACAGTCTGTGTGCAATCATCATAACTGTCTGGTTGCTTTGTGCGATATTATCCATGATACTTTTCTGTGTAATGTTATCTAATGCAGAAGTGGCCTCATCCAGAATAAGAACCGGTGTGTTTTTTAAGAATGCTCTGGCAATAGCCAGGCGCTGAGCCTGCCCGCCGGAAAGACGCATAGCCTTTTCTCCCAGTCCAGTATTAAAGCCGCGTGGCATCCTTAGTATATCATCCAGAATACAGGCCTTACGGCAAGCTCCCTCAAGTTCCTCCATAGTTGCATCCGGTTTGGCAAAGAGCAGGTTTTCCTTCACCGTTGCATTGAAAATGTACGGCTGCTGACTGACAACGGATATATTTCCCCGGAGCGTATCCTTATCATATTCCATTGTGTTTATTCCGTCCAATGTAACCGCACCTCCGGTGCAATCCCGCTGTCTGTTCACAAGTTTTAAAGTAGTTGACTTGCCGCATCCGCTCGCGCCGACAAGTGCCAGCTTTTCTCCGGGATGAACCAGAAGATTGATTCCTTTCAAAACAGGATTATCTGCTTCAAGAGGATTATTATAGTTATAAATGAATGAAACATTTTGAAAATCAACTGCTCCGTTAATCTTCTTTGAAATTGTATTCCCGAAGCTTTCTCTCGAATACTCAGATCCTTCCAGGAAATTTCTGACTCTTTCACAAGCCAGATTATAGTCCTTTGCAAAATCGATTGCACGCTGGACAAGCGCAATCACCGGGATGCCGATCATGGTGAAATAATTAAAAAGGACAAGCGCATAAGCAGGCTCCAAACGGTTCGAGTTAATAGCCTTTCCCAGATATATCAGAACTGCCCCGAAGAAAATGTACATAGTGACATTGTTTAAGGCAGAAAGAATCTGTGTCCGGGTATTTCGCTGATCATTATTGCGGGTGTTTTCTATGTCAGCTTCAATATATTGCGTTTCTATACATTTTTCCGCATTCAGGTTTTTAACTTCTTTTACACCGTTCACTATGTCATAAACCATTCCGGATGTCCTATCGAGAGTGGTGTATGATTTTCTCTTATCAATATCCAGATAATGTGCTCTTATTTTCTCAAGAATTAATAAAACAATAATAAGAGCCAGTGCCATGATAAATGCGACCTTATTGATAATAAAGATTGCTATCAAGACTCCGACATAATACATTCCTTCGGAAAAAAGATCAGCAATAGTACTCAATCCATTGGAAATGATATCAGAATCACTGTTAATCATCGTAACAAAAGGTCCGGTGCCTTTTTCATCAAGGATCTCATCCTGCACCAAAAACAGTTCTTGAATCAGTTTTTTGTGAATTGAATGTTGCATATTAAAGGATGCCTTGCTATACAGGATATTCGTTGCCTTGAAAAAAACAATATAAATGCAGCGGGCAATCGTGATGGACACAGCCACAAAAATAATCTGTTGGATTGTATTATTCGTGTAAGCTACGATCAAAACGCCTGACAGATACGGAATTACAAGATTGGCTAAAATGCTTACTATATGAGTTGCCAGTCCCCCAAAGAGATGTTTTCGACTTTTACCCATATAGTGTAAAGAGAATTTCAAATCTCCCAGAGTGCGGGAGTATTTTTCAACGACAAGATAATCCGTATTCATCCCAGATGCGTACTTGTGCGAAAACTTAAAATTCATTTTTTCAACTATTTTATCAAGAATCGAATAGTCATTTTCATTCTTACTGAGTGGACATTCCTCTCCTGAAATGCTTACAATAACAGAAAGTTCCCGGGAATTCCTGCGCACTTCGAAAAGAACCGGAGTGTCAGATGCTGCAGTTTGGGAATATCTGTACAGAATCTCCTCCACACAAAGAGAAACAGCTGTTACTGCTTTTGCGGCTACGCCGTATTCTTCCAGACGGTGTCTGACATATTCCAGAATTTCTTCAGTTTCGCAATAGCTTTTCTTCATTTCCAAACCCCGATATTTATACAAAAATTGATCATAGCAAATGTCTTGCACATAAGCATAAAATATTATATCTTTTAAATAGTTATGTGTCAAAAAGCAATAACTTATTCATTACAAGACTGTAGCATCAGTTCTGGCATTTCACAGGGAGGATATTAGTATGATAACAATAGGTAAGCCTTCGGTATATACAGAAAATGAAAAAGCATATTTGTCTGCAGATATTCATATCGCTGCAGATACCGCTCTGCGATACAAGAAAATTACAAAGATGCTTAATAACTGCCCATGGAGAACCGAGAAAGACTACCCGCCAAAAGCATGGGAAAATGATGGGGCAAAACT
>JAZRYX010000035.1:0-4317 GCA_045600945.1 Lachnospiraceae bacterium
CTTGCCATACGGGAACAGATAAGTCTGCTTTAAGTCTTGCTATAATTCAGTTAAGGATGTAGAATGTCTTAACATTAATTTTGAGATCATATCTTTGGGACCATTCTGTTTTTCTATAACTGACAATTCCTTTACTTCATCAAACTATAGTTTTCAGTTGACATTTTGATAAAAAGTACATAGAATCTATATATACCGTTGATGGAGAGTGAGTAGGTCATGCACAATCCTTTATGAGCGAGCTGCGGGCGGTGAGAGCGCGGCAATGGACGCAGGACTGAATGGGCCTTCGGAGGTAGTGACATTTTGAGAGGGCGGTTGATGGACCGTCAAGCAGGGTGGCACCGCAGGATTATGATATCTTGTCCCGGCAGCATTTATTTGCAGCCGGGATTTTTATTTGACGGAATGACGTCTGACAAATTAAAGGGTCTGCGGTATGCATTGTTTTCAGAAGGGGGAAATTATGGCATTTGATGAAAACGGAAGAGACGGGTTTCAGTCCCGTTGGGGATTCATACTGGCCTGTATAGGTTCAGCAGTAGGCATGGGAAATCTGTGGAGATTCCCGATGCTTGTTTCGGTATACGGTGGTCTTACATTCATCATTCCGTATCTTATATTCGTGGTACTCATCGGTTCTACGGGTATTATTGAGGAGTTCGCGCTCGGACGTGCTGCCAAGGCAGGTCCTGTCGGAGCTTTCGGAATGTGTACACAGATGCGATTCGGAAATAGAAAGTCAGGTGAGATCATAGGTGCGATTCCGATTATCGGTTCTATGGGACTTTCAATCGGATACACGGTTGTTTTTGCATGGATTGTTAAATATTTTGTTATGTCTCTTACCGGAGAACTTTCGGCAATGGGAACAGATATGGATGTCATCGGCGGTACATTCGGTGCAACTGCATCCGCAAACGGAGCAACTCCGTGGGTTATCATCGCGGCATTTCTGGCATTTGCCATCCTGGCATGCGGTATCGCAGGCGGAATCGAGAGAGCCAATAAAGTCATGATGCCGCTTCTTTTCGGATTTTTGGCAGTTCTTGCGATTTATATAGCGACACTTCCGGGTGCAAGCGACGGATACAGATATATCTTTACTTTTAACGGTGCAGGACTTGCAGATCCGAAGGTATGGATATTTGCTTTCGGCCAGGCATTTTTCTCATTATCAGTTGCAGGTAACGGTTCGGTTATCTACGGTTCATATCTTCAGGACAAAGAGAATATACCGACTTCGGCGCGTAACGTTGCGATATTTGATACACTTGCGGCATTTCTTGCGGCACTTGTTATCATTCCCGCAATGGCTACATCAGGAGCAGCTCTTGAGAGCGGCGGTCCCGGACTTATGTTCATCTATCTTGTAAATGTTATCAATGCTATGCCGGGCGGAAGGATAATCGGTATCATTTTCTTCATAGCAGTTCTTTTTGCCGGGCTTTCATCTATCATCAACCTCTATGAGTGCTTCACCGCATTCCTTGAGGAAAAACTCAAGCTTAAGAGGGTATGGGCAACTATGATATCGGTAGGTTTAGGATGCATAGTGGCTGTCATGATTCAGGCGATTACATCAGAGTGGATGGATGTTGTTTCCATTTATATCTGTCCGGTAGGCGCGCTTCTTGCAGCAATTATGTTCTTCTGGGTTGCCGGAAAGAAATTTGCAGAGGAGCAGGTAAATATCGGAGCAACGAAACCGATAGGCAAGTGGTTCTATCCGCTTGGTAAGTATGTATTCTGCACAGCTGCACTTGTTGCACTTATCGCAGGTGCGATTCTCGGAGGAATCGGCTGATTATGAAGAGCGGATACGTAACATTACTGGGACGTCCGAATGTCGGTAAGTCCACGCTTATGAATAAAATTATCGGTCAGAAGATTGCGATAACATCCGATAAACCGCAGACAACCAGAAACAAGATACAGGCGGTCTATACGGATGAACGCGGGCAGATAATCTTTCTGGATACTCCGGGCATGCAGAAGGCCAGAAACAAACTGGGAGAATATATGGTCGATGTGACCAATCATTCAATCGGTGATGCCGATGTGATACTCTGGGTAGTAGAGGCAAGCGATTTCATCGGCGGCGGAGACAGGAGCATCGCTTCGCAGCTTAAGAATGTTAAAAAACCGATAGTCATTGTCATAAACAAGGCGGATCTTCTGCAGGATAAAAAGGAACTGCTGCCGATAATGGCAAAGTTCAATGATCTGCTGCCGGGCTGCGAGATTGTTCCCGTAAGTGCGGAGAAGGGTAGCAACTGTGATGAATTAATAAAAGTTATCTTTGGTTTTATGTCTGAGGGCCCCATGTACTTTGATGAGGATACGGTAACCGATCAGCCGGTCAAACAGATAGCGGCTGAGATGATACGTGAGAAGGCATTGCGATATATGTCTGAGGAGATTCCTCACGGGGTGGCTGTCGTCATAGACAGATTTGAGTGGCGTGATGATGGCATGTACGATGTCGATGCGACTATAGTATGTGAGAAGGATTCGCATAAAGGGATCATCATTGGCAAGGGCGGCTTAATGCTTAAGCGTATCGCCACTTCGGCACGAATCGATATCGAGGAGCTGACCGGAGAGAAAGTAAACCTGAAGGTCTGGGTAAAGGTCAAAGAAAATTGGAGAGATAATAATATACAGATAAAGAATTTCGGGTATGACTGTACCAGTATCAAATAAAACACCCTGTCGGTGACAAATAAAATAGCCCGATAGGAAATAGTATAAGAGGTCAACGGATAATAATTCGGGCCTCTTTTTTGTTGTGGAAACGCATAATAATCAAGGGGTTAATGGATTTTAAAGAGCCTTGTCAGTGGCCATCATTAGGCACCGATAGGGTAAGCAATTGGACAAAATAACTGTCACCGTAGGGCGATTATTGGTGAGACGGGGACAATGACCCGAAGAATATGTAAATTCAGAGGCCCGCTAATCAGCGGGCCTCATGAATTGAGGGAAATTTCATTTAAAAACGGCGAGAGTTAGTACCCTCGCTAATGCGCCATTTACTATGTTTGATTCAGGACAGCATATGTCGGATTTCTTCTACGGAGATATCAAGTCTCTTGGCTGCTTCCTCAAAAGAAATGTCTTTTGTTTTTACCTTTGCAATCAATCTGATGGTCTCTTGGATACCTTCCTCTCTGCCGATCTTTCTATTTTCCATATCTCTCATCTGCTGTGTCATATACTGCGCCCTCCATCTCTCATGTGTGCGTGCCTCTCTGACATCGGTTTCTATTTCTGTTACTAATCCGCTCGTTCCGTCATCTTTTCCGGTTCTTATATATCGCAGGAAACTTTTCATTTCTTCCGGTATGTCCGAATCTTCTGATGCTCCGTTGAGCAGTATCGTGTATCTCTCATCTCCAAGTTCGATGCTTGAGTCTTCGTCGCATCTGTTTCGGAATGAGTATATAGCTTTGTTAAGTCCTTTTCGGATTCCGTTTTTACAGATAAAGATCACATAGGTCGGATTTAATTTCTCATAATCTTCACTTTTCTGTATCTGGTCCAGTGCCATCATGCTGTGATAATATCTGACACGTTTCGGAAGAGACTCTACTGTAGCTATCTGCATCTCTAGATCATAGGTGTTATGCTCATCATCCTCAACCACGACATCCAGCCGGATTCCCTTTGAATCATATCGTATATCAATGGTCTTTTGATAATCTATCGCACTGATCCGGGTGACTTTTCTGTTGAGGAGTAATTCTACTAACTTCCTACATAGTTCGGTGTTGCTGTACAGGATGTTCGCAAACATGAAATCATCCGTAAACTCCAGTTCTTCGTATGCTTTTCTATTCATTCATCCTCCTAGTGTTGGCATACAAAGAGCAGTTTTTAACCCCGTTTTATTTAATTGTATTTGCTTGTAACATCTCCCCTCGAAAAACATCTTACCATATATGATGATTTTCATTCAAGTGATATAATCAATGATGATAGCGTAAAGTTATTGTTGGTTGGAAATAAATGGGGAGTTCCCTAAGAATTCATTCTAAGAAAAAATGTTTTGATTTATTTCCATCAATGTACGCGGTGTGCTTCGTTTTGTCAAAAGAAACCTGTTGCCACCGTGGGAATTTTTAATTCAAAGGCATCGGCCACAGCCGATGGTTTCCTTTCAAATCAAGTATAAGTTCTCGCGGATGGCCAGCGTCTTCCTTGCTGTTCCGTATGGAAGATTTGCCTGCAGTCGTTCGATATAGCTCTTAGCCTGATTATAATGATCATCTAATATCTGCCTTAATGGAAAATTTACCGGTGCGATATCATCTG